>NZ_WKCB01000053.1 GCF_021606685.1 Pseudomonas syringae
CACATTGACTATGTGCTGATCAATCAGAAGTGGTACTTGACCAGGAAGCTCGCCGTGTCCTGGGTGGTCTTGAATGCACCGGTATCTTCGATGCCGTACTTGTTCTTCCAGTAGTCGTACTCAAAGCCCACATACAGTTGCTTGTCGCCCCAGTGCAGCGCCTTGCCCAGGTCATATTTAACCTGTGGGTTGAAGTGCAGGTTGGCGTGGTAAGTGCCACGCGCGTTCTTGTCGTTGTCGGTTACCCAGTCCATGAAACCGTCGATCAGGATGTCGGAGCTGCCCACGGGGATGGTGTACGACCACACCGGGGTGATCTGCCACACACCGTCACCCGGGCGATTGCCCTCGGTCTGGCGCTGGTAGAAGTTCAGCTGGAAGTAATCGAAACCCGGGATGTTCAAATCGAAGGCCGGGCCCAGCAAGTACGACTCGTTATCGCCTTCGCCGAACTCGTAAGTGAAGGCCAACAGCACATCCTTGATCGGGCCGAGTGACAAATCCTTGTCCAGAATCTTGCCAAACGACAAGCGCGGGCTGAACTCGCCGTAGTAAGTATTCGGGCCGACGTTGCCGTCTTCCTTGCCGTTATAAAAGATACGGTCGAGGAAGAAGAAGTTGTCGCCGTACTTCCAGGCGTCGGCATGTTCGAACGTGACGGTTTGCTGGATCTGCGGGTTAACGGTAAAGCTCTTGCCCCACAAGTAAGTCAGGCTGTTGTTCTGCCACTGCAACAGGTCACCGGCCACGGCTTGGCCACCGGCCAGCAGGGATCCCGCCAGCATCAGGCCTTTGAACATAGGTTTCATTCGGTTGCTCCCGAGTTAAAGTTTTATGGTTTTTCTTCTACGCAGACGCTCTGGTGTGGCGTCTTTTGGTTCGCTGCAAAAATCGTCTGTTCGGTCAGCTTTGATGCTTTTAGCAAGAGCTGCGCCAAGGTGTTTAAAAAGCCAAAAAATCCCCGTCGGCTGCAACGGATGCAGTCGAATTCAGAGGACATTTGCGCACTTTGGCAGCAGACATAAGGCCGGGATAAGTTGGCCTTGCAGTCAGCTTTTACATTCGCTGTTTTTTTTTGAGTCGATTCGAGCGGGCGCGGAGAATACTGGCTCCGAAGCCTTGGCTCAAGTGCGCTGTTACAGAGCGCGTGGGGCGAGAATGGGGCACGGCGTGTGGCCGGCCCCGGATGAAGGGTGTGCATGCGAGTGTTCCCTGTCTTGTTATTGTTTTACTAACAAAGGAATCAATGCGTGTGGGCGACGGCGGGGCGCTCAGCACCGCCGAGAATGTTGAACAGAATGTTCAGCGACAACGCGCTGAGGGTCGCCATGGCGATCCCGCTATGGGTAATCGGGCTCATCCACAATGGCAACTGCGCGAAGAACTCCGGGCGCACCACCGGGATCAGGCCCATGCCGATGCTCACCGCCACCAGCAGTTGGTTGCGACGGTCAGCGATGTCGGCTTCCTGGAGGATCTTGATGCCCGTGGCCGCGACCATGCCGAACATGGCAATCGCTGCGCCGCCGAGCACCGCCGGGGGAATCGACGCCACCAGGTACGCGGCCTTTGGCAGCAGGCTGAGCACGATCAGAAAGGCCCCGGCCATGATCGTCACCGAGCGGCAACGCACGCCGGTCATCTGCACCAGGCCGATGTTCTGCGCGAACGAAGAGTGGGTAAAGGTGTTGAAGAAGCCGGCGAAGAACGAGGCGCCGGCATCACACAGCAAGCCTCGGCGCAGCATCTTGGGCGAGACTTCCTGGCCGGTGATTTTGCCCAGCGCGAGGAACATCCCGGTGGACTCGACGAAGATGATCACCACCACCAGGCACATGGACAGGATCGGCGCCAACTCGAACTTAGGCATGCCGAAATGCAGCGGCGTCACCACCTGCACCCACGGCGCCTGGGCGAGGCCGCTGAGGTCGACCATGCCGATGGCGCCGCACAGGGCATAGCCCAGGCCCATGCCGATCAGCACCGAAATATTCACCCAGAAGCCGCGCATGAAACGGTTGATCAGCAAAATGGTGGCCAGCACCAGCGCGGCAATCGCCAGGTAAATCGGCGAGCCGAAGGTCGCCGCGGCGCTGCCGCCACCGGCCCAGTTCACGGCCACCGGAAACAGCGACAGACCGATCGCAGTGATCACCGTGCCGGTCACCAGTGGCGGGAAAAAGCGCACGACCTTGGACATGAACGGCGCGATCAGCATGCCGAAGAACCCGGCGGCGATGGTCGCACCGAAGATGCCTTGCAAGCCGATGCCGGGCATGCCCGCCATGGCGACCATGCTGCCGACGGCGGCGAAACTGGCGCCCATCATCACCGGCATACGAATGCCTACCGGGCCGATGCCGAACGACTGCACCATGGTAGCGATGCCAGCCACCAGCAGGTCGGCGTTGATCAGAAAGGCGATTTCTTCACGGCTCAGGCCGGCGGCCTGGCCAATGATAAGGGGCACGGCGACGGCGCCGCCGTACATCAGCAAGACGTGTTGCAGGCCTACCAGAATCAGTTGCAAGAGGGGCAGCCGCTCCATGGCAGGGGCGGCAGGAATCTGCGGTTCGACTAACTCGGTCATGCAACACCTCGAATCTTTTTTATTGTTGTGTTGTTTGGCATTCAATTGCCGGGTGTAACTCGATCTTCAAAACACTGCAGGCCCAAATGTGGGAGGGGGCTTGCTCCCGATAGCGGTGTGTGATTCAAAACATCATTGACTGAACTACAGCAATCGGGGGCAAGCCCCCTCCCACACTGGATCTCTGTGAATCAGTTAATTGGTACGCGCCCCCTGGTTGATCCAGGTGCCAATCAAATCGCGCTCCTGCTGGGTCATCTGGGTGATGTTGCCCAGTGGCATGATCTGGCTCGCCACGGCCTGCGCCTGAATGCGCGCGGCCTGCTGCTGGATCTGCGCCGGGGTGTCGAACATCACCCCGGCCGGTGCGGTGCTGAACAGCGGGCTGGTCGGCTTGGCCGAATGGCACACGGCGCAGCGTTCCTGGATCACCCCATGGACCTTGTCGAAATCAATCGTGGCCTGTGCGGGCGCGGCGGGGGCGGCAGCCGGTTCGGCAGGTGCAGCAGGCGCGGCAGGTTTCAGGCCACCGCCCAGCGCAGTTTCCGGCAACGGCTGATATTCGATGGCCGCTGGCGCCTTCGCCACTTCCGGTGCAGTTGCAACAGGTTTGGGCCCGGTCACGTACGCCAGGCAAATCATCGCCAACGCGCCTACCGGCAAGGTCCACGCATACTTCTGGCTGTTGTGGCGGGTGTTGAAGTAATGCCGCACCAACACTGCCGCCACCGCGATACCCGCCAGGATCAGCCAGTTGTATTGGCTGCCGTAGGTGCTCGGGAAGTGGTTGCTGATCATGATGAACAGCACCGGCAAGGTGAAGTAGTTGTTGTGACGTGAACGCAACAAGCCTTTGGCCGGCAGTGCCGGATCGGGGGTGCGGTTTTCCGCGATCGCTGCCACCAGCGCACGCTGGGCCGGCATGATGATGCGGAACACGTTACCGACCATGATGGTGCCGATCACCGCACCCACATGCAGGTAGGCGCCACGGCCGCTGAACACTTTGCTGAAGCCATACGCAGCAGCAATCAGCAGCACGAACAGGATCAGGCCGAGCAGGGCAGGGCGCTTGCCCAGGGCCGAGTCGCAGAGGAAGGAGTAGATGAACCAGCCGGCGAGCAACGAGCCAAGGCCCAGCAATACGCCTTCCGGGCCACTGAGGCTGCTGCCCGGAGCCAGCAGGTACAGCGTGGGGTTCCAGTAAAACACGACGCACAGCAGCGCAATGCCCGACATCCAGGTGAAATAGGCTTCCCATTTGAACCAGTGCAGGTTGTCCGGCATGGTCGGGGGGGCCAGTTTGTATTTTTCCAGGTGGTAGATACCGCCACCGTGGATCGCCCACAAGTCACCGGCCAGGCCGCTCTTGGGGTTGACGCGATTAAGGTTGTTTTCCAGCCAGACAAAATAGAAGGAAGCGCCGATCCACGCGACGCCAGTGATCATGTGAACCCAGCGCACGCTCAGGTTCAGCCATTCCATCAAATGTGCTTCCACAGTCTTTACCTCTCGCCTGTCACCCTTGTTGTCGGGTGATCCGGCCTTCTCTTATTGGTGGGGGGCGAGGATCAACCGCTCATCCTCTTCAAAAAAATGCTCATCGCAGTTATTGCCTGTGCCACTGCGATCAACCACCAGGAAGTCATCCCGCTTTTCGATCGTCAGCACCGGGTGGTGCCAGACGCCGCGATGGTAATTAATGCCCTGCCTGCCGTTGGTAACGAAGGCGCGGACCAAGCCCGATACAGGTGCATCGCCAAGTGGCGCGACCACGATCAGAAAGGGGTTGCCGAGCAGCGGAATGAAAGCCTGGCTGCCCAGCGGGTGTCTCTCCAGCATGCACACGGTCAACGGCATCTGCAGCGCGTCGGCGCGGAAGATGCTGATGATCGCGTTGTCTTCAGGCTGTGCGGTTTCTACCGTTGCCAGCTTGTGAAAGCGCATGGTCGACCCGTTGTTGATCATGAAGTGATCGCTGCCGTCGGTTTCGATAACGTCTCCGAACGGGGCGAAGGCTTCTTTGGTCAGGGGTTCGATCATCAGTGTGCGCATGGCTGTCTTCTTTTCCGAATGCTGTGTTGTTAGTTCTGCTGTTTGTGGCGAGGGAGCTTGCTCCCGTTGGGCTGCGTAGCAGGCCTATCTTTTGGGGCCGCTTCGCGGCCCAACGCGGGCAAGCCCGCTCGCCACAGGGGTTCAGCGCTTACTTCGAGACTTTGCCCAACACCCGCAGGCGGCTTACACCGCCATCCGGGAACACGTTCAGGCGGATATGGGTAATCGGCCCGAGTGCCTTGATCTGCTCGGCGAAGGTGTGTTCGGCGTGCATTTCCAGTTTCTGCGCCGGCAGCAGTTCGCGCCAGAACAGCGATTGGGTTTCGATCTGGCTGTCGGTGCCACCCTTCACGAAGGCGCCCTGGATTGAGCAGGTGTCCGGGTAATTGCCCTTGAAGTGCAGGGTGTCGACGACGATCTTCTCGATCTCACCCGGATGGCCCAGCGCGACGATCACCCAGTCATTGCCCGGTGTACGACGACGCGCGGTTTCCCAGCCGTCGCCCATGTTGATGCCACGGCCCGGGTTGAGGATGTTGCTCATGCGGCCGAAGTGTTCGTCGGAGCAGGCCAGGGCGCGACCGCCGTTCAAGGCTGCAGCCAGGTCGATTTGCTCGTTGTCGCCTACCGAGGACCAGTCGCGGAACGGCACGCCGTACACACGCAGGCGGGCCACGCCACCATCCGGGTAGATGTTGAAACGCAGGTGGCTGAACGCCTGGTCGTTGCTGATCTCGTGGTAGTGGTGGCTGTTGCCTTGCAGCTCGACGGCCGACAGCACTTCCACCCACTGGGTGTTGTCATCAGGGTCGCCCGAGGCCAGGAAGCAGGCTTCCAGGGAGGCCGATGGCGGGTAGTTGCCGGTGAAGAATGAAGTGTCGATGTCCACGCCCTTGATCGAGCCCGGTACGCCCAGGCGGATCACCGCGCTGTCGTAGCCTTCGAAGCGCTTGCGGCGCGACTCCCAGCCGTCCATCCACTTGCCGTTGTCATCGAAAACGCCCTCCTTCCACACGGCCGGGGTCGGCTGGAACAGGCGGTTGGCGTCGGCGAACCAGTCATCGGTGACCGAAAGGATCTTGGTGCCCAGACGGGCGTCGGCCAGGTTGACGAACTTCTCGAAAGGTACGGCGTAAGCTTTCATTCTTCTTGTCTGCCTTAAATAGAGTGGCTTGGGATGCTCGCCAGGCCCTGGGCGTTCATGAGTCGCTCGGGCCAGGTCTGCTTAAAGAGTCAGTAATCGGAACAACGCGATTTTATTGATCTCGGCCAACGCGCAGTTGAACTCGGCTTCCACCGAGTTATGAATGCGCGTTTCAAACGCGGCGAGGATCTGGTGCCGGTTGCTGCCTTTTACCGCCATGATGAAGGGAAACTTGAACTTGGCCTTGTAGGCATCGTTCAGCTCGGTGAAGCGCGAGAACTCTTCGGCCGTGCATTGGTGAATACCGGCGCCAGCCTGTTCATGGGTGCTGGCTTGGGTAAGTTGGCCCTGGACGGCGGCTTTGCCGGCCAGGTCCGGGTGGGCGTTGATCAAGGCCAGCTGGCTGGCATGATCGGCGCTCAACAGGATGTCGCTCATGCGCTGGTGCAGGGTTTCGATCTGGTCGATCGACGCGTCCTGGCCCAGGTCGAAGGCCTTTTCGGCCACCCATGGCGAATGTTCGTAGATATCGGCGAAGGCTGCGACGAACGCGTCACGGCTCAAGGTCGAGGGTTTCAAGGTCTGGAAAGCAGTCACTTGGCAGCTCCCTGGTACGGGTGGGTTTCGTGCCAGTGGCGCGCAATGTCGACTCGGCGGGTGAACCACACTTGCTCATGGCCCTTGGCGTATTCGATAAAGCGCTTCAAAGCAGCCAGGCGCGCCGGGCGGCCGATCAGGCGGCAATGCAGGCCGATGGAGAGCATCTTGGGGGCTTCAGCGCCTTCGGCGTAGAGCACGTCGAACGCGTCCTTGAGGTACTCGAAAAAGTCATCGCCCTTGTTGAAGCCCTGCACCTGGGTGAAGCGCATGTCGTTAGTGTCCAGGGTGTAGGGGATCACCAGGTGCGGCTTGCCGGTGGGGTTGTTGGGTTCCCAGTAGGGCAGGTCGTCGTCGTAGGTGTCGCAGTCGTAGAGGAAGCCGCCTTCCTCCATCACCAGCCGGCGTGTGTTGGGGCCGGTGCGCCCGGTGTACCAGCCCAGTGGGCGTTCGCCGGTCAGCTCGGTGAGGATGCGGATGGCTTCGAGCATATGCTCGCGCTCCTGGGCCTCGTCCATGTACTGGTAGTCGATCCAGCGGTAGCCGTGGCTGCAGATCTCGTGGCCGGCCTCGACCATCGCGCGGATCACGTCCGGGTGGCGCTGGGCGGCCATGGCCACGGCGAAGATCGTCAGCGGGATGTCGAATTCCTTGAACAGCTTGAGGATGCGCCACACGCCGGCACGGCTGCCGTATTCATACAGCGACTCCATGCTCATGTTGCGCGCACCTTGCAGTGGCTGGGCCGAGACCATTTCCGAGAGGAAGGCTTCGGACTCTTTGTCGCCGTGCAAAACGTTGCGCTCGCCGCCTTCTTCGTAGTTGAGTACAAATGACAGGGCGATACGTGCCTTGCCCGGCCAGTGAGGGTGAGGAGGGTTACTGCCGTAACCGATCAGGTCGCGTGGGTAGTCAGCGCTCACTGCAGTCTTCCTTCTTGTTCATGTTGGCGATGGGTGTGGCGGCCGGGCAGTGAAATGACTGGGTGGCGTCACAGCGATGGCTGATTGTATACAACTTAATGCGTACTTTGTAAGCCCGGATTTCTGCATTTTTTCCGTCAGACCTTCTCAGCTTAGCACTGCAAGAAACCTGCCTGACTGGTCAGCTAATGGACAAAAGGTCGTTTAAAAGCAAGGGTTGCTTGGCAATCAGGCAATCGGCCCACCTGAGCAACGGGGATCAGAAGTTTGTGATTTTTATTGTGTACAATTTTTTTGAAAAGTGTCTTAATCAGCCATCGCCGGCTTTTTCAGTGCGCTGAAAAGGTGCAGGTTTTCTCTTTCATGAATTTAGGGAGGCGCGCAAACGCTATGGGACGTTTGACCACACACGTATTGGACGCTGCACATGGCTGCCCCGGCAGCGCGATCCAGGTCGAGCTGTACCGCGTCGAAGGCGCGCAGCTGGAACTGGTCGCCAGCACCTTGACCAACAGTGACGGCCGTTGTGATGCGCCGCTGCTGCAAGGTGAAGACTACCGCAGTGGTGTCTATCAATTGCAGTTCAGCGCCGGCGACTACTACCGCGCCCGCGGCGTGCAACTGCCTGAACCGGCTTTTCTTGATGTGGTGGTACTGCGTTTCGGCATCAGTGCCGAACAAGACCATTACCATGTGCCCTTGCTGATTTCGCCTTACAGCTACTCCACCTATCGCGGTAGCTGAGTCGTCACCTCGCTTCACACCCCCAAAGCTCTTCGTTGGTTTCGCCCGCTCACACTGCGGGCTTTTTTTTGCCTGGCCTTCAGGTGTTTCAAGCCAGTGGAATGCTCAGCGAACCCGGCAGCGCAGTGGCTGCCGGGCAAGGCCAATCAACGACTCAACAAGGACGCCGCCCCCGCGCCACCGAACAACCCGGCGCTGATCCGGTTGAACCAACTCTGGCCCTTGCCACTGCGCAAATAGCGCGCCGCGCCGTGGGCCCCCAGGCCGTAGGCCAGCTTGCACAGCAGGTCGAGCACGGTCCAGGTGGCGATCATGTTCAGCAACTGCGGCAAAAACGCCTGTTCGGCACTTAAAAACTGCGGCAGGAAAGCGGCGAAAAACAGGATGTCTTTCGGGTTGCTGGCGCCCAGTACAAAGGCGCGGCCGAACAGCGCGCGAAAGCGTGGCGTGCTGGCCACCTGCGGCACGTCGGCGCCGTGGGCCGGTTGCCGCGATTGTTGCCAGCTCTGCCAGGCGAGGTAGAACAGGTACAGCGCGCCGACAATTTTCAGCGCGCTGAACAGTTGCTCCGATGCGAGCAGCAATGCGCCCAGGCCCAGGGCCGACGCACTCAGCAGGCAGATCGAGGCGATCACCCCGCCCAGAAACGCCGGGTAAGAGCGGCGCAGGCCGTAGTTCAGGCTGTTGCTGATCATCAGCAACGACAGCGGCCCCGGGATCAGGATCACCACCAGTGCAGCGCCGCTGAACAGCAGCCAGGTTTCCAGACTCATTGCTTGCTCCTTTTTTTATAGAAAGACGAACTTGGCGATAAAGATCGCGCACAGCACCCACAGGCTCACGGAAATCTCGCGGTACTTGCCGGTGCCAGCCTTGAGCGCCACGTAGGTGATAAAACCCAGCGCGATGCCGTCGGCGACTGAAAAGGTCAGCGGCATCATGATCGCCGTGACGATCGCCGGAATGCTGTCGGTGGCCTCATCCCAGTTGATATGAGCCATGCTCGCCATCATCAGCATCGCCACGTAAAT
Source organism: Pseudomonas syringae (assembly GCF_021606685.1). Classification (GTDB taxonomy): domain Bacteria; phylum Pseudomonadota; class Gammaproteobacteria; order Pseudomonadales; family Pseudomonadaceae; genus Aquipseudomonas; species Aquipseudomonas syringae_R. The sequence goes on from NZ_WKCB01000053.1 coordinate 9,085, forward strand.
CAGCGCGCCGGCGGTGGCGTAGGCCGGGATCATGCCGGCCAGCGGTGCAAAGAACATGGCCGCCACAAACAGGATACCCACGGTCACTGCCGTCAGCCCCGTCCGGCCACCGGCGGCCACACCGGCGGCGCTTTCCACGTAGCTGGTCACGGGCGGTACACCGACCATGGCACCAAACACGCTGGAGGCGCTGTCGGCCTTCAAGGCGCGGGACAGGTTATCGATCTTGCCATCGGCATTCACCAGCCCGGCGCGTTGTGCAACGCCCATCAGTGTACCGGCGGTATCGAACATGTGCACAAACAGAAAGGCAAATACCACGCTGATCATGCTGATATTGAACACACCTTTCACGTCCATCGCCATCCAGGTTGGCGCCAGGCTCGGCGGCGTGGAGAGGATGCCGTTGTAGTGCACCAGGCCCAGGCCCCAGCCGGCCAGCGTCACGGCGATGATGCTGATAAGGATGGCGCCGAACACCCGGTGGTAGCTGAGGATCGCGATCAGCAGGAAGCACACCGCCGCCAGCAGCGGCGCCGGTTCATGCAGCGAGCCGAGCTTGATCAGCGTGGCCGGGCTGTCGACGATGATGCCGGCGGTTTTCAGGCCGATCACCCCGAGAAACAGCCCCACACCCGCGCCCATGGCATGGCGCAGGCTCACCGGAATGCTGTTGAGCAGCCATTCCCGCACCCGTGAGAGAGTGAGGCCCATGAACAGCACCCCGGAAATAAACACCGCGCCCAGCGCGGTTTCCCATTGGTAGCCCATGGTGCCGACCACGGTGTAGGTAAAAAACGCGTTCAGCCCCATGCCGGGCGCCAGGCCTACCGGCCAGTTGGCGTAGAGCCCCATCAGCAGGCAACCCAACGCGGCGGCAATGCAGGTGGCGACAAAGGCCGCGCCGTGATCGATACCGGCGTCGGCCATGATGTTGGGGTTGACGAAGATGATGTAGGCCATGGTGATAAAGGTGGTGAGGCCGGCGATCAGCTCGGTCTTCACTGTGGTGCCATGCAGGCGCAGTTTGAACAGGCGTTCCAGCAGGCCGCCTGGCGGTGCGGCGAGGTCGAGCGTAGGGGCTTCGGTTTTGCGGCTATCCACAGCGAGTACTCCTCAAGAGTTTTATTGTTATTTCCAGCGCCGGTCACATGAGTGGGCAACAGCGCTTTGAGGTACTGGCGGGTTTTGTTGACCAATAGGTCAGGAACTCGCACGAAGCGAATTATGCTTTTGTATACAAAGAAAGCAAATAATGTTTTCGATTATGTGGGGGGAAGGGGATGAAAGGCTAACGGATGTCAGCAATTTTTTATGCTGGGTACGCGTTCGTGGCGAGCGGGCTTGCACGCGTTGGACTGCGAAGCAGGCCCATTTTTTGGGGCCGCTACGCGACCCAACGCGGGCAAGCCCGCTCGCCACAACAAGCTTGTTTGCCACAATAAGTCCGCTTGCCACAACGAGCCTGTTTGCCAATACAAGCCAGTTTGCGCGACCCGTCTAGGACTGGCCGGCGAGCGCCTGATTGACCGCCAGCCAGCCCGCTACCGCGTCTTCTCCGGCCTCACTGAACGCGCGTTGCAATAGCTTCACCTGCTCGCGGCGCAGCGACTGTTCGAAACGCAGCCCCTCGGCGGTCAGTTGCAGCAGGCGTTTACGCTTGTCGGCCTCGGACGCAACGCTGTCCACCCAGTGCATTTCCTGCAATTGGCGCAGTGGCATGTTCAACGCCTGCTTGCTTACGCCGAGCAATTCCAACAGTTCCTTCACGCTCAGGGCGGGGTAGCGCGCGATAAAAAACACGATGCGCTGGTGCACCCGGCTCAGCCCGCGGCGTTCGAGCATTTCGTCGGCCTTGGCAGTGAATGCCTGGTAGCCGAAGAAAAACGCCTCCATGGCCTGCTGCTGGCTGCTTTGGTTTTTAAGGTCAAGCATGTTGACGTATCCACTCAAGCTGTCGTAATTTCGGTCAACCAGTTTGACGTATTTCCCACAGGCTTTGCTAGCGGTGACCTTATGGCCTTCTCTGAACGTGTAACACGCCTCAAAAGCTCCTTGATCCGTGAAATCCTCGCGGCGGCCCAGCGCCCGGAAGTGATGTCGTTCGCCGGTGGCCTGCCCGCCGAGGCCATGTTGCCGGCGTTGAACTGGGACGACATGCCGCTGAACATCGGCCAGTACGGCATGAGCGAAGGCGAGCCGCAGCTGCGTGAGTTGCTCGCCGCCGAGGCGCGCGCGCTGGGCGTGCCGTGCCAGGCCAGTCAGGTGCTGGTGGTCAGCGGGTCCCAGCAAACCCTGGACCTGGCGGCCAAGCTGTATATCGACAAGGGCACCAAGATCCTGCTGGAAGGCCCGACCTACCTGGCCGCGTTGCAGATCTTCCAACTGTTCGGCGCCGATTGCCTGACCGTGCAACTGCAAGCCGACGGCCCCGACCTGGCCAGCTTGCGCGCCAACCTCGAGCGGCATCGCCCGGCGTTTATCTACCTGATCCCGACGTTCCAGAACCCCTCGGCCGTGCGCTACAGCGAGGCCAAGCGTGAGGCCGTCGCGGCGTTGCTCGATGAGTTCGGCGTGACCTTGATCGAAGACGAGCCCTACCGCGAGCTGACCTTCGACGGCGCCAGCGCCAAACCCATCGTCGGCCGCTTGAAAACGGCCAGCTGGATCTACACCGGCACGGTCTCCAAAACTTTGTTGCCCGGCCTGCGCGTGGGTTACCTGATCGCCAGCCCGGACCTGTTCCCGCACCTGCTCAAGCTCAAGCAGTCGGCGGACCTGCACACTAACCGCGTCGGCCAGTGGCAGGCGATGCAGTGGATCGGCACGCAAAAATACCAACAGCACCTGGTGCAACTGCGCAGCTTTTACCGTGAACGCCGCGATGCGTTCGAGGCGGCACTGCAGCGCCACTTCAGCGAGCTGGCCAACTGGCAAGTGCCCCAAGGCGGATTATTCTTCTGGCTGACCTTGAAACAGCCGCTCGACACCCGCACCTTGTTGGCGCAAGCATTGGAACAGAATGTCGCGTTCATGCCCGGTGAACCGTTCTTTTCCGAGCCGGACCAGCACCATGGCTCACTGCGGTTGAATTTCAGCCATATCGACCCGTCCCGTCTGGACGAAGGTCTCAAGCGCCTGGCCGCGGTGGTCCGTCAAGCACAGCACGCGCAAGCGGCATAAGGGGAGCCCCATGTACAAGGTTTATGGCGATTACAAATCGGGCAACTGCTACAAGGTCAAATTGATGCTCAACCTGTTGGGTATTCCGTATCAATGGGTGGACATCGACATCCTCAAGGGCGACACCGAAACCCCTGAATTCCTGGCCAAGAACCCCAACGGCAAAATTCCGGTGCTGGAGCTCGAAGACGGCACCTGCCTGTGGGAATCCAACGCGATCCTCAATTTCCTCGCCGACGGCAGCGAATTCTTGCCGGCCGAGCCGCGCCTGCGCACCCAAGTCCTGCAATGGCAGTTCTTCGAGCAGTACAGCCACGAACCGTATATTGCGGTGGCGCGGTTTATCCAGTTTTACCTGGGCCTGCCGGAAGATCGCCAAGAGGAATACAAGAAGTTGCACAAGGGTGGTTACAAGGCCCTCAAGGTCATGGAGCGCCAATTGCAACTGACGCCGTACCTGGTGGGCGAGCAGTTCTCCATCGCCGATGTGGCTTTGTACGCCTACACCCATGTGGCCCATGAGGGCGGCTTTGACTTGGACCCCTACCCGGCTGTACAGGCGTGGCTCAAGCGCGTAGCCAGCCATCCACAACACGTGGCGATGCTGGATTAAGCGCAGTTCAAACTGTGGGAGCGGGCTTGCTCGCGAAAGCGGTGTATCAGTGACAGATGTATTACCTGACACACCGCTTTCGCGAGCAAGCCCGCTCCCACAGTTAGTTTGGCGCTGTGCCTGATAATTCTTCATTCAATAGCTCGAAACAACGCTGCGCCGCCGGGCTTAGCCCCATCCCGCTACGACGGATCAACCCGATCTCCCGGTTCACCCCGGGGTGGTCGATATTGATGCGCTTCAACCCTTCCAGGCTGTCCGCCGCCGACTCCGGCAATACACTGATCCCCAAGCCCTGACGCACCAGCGCGAGCACCGTGGACATGTAGTTGGCCTCCATGCCCGCGTTCATCCGCAGCCGTGTTTCGTCAAACAGTGCATCCACTTGCTCGCGCACACTGCTGTCGCGGCCGGTGAGGATGATCGGCTCATCCGCCAGTTGCGCCAGGGTCAGCGTGTGATGGCGGGCGAGGGCGTGGTCCAGTGGCACGAAGGCACAGAGTCGATCATTGAGTACCGGCACAAAGTCCAGGCCATGGCTGAGCCGCGCGCGTACGCCAATGCCGAAATCCACGTCGCCGGCGCGCACCTGGGCATGGATGCGATGCGCCACCAAGTCGTGCAGGCGCACTTCGATGCCGGCAAAGCGCTCGCGAAACAGGCGCAAGGCGGGTGGCAGGGTGCCGGCACACACCGAGGGCAGGGCGGCGATGGTCACGACGCCCCGGCGCAAGGCGGCCAGGTCACGGGAGCCGGTGACGATGTTGTCCAGGTCCAGCAGCAGTTTTTCCATCGGGCCGCGTGCGTCCTGGCCGGCAGCGGTGATGCTCACATGGCGCGGGCTGCGGTCGAGCAGGGCGACGCCGAGCCAGTCCTCTAACTGTTGAACTTGCACGGTCAGCGCTGAAGGCGACAAATGCAGCTCGTTGGCGGCCTTGGTGAAGCTGCCGGTGCGGGCCACCGCTAGAAACGCCTGGATATGCTGAATCGAATTTTTCATTGTTGTTTTTCTCGAGCGTTTTGTTTTTGCGAACATGACTCGCTGAACATTCCAATTTACAAAGGGTAACGCGATTCCAATACTCGGAGGAAAACAATAACCGGCCACAAAGGCCGCTCTGGAGTAACCCATGCTCGCAACCCTGGGTGTCATCACCATCCTGTGCCTGCTCGCTGCCGTCATGAGCAAACGCCTCTCGCCCCTGGTGGCCCTGATCGCCTTGCCGATCATCGCCGCGCTGCTCGGTGGGTTCGGCCTGCAAACCAGTGCCTTCATCATTACCGGTATCAAGAACGTCGCCCCAGTGGTGGGCATGTTCGTGTTCGCGATCCTGTTTTTCGGGATCATGACCGACGCCGGCATGCTCGACCCCATCATTGATCGCATCCTGCGCACGGTTGGGACGCGTCCTACACGCATTGTCGTAGGTACAGCGACCCTGGCGTTGCTGGTGCACCTCGACGGCTCCGGGGCGGTGACCTTTCTGGTGACGGTGCCGGCCATGCTGCCGCTGTATACACGGCTGGGTATCGACAAACGCATCCTCGCCTGTGTGTGCGCCATGGCCGCCGGGGTCAACTTTTTGCCCTGGACCGGTCCGGTGCTGCGCTCGTCGGCAGCGCTGCATGTGCCGGTGGCGGATCTGTTCCAGCCGCTGATCCCGGTGCAGATCGTCGGGCTGATTTTTGTCTTTGCCTGTGCCTGGTGGCTCGGCCATCGCGAAGAAAAACGCCTGGGCCTCGGCGCGGGCTCCAACGTGGACGCGATGCCCCAACGCGTGCTCAGCGACGAAGACATCAAGCTGCGTCGCCCGCGTCTGTTCTGGGTCAACCTGATCCTCACCGTGCTGGTGATGGTGGTGATGATCGCCGGCTGGGTCGACCCGGTGGTGATGTTCATGCTCGGCACCGTGGTGGCGCTGTGCATCAATTATCCGAACGTGGACGCCCAGCGCGCGCGCATCGATGCCCACGCCAAAACCGCACTGACCATGGCCAGTATCCTGCTGGCCGCCGGGGTGTTCACCGGCATCATGCAAGGCACCGGCATGCTCAAAGCGATTGCCGAAGTGGCGGTGGCGCAGATTCCGGCCGGCCACGGCAAGCTGATCCCGGCGGTGGTGGGCTTTATTTCGATGCCGCTGAGCATGCTGTTTGACCCCGATTCCTACTATTTCGGGGTGATGCCGGTGATTGCCGAAGTCGGCAAGGCGCTCGGCGTCGACCCGCTGCAAGTGGCCCAAGCCTCGTTGCTGGGCGTGCACACCACCGGTTTCCCGGTCACCCCGCTGACCCCCGCAACCTTCCTGTTGGTGGGCCTGTGCAAGATCGAGTTGGCCGATCACCAGCGCTTCACCATCCCTTTTCTGTTTGCCGCGTCGGTGTTGATGACCCTGACCGCGTTGCTCCTGGGAGTGATTTGAAATGAAAACCTTGCGCATCGGTTCCGGCGCCGGCTACTCCGGTGACCGTATCGAACCCGCCGTGGAACTGGCCGAACAGGGCGACCTGGATTACCTGGTCTTCGAGTGCCTGGCCGAACGCACCATTGCCCTGGCCCAGCAGGCGCGTATCAGCGATCCACAGGGCGGCTATGACCCGCTGTTGAGCGAGCGCATGCGCCGGGTATTACCGTTTGTGGGCGTGCACGCCGGGCGTCGTCGCCTACGGGTGATCACCAACATGGGCGCGGCCAACCCGGTGGCGGCGGCTATTGAAGTGCGCCGCATCGCCAGTGAGCTGGGCCTGGGCCTCAAGGTCGTGGCCGCGCTGGGCGATGATGTCCTGGAGGCGTTAGCGCCTGAGCACATGCTGGATAACGGCCAGACTGTCGGCTCCCTGGGTGAGCGGCTGATATCCGCGAACGCGTACTTGGGCGTGGACGGCATTCTTCAAGCCCTGCGCGCCGACGCCGATGTGGTGATTACCGGGCGTGTGGCGGACCCTTCATTGTTCCTCGCGCCGCAAATGTTTGAGTTCGGCTGGGCGGCGGATGATTGGCAGCGGCTGGGGCGCGGCACATTGGTCGGGCATTTGCTCGAATGTGCCGGGCAAGTCAGCGGCGGCTATTTTGCCGACCCCGGTTTCAAGGATGTGGATGACCTGGCGCGCCTGGGCTTCCCCTTGGCCGAGATCGATGCTGATGGCGAAGCAGTGATCACCAAGGTTGCCGGCACCGGAGGTCGGGTCAGCCGCGCCACCTGCACGGAACAGTTGATCTATGAAGTGCATGATCCGGCGGCTTACCTCACGCCGGATGTCACCGCCGATTTTTCCGGCGTGAGTTTTGTTGAAGAGGGCGTGGATCGCGTACGTGCCCAGGGCGCCGATGGCCGTGCACGGCCCGAGCAGTTGAAGGTCAGCGTCGGCTACCTCGACGGTTGGATCGGCGAGGGGCAGATGTCCTACGGTGGCCCGGGTGCTGTCGCACGGGCTGAGCTGGCGCGGGATGTCGTACTCAAGCGTCTTGAGTTGATGGGCGTGAAGATGCAGGACGTGCGCGCCGACCTGATCGGCATGGATTCGCTCCACGGCCCACGCAGCAGCGTCGAGCCTTGGGAAGTGCGCCTGCGCGTCGCCGCCCGCTGTGAACAGCGCGGCGACGCGGTACGGGTCGGCAATGAAGTGGAAACCCTCTACACCAACGGCCCGTCCGGCGGTGGCGGCGCGAGTAAAAGCCTGCGCCAAGTGGTGGCGGTGGCGTCGTTGCTGCTGCCGCGTAGCGCGGTCAACCCGAGGATCGAAGCATGAAACTGCACACGCTGGCCCATTCCCGCACCGGGGACAAGGGCGACACGTCGAACATTTCGATCATTGCCTATCGCGCCGAGGACTACCCGTTGCTCTGTGAGCAACTCACCGCCGAGCGCGTGGCCGAATTCTTCGCCGGCCTGCTGGAACCGGGCGCGGCGCCGGTGCGCCGGTATGAATTGCCCAACGTGCAGGCGCTGAACTTTGTGTTGCCGGGGATCTTGCGGGGAGGGGTGACGCGTTCGCTGGCGCTGGATGCCCATGGCAAGTGCCTGGGCTCGGCATTGCTGGATCTGGACCTGGCACTATAGATTCAAATGTGGGAGGGAGCTTGCTCCCGATAGCGGTGTATCAGTCAACTCATCTGTGACGGGTAGACAGCAATCGGGAGCAAGCCCCCTCCCACATTAGATCTGCACAAGTCTGTCAGATAGCGGCGAAGCGCTTGTCCAGGTAATCAATGATCACCTTGGAGTCATACATCCAAGTGGTCTGGCCATTCTCCTCAATACGCAGGCACGGCACCTTGATCTTGCCACCTTGTTCCAGCAGGGTCTGGCGGTCTTGCTCGTTGTTCTTCGCGTCTTTCAGCGCCACGGGCACATTCAGGCGGTGCAGGGTGCGGCGGGTCTTCACGCAGAACGGGCACGCGTGGAATTGATACAGGGTCAAGTCCTTGGCGGCAGCGTTCACCTGCGCCTGTTGCTCGGCGGGGCGCTGCTTTTTGCGCGGGCGGGTCAGGAAGTCGCCCGCGATGATGACGTGGCCAAGGCCCACTCGAAGTGCTTTGACGAACATGGCTGAAACCTCTTGCCCATGAAGAAGGGGCCGCAGCTTACCTGATTTTTGCAGGCGAAAAAAAACCGGCGATGAACGCCGGTTTTTTCTGACGCAGCCCGTTACTTGATCAGGCTGAGGAATTCGCTGCGGGTGGCCGCGTTTTCGCGGAACTCACCCAGCATCACCGAGGTGATCATCGACGAATTCTGTTTCTCCACACCGCGCATCATCATGCACATGTGCTTGGCCTCGATCACCACGGCCACGCCCAGAGCGCCAGTCACTTGCATCACTGCATCGGCGATCTGGCGGCTGAGGTTTTCCTGGATCTGCAGGCGGCGAGCATACATGTCGACAATCCGCGCGACCTTCGACAGGCCCAGCACTTTGCCGCTTGGGATGTAGGCAACATGCGCCTTGCCGATGAATGGCAGCAGGTGGTGTTCGCACAGCGAGTACAACTCGATGTCCTTGACCAGCACCATTTCGCTGTTATCGGAGCTGAACAAGGCACCGTTGGTGACTTCTTCGAGTGTCTGTTCATAGCCGCGGCAAAGGTACTGCATTGCCTTGGCGGCACGCTTTGGCGTGTCGAGCAGGCCCTCGCGGGAAACGTCCTCGCCGAGTTGGCCGAGGATCGCCGTGTAATTCTGTTCCAGGGACATGAAACTACCTGTGGGATTTTCGCAAAGCGCAAGGTTACGGTGGCCGACACATCGCTGCAAGCCTGACGATGGCAGTTGTTACTCGTCGCGCCCTTCCATCATGGTGCGCTTGAGCATCACATACACCGCGCCCGCGCCGCCGTGGCGCGCCTGACACGAGGTAAAGCCGAGCACCTGGGCATGCTGGCGCAGCCAGGTATTGACGTGACTCTTGATCATCGGCCGCTTGCCGTCCAACCGCACGGCCTTGCCGTGGGTGACGCGCACGCAGCGGATTTCGAATTTGGTGGCTTCGGCGAGGAAGGCCCAGAGGGTTTCCCGGGCTTTCTCCACGGTCATGCCGTGCAGGTCGAGGCTGCCTTCGAACGGGATCTGGCCGACCTTGAGCTTGCGCATCTGGCTTTCCTGCACGCCGTCGCGGGCCCACATCAGCTCGTCTTCGGGGCCTACGTCAATCACGAACTGGTCTGACAGGCCATCCACGGTGGTGGCATCGGTGCGCACGGTCGCGGCCTGGCGCAGTTTGGCGATCTGCGCCCGGTCAGTCTTGGGTTTGCCGGTGTCGGCGCGGTCGTGCTTGATCGGCTTGACGCCGCGCAGCTCGTTTTTGAACAGGGAAAAATCGTCGTCTTGCATGTCAGCCTCCGCGAAGGGCGGGCAGTTTACCTAAATCGCGGCGGCCAGGTCGCAGGAAACGCTATCCAAGCGCCATCAGTCGTGCTTTTTCATCAGGTGTGAAGCGATATTCAGCGACAGCGGCTGACGCATCTTCCTACGGCTACGCCGCCATAACCACACACCCAGCCACAGCACCAGCAAGCCGATCGCCAGTAGAAGGGCCGAGCCGCCGGGGCTGGCATTGAGTTCACCCAGCGCGGGCGAATGCCCAAATAAACCGGCGCCACCAGCGCCAGCCAACAACAGACCTACAATGGCCAGCAGCGCGGCAAAGCCGGCCACCAGGCGCAGACGCCAGTTGCTCGGGCCCTTGGGGCGCAAGCGACGAGCATCAAAACCATCGGATATCTTCATTCCGACCTTTCCTCCAGGGTATCGGCCCTTCGACCGGAAGATACACAGGTTGTTCCTGTGCCCGAGGTAAATGCGCCAAATGAGAAGGGTTTGTGGATGAGCGGGGCCGCAAACGGGCCGCGCCGCTCATCACCGGAGGGTCAGATCAGATCAGGTCTTTGGTCAGCGCGAGGGTGGCGAAGTTGTCGGCCATGATCGCCATTTCGGTCTGCTGCACATGCTCGGCACTGAGGATGCCGCCTTTGTAAGGCAGGTCGCGCGTGGCGCAGGCATCTTCCACCAGGGTGCAGCGAAAACCCAGGTTCTTGGCGGCGCGCACCGTGGTGCTGACGCTGGAGTGGCTCATGAAACCGCAAACGATCAGGTCCAGGGAACCGAGGTCCTGCAAGTGTTTTTCCAGGCCGGTGCCGTGGAAGGCGCTGGGCAGCAACTTGCCGATAATGGTTTCGTCACCGGCAGGTTCCAGGCCAGGGATGAATTCGCCGCGTTCGCCCTGTGGGTCAAACAGGCCGCCGACGGTGCCCAGGTGGCGCACATGCACGATCGGGCGACCGGCGTTGCGGGCGGCTGCGACCAGTTGCTTGATGTTGTCGACCGCTGCGTCCATGCCGGAGAGGGCGAGTGGGCCGCTAAGGTATTCCTTCTGGGCGTCGATGATCACGAGGGTCGCATGGCCAAGATTGGCAGCTGCGTAACCGCGACCGCTGAGTTGAAACATCGTCTTTGGAACGGACATTCTGGGGCTCCTGTGAGGGGGGCTTTTGTGACATTGTCCACTGGCTGAGCGGTTCTGTGAATCGCTACCATCGTAAGGTACGCCGTTGTTGACGTGCAGCCATGTCAAGTGGGCGGCTCGTTTAACCGAATGATGGCAGATTGGATGAAATCCGACGTATGGCAGAGGTGTTTCGTACATCGTCGGTACAGGCGAAGACTGTTAGAATCGCCAGTCGTTTTTTCCAGGAGTCTGCCCCCGTGATCACTTCCCGCCTGCGCACCTTGCGCGACCACATCCGTTGGGCTGTCAGCCGTTTCCATGGGGAAGACCTGTTTTTTGGCCATGGCACTGATAATGCCTGGGACGAAGCCCGGCAGTTGGTGCTTGGTGCCTTGCACCTGCCGTGGGAAATCAATGACAGCTACCTGGATTGCAACCTGGAAGAGGAAGAAATTTCCCACGTGCAGCGTTTACTGCATCGCCGTATCCATGAGCGCGTGCCCACCGCCTACCTGTTGAAGGAAGCGTGGTTCTGCGGCATGTCGTTTATCGTCGACGAGCGCGTGCTGATCCCGCGTTCACCGATTGGCGAGCTGATCGAAAACCGCTTCGAACCCTGGCTGGCTCAGCCGCCGGCGCGCATTCTCGACCTGTGCACCGGCTCCGGTTGCATCGGCATTGCGTGCGCCTATGAATTCCAGGACGCCGACGTGGTGCTGGGCGACTTGTCCTTCGAAGCCCTAGAAGTGGCCAACCAGAATATCGAGCGCCATGGCGTCGATGAACGCGTGTACACCGTGCAGGGCGACGGTTTCGACGGCCTGCCGGGCCAGCGTTTTGACCTGATCGTTTCGAACCCGCCGTATGTGGACGCCGAAGACTTCGCCGACATGCCCGACGAATACCAGCACGAGCCGGAGTTGGGCCTGGCCTGCGGCGACGATGGCTTGAACCTGGTACGGCGGATGCTGGCCGAGGCGGCAGACCATTTGACCGAGAAGGGTTTATTGATTGTCGAAGTGGGCAACAGCCAGGTGCACGTCGAGGCACTGTACCCGGAAGTGGACTTCGCCTGGCTGGACTTCCAGCGCGGTGGGCACGGGGTGTTCATGTTGACGGCTGAACAGTGCCGCGAGCATCAGGCGGTGTTTGCCGCGAGGGTTTAAAACATTATCAATGTGGGAGGGGGCTTGCCCCCGATGGCGGTGTATCAGTCACAGAGTGTGTCGACTGATACCCCCTTATCGGGGGCAAGCCCCCTCCCACATTTTTGACTGCATTTCAGCCTGCTAGCGGTGCGTGGCAATCCAGATCAACAACCCCGCCTGAAACACGGTAAACGCCACCAAACAGGTGATGGTAAAGCGCAACCCGCTGTCCTCGCGCTTGAACTTGGTGACCTTTTCCTCTTCCTTGCGCAGCTTCACCTCCTGCTCCGCCAGGTTGTGCTCGGCCTGTTGCAGCATCTGCGCCGCTTCCAGAATCTCGACGAACTGCACTTTTTCGGTGTTCCAGCTGTCCAGCACATCGCTGACCTTGCCCGGCTGCACGTTGCCTTTGAGGTGCTGCACATCGGCGTACGCCACATCAAACCCCTGGATACGCAAGAAGTGATCGCGGCGCAGGCGTGTGGATTCGTTGAGCGCGTCCTTGTTGGCCAGGTCAACGCCGTCGACGCGGTAGTGCGACCATTTCTTCTTCGCCCACGCCGCACCCTGGGCCACCAGGAAGCGGCCGATGCCACGGTTGACCGGTTCGATTTCCAGGCTGTTGCCCGGGCCGAAGTGCACGCGGTGTTTATCGTGATCGACCCAGATATCCAGGTGGTTCTGCTCGCGGCGTACGCGCTGGCCTGGCAGCTGGATCACCATGCGCAGCAGGCTGTGGTGTTTGTCATTGCGCTCGGCATAACCGAACTGCACAAACCGCAACGGCCGCACGCCCGTGGCGCGGTCGGTGGCCATGGGGGCCAGGCGCAGCATCTTGAAATGCTCGGCCTGAACATCCGCCCACGGCAGAGGCGCCGCGTCGACGGCCTCGGTATTTTCAGCCGGGGTGTCGGCGGTAGGTTCCGGTATTGCTTCAGTGGTTGTCATGCGGCGCGATCCTGTCCAAGCCCAGCAAGTCGACAGTCTTTTTGCTGTCGACTCTGGGCTTATCGGCCGTTTTCTGCAGGACTGGAGGCAAATTGTCGCTTAACGGGGTTGAAGTCCTTCGATAAAGCGCACCAGCCGGCTGCCCAGCTCGGCGGCGAGGGGTAATTGCGGGTCATTGTAGGAGGCCAGTTGCTGCTTCACGTCATTGGGCACGATCCGCATCACGTGGTTCATGCCCTCGATCACCGTCAGTCGCGCGTCGGGCTTGGCCTGTTTGAGTGCGCGCGCATCGCCCACCCCCACTTGGATATCGTTGGTGCCCTGGAGGATCAGTGCCGGCATGTTCAGCCTGGCGAAGGCCTCTGACGGATCGGCGCGAAACAGGCTGATCAGATAGGGCTGCACGCTCGGTCGGAAAATACCCTCCAGCGGCCCCGGCACATCGGTATCCACCTGGCCGGCCTTGAGGTGATCAAGTATTTCATTGCTGCGCAGCAACAGGGCAGGGGGCAGGTGATCGGCCAGTTGTTGGCGGATCACCTGGTCAACCGGACGGGCGCTGCCAGACAGCGACACCACCCCGGCCGGGTCGAGTTGCGGTGCGGCCAGGGCGGCGACCAGTGCGCCTTCGCTATGGCCCAGCACAATCAGCGGGCCCAGGCGTTTATCGGCTTTGAGCAGCTTGCCCCAGGCCACGGCGTCGGCCACGTAAGCATCGAGGGTCAGGTTGCGTTCGTCGGGCGTGGCGGCCAGGCTGGCGGCGACCCCGCGCTTGTCATAGCGCACGCTGGCGATGTTGTGTCGGGCCAGCACCCAGGCCAAGCGTTTGAGGCTGTCGTTGCGCGCGCCGTCGGCGCTGTTGCCGTTGCGGTCGGTGGGGCCGGAGCCGGCGATGATCAGCACCACCGGCACCGGTTTGTCGGACTGCGGCAGCAGCAGCGAGCCAAACAGCTCGCCACTGCCGGTGTCCAGGCTGATGGGCCGTTGCAGCACCACGGGAGAGGCGGCGAAGGCAAGGCTGGAAAACAGGGTGAGGGTTAAAAGCAAAACTCGCAGCATCATCACGCCATCATTGGGAAGGTGCCGGTTGGACCAATGTCTACCGGTAAGGTTTCGATGATGATCTAGTCGATTAGCCTGCGTATACTGGCCGCCTTGGTTTATTACGGTTGACTTGATTCAACTGATTTCACGGAGCGCCCTGCATGTCCGGCAATACCTTCGGCAAGTTGTTTACTGTCACCACCGCGGGCGAAAGCCATGGCCCGGCGTTGGTCGCCATTGTCGACGGCTGCCCGCCTGGCCTCGAGCTGTCTCTGGACGACCTGCAGCGTGACCTCGACCGTCGCAAGCCCGGCACCAGCCGTCACACCACCCAGCGCCAGGAGCCGGACGAAGTCGAGATACTCTCCGGCGTGTTCGAAGGCCGCACCACCGGTTGCGCCATCGGCCTGCTGATCCGCAACACCGACCAGAAATCCAAGGACTACTCGGCGATCAAGGACCTGTTCCGCCCGGCCCACGCCGACTACACCTACCACCACAAATACGGCGAACGCGACTACCGTGGCGGCGGCCGCAGCTCGGCCCGCGAAACCGCCATGCGCGTCGCCGCCGGTGCCATTGCCAAGAAATACCTGGCCACCCAGGGCATCGTCATCCGCGGCTACATGAGCCAGCTGGGCCCGATCGAGATCCCGTTCAAGACCTGGGACAGCGTCGAAGACAACGCTTTCTTCAGCCCCGACCCCGATAAAGTGCCGGAACTGGAAGCCTATATGGACCAGTTGCGCCGCGACCAGGATTCGGTCGGCGCGCGTATCACGGTGGTCGCCGAAGGCGTCAAGCCGGGCCTGGGCGAGCCGATCTTCGACCGCCTGGACGCCGAACTGGCCCACGCGCTGATGAGCATCAACGCGGTGAAGGGTGTGGAAATCGGTGCCGGTTTTGCCTGCGTGTCCCAGCGCGGCACCGAGCATCGCGATGAAATGACCCCAGAGGGCTTCCTCAGCAATAACGCCGGCGGCATCCTCGGCGGTATTTCTTCCGGCCAGCCGATTGTGGCGCACCTGGCACTCAAGGCCACCTCAAGCATCACCACCCCGGGCCGTTCGATCGACGTGCACGGCAACCCGGTGGACGTGATCACCAAGGGCCGCCACGACCCGTGCGTCGGCATCCGCGCCACGCCGATTGCCGAGGCAATGATGGCCATCGTGCTGATGGACCACCTGCTGCGCAATCGCGGGCAAAACGCTGACGTGCAGGTAAGCACCCCGGTCCTGGGCCAGCTGTGACAGCTTGCCGTGGCGAGCAGGCTTGCTGTGGCGAGCGGGCTTGCCCGCGTTGGGCTGCGAAGCAGCCCCCGGCATGACCCCCACCCTCCCATACTGGCGCCTCTCCAGCTTCTACCTGTTCTACTTCGCCCTGCTCGGTGCAACAGCCCCATTCCTGGCGCTGTACTTCGACCACCTGGGGTTCTCCAGCGCGCGCATCGGCGAGCTGGTGGCCATCCCCATGCTGATGCGCTGCGTGGCGCCCAACCTGTGGGGCTGGCTGGGCGACTACACCGGCCGGCGCCTGGCCATCGTGCGCTTTGGCGCGGTGTGCACCCTGGCGAGTTTTTCACTGATCTTCGTCAGCCACACCTACGCCTGGTTGGCACTGGTGATGGCGCTGCATGCGTTTTTCTGGCACGCGGTACTGCCGCAGTTTGAAGTGATCACCCTGGCGCACCTGCAAAAACAAACCTCGCGTTACAGCCAGATCCGCCTGTGGGGCTCCATCGGCTTCATCCTCACCGTGGTGATCATGGGTCGGCTGTTCGACTGGCTGAGCCTGGACATTTACCCGGTGGTGGTCGTGGTAATCATGGCCGGTATCATCGGCGCCAGCCTGTGGGTGCCGAATGCGCAACCCGTCAGCCATGGCAACCGCCTGGCGGGCGATGGTTTTCTCAAGCAATTGCGCAGCCCCGGCGTACTCGCGTTTTATGCGTGTGTGGCGTTGATGCAAATGAGCCACGGCCCGTATTACACCTTTCTTACCCTTCACCTCGAACACTTGGGCTACAGCCGTGGTGTGATCGGCCTGTTGTGGGCGCTGGGGGTGGTGGCGGAAGTGCTGATGTTCCTCGGCATGAGTCGCATCCTTGCGCGGTTTTCGGTGCGCCGGGTGCTGTTGGCCAGTTTCCTGTTAGCGGCGCTGCGGTGGCTGCTGCTCGGTTCGTTTGCCGAATTTTTCTGGGTGCTGTTGCTGGCGCAAGTGATGCACGCCGCCACCTTCGGCAGCTTCCACGCGGCCGCCATCGCCTTTGTGCAACGCAGTTTTGACGATAAACAACAAGGCCAGGGCCAGGCGCTCTATGCTGCACTGGCCGGCACCGGGGGGGCATTGGGCGCCCTGTATTCAGGTTACAGCTGGAACCTGTTGGGCCCGACCTTCACCTTTAGTATGGCCAGCGTCGCAGCGTTGGCCGCTGCCGTTATCATTGGTCTTCGATTGCAAGAGCAGAACCAAGGAACCCTTCAATGAGTTATGTCGCCGTCTACCCCGTCACTTCACCGGATACCCCGAACAAGGTCCTGACCCATTTCGACGACATCGCCGCAACCCTCGCCGACCACGGCGTGCGGTTCGAGCGCTGGGCGCCCGCACCGATTGAGCAGGGCGCCAGCGACGCGCAGTTGATCGCGGCGTACCAGGCGCAGATCGACGCCCTTGGCTACGCAAACGTGGAGGTGCTGCGCGTGACGCAGGAGCACCCGCAGAAAGACGAACTGCGTGCCGGCTTCCTGGATGAGCGCCGTTACAGCGAAGATGACGTGCGTTTCTTTATCGCGGGCCAGGGCCTGTTCACCCTGCACATCGGCGACTACGTGTATGCCGTACGCTGTGAGAAAAACGACCTGCTGGTGATTCCTGCCGGCATGGCGCATTGGTTTGATCTGGGCGAGAACCCTCACGTCATTGCGCTGCGGCTGTTTAATACGGCGCTGGGCGGGGTGCCCGAGCTGACCGGCAACGATATTGCCCGGCGTTTCCCTGGATTGGACGACTAATTGCGGCGTATTAGAAACTTCAAGTCATACGATTTGGAAGTTGTTGTGGGAATAGGCTCAAGCTTCTGTAGGGCTGCGCTGATTATGTTGAGGCCTGCACCTTAATAGCAGTCGTTATGTAACTCTCTTGCTTGTCGATGTTTATGTCACCTGTCAATAGGAGGAATCCGATTGGTGATAGGGCGTCAGTCAATAAAAGGGAGAGAACTAATGAGAGGCCCCAAGGAGTCTTACGCCACGCTGTATTCCTTACCCAACACGGTCAGACGGCGCCTGAGCTTGTCCGGTAAGCCGCTGACTCCCACGGAGTTGGAGATACTGCGCTGGGCCTCGGAAGGCAAGACGGTCTGGGAGATCAGCCAGATACGGGCCACGTCCGAAGCCACGGTGAAGTTCCACTTGCGCAATATCTACGGCAAGTTGGACGTGACCAACCGCGTGCAGGCGATGAACGAAGCGGCACGCCAGGGACTGTGCTGAGCCCATAAAAAAGGCCGCGACGCTCATGGGCGTCGCGGCCTTTTTTGTACCAATCATTCAGGCCGAATGGTAGGTCGGCAGGGCAAAGCGGTTCTGGCTTTGCAGCATCGAAATCTGCGGCAGGTCACTGGCTTGTTCGGCCAGGTCACGGCGAATGGCGCTGATCACCCACGTCAGTTGATCGGCAGTGTGCAATTGCTGGTACGAAATCGAACGCTTGACCTGCTTGCCTTCGCTGTTGCGCAGGGTCAACAGGATGCCGCCGTCCGGACGTGGCTGGGTGGTGACGTCGTAGTTGGAAAATACTGAAGCGAATTTATCTTGGATCAGGCTCATGTCTATCAGCTCCGTTGGCTCAAGTTGGCAAGCATGGAGTGATAGGTGCAGTGATTGTGCCAGCTAGTAACTATTAAAAATATCGTTATAAATCAATAGTTTACAAAATGGCGAGATTTTCGGTTTCGTGCAATTTGCATGAATGGCCATCATGCATCCTGCATTTTGCGCTGTTTTCCCCGGCACAATCGCCTCGCGCTTATTCTTGAAGACTGCCTTCGCGCGGCTAAATTCCTTTTTTCAGCGGTCGCCTATCGGGATACAAAACTTTTCAAATCCCGCGTGTACAGCCGCAGAAGCGCTGACGTACTTTCCAGCAATGCATTCTGCCTTCGCGCCAAGGGCGTACCGATGCTGCTGGATTCTACGAAGAATAAGAAAAAGGACGTTCCGCCATGAGCCCACCGCAAAACGACATGATCACCTGGAGCATGATGCTGCGTAAGGTGCCCGCCATTGTTCGCGCCTTGCCACGGGTAGTGCGCGGCATGCGCGCAGCCAATGTGACTGACCCCGGGCAACCCTGCGGGTTGGGCTGGCACTTTGAGCAGGCCACGCTGCGTAACCCGGATGGCGCCGCGTTGCTCTACGGCGACCAGGTCATCAGCTACCGCGAAGCCAACCAGCGCGCCAACCGCCTGGCCCATCACCTGCAGGCCCAGGGCATCGGCAAGGGCGACGTGGTGGCGCTGTTTATCGAAAACCGCCCCGAGCTGTTGCTGAGCGTGTTGGCGGTGGCCAAGCTGGGCGGTGTCTGCGCGATGCTCAATACCGCGCAAACGCACAACGCGCTGATACACAGTCTGAACCTGGTGAGCCCGGTGGCCATTGTGGTGGGCGCGGAGTTAGTCGCCGCGTATGACGCCGTGCGCGATCAGGTCCGGATCCCGGCGCAGCGCACCTGGTTTATTGCCGACCAACAGGCCTGCGCGCCGCCCGAGGGCTATGTCGACTTGCTGGCCGCCAGCGTCGAGTGCCCGCCGGACAACCCCGCCAGCAGCGCGCACATCTATTTCAACGACCCGTGCTTCTACATCTACACGTCCGGCACCACCGGCCTGCCCAAGGCCGGCATCATGAAACATGGGCGCTGGACCAAAACCGCCGTGAGTTTCGGCAGCATTGCCCTGGACATGGGCCCGGACGACGTCCTGTATTGCACCTTGCCGCTCTACCATGCCACCGGCCTCTGCGTGTGCTGGGGCTCGGCGATTGTGGGGGCGTCGGGCTTTGCCATCCGCCGCAAGTTCAGCGCCAGCCAGTTCTGGGACGATGCGCGCAGGTTCAAGGCGACCACTCTCGGCTATGTCGGTGAGCTGTGCCGCTACCTGCTCGATCAGCCCGCCAGCCCCGGCGACCGGGATAACCGCGTGACCAAGATGGTCGGCAACGGCCTGCGCCCCGGGGTATGGGCGCAATTCAAGGCACGCTACGGCGTGGAGCATATCTGCGAGTTGTACGCGGCCAGTGATGGCAACATCGGCTTTACCAACGTGCTGAATTTCGACAACACCATCGGGTTCTGCCTTCAGCACTGGGCGCTGGTGGACTACGACCACAGCAGCGGCGAGCCAGTGCGGGGCGACGAGGGTTTCATGCGCAAAGTACAGACCGGCGGGCAGGGCCTGTTGCTGGCGCGGATCGATGATAAGTCGCCGTTCGACGGCTACACCGACCCGGAAAAGAACCGCAAGGTGATCCTCACCGACGTGTTCGAAAAGGGCGATCGCTACTTCAATACCGGTGATTTGTTGCGCAGTATCGGCTTCGGTCATGCGCAATTCGTTGATCGGCTGGGGGATGCCTACCGCTGGAAGGGCGAAAACGTCTCCACCACCGAGGTCGAGAATGTCCTGTTGCAGCACCCGCAGATCGCCGAAGTGGTGGCCTATGGCGTCGAGATCGAAAACACCAATGGCCGTGCTGGCATGGTTGCCATCACCCCGAGCGAGTCGCTCGCCGCCCTGGACATGCGCGAGTTGCTGCAATTTGCCCACGGCCAGTTGCCGCATTACGCAGTGCCGCTGTTTCTGCGGATCAAGGTGAAGATGGAAACCACCGGCACGTTCAAATACCAGAAGGTGAAACTCAAGGAAGAGGCGTTCGACCCCGGCAAGGCTGGCAACGACCCGCTATATGCCTGGCTGCCGGGTACCGATTGCTACGTGCCGGTCACCGGGCAATTGCTGGCGCAGATCCAGGGCGGCGAGTTCCGCTATTGATTCTGGCTATAAGGGCTTTTGGCAAAAAAGCCATGACAGTGGGGAACTCCATAGCGACACTGGGCGCCATATACAGCACCAGAAAGGAGCCCCACATGTCTGACCAGCCTAAACAAATGACCCCCGACGAAGCCGCCGAGTTTGCCGAGCAGGTCTTCGACGTGGCCCGCAAAGGCGACGCTGCGATGCTCGCAGCCCTCCTGGCTAAAGGCTTGCCTGCCAACTTGCGCAACCATAATGGCGACACCCTGCTGATGCTCGCGGCCTACCACGGCCACCCCGAGGCAGTAAAAGTGCTGCTGGAGTTCAAGGCCGACCCGCTGATCGCCAACGACAAGAACCAGTTGCCGATTGCCGGCGCTGCGTTCAAGGGCAACCTGGCGGTGGTCAAGGCGTTGATCGAAGGCGGCACGCCGGTGGAAGCCGCATCCTCCGATGGCCGTACTGCGCTGATGCTGGCCGCCATGTTCAATCGCGTTGAAATGGTCGACTACCTGCTCAGCCAGGGCGCCAACCCCAAGGCCACCGATGCCCAAGGCGCCACCGCGCTGACGGCAGCGAACACCATGGGCGCTGCGGATACGGCGGCGCAGTTGCAAAAACTGGTGTAGGCTTTGCGCCCTCGAAAACCAGCCCGCTACAGGATCGCCCCATGAAAACCACCCTCGTCGAACTTATCAGCAAAATCAGCGCCGGGGTCATGGGGGAAGACGAGGTGGCGCGCATCGCCGATGAGGCCGCCCAGGCCTATGCTGACCCGGCGGCATTCCTGGCGGCCAACCCGGATATCAATTACGACGACACCTTCCCGATCCCGCTGGGTGAGTGGGTGGTGGTAGGCAGCCTGCCGGACACGGTGCTGTTCCAGGCGGACACCTATGCCGACCTGTTTGCGCAGATCGTCGCATCGTTCGGCCCGGGCGTGGCCTTCAACCTCAAGCCCAAACAATTGGCCAAGACCGAAGACCTCACAGCGCTCAATCGCATCCAGATCCAGATGAGCGCCCTCAGCCCGGAAGACGGCGGCTACGTGCTGCTCAACTTCAGCCAACTGCTGGATGACGAAATCCAGGCGGTGCTGGTCTACGGCAACGACTTGCCGCGCGTGCTGGCGTTGTGCGCCGAGGTCGGTATCAAGGCCGAGCCGTCGCTGGAAGCCCTCAAGGTGGCGGTCCACGTCTGAAATAAAACGGAACCCCTGTCAGGGCTGACTATCCTACAAGTGCATGCCCTCACTTAGGAGCGACACCATGGGTTCCACCTTCAATGGCTTGATCGGCCTGATCATTCTCGCGCTGGATATCTGGGCGATCATCAATGTGTTCAAAAGCGGCGCAAGCACGGGCGCCAAAGTGTTGTGGATCCTGTTGATCCTGCTGCTGCCGGTGCTGGGCCTGATCATTTGGGCGATCGCCGGGCCGCGCGGCAACGTGCGGATCTAAGCGCCTCACTCCTTCTGGAGTGGGCACAGTAAGAAGTGTGGGAGGGGGCTTGCTCCCGATAGCGGTATGTCAGCCAGCCTATGG
This sequence comes from Pseudomonas syringae, assembly GCF_021606685.1. Lineage (GTDB taxonomy): Bacteria > Pseudomonadota > Gammaproteobacteria > Pseudomonadales > Pseudomonadaceae > Aquipseudomonas > Aquipseudomonas syringae_R. The sequence continues at coordinate 30,547 of NZ_WKCB01000053.1, forward strand.
GTAATGACACGCCGCCATCGGGGCAAGCCCCCTCCCACATGGGTTTCTGCCTATCTCGGAATTTTGTGTATCGAAACTGTTCGCTGCACAGAATTTTCACATTCCATCCAAGACAATCCGCCGGCTTTTATCTGCCTGCCAAGGCTCTATCCAGAGGCGAGGCAGGGGTGCACGTTCAGTAATTAATAGCCTTGCCGGCCTTGATCGGGCACCATTTGCGCCACCGCGTTAACCGCCTACCCCAGTCTGCCTGGGCGAGGGACGGACGCCGCCGCATTATTTCGCAACTTAAACTTCCAATGGGTCCTGAAACGACATGGCAAACCCGGACGCCCTGAGTCAGCAGCGAGCTTCAAATCGCCTGCTGCAACCGACCGTCAAATCCCATCTGGCGTACACGCTGCTCTGCGCACTGGTCATGATGGTGATGCTCTCCCTGCTGCGCCTGGCGCTGCTGGTGTACAACCGCGAGATGATCCTCGACACGCCGGCCTCGACCTTCCTTGAAGCTTTCGCCAACGGCCTGCGCCTGGATATCCGCCTGGTGGTGTACCTGCTCATTCCGTTGCTGCTGGCGCTGTTCAGCGTTCGGGCCATGGCTGCGCGTGGGTTTTTCCGGTTCTGGCTGACGGTTGCGTCCAGCATTGCGCTGTTCCTCGGCCTGATGGAAATGGACTTCTACCGTGAGTTCCACCAGCGCCTCAACGGCCTGGTCTTCCAGTATGTGAAAGAAGACCCGAAAACCGTGATGAGCATGCTCTGGTACGGTTTCCCGGTGGTGCGCTACCTGCTGGCCTGGGCCGTGGGCACGCTGATCCTGAGTATCGCGTTCAAAGGCGCAGACCGCGCCACGCGCCCGCGCGGCCCGTTCAGCGGTGGCAGCATCGGCACACGCCAGGTGGCGCCGTGGTACAGCCGCATCGCGGTGTTCGTGGTTTGCCTGCTGATCGCCGTCGTCGCCGCCCGTGGCACCCTGCGTCAGGGCCCGCCGCTGCGTTGGGGCGATGTGTACACCACTGACTCGAACTTCGCCAACCAACTGGGCCTCAATGGCACCTTGTCGCTGATTGGCGCGGCCAAGGCGCGGTTCGGTGAAGACCGTTCCAACGTCTGGAAGGCCACCCTGGACCAACCGCTGGCCACCCAGACCGTGCGGGACATGTTGGTGTTGCCGCAAGAGAAACTGGTGGACAGCGACATCGCCGCCGTACGCCGTGACTACACGCCACCGGCCGAGAAGACCCTGCCGATCAAGAACGTGGTCGTGATCCTGATGGAAAGCTTCGCCGGTCACTCGGTGGGCGCATTGGGTCGCCCGGGGAATATCACCCCGTACTTTGACAAACTGTCCAAGGAAGGCCTGCTGTTCGACCGCTTCTTCTCCAACGGCACGCACACCCACCAGGGTATGTTCGCCACCATGGCCTGCTTCCCGAACCTGCCAGGTTTTGAATACCTGATGCAGACCCCGGAAGGCAGCCACAAACTGTCCGGCTTGCCGCAGTTGCTCAGCGCGCGTGATTTCAACGACGTGTATGTCTACAACGGCGACTTCGCCTGGGATAACCAGTCGGGCTTCTTCAGCAACCAGGGCATGACCAACTTCATCGGCCGTAACGACTTCGTCGACCCGGTGTTCTCTGACCCGACGTGGGGCGTGTCCGACCAGGACATGTTCAACCGTGGCCTGGAAGAGTTGAAGGCCCGCGAAGGCGGCAAGCCGTTCTACGCACTGCTGCAAACCCTGTCCAACCACACGCCGTACGCGCTGCCGACGCCGTTGCCGGTTGAGAAAGTCACCGACCGTGGCAGCCTCAACGAGCATTTGACGGCCATGCGTTACTCCGACTGGGCCCTGGGCCAGTTCTTTGAAAAGGCCCGCAAGGAGCCGTACTTCAAGGAAACACTGTTCGTGATCGTGGGCGACCACGGCTTCGGCAACGAGCAGCAGATCACCGAGATGGACCTGGGCCGCTTTAACGTGCCGATGCTGATGATTGCACCGGGCATGCAGGAGAAGTTCGGCGAGCGTGACCACACCGTGGGCACGCAGATCGACATCGTGCCCACCATCATGGGCCGCCTCGGTGGCGACACCCTGCACCAGTGCTGGGGCCGCGACCTGCTGAACCTGCCGGAAGGTGACAAAGGCTTTGGCGTGATCAAGCCGTCGGGCAGCGACCAGACCGTTGCGTTGGTCACCGCCGACCGCATCCTGGTACTGCCCAAGGAAATGCCACCCAAACTGTGGCAATACGAACTGGGCGCCAACCCGACCGGTAAAGTGATTCCCGAATCGCCGGACGAGGCTGCACTCAAGCAGAAACTCGAGTCGTTCCTGCAGACCGCAACCAAGAGCCTGTTGGATAACACCGCTGGCGTGGTAAACGGTAAGCCGGACTAACTAACCGGCAATAAAAAAGAGGCCCTTGAAGGGCCTCTTTTTTTTGTCCGGCTTTTATATCCGGCCGAGCAACAGCAGCACCAGCAGTACCACCAGGACAACGCCCAGGATACCCGACGGGCCATAACCCCAGTTACGCGAGTGAGGGAAGACTGGCAAACCGCCCACCAGCAGGAGAATCAGGATGATGATTAGAATGAGGCTCATGGTTTTATTTCCTTATAGGCCTTCTGCAAAGACCGGTTATTTAACGGTAGGCCCGTCTGTTTTAATCCGGACGCCTTAACAACTCCGACTGCTGCACTTGGTAGAAAATTCCGTGTTTTTTTAAAGCATTTTGCAAACATGCTTATTTCTTTTAATGCGCTCGCAAATCCTCCTTGTTAGTTGAAAAAGATTGAACTTAGGCGCCAGCCGGGTATCCGACCCGGCCTGTGGTTTGCCTGGGGCATTCATCAATCTGATGGTGCGTGGGTGCGGGAAAAACCTTCGCTACACTGCCGATCACTTCCTCTGTGAACCACAAGGCTACTACCTATGCAAAATCGCATGATGATCACTGGCGCCGGGTCCGGCCTGGGTCGTGAAATCGCTCTGCGCTGGGCCCGCGAGGGTTGGCAGCTGGCCTTGTCGGATGTCAGTGAGCCGGGGTTGCAGGAAACCCTTAGGTTGGTGCGCGAAGCCGGTGGCGATGGCTTCGTCCAGCGCTGCGACGTGCGCGACTACAGCCAGCTCACCGCGTTTGCCCAGGCCTGCGAGGTCAAGCTGGGGGGCATTGATGTGATCGTCAACAATGCCGGCGTGGCCTCGGGTGGGTTCTTCGCCGAGCTGTCTCTGGAGGATTGGGACTGGCAGATCGCGATCAACCTGATGGGGGTGGTCAAGGGGTGCAAGGCGTTCTTGCCGCTGCTGGAACAGAGCAAGGGGCGGATCATCAACATTGCGTCGATGGCGGCCCTGATGCAGGGGCCGGCGATGAGTAACTACAACGTGGCCAAGGCCGGTGTGGTGGCGCTGTCGGAGAGTTTGCTGGTGGAACTCAAGCAGCAGGAAATCGGGGTGCATGTGGTGTGTCCTTCGTTCTTCCAGACCAACCTGTTGGACTCCTTTCGGGGGCCTACCCCGGCGATGAAGGCGCAGGTGGGTAAGTTGCTCGAGAGTTCGCCGATTTCGGCGGCGGATATTGCTGATTACATATATCAGCGGGTGGAGGCGGGGGAGTTCATGATTTTGCCCCATGAACAGGGGCGGATGGCTTGGGCGTTGAAGCAGAAGAATCCGCAGTTGCTGTATGACGAGATGACGAGTATGTCGGACAAGATGCGCGCTAAGGCGCAGGCGGTGAAGGGCTGAGCTTTTTCCCGGGAGTGGGGGGGTGAATATCCGTTATTGGGGTGATGGCGGCTATTGGTTCCGCTCTTACAGCGGGTCACTTTTGGAAAGAGCCCAAAAGTAACCAAAAGGCTCTTGCCCCACCACTCGGCACCTCGCCTCCGGCTCGGTGTGCCCGCCCGCAGCCTTGAATCCGTGGGCCGCCGCGATGGGCCATCCTTGGCCCAGCGCGGCTAACCCGGCGTCCTGCCGGGTTACCCACGGATTCAAGCCCGCGTGCGGCCAGCGTGGTTAATGGGGCGCCTCAGATCAAGATCAAAAGCACGGCGGCCTGACAGCCGGCCTGAGTGATGTAGAGCAAAAGCGCGGATTGTGGGCGGGCTTGGACCCAACCGGAGTTACGTCTGTTGATTGCGATTCAAATGTGGGAGGGGGCTTGCTCCCGATAGCGGTGTGTCAGCCAATGCATCTGTGACTGCTCCACCGCTATCGGGAGCAAGCCCCCTCCCACACTTGAACCGAGTACGGCTTCAAGGATCAGGCCGGCTGTCAGGCCGCCTCGCTTGGCTGTGTTTTTGATCCGGCCCTTACATCCTTTGCGCTGACGAAGTCAGCGATCTTTTGATCTGAAGCTTTTGATCGTGATCTTGATCTAGGGCGCCCCATTAAACACGCTGGCCGAACGCAGGCTTGAATCCGTGGGCGACCCGGCAGGACGCCGGGTTAGCCGCGCTGGGCCATGGATGGCCCATCGCGGCGGCCCACGGATTCAAGCCGGAGTGAGGGCACACCGAGCATGAGCGAGGTGCCGAGTGTTGGGGCAAGAGCCCTTTTGGTTACTTTTGGCTGGGCCGGCATTCCGGGCTCTTTTCCAAAAGTGACCCGCTGTAAGAGCGGAACCCATACCCGCCACAACCACAACAACGGATATGTACTCAATCACCTAACCACCCCCCCCATAGATAGAAGCCATCACCAGACCCTCATGACTTGCCCCCATCGTCTGTTAGAATCGCGTTTTTCTGTGGCTTGTGCGACCCCGCAACCTTTATCGCACGCCCCGTAACCCGTATTGATTTCAGCGCGTCGCGCTAGAGAGAGCCTGTATGACCGTTAGTTTGAAAACCGCCGAAGACATCGCCGGCATGCGCATCGCCGGCAAACTGGCTGCCGACGTCCTGGAAATGATCGCCGAACACGTCAAGCCCGGCGTTACCACCGAAACCCTGAACCAGATCTGCCACGACTATATCGTCAACGTCCAAGGCGCCATCCCCGCGCCGCTGAACTACAAGGGCTTCCCCAAGTCGATCTGCACCTCGGTCAACCACGTGGTCTGCCACGGTATCCCAGGCGACAAGCCGTTGAAGGATGGCGATACGCTGAACATCGACGTAACCGTGATCAAGGACCGCTATTTCGGCGACACCAGCCGCATGTTCCACGTCGGCACCGTGCCGGTCTGGGCCGAGCGCCTCTCCCAGGTCACCCAGGAATGCATGTACAAGGCCATCGAGATCGTCAAACCCGGCTGCCGCCTGGGCGACATCGGTGAAGTGATCCAGAAGCATGCTGAAAAGAATGGCTTCTCGGTGGTCCGCGAATTCTGCGGCCACGGCATCGGCACGGTCTTCCACGAAGAACCGCAGATCCTGCACTATGGCCGCGCCGGCACCGGCATGGAACTCAAGGCTGGCATGACCTTCACCATCGAGCCGATGATCAACCAGGGCAAGGCCGACACCAAGGTGCTGGGCGACGGCTGGACCGCAATCACCAAAGACCGCAAGCTCTCGGCCCAGTGGGAACACACCCTGCTGGTCACCGACACCGGCTACGAGATTTTCACCCTGCGCGCCGACGACACGATTCCACGCATTTCGGCCTAATAAAGGGTTGCCCTGGTTTTCCCAAACTGTGTTGTGACTGACTGATAGATAGAAAGGAAAGCCGATCGATGCCCCAGGTGGATCCCGAACTCTTCGACCGTGGCCAGTTCCAGGCCGAACTGGCCCTGAAGGCGAGCCCCATCGCCGCGTTCAAGAAAGCCATCCGCCAGGCCCGCGAGGTGCTCGATGCGCGCTTTCGCAGCGGGCGGGACATCCGCAGGCTGATCGAGGACCGTGCCTGGTTCGTCGATAACATTCTGCAAAAGGCCTGGGAACAGTTCAGTTGGAGCGAAGACGCCGATATCGCCCTGGTGGCGGTCGGCGGCTACGGTCGTGGCGAATTGCACCCCTACTCCGACATCGATCTGCTGATCCTGCTGGACAGCGCCGATCATGAGATTTTTCGCGATTCCATCGAGCGTTTTCTGACGCTGTTGTGGGACATCGGCCTGGAAGTCGGCCAGAGCGTGCGCTCGGTGGACGAGTGCGCCCAAGAAGCGCGCGCCGACCTCACCGTGATCACCAACCTGATGGAAAGCCGCACCATCGCCGGCCCCGAGCGCCTGCGCCAGCGCATGCTCGAGGTCACCAGCACTGCGCACATGTGGCCGAGTAAGGACTTCTTCCTGGCCAAGCGCGCCGAGCAGAAGGCCCGGCACCACAAGTACAACGACACCGAATACAACCTGGAACCCAACGTCAAAGGCTCGCCGGGCGGGCTGCGGGATATCCAGACGATTTTGTGGGTAGCGCGTCGCCAGTACGGCACCCTGAACCTGCGCGCCCTGGCGGGCGAAGGCTTTTTGGTGGAGAGCGAAAACGCCCTGCTGGCCTCGTCCCAGGAGTTTCTGTGGAAGGTACGCTACGCCCTGCACATGCTTGCCGGGCGTTCCGAAGACCGCTTGCTGTTCGATCACCAGCGCTCCATCGCCACCCTGCTGGGGTTTGAAGGCGAAGACGCAAAAACCAGCATCGAAAGCTTCATGCAGCAGTACTACCGGGTGGTCATGAGCATTGCCCAGCTCAGCGACCTGATCATCCAGCACTTCGAAGAAGTGATCCTGGCCCCCGAAGACGAAGCACCGCCGCAGCCGATCAATGCGCGCTTCCAGCTGCACGACGGCTATATCGAAGCGCGCAACGACAACGTGTTCCGTCGCACCCCGTTCGCGATGCTGGAAATCTTCGTGCTGATGGCCCAGCAGCCAGAAATCAAAGGCGTACGCGCCGACACCATTCGCCTGCTGCGGGAAAACCGTCACCTGATCGACGACGATTTTCGCAACGATATCCGCAACACCAGCCTGTTTATCGAGCTGTTCAAGTGCAAGATCGGTATCCACCGCAACCTGCGGCGCATGAACCGTTACGGCATTCTCGGGCGCTACCTGCCGGAGTTCGGCTTTATCGTCGGGCAGATGCAACACGACCTGTTCCACATCTATACCGTGGACGCCCACACCCTCAATCTGATCAAGCATCTGCGTAAGTTGCAGTACACACAGGTGTCAGAGAAATTCCCGCTGGCCAGTAAGCTGATGGCCAAGCTGCCCAAGCCGGAACTGATCTACCTCGCCGGCCTGTACCACGACATCGGCAAGGGCCGGCATGGCGACCACTCGGAAGTCGGTGCCGTGGACGCCGAGGCCTTCTGCCAGCGCCACCAGTTGCCGTTGTGGGACAGCCGCCTGATCGTCTGGCTGGTACAGAACCACCTGGTGATGTCGACCACCGCCCAGCGCAAGGACTTGTCCGACCCGCAGGTGATCCACGACTTCGCCGGCATCGTCGGCGACGAAACTCGCCTCGATTACCTGTATGTGCTGACTGTCTCGGACATCAACGCCACCAACCCGACACTCTGGAACTCATGGCGCGCAAGCCTGTTGCGCCAGCTCTACACCGAAACCAAGCGCGCCTTGCGCCGCGGCCTGGAAAACCCGGTGGACCGCGAAGAGCAGATCCGCCGCACCCAAAGCGCGGCCCTGGATATTCTGGTGCGCGGCGGCAACGACCCCGACGACGTCGAGCAATTGTGGTCGCAACTGGGTGACGATTACTTCCTGCGCCACACCGCCGGCGACGTGGCCTGGCACAGTGACGCGATCCTGCAGCAGCCGGCCGATGGCGGGCCGCTGGTGCTGATCAAGGAAACCACCCAGCGCGAATTCGAGGGCGGCACGCAGATCTTCATCTACGCGCCGGACCAGCACGACTTCTTCGCCGTGACCGTGGCGGCCATGGACCAGCTCAACCTGAACATCCATGACGCCCGCGTCATCACCTCCAGCAGCCAGTTCACCCTCGACACCTATATCGTGCTCGACACCGAAGGCGAATCCATCGGCGATAACCCGGTGCGGGTGAAAAAAATCCGCGAAGGCCTGACCGAAGCGCTGCGCAACCCAGACGATTACCCGACCATCATCCAGCGCCGGGTGCCGCGCCAGCTCAAGCACTTTGCGTTTGCGCCGCAGGTGACCATCTCCAACGACGCCCAGCGCCCGGTCACCTTGCTGGAACTCAGCGCGCCGGACCGGCCAGGCCTGCTGGCACGCATCGGCGGGATCTTCCTGGAATTCGACCTGTCGCTACAGAACGCCAAGATTGCGACCCTCGGCGAGCGCGTGGAAGACGTGTTCTTTATTACCGATGCGGACAACCAGCCGCTGTCCGACCCGGAACTGTGCCGCCGCTTGCAGGAAGCCATCGTGCAGCAATTGAGCGTGAACCAGGAACCCGAATTGACGCGCCTGACCCTGTAAACACCCGTCCTCTCCCATGGGGACGGGCTTATGTGGGAGCGGGCTTGCTCGCGAATACGGTTTGGCAGCGATACATTCGCCGACTGACACACCGCATTCGCGAGCAAGCCCGCTCCCACATTTGAATGGATTCGCCCGGCAGACCGCATGCTTTCAACCGAATTTGACGAGATTTGAGATGAACAACGCCCTGAACCAGCTGCAGCCCTACCCGTTCGAGAAATTGCGCGCCCTGCTCGGCAGCGTTACGCCCAACCCGGACAAACGCCCGATCGCGCTGTCCATCGGCGAGCCCAAGCACACCTCACCGACGTTCGTTGCCGAAGCGCTGAGCAATAACCTCGACCAGATGGCGGTGTACCCGACCACGCTGGGCATCCCGGCCCTGCGCGAGGCCATTGGCGCCTGGTGCGAACGCCGCTTCAACGTGCCCAAGGGCTGGCTGGACCCGGCGCGCAATATCCTGCCGGTCAACGGCACACGTGAGGCCCTGTTCGCCTTCACCCAGACCGTGGTCAACCGCGGTGACGACGCACTGGTGGTCAGCCCGAACCCGTTCTACCAGATCTACGAAGGCGCCGCGTTCCTGGCCGGGGCCACGCCGCATTACCTGCCGTGCCTGGATGAAAACGGCTTTAACCCGGATTTCGACGCCGTGTCGCCAGATATCTGGAAACGCTGCCAGATCCTGTTCCTGTGCTCCCCAGGCAACCCGACCGGCGCGCTGATCCCGGTCGACACCCTGAAAAAACTGATCGCCCTGGCCGACGAATACGACTTCGTGATCGCCGCCGACGAGTGCTACAGCGAACTCTACTTCGACGAACAAACCCCACCCCCGGGCTTGCTCAGCGCCTGCGTCGAACTGGGTCGCCAGGACTTCAAACGCTGCGTGGTGTTCCACAGCCTGTCCAAGCGCTCCAACCTGCCGGGCCTGCGTTCCGGTTTCGTCGCCGGCGATGCCGACATCCTCAAGGGCTTCCTGCTGTACCGCACTTACCACGGTTGCGCCATGCCGGTACAAACCCAACTGGCCAGCATTGCTGCCTGGCAGGACGAGGCGCACGTACTGGCCAACCGTGACCTGTATCGCGAAAAATTCGACGCGGTACTGGCCATTCTCAAGCCGGTGCTGGATGTTCAAGCCCCGGACGGCGGCTTCTATCTGTGGCCAAATGTGAATGGCGACGACGCCGCCTTCTGCCGCGACCTGTTTGTGCAAGAGCACGTAACCGTGGTGCCGGGTTCATACCTGTCGCGCGACGTCGACGGGGTCAACCCTGGCGCTGGCCGCGTGCGCCTGGCGCTGGTTGCGCCGTTGGCCGAATGCGTGGAAGCGGCCGAGCGGATTCGCGACTTTATCCAACGCAGGCAGTAAGCCCTTCCAAACCCGCACTGCGCAACGCAGTGCGGGCGCCCTGCCGGTTTGAACACGGAACCAACACTATCGCGCTCGCCACTACCTGGCAGTTATCCAGAGT
>NZ_WKCB01000054.1 GCF_021606685.1 Pseudomonas syringae
GGGCTGTAGATAGATAGTCGTGCGGTAAGGCGTTTTCCTACGGGATTTTCAGGGTGTGCCTAAGCAGAAGTAATCAGGTGCCGGTGAGGGCCATTCGCGAGCAAGTCCGCTCCCACACTGAATGTGTTCACACGTCAAAATGTGGGGGCGGGCTTGCTCGCGAATGGGCCGATCAAAAAGAAGTCCGCCAATGCAACAGCAGTGAGCTGTTCGTTCAGCTAACCACTCTCAAGGACTGCCTGAAAGACATCCAGTGAATCGCTGATCAGCATCCAGGCGAGGTAGGCCATCAATACTGCCACACCCGCGTCCAGCCATCGCCACACGACTGGCGAGCGGAACAACCCCGTCAACCGTTGACAGCCCAGCGCCAACAGTACAAACCACAATAGCGATGCGGTCATGGTCCCCATCGCAAACAGCACCTGCTGGCCGGCAGGTTTGGCTGCGCCGATGCTGCCAATCAACACCACTGTGTCGAGCCAGGCATAGGGGTTGGCGAACCCGAGTATGGCCGCCGTGCGCAACAGCCCTCGTTGTGAGTTGCTGCCTTGAGTGTCCGGCATTGACTGATTACGCAAACACGCCACTAGCCGCTGGGCGCCGAACCACAGCAGGTAGGCTGCTCCGGAAAACAGCAATAGCGCGACCAGCTCTTGGTTGCCTTCCAGTAGTGAGCCCAGCCCTGTAATGCCCAGGGCGATCAACAGCACATCGGCGAGAACACAAATGGCGACCACGCTCCAGAGAGGACCGCGGCTGACACCTTGGCGGATAACCAAGGTGTCTTTGGGGCCGGGTGCAGCGAACAGGCCAATACCTAAGAGCAAACCTTCAAGGTAAAGGGCGTTGAAATAGGAGACCATTGGGTATTCTTACCCGCAGAGAAATTAGCGAAGTTGAATGGGTTGATTACCGAAACCAATGTGGCGGGCATTAACGGCTCTAGTCAGGTCAATGGGTTGTTTGCGGAAAAAACTTGTTAGCAGTTGCTCAGGGGTCGGGTTAGCGAAGTAAATCAATGAGCTTCTGGCGACCGGTTTTTGAGGCGCAAGGACTGCGTGATACGCCGCAGGTATTGCGTGATCGGAAAGCTCGGTCAATAAAGACCCCGCGAGTACCGCAATTTCGCTCTCCAAAAGACGCACGGGTTCCAGTGAGGCTCCTTTCACCAGGACCAGCCCTTCACGGGTCGGTTTAATAAACGACAACATATGACCATCCTCATGAGGGTCCTGAGCAAACTGACGCTCACTGCTTCTGCTCTGGGCGCCATAGACACACAACTGAACATAAGACGCAGAACGAAAGGGGGCTAAGGGTGAAACCCCAAACTCGTCGCAAATGCCGTCCATCAGCTCTTGAGCCAGCTCATTGATCTGTCGTTCGAAGGAAATCACAGCGGCAAAAAAATCACATTGAGTGAACTCGAGCCCCATTCGTTTCGACGCGTGAGCAGGCCAATAACAGAAACGCTCACACAGGTCCGGGTGATCCTCGATACCCGAATATTCAGCGCCAAACGGGAAAAAACCATCTGTGTCTCGGAGGAAGGAAAATGACGATTTAGTGGCTTGGGAGATTGCGGAGTAGCCATCAACGATTTTCTTGTAGTCCCGCAACATGGCGTCAGATATTTGCAAGCTGCCGAAGCCTGAACGAGCAATTGAGTCACAGCACGCTTTTATTTGAGTCATCGCTATATCCAAAGGTAGAAGTAAAGGAATGCAACAATCACTAGGTTCGCAAGCCTGCGAGAAACTACGACACTGGATATAGCTAAACGAAAAGCGACTTATCCATGTTCTTCACAACATCGCCAGCAGGTTGTAAGTGTGCATTGCGCAACTCGCGTCACGGCGTGCAGGTTGTCCTTTTTGGCGCACAACGTGACGACTCTCACCCAAGGCTGGAGGCAAATAATCGCGTATGAGCATCCGGACACGAGATACCCTCCGAGCACTGGTTGTGCGGCGCTGCCGAGAACTGGGTAAATCCATGAGCATCCTCGCCAAAGAGTCAGGCATCTCCCGAACCTATCTCTATGGTTTGGCCAGCGGCGCCTCCCAGGACCCGTCGGTACGTACCTTGACCAAACTGGCCAAAGCACTCCAGGTATCGCCGTTGCTACTGTTCCGCTACTTTGCGGATCTGGCAGGCGCGCCGGTCGATGCTCATGCCATGTCTACCACCAATCGCGCCATTGGCCTGCAGGACGCCAGCGATATCGCCGTATTCAACGCAGACGTCACCACTCCCGACCAGACCCTGGTTCTCCCCGGCGAAACCTTCGAAAAAACCTGGGAGATCCAAAACCTCGGCAACCGCCCCTGGCGCGGCCGCAGGCTGGTGCGGGTCGACGGCGAATACGTCATCGCCCGCCGCAGCAATTCAGGCGCCGCCCTGGAAGTCGTGATGGACACTCACCTGCGCAGCCTCCACAACGAAATTCCCATCGCCGACACCCTGCCCGGCCAGCCTGTACACCTCACCATGACATTCGCCGCACCCAAGGAAACCTGCACGGTGACCTCAATCTGGCGAATAGAAGATGAGCACGGCCAACCCTGCTATGGACCGGCGTTCATCCTGCATGTAATCGTCAACGTCATGGCGCGCTAAGTGCCGCACCACCCAACAAGGTCTTTCTTGCTGGATCATGATGCGGCCCCGGTGCAGCGAAATTTGAACAGTCACTCCACCTCTACACCCCGGCACTCACCTCACGGCTGCCGACCAACCGCTCCAACGCCTCACCCAGCCCCGACGCCTTGTCCCCAATCAGCAGGTGCCAAACACCGCTATCAAGCTGGCTGACACCTTGGCAACCCAGCGCAGTCAGGTCCGTTTCAGACAGTACCGAATCATCCCCCAGCTCCACCCGCAACCGCGTCATCGCCACCGCTTCCAGCTGGCGCACGTTCGCCCGGCCACCCAGGGCATTCAGCCATTTTTCTGCGTCGTGCAGGTTCACCCCAACCGGCTTATCCACAGGCGCAGCCGCGACGGGCAGTGCGGGCACAAACCCGGGCATCGCCAAGCGAATCTCATCGGCAATGCTGTCGGCCAGTGGCCCCACGACCACCTGCAAACTCCCGCCATTGCCAGGCCGCACCACGGCCATGGCGCCCAGCGCTTTCAGTTCGGCATCCACGGCTTTGTTGCGGTCCACCATGTCCAGGCGCAGACGCGTGGTGCAGGCGCCCACACTCAACAGATTGGCCGCACCCCCCAGCGCACGGATATACGCCCCGGCCCGCTGGTTGTCGCTCATCGCTTCAGCCTGCGCGACTTGGATATCCTCACGCCCCGGCGTCTTCAAATTGAAGCGGCGAATGCAGTAGTTGAACACGCTGTAGTACACCACCGCATACGCCAGCCCGACCGGCAACACCAGCCAGCCATTGGTGGACTTGCCCCAGCCCAGCACCATGTCGATAAACCCACCGGAGAAGGTAAAGCCCAGGTGGATATTGAGCAGGTTGGTGACTGCCATCGACAGGCCGGTGAGCAGCGCATGCAGCAAGTACAGGAACGGCGCGAGGAACATGAACGCGAACTCAATCGGTTCGGTCACGCCGGTGAGGAAGGAGGTGAGGGCCATCGACAGGAAGATCCCGCCCATGACTTTACGCCGCTCCGGCAGGGCGTTGCGGTACATCGCCAGGCAGGCGGCGGGCAAACCGAACAGCATCACCGGGAACATGCCGGTCATGAACTGGCCGCCCTTGGGGTCGCCGGCAAAGTAACGGGTCAGGTCACCGGTGAACACCGCGCCGGTGGCCGGGTCGGTAAAGCTGCCGAACACAAACCAGGCCATGTTGTTGAGGATGTGGTGCAGGCCGGTGACGATCAGCAGGCGGTTGAACACGCCGAACACGAACGCGCCGAAGCTGCCGCTTTCCATCAGCAACACACCAAAACTATTGATGCCGTGCTGAATCGGCGGCCAGATCAGGCCGAAGATCACCCCCAGCGCCACCGCCGAGAACCCGGTGACAATCGGCACAAACCGTCGCCCGCCGAAGAATGCCAGGTACTCCGGCAGCTTGATGTCCTTGAAGCGGTTGTACAGCGCCCCGGCCATCAAGCCGCTGGCGATACCGGCGAGCATGCCCATGTTGATGCTGGTGTCCATCACCTTGAGCGTGGAGACCATCACCAGGTAGCCAATCGCCCCGGCGAGCCCCGCCGTGCCGTTGTTGTCGCGGGCAAAGCCCACGGCGATGCCGATGGCGAAAATCAGCGCGAGGTTGGCGAAGATCGCTTGCCCCGCGTCGTGCATCACGGCGATGTTCAGCAGGTCGGTGTCGCCCAGGCGCAGCAGCAGGCCGGCAATCGGCAAGATGGCGATGGGCAGCATCAATGCGCGGCCCAGGCGTTGCAGCCCTTCGATAAATAGTTGGTACATGGCGGGTCTCCTTTTTCTTGTTGTTGTCAGCTCAGCGGCCAGTGGGTTTGACAGGCTTGGCGCACGGCCTTGGCGCTGCTCAGGTCGAGCAAGCCTTGGCTCAATTGCCGGCATTGCGCCGCATCCAGGTGACGGACGCGGTCCTTGATTTCTGCGATTTGCGGTGGGCTCACCGACAGTTCGCTGACCCCCAGGCCGACCAGCACTGGCGTGGCCAGCGGGTCGGACGCCAACGCGCCGCACACGCCGACCCAACGCCCGTGTTTGGCGGCACCCGCACAGGTCTGGGCGATCAGCCGCAGCAAGGCCGGGTGCAGAGCATCGACCCGGGCGGCGAGGCCGGCGTGGTCGCGGTCCATCGCCAGGGTGTACTGCGACAGGTCATTGGTGCCGATGGACAAAAAGTCCGCATGCTCGGCCAGTTGTTCGGCCATCAAGGCGGCGGCGGGCACTTCGATCATCACTCCCAGTTCGGGGCGCTGGGTCAGTTCCAGCTCTACGCAGAGTTCATCCAGGCGCTGGCGGATCTGCAGCAGTTCATCCACTTCGCTGACCATCGGCAACAGGATGCGGCAGCGCGCGAGCGGGCACACTTGCAGCAGCGCGCGCAGTTGCTGGTCGAGCACGTCAGGGCGCACCTGGGCCAGGCGAATCCCGCGCAGGCCCAGCACCGGGTTGGCCTCGACGGGCAGCGGCAGGTAGTCGAGCTGTTTGTCGCCGCCGACGTCGATGGTGCGGATGATCACCGACTTGTCGCCCATCGCATCCAGCACGGCTTGATAGGCCTGGCGCTGTTCCTGTTGATCCGGCGCGGTGCGGCGGTCGACAAACAGGAACTCGGTGCGCAACAGGCCGACGCCGTCCGCGCCGTTGGCAAAGGCCACCTCGGCTTCGGCACTGGAGGCGACATTGGCGGCCACCTCGATGGTGCGGCCATCGGTGGTGCGCGCCGGTTGCTGGGCCTGGGTCTGTTGCTGTTCACGACGCAGTTTTTGCGCCTCGCGCATCTGCTGCACTTGAGCGTGGCGCGCCTCGCTGGGCGTGAGTTCCAGGCGACCGTTGGTCGCGTCGAGTACCACGCGTTGGCCTTGCGGCACGCCCAGCACCTCGCTGCCCAACGCGACCACACACGGCAGGCCCTTGCCCCGCGCCAGGATCGCCACATGGGAGGTGGCGCCGCCTTCGGCCATGCAGATGCCGGCTACCTGCTGCGCGCTCAGTTGCAGCAAGTCCGAGGGAGTCAGCTCATGGGCGCTGACAATCGCCCCGGCCGGCAATTCGAAGTGCCAGGCTTCACCCAGCAGTGCGCGCAATACCCGTTGCTGCAAGTCGCGCAGGTCGTTGGAACGCTCGGCGAACAGCGGTTTGCCCAAGGCCAGCAGCACCGCGCATTGCGCCTGGATCGCGTCGCGCCAGGCATGGGTGGCGGCGCTACCGTGTTCGATGGCGGCGGTGGCCGCGTCCAGCAGGGCCGGGTCCTCCAGCAGCGCGAGGTGGGCGGCGAAGATCTCTTCTTCCGCTTGGTTTTTGCGCAGGCGGGCGTGGTCCAGGGTCTGGCGGATTTCACCGCGCACCTGCTCAAGGGCCGCATCCAGCCGTTGCAGCTGTTCGTCGGCGCGGTGGTTGCCGGTGTCCGCCGGCAGTTCGATAGCGGTCAGGCGAAACAGCGGCCCGCACGCCAGGCCGGGGGCTGCACACACGCCTTGCAACACACCTGCCTCGGTATTCGCCTTGCGTGGGGCGACCGCCACCGGCGCGCAATGTTCTTCGCTCACGGCCACCGACAGCGCGGCAACCAGTGCCTGCAAGGCCGCCTCGCAATCCTTGCCGCGACAGGTGACACGCACCTCATCGCCTTCACCGATGCCCAGCCCCATCAGGCCGATCAGGCTGTCGCACGGCGCCGACTTACCGGCGTAGTGCAACTGGGCCTGGCTGCTGAAACCCTGGGCGGTCTTGCGGACCAACGCGGCGGGGCGCGCGTGCAGACCGCCACGGTGGGTGATGCGCACACTGGCGCGGGCTTCGCTGACCGAGTTATCCACAGCCGTCTGCGTCGGCGCCGTTGAGCGCAGCGTAATCTGCAATAACGGTTCGCCGACCTTGACGATGGGTCCTGCCTGGCGCTGTAGCTCAAAGCCCTCGCCATTGGTCA
The DNA here is from genome assembly GCF_021606685.1 of Pseudomonas syringae. Lineage (GTDB taxonomy): Bacteria > Pseudomonadota > Gammaproteobacteria > Pseudomonadales > Pseudomonadaceae > Aquipseudomonas > Aquipseudomonas syringae_R. Next base: position 6,567 of record NZ_WKCB01000054.1, read on the forward strand.
GAATGATCAGGCTGACCAGGCTCTTGCACTGCCGCGCAATGCGGTCCAGGTCGAACTGCACCAGCGCCTGGCCGCGCTTCACCCAGGCGCCTTCCTTGACCAGCAGCGCAAACCCTTCGCCATTCAGTTCCACGGTGTCGATGCCAACATGCATCAGCAGTTCGGCACCGTTGTGTGCGCGAATCGTCAGCGCATGCCCGGTGCGAGCGACATGAATGATCTCCCCGTCACAGGGGGCGTGCAGGCAATCATTGAGCGGGTCGATGGCAATACCGTCGCCCATGGCGCCGCTGGCGAACACTTCATCGGGAACGTTGCCCAAGGCCAGTACCGGCCCGCTTAATGGGGCGCTGAGGGTCAATTGATTATTGTTGTTGGACATGGGCACGGTACTCATCAGGAAAACGCAACTCAGTGGGTGCGGGTCACTTTGCTCAGGTGGCGCGGTTGGTCCGGGTCCATGCCGCGGGCGACTGCCAGGCCGGCGGCCATTACGTAAAAACTTTGGATTGCCAGGATCGGGTCCAGGCTCGGGTGTTCGGCGCGGCTCAGGGTCAGCTCGCGTTCGGCGATATCGTCCGGTGCGGCCAGCAGCACGCGGGCCCCGCGTTGGCGCATATCGGCGGCCAGGCTCAACAGGCCAGCTTGCTCAGCGCCGCGTGGGGCGAAGATCAGCAGCGGGTAGTTTTCGTCGATCAAGGCCATCGGCCCGTGGCGCACCTCGGCGCTGCTGAAGGCTTCGGCCTGGATCGCCGAGGTTTCCTTGAGCTTGAGCGCGGCTTCCTGGGCAATCGCAAAACCGGCGCCACGGCCGATCACCATCAAGCGTTGGCTGTCACGCAGGGCGTCGATGGCGGTGCTCCAGTCCTGCTTGGCGGCGACACGCAACTCGTCAGGCAAGGCGCGGCAGGCTTGCAGCAGGTCGGCTTCCTGGTTCCAGTGGCCGATCAACTGCGCGCTGGCGCTGAGGGTGGCGATAAAGCTTTTGGTCGCCGCCACGCTGTGTTCCGGTCCGGCGCACAGCGGCACGTGGAATTCACAGGCGGCTTGCAGCGGTGAGTCTTCGGCGTTGACCAGCGAAATGCTCAGAGCCCCGCGTTTACGCAGCAGGCGCAGGCTGTTGACCAGGTCCGGGCTTTGCCCCGACTGCGAGAAACCGAACGCCACCTGGCCGCTGACTTTCAACGGCGCCTGCAACAAGGTCACCACCGACATCGGCAACGATGCCACCGGAATGCCCACGTGCTGCATGGCCAGGTAGGCGAAGTAGCTGGCGGCGTGGTCCGAGCTGCCGCGCGCGATGGTCATCGCCACTTGCGGCGGCTGGCGGAGCAGGCGGCCGGCGACTTCTTCCAGCAGCGGGTCCAGGCGTTGCAGCTGCGCCGCGACGGCGTCACAGGAGGCCAGGGCCTCTTCAAGCATTTTTGAAGTCAATGGTGTCTCCTTCGACCATTACGTCAGTGAGGTGCAGGGAACGGTCCAGGCGTACGCAGTCGGCAAAGCTGCCGGGTTGCAGGCGCCCGCGTTCTGCCAGGCCCAGGTAGTCCGCAGGAAATTGCGACAAACGTTGTGAGGCTTCGCTGATGGGCAGGCCGATCTTCACCAGGTTGCGCAGCGCCTGATCCATGGTCAGGGTGCTACCGGCCAGGGTGCCGTCGGCCAGGCGCACGCCGCCCAGGCATTTGGTCACGGTGTGGCTGCCCAGCTTGTATTCGCCATCGGGCATCCCGGCGGCGGCGGTGGAGTCGGTGACGCAGTACAAGCACGGGATCGAGCGCAGTGCCACGCGCATGGCGCCGGGGTGCACGTGCAGCAAGTCCGGGATCAATTCGGCGTATGTGGCGTGGGCCAGCGCGGCGCCGACGATGCCCGGTTCGCGGTGATGCAGCGGGCTCATGGCGTTATACAAATGCGTGAAGCTGGTGGCGCCGGCGGCGAGGGCGGCGACGCCTTCCTCATAGCTGCCCAGCGTGTGGCCGATCTGCATGCGCACGCCACGCTGGCTGAGGGCGCGGATCAGGCTGTCATGGCCGGCGATTTCCGGGGCGATGGTGATCACCCGGATCGGCGCCAGGCGCAGGTATTCTTCAACTTCGGCCATCAACGCGGTGTGGGCGAAGTTGGGTTGCGCGCCGAGTTTCCCGGGGTTGATGTAGGGCCCTTCCAGGTGCACGCCGAGCACACGGGCGCTGCCTGCGGGACGCTGTTCGCAGAAGGCGCCGAGTTCACCGAGCACGCGCGAGATTTCGTCCACCGGCGCGGTCATGGTGGTGGCCAGCAGCGAGGTGGTGCCAAAACGCACGTGGGTGCGGGTGATGGTCTCGAAGGCGCCGGCGCCCTCCATGATGTCTTTGCCGCCACCGCCGTGCACGTGCAGGTCGATAAAGCCCGGCAGCAGGTAGGGCAGGTCATTGTCGGCCGGGTCGCAGGGCGTGCCTTCAATGGCGCTGACCTTGCCGTGTGCGTGCACCAGGCGGCCGCGAATCCAGCCGTGGGGCGTGAGGATATTGTCTTGGGACATGGGCTGTTCTCTAACGTCGCAGTTCAGCGGAATAGTCATGGCGGCGCAGCTCTGCGACAAAGTCGTAGTAGTCGTTGCGGCAGTAGGTGTCGGTGATTTCAATCGGCGTGTTGTCGGCGGTGTAGCCGACCCGCGTCATCAGCAGCATGGCGGTGCCGGGGGCGATGCCCACCAGCTTGGCGAACTCCTCTGACGCGTTGATCGCCTGGATATGTTGCAGGGCGCGCACGATGGGTTTGCCGATGCTTTCCAGGTATTCGTACAGCGAGTTGCCGATGGCTTGCGGCTGCGGCAGCACCGAGGCGGGCATGGCGGTCATCTCGATGGCCATTACCGTGTCATCGGCTTTGCGTAGGCGCTTGAGGCGCGCCACTTTGTCGGTCGGCGACAGGCCCAGGCGGATCAGTTCTTCGTGGGTCGGCGGGGTGATGTCGCGTTCCAGCCATTGCGAGGTGGGCACAAAACCCTTGAGGCGCAACATCTCGCTGAACCCCGAGAGGCGCGACAGCGGCTGTTCCAGGCGTGGGGTGATAAACGTGCCGGAGCCCTGGCTACGGCGGATCAGGCCTTGGGCAAACAACACTTCCAGGGCTTTACGCGCGGTAACCCGGGAAATGCTCAATTGCTCGCTGAGGGCGCGTTCCGAGGGCAGGGCCTGCTCGGATCTCCACTGGCCGGCATGGATGGCCGCTTCCAGGTTGCGGGCCAGTTGCAGGTACAGCGGCGTGGACTGCTTGTCGTCGGGGCGCAGGGCCAGGATGGGATTCATCTGTCAGGTTTCCGATGCGGTTATTGGAGTGTTGTCGCCCGGTAGTGGCCGGAAATTAATACCACTTAAATACCATGTCAATGCAGCCAAAACGGTGCGCGCAGGCGTTTATGGGCGCCGTAATGGTGCCTGGTATCAAGTGGTATTAGAGAGGTCTTTATGCCACGCAGAAGTGCGCAGCCCGCACGGTGAACTGGTATTCACCGGCGGGCATGATTGAGGGCGGGAAATATTTTTGAATTAATTTACGAACGGTAGGCGCTTACGGCCGAATCTCGATCAGCGTGCCGTCCTTGACCAGGTTCCAGACTTCACGCATGTCGACGTTGCGCATGCCGATGCAGCCGTCGGTCCAATCCAGGGTGTGGAACCACTGCTCCGGGTAGTCTTCGGTGTCGGGCGTGCCGTGGATCATGATCATGCTGCCGGGCTTCACGCCTTCACGGCGGGCGCGTGCGGCGTCGCTGATATTGGGGTAGGAAATGTGCATCGCCAGGTTGAAGCGGTCGCTGGTCTTGCGCCAGTCGATCCAGTACAGGCCTTCCGGCGTGCGGCGGTCGCCCTCGATCAGCTTGTGGCCCTTGGGGTTTTTACCCAGGGAAATACGGTAGGTCTTGAAGGGCTTGCCGTCGTTGATCAACTGCAACTGATGGGCGGACTTGAGCACCAGGACTTTCTCGACGGTTTTACCGCCCAGGGTTTCCACGGTGGAGGCCGATGACAGCGCAGCGAATGACAGGCAGATAAGAGCAAGCAACCAACGCATTGAAACAGTATCCCTAGTGTTATGGAGCGGGCTTGCCCATTGGCGGCACGGCCTCGCTGCGCACCGGGAACGATTGTCGCCGACGGTCAGCGAAAAAGTATTCCAGCGTACGCCCGACCGTGCGGAAAGCCAGCTCGGACCAAGGGATGTCGCCTTCATCGAACAACTGTACTTCAAGGCTTTCGGGGCCGGCGGCGAAGTCCAGGTCGACCAGTTCGGCGCGGTAGAAAATATGCACCTGGCTGATGTGCGGCACATCGATCAGGGTATAGATGCTCAGGTTGCGCACGCGGGCGCAGGCCTCCTCCAGGGTTTCGCGCATGGCCGCCTGTTCGACGGTTTCGCCGTTTTCCATGAAGCCTGCGGGCAGGGTCCAGTAGCCCAGGCGCGGTTCGATGGCGCGGCGGCACAGCAGCACTTTGTCGCCCCACACCGGCACGGTGCCGGCGACGATATTGGGGTTCTGATAGTGAATGGTCGAGCAGTGATCACACACAAAACGCAGGCGGCCGTCGCCTGGGGGAATACGCTGGGTAACCGGTTTACCGCACTGGCTGCAGAAATTCATGCTGGGGTTCCTGGAAAGTGCGTCTATCTTGGCTTGGCTGGCAGGGCCCTGCAAGTTGTCGTTTAGCGACACCGCGCAGGTTTTGGGGTTGGGCGCCCGCACGCTTTGGTGCATGATGCAAGGTAGCCAACAGACCGAGATGACTCATGCTGGACGAGCTACTTCGCCGGGTAAGCAATCACACACCCCATACGCTGGAATCTGACGGGCGTTTCCCCGAGGCCGCGGTACTGGTGCCGATTACCCGCAGTGACGAACCCGAGCTGATCCTGACCCTGCGCGCCAGCGGCCTGTCGACCCATGGTGGCGAAGTGGCCTTTCCTGGCGGGCGCCGCGACCCCGAAGACCCGGACCTGATTTTTACCGCGCTGCGCGAGGCTGAAGAGGAAATCGGCCTGCCTCCCGGCCTGGTCGAAGTGATCGGCCCGCTGAGCCCGCTGATCTCCCTGCATGGCATTCGTGTCACGCCCTACGTGGGTGTTATCCCTGATTACGTCGAATACTTGGCCAACGATGCCGAGATCGCCGCCGTTTTCAGCGTGCCTCTGGATTTTTTCCGACAGGACCCGCGCGAACATACCCACAGAATCGATTACCAGGGCCGCAGCTGGTATGTGCCCAGCTACCGGTTTGGTGAATACAAAATCTGGGGGCTGACGGCAATCATGATCGTCGAGCTGATCAACCTGCTCTATGACGATGCCAAGATCAGCCTGCATCAACCGCCCAAGAGCTTCATCAACATCTAAGCCATCGTTTGAATGGCGAGCCGTGAGGAAAAACCATGAAATACCGCCTGGGCGACGCCCGCGTCGAGACGCATCCCCACAGCTGGGTCGCACCCAATGCCACCCTGGTGGGCAAGGTCAAGCTGGAGGAGGGCGCCAACGTCTGGTTTAACGCGGTGTTGCGTGGCGACAACGAACTGATCCTGATCGGGAAAAACAGCAACGTGCAGGACGGCAGCGTGATGCACACCGACATGGGTTACCCGCTGACCCTGGGCACCGGCGTGACCATCGGCCATAACGCCATGCTGCACGGCTGCACTGTCGACGACTACAGCTTGATCGGCATCAACGCGGTGATCCTCAACGGCGCCAAGATCGGCAAGCATTGCATCATTGGCGCCAATTCGCTGATCGGCGAAGGCAAGGAAATCCCCGATGGTTCGCTGGTGATGGGCTCGCCCGGTAAGGTGGTGCGTGAGCTGACCGATGCGCAAAAACGCATGCTTGAAGCCAGCGCCGCGCACTACGTGCATAACGCGCAGCGCTATGCGCGTGATTTGGCTGAGCAGGCAGAATGAACCCGATTGAACGCCCCGTCGCCTCGCCTTGCGTGAGTATTTGTGCGCTGGACGATGACGACATTTGCACCGGCTGCCAGCGGACGGTGGACGAGATCACGCGCTGGAGCCGCATGGATAACACCGAGCGCCGGGTGGTGCTTGGGTTGTGCCATGAGCGGGCGGTGGCGAGTGGGCTGGTGTGGATGACGCCCGGCAAATCTGGCGCATAACCTGTGTAGCAAGCAGGCGTGTGTGGTGAGCCGGCTTGTGTGGCGAGCGGGCTTGCCCGCGTTGGGTTGCGCAGCAGCCCCAAAACCTGACACCGTGGTTTACCTGACCAAACGCAGCGAGCCTACTGGGGCTGCTCCGCAGCCCAACGCGGGCAAGCCCGCTCGCCACATTGATTGCAGTGCACTGCACCGGTTGCCAGCGGGCTGTGGATGAGATCAAGCGGTGGATGCGCGGGCGGTGGCAAGCAGGCTTGTGTGGCGAGCCTGCTTGCCCGCGTTGGGCTGCGCAGCAGCCCCAAAACCTGACACCGTGGTTTACCTGACAGAACGCTGCGAGCCTACTGGGGCTGCTTCGCAGCCCAACGCGGGCAAGCCCGCTCGCCACATTGATTGCAGTGCATTACCCTGTGCGGCATTACCTACAGGCCCGTCCCGTCATGCTCTTCCTGATCGCCTATATCAGCAGCGTCGTGCTGATCAACTTCGCCTTCTCCACCGCCCCGCACCTGGATGTCATCTGGTCGGCCTGGGGTGGCCTGGTATTCATCCTGCGCGACATGGTGCAAACCCGCTTCGGCCACGGCGCAATCGTTGCCATGCTGGCGGCGCTGGTGCTGTCGTATGTGACGTCCGACCCGGCCATCGCCCTGGCCAGCGCCACGGCCTTCGCGGTGTCCGAGTGCATCGACTGGCTGGTGTTCAGCATCACCAAGCGCCCGCTCCACGATCGCCTGTGGATAAGTTCGGCGCTGAGCATTCCCCTCGATACCTTCATCTTCTTCGGCCTGATTGGCGCACTCACGCCGGCGGTAGCGGGCACCGCGTTGCTGTCGAAATTCGCCGGGGTCACGGTGGTGTGGCTGATCATGGCCTGGCGTGTGCGCAAGCGGGCCGTCGCCAACTGAGGCCAATTGCTGCAGTTCATGTAAAATGCCGGCCTTTCTCCAAATGATCCGCTCCCCTGAGGACCTGAGATGACCCGAATCGGAACTCCATTGTCGCCAACCGCGACCCGCGTAATGCTGTGTGGCTGCGGTGAGCTGGGCAAGGAAGTGGTAATCGAGCTGCAACGCCTGGGCGTTGAAGTGATTGCCGTGGATCGCTACGCCAACGCGCCGGCCATGCAGGTTGCCCACCGTAGCCACGTGATCAACATGCTCGATGGCGCCGCCCTGCGTGCGGTGATCGAAGCAGAGAAGCCGCACTTCATCGTGCCGGAAATCGAAGCCATCGCCACCGCCACCCTGGTGGAGCTGGAAGCCGAAGGGTTCACCGTGATCCCGACCGCGCGCGCCACCTCGCTGACCATGAACCGTGAAGGCATCCGCCGTCTGGCCGCCGAAGAGCTGGACCTGCCGACGTCGCCATACCACTTCGCCGACACCTTCGAGGATTACAGCAAAGCCGTGCAGGATCTGGGCTTCCCGTGCGTGGTCAAGCCGGTGATGAGTTCATCGGGCAAGGGCCAAAGCCTGCTGCGCAGCGTCGACGACGTGCAAAAGGCGTGGGACTACGCCCAGGAAGGCGGGCGTGCCGGTAAAGGCCGCGTGATCATCGAAGGCTTTATCGACTTTGACTACGAAATCACCCTGCTGACCGTACGCCATATTGGCGGCACCACCTTCTGCGCGCCAGTCGGCCATCGCCAGGAGAAGGGCGATTACCAGGAATCCTGGCAGCCGCAAGCCATGAGCCCGATTGCTCTGGCGGAGTCCGAACGCGTTGCCAAAGCAGTAACCGAGGCGCTGGGTGGCCGTGGCCTGTTTGGCGTGGAATTGTTCATCAAGGGCGATCAGGTGTGGTTCAGTGAAGTGTCGCCGCGCCCGCATGACACCGGTTTGGTGACCCTGATTTCGCAGGACCTGTCGCAGTTCGCGCTGCACGCTCGCGCCATCCTCGGCCTGCCAATTCCGTTGATCCGTCAATTCGGACCTTCGGCGTCGGCGGTGATTCTGGTGGAAGGGCAGTCGACCCAGACCGCATTCGCCAACCTCGGCGCCGCCTTGAGCGAGCCGGACACGGCGTTGCGTCTGTTTGGTAAGCCTGAGGTGAATGGTCAGCGTCGGATGGGTGTGGCGTTGGCGCGGGATGAGTCGATTGAGGCTGCTCGGGCTAAAGCGACTCGTGCCTCCAAAGCGGTTGTTGTAGAGCTCTAAAAGCATCGGGAGCAAGCCCCCTCCCACATTTGATTGGATTCACAGAGTTTGATTTGTGAACCCATTCCAGTGTGGGAGCGGGCTTGCTCGCGAAAGCGCTCTATCAGGCGACCTTGTTCAAATCATTATCCCGCGTCTCTTTCAGGCACAGCACAGCAATCAAGCTGAGCAACGCTGCCGCCGACACGTACCCGCCGACATAACTCAGCCCGCCCATCGCCACCAGCTTGGTCGCGAAGAACGGTGCGGCCGACGCGCCGACGATCCCGCCCAGGTTATACGCCGCCGAAGCGCCGGTATAACGCACACGGGTCGGGAACAATTCCGGCAGCATCGCGCCCATTGGGGCGAAGGTTACGCCCATCAGGAACAGCTCCAGCGCCAGGAACAACGCTACCGCCCAGGTCGAGCCGTGGGTCAGCAGCGGCTCCATGGTGAAGCCCGAGAGAATCGCCAGCACTGCGCCGACGATCAGCACCGGCTTGCGCCCGTAGCGATCACTGGCCAGGGCCGCCAGCGGCGTGGCCAAGCCCATGAACAGCACCGCAAAGCACAGCAGGCCGAGGAAGGTTTCGCGGCTGTAGCCCAGCGTCGATACGCCGTAGCTCAGGGAAAACGCAGTGGTGATATAGAACAGTGCGTAGCACACCACCATCGACGCGGCGCCCAGCAGCACAGGCAGCCAGTGTTGGCTGAAGAGTTCCACCAGCGGCACTTTTACCGGTTTTTCCTTGGCTACGGCGTTGGCGAATACCGGGGTTTCATGCAGCTTCAATCGCGCATATAGGCCGACCATTACCAGCGCGGCGCTGAGGATGAACGGGATGCGCCAGCCCCAACTGCGGAACTGCTCGTCATTGAGGCTCATGGCCAGGATCAGGAACAAACCGTTGGCCGCCAGGAAGCCGATCGACGGGCCCAGTTGCGGGAACATGCCGAACCAGGCGCGTTTGCCTTTGGGCGCATTCTCGGTCGCCAGCAGCGCCGCGCCGCCCCATTCGCCGCCAAGGCCCAGGCCCTGGCCGAAACGCAGCACGCACAACAGGATCGGTGCCCAGGCCCCGATGCTGTCATAGCCGGGCAGTAAGCCGATCAGCGTGGTGCACACGCCCATCAGCAGCAAGGAGGCGACCAGTGTGGACTTGCGACCGATGCGGTCGCCAAAGTGGCCGAACAGCGCCGAGCCCAGCGGGCGGGCGATAAAGGCGATGCCGAAGGTCAGGAACGACGCCAGCATCTGCGCCGTGCCGGAGGTCTGCGGAAAGAACACCGGTCCAATTACCAGCGCGGCGGCCGTGGCATAGATATAGAAATCGTAGAACTCGATAGCGGTGCCGACGATGCTCGCGGTAGCGACGCGAGCGGTCGAGTTGGTCGGGGCAGCGGTCGCGGCCTCGTTATAGGTGGTGCTCATTGAAGTATCCCTGACGGTCATTGCGCGTTTGGACGCGGATTATTATTGGTCGAGCACCCATGGATCAGGGGTGTGCGCGGGGCGGCTCGGGATGGGAGCGAACACCGGTCAGACACGATGCAGCGGTGCCTGGACGCGCGGAGTGCGGGTAGCACGCGGTCGGGCGGGGCTTGGGTAAGCCGCACCGATTATAGGAAGGGGTGTGGAAATACAACAAGTAGCTGGAGCGCCACAAATCAAAATGTGGGAGGGGGCTTGCCCCCGATTGCGGTGGATCAGTTGCAGGTGTGCTGACTGGCATACCGCTATCGGGGGCAAGCCCCCTCCCACATTTGGATTGTGGTGTGTCAGGAGGTCAGGCGGCGACGGGTACGCGGCTGGTGTGCCAGATCAGCACCTTGCTGACGCGGTTGTCCTCGGTCTCGAGGATTTCCAGGCGGTAGCGCCCGATTTTCAGGCATACGGCGCAGTCAGGAATGGTTTCCAGTGCTTCGGTCACCAAGCCGTTGAGCGTCTTGGGGCCGTCGCTGGGCAGGTGCCAGCCCAGGCTTTTGTTCAGTTCGCGGATCGAAGCCGCGCCGTCGATGATGTAACGGCCATCCGTTTGCGGCTCAATGTGCGGGTTATCCACAGCCTGATCGCTTTCGAATTCGCCGACGATTTCTTCAAGGATGTCTTCCAGGGTCACGATGCCCAGCACTTCGCCGTATTCGTCCACCACCATGCCCAGGCGTCGCTGCTGTTTGTGGAAGTTCAGCAGCTGCAGCTGCAGCGGGGTGCTTTCGGGGACGAAGTAGGGCTCGTGGCAGGCGGCGAGCAACGCCTCTTTGGTCAGGCTGGCGTCGGGCAGCAGGTGCTGGATCTGGCGCGTGTTGAGCACCGCCTCGACCTGGTTGATGTCGCTGTGGAACACCGGCAGGCGCGTGCGCTCAGAGGTGCGCAGTTGCTCGATGATCTCCTCGACCGAGTCATCCAGGTTGATGCCGTCCACTTCGCTGCGGGGCACCAGGATGTCATTCACTGTGATGTTGTCCAGCGCGTGAATACCGGGCATGCCAGGGGTGCGGTCGTCGTCGGCCTGGGGTTGGGGCTCGTCATCGTGGTCGGGTAGGGGTTCGTCGCTGTTTTTCACCACGCCGGCCTTGCGCGCGAACGGGCGCAGCAGCAACAGGCTGACGCCATTGAGCAGCCAGGCCAGCGGGTAGAGGATTTTCAACGGCACACCCAGCAGCGTGTTGCCAAAGCCCAGCACCGCCTGCGGATAGCGGGTCGCCAGGGCGCGGGGCAGGTAGTCGGCGAGTATCAGCAGCAGGGCGCAGGAAATCAGCCAGCCGAGCCACGCACCATTTTGCGCCCAGGCGTAGATCGCCAGCAGCGTGCAGAGGATCACCACCGCCGCGCGACACAGGCTGTTGCACAGGATCAGGCTGTTACGTGGGAAGCTCAGGCGGGTGGCGGCCTTGTCACCCTGGCGTGTGCCAGGGCGCAGGGCCAGCAGGTGTTGCTGTGCGGCTTCAATGGCGGTGAACAGCGCCGCCCATAACACCAGCAAAGCGATTACCGCGAGCATCGGCCCAAGGGGCAAGTTGTCCATGATCGCCGCTCGTCAGATATGCAGGATGTATTCGCGAACCAGCTTGCTGCCGAAATAGGCGAGCATCAGCAGGCAGAAACCGGCCAGGGTCCAGCGAATCGCTTTATGGCCGCGCCAGCCAAGGCGGTTGCGGCCCCAGAGCAGGACGCTGAACACAATCCAGGCCAGACACGCCAGCAGAGTCTTGTGCACCAAATGCTGGGCGAACAGGTTTTCGACAAACAGCCAGCCCGAGATCAGCGACAGCGACAGCAGTGTCCAGCCGGCCCACAGGAAGCCGAACAGCAGGCTTTCCATAGTTTGCAGCGGCGGGAAGTTCTTGATCAGCCCGGACGGGTGCTTGTGCTTGAGTTGGTGATCCTGCAGCAGCAGGAGCAGGGCCTGGAACACCGCGATGGTGAACATGCCGTAGGCGAGGATCGACAGCAGGATGTGCGCGAGGATGCCCGGCTCTTCATCAATGACCTGCACGGTACCGGTGGGCGCGAATTGCGCCAGCAGCACGGTCAGCACGCCTAGCGGGAACAGCAGTACCAGCAGGTTCTCGACGGGAATGCGGTAGCAGGCCATCAGCGTCAGCGCGATCACGGCGGCGGCAATCAGGCTGGCGGCGCTGAAAAAATCCAGGCCCAGGCCGACGGGCGTCATCAGATGGGTAAACAGGCTCGCGGCATGAGCCAGCAGGGCAAGGACGCCCAGGCCGACCAGCAGGCGTTTGTCCGCCTTGGCGCCTTGGGCCAGACGAGTGCCCTGATAGAGGGTCGCAGCGGCATACAAGATGGCGGCGGCGAGGCTGGGTAGCAAACTGGGTGACAAGGGGACCATAAATCCTGATAGACAAGCCCGAAAGGCGCTGAGTTTGGCATACCCCCGCGTTCCACGAAAGACTCCCGGGCCAGACAGCGGGTGTGCATGGGCGCAGTCTTCGCTATAATCCGCGACCTGCCCACGCCGCAGGCTCGCCGAGCGCTGTTTTTAACAGCGATTTACCACAGCCTGGGCCGCCATTACCTCGGTCTACCAATGCACTTCGCTGAATAGGGCCTGAAAGGATCGCGCATGTTTGAAAACTTGACTGACCGTCTCTCGCAGACGCTGCGCCACGTAACCGGCAAGGCCAAGCTGACCGAGGACAATATTAAAGACACCCTGCGTGAAGTGCGCATGGCGTTGCTGGAAGCCGACGTGGCCTTGCCCGTCGTGAAGGACTTCGTCAACTCGGTCAAAGAGCGCGCGGTCGGCACTGAAGTGTCCCGCAGCCTGACCCCGGGCCAGGCCTTTGTGAAGATCGTCCAGGCCGAACTCGAAAGCCTCATGGGCGCGGCCAACGAAGATCTGAACCTCAGCGCTGTGCCCCCGGCCGTCGTGCTGATGGCCGGTCTGCAAGGTGCGGGTAAGACCACCACCGCCGGCAAGCTGGCGCGCTTCCTTAAAGAGCGCAAGAAGAAGTCGGTAATGGTTGTGTCGGCTGACGTGTACCGTCCGGCGGCCATCAAGCAGTTGGAAATGCTCGCGGGCGAAGTGGGCGTGACCTTCTTCCCGTCCGACCTGAGCCAGAAGCCGGTCGACATCGCCAACGCGGCTATTAAAGAAGCCAAGCTCAAGTTTATCGACGTGGTGATCGTCGATACCGCCGGTCGCCTGCACATCGATGAAGAGATGATGGGCGAGATCAAGGCGCTGCATGCCGCGATCAACCCGGTCGAAACGCTGTTCGTGGTTGACGCCATGACCGGTCAGGATGCGGCCAACACCGCCAAGGCCTTCGGCGACGCACTGCCGCTGACCGGCGTGATCCTCACCAAGGTCGACGGCGACGCCCGTGGCGGTGCTGCGCTGTCGGTGCGTGCCATCACCGGCAAGCCGATCAAGTTCATCGGTATGGGCGAGAAGAGCGAAGCGCTCGAGCCGTTCCACCCTGAGCGTATCGCCTCGCGTATCCTCGGCATGGGCGACGTGCTCAGCCTGATCGAGCAGGCCGAAGCCACGCTCGACAAGGACAAGGCCGACAAGCTCGCTAAAAAGCTGAAGAAGGGTAAAGGCTTCGATCTCGAAGACTTCCGCGATCAGTTGCAACAAATGAAGAACATGGGCGGCCTCGGCGGCCTGATGGACAAGCTGCCGAACATGGGCGGCGTGAATCTGGCGCAAATGGGCAATGCCCAGGGCGCGGCAGAGAAGCAGTTCAAGCAGATGGAAGCCATCATCAACTCCATGACCCCGGCCGAGCGCCGCGACCCTGAGCTGATCAGCGGTTCGCGCAAGCGCCGGATCGCCATGGGTTCCGGCACCCAGGTGCAGGACATCGGTCGCTTGATCAAGCAGCACAAGCAGATGCAAAAGATGATGAAGAAGTTCTCTGCCAAGGGCGGTATGGCCAAGATGATGCGCGGCATGGGTGGTATGTTGCCCGGCGGCGGCATGCCCAAGATGTAAAGAATTCGAGCAAAAGCCTGCTTTTGCTCCGACCCACAGGGAGGTGGGATCTCCAGCAAACCCGCCGTTGGCGGGCGCTGACTTGCCGTTTTAACCGACGGCTCTATAGCAGATCTGAATGGCACGCTGATAGGCGCCAGAAAAAGACATTTGCAAAAGTCCGGATATTCCTTAGAATATGCGGCCTTTCGGGCACCTATGCCCGCTGTGCATTTAGATTTGCAGCACCGACTACAGGAACGATGTTCACATGCTAACAATCCGTCTTGCCCTTGGCGGCTCCAAAAAGCGCCCGTTTTACCACTTGACCGTAACTGACAGCCGCAACCCACGTGACGGCTCTCACAAGGAACAAGTTGGCTTCTTCAACCCGATCGCTCGTGGTCAAGAAGTTCGTCTGTCCGTGAACCAAGAGCGCGTAGCCTACTGGCTGAGCGTTGGCGCACAGCCATCCGAGCGCGTTGCAAAGCTGTTGAAAGACTCGGCTAAGGCCGCAGCCTGAGCAATATGAACGCGACGCCAGCTGTTGCTGATGATTTGATCGTTATTGGCAAGATTTACTCTGTTCATGGCGTTCGCGGCGAAGTGAAGGTGTATTCCTTTACTGATCCGACTGAAAACCTGTTGCAGTACAAAACCTGGACGCTCAAGCGCGAGGGTAGTGTGAAACAGGTCGAGCTGGTCAGTGGACGCGGGAGCGATAAGTTCCTGGTCGCAAAGCTCAAGGGTCTTGATGACCGTGAAGAAGCTCGTCTTCTGGCCGGTTATGAGATCTGCGTGCCGCGCAACCTGTTCCCTGAATTGACCGACGGCGAGTACTACTGGTACCAGCTGGAAGGTCTGAAGGTTATTGATCAACTCGGGCAATTGCTCGGGAAAATCGATCATCTTCTGGAAACCGGCGCCAATGATGTAATGGTGGTCAAGCCTTGCGCTGGCAGCCTGGATGATCGCGAACGCCTGCTGCCCTATACCGGGCAATGCGTGTTGGCCGTCGACCTGGCAGCGGGCGAGATGAAGGTGGAATGGGACGCGGACTTCTAAGCGTGGCTAATTTGCGCATTGAAGTGATCAGTTTGTTTCCCGAGATGTTCTCCGCCATCAGCGAGTACGGCATCACCAGTCGGGCGGTGAAACAGGGGCTGTTGCAGCTGACCTGTTGGAATCCGCGAGACTACACGACGGATCGACATCACACTGTGGACGATCGCCCATTTGGCGGTGGCCCGGGCATGGTGATGAAGATCAAGCCCCTGGAAGACGCGTTGGTTCAGGCCAAGGCAGCTGCCGGGGAGAAGGCGAAGGTAATTTACCTGTCCCCTCAAGGCCGTCAGCTGAAACAGGCTGGGGTCCGCGAACTGGCGAATGAGGACGCACTGATCCTGATTGCCGGTCGCTATGAAGGCATTGACGAGCGTTTTATTGAAGCTCATGTCGATGAAGAGTGGTCGATTGGGGACTATGTCCTGTCTGGCGGCGAGCTGCCGGCGATGGTCCTGATAGATGCGGTTACACGACTGCTGCCTGGAGCTTTAGGGCATGCGGACTCCGCGGAGGAAGATTCCTTCACGGATGGTTTGCTGGATTGCCCGCACTACACCCGACCGGAGGTGTATGCGGATCAGCGTGTTCCCGACGTATTGCTAAGTGGCAATCACGCACACATCCGGCGTTGGCGTTTACAGCAGTCCCTTGGTCGGACCTATGAACGACGCGCCGATCTTCTGGAAAGCCGCTCGCTTTCTGGAGAAGAGAAGAAGCTGCTCGAGGAATACATCCTCGCGCGGGACGATAGTTAACAACGTATCGATGGTAGGTCCATTGACTTACCTTAGGAGCACAGCATGACTAACAAAATCATCCTTGCACTCGAAGCAGAGCAGATGACCAAAGAGATCCCTACCTTTGCCCCGGGCGACACTATTGTCGTTCAGGTGAAAGTGAAGGAAGGCGACCGTTCGCGTCTGCAAGCGTTCGAAGGCGTGGTAATCGCCAAGCGTAACCGTGGTGTGAACAGTGCTTTCACTGTTCGTAAAATCTCCAACGGTGTTGGCGTAGAGCGTACTTTCCAGACCTACAGCCCGCAAATCGACAGCATGGCCGTTAAGCGTCGCGGTGACGTACGTAAAGCCAAGCTGTACTACCTGCGTGACCTGTCCGGTAAAGCAGCTCGCATCAAGGAAAAACTGGCTTAATTCCAGTCTCCCGATGCAGAAAGAAGCAGCCTACGGGCTGCTTTTTTGTGCCTGAAATTTGTCTATTTGCCGGTACCTGTTTATGACCACCCGCCTCGAAGAAATCCAGCGCCGTACCGCCCTGTCCGTCACCCACGTGACCAAGGCGGTGTTCCCGCCGACCACCAACCACCACAACACCCTGTTCGGCGGCACAGCGTTGGCCTGGATGGATGAAGTGTCGTTCATCACCGCCACGCGGTTTTGCCGCTTGCCGTTGGTGACGGTCTCCACCGATCGCATTGATTTCAATCACGCGATTCCGGCTGGCTCCATCGTTGAGCTGATTGGCCGTGTGATCAAAGTGGGCAACACCAGTCTCAAGGTTGAAGTGGAAGTGTTCGTCGAGAGCATGAGTGCCGATGGGCGTGAGAGGGCGATCCAGGGGGTGTTCAGCTTTGTGGCGATTGATGCCGATAAGCGGCCAGTGCCGGTGCTGCCTGGGTTTGTTGACTGATCCTGAGACCGAGTCGCGTATATGGCAGGCAAGCCAGCTCCCACATTTGATTGGTGTTGGATGCAAATCAGTGGCCTGACACAAAACCCCTGTGGGGGCTGGCTTGCCTGCGATAGGATCTAACAGACACTCCAGTAATCCGCCTGAGCCCCCATGCCCGCCATTGACCACCCCTTGATCGACCGCTTCCTCGACGCCCTCTGGCTGGAAAAAGGCCTGTCGGACAACACTCGCCAGGCCTATCGCAGCGACTTGGCCCTGTTCAATGGCTGGCTGCAGGAAAACAACCTCGAACTGATCAGCGCCGGCCGCGAGCTGATCCTCGACCACCTGGCCTGGCGCCTGGAGCAGAATTACAAGCCCCGTTCCACCGCGCGTTTTCTCTCCGGTGTGCGTGGCTTTTACCGCTACCTGCTGCGGGAAAAGCTCATCGCCGTCGACCCGACTTTGCAGATCGAGATGCCGCAACTCGGCAGGCCATTGCCTAAATCCCTGTCGGAAGCTGACGTGGATGCGTTGCTCGCCGCCCCCGACCTGAGCGAAGCCATCGGCCAGCGCGACCGTGCCATGCTCGAAGTGCTGTACGCCTGCGGTCTGCGCGTGACCGAGCTGATCAGCCTGACCCTGGAACAGGTCAACCTGCGTCAGGGCGTGCTGCGGGTGATGGGCAAGGGCAGCAAGGAACGGCTGGTGCCGATTGGGGAGGAGGCGATTGTGTGGGTCGAGCGCTACATGCGCGACGCCCGCAGCGAACTGCTTGGTGGGCGCCCCAGCGATGTGCTGTTCCCCAGCCTGCGCGGTGAGCAAATGACCCGGCAGACGTTCTGGCACCGCATCAAGCATCAGGCCAAGGTTGCCGGGATCGGCAAGGCGTTGTCGCCGCACACCCTGCGGCATGCATTCGCCACGCATTTGCTCAACCACGGTGCGGATTTGCGCGTGGTACAGATGCTGCTCGGGCACAGCGACTTATCCACAACCCAGATCTACACCCACGTGGCGCGCGCACGCTTGCAGGATATGCACGCCAAGCACCATCCGCGTGGTTGAAAACCGCCAATTTACACCGCCACGGGCTGCCCTGCGGCCCAACTGTGGTAGGCTTTGCCGCTTAGCAAAGGGGACGGCCCAGCGCCATGTTTCAGATCGGCGTACCGGCGCCCGTCCCTGTATCTGCCTTCAGGAGTTCCCATGCGCTTGACCCAGATTATGGCCGCCGCAGCGATTGCGTTGGTTTCCACTTTTGCCGTCGCCGATGACGCCGCTGAGCAGACCATTCGCAAGAGCCTGGCCAACCTGCAACTCGACACGCCGATCGAAAGCATCAGTGCCAGCCCGATGGCCGGCCTGTACGAAGTCAAGCTCAAGGGCAGCCGCGTGCTGTATGCGAGTGCCGACGGCCAGTACATCGTCCAGGGTTATTTGTTTCAGTTGAAGGACGGCAAGCCAGTCAACCTGACCGAGAAAGCCGAGCGCCTGGGTGTGTCCAAGCTGATCAATGGCATCCCGGTGGCTGAAACCGTGGTGTACCCGGCCATTGGCGAGACCAAGACCCACATCACCGTGTTCACCGACACCACCTGCCCGTACTGCCACAAGCTGCACGCCGAAGTGCCTGCGCTGAACAAGCTGGGCGTGGAAGTACGCTACGTTGCGTTCCCGCGCCAGGGCCTGGGCTCGCCGGGTGACGAGCAGCTGCAAGCCGTATGGTGCTCGGCCGACAAAAAGGCGGCCATGGACAAGATGGTCGACGGCAAGGAAATCAAGGCAGCCAAATGTGCCAACCCGGTTTCCAAGCAGTTTGCTTTGGGCCAGTCCATCGGCGTCAACGGTACACCGGCCATCGTTTTGGCTGACGGCCAAGTGATTCCGGGCTACCAGCCGGCGCCACAAGTTGCCAAACTGGCGCTGGGTGCAAGTAAGCAGTAATCGTCGAGCCTTGGCGATCTTGGCCCGCCGAACAGTCGGCGGGCCATTAATTGAGAGCCGCAGTTGTGCGGCTGTTTTCCACGGCCGACCTTGAGTCGGCCGTTTCATGGGGAGTTCTTCAGTGAAACCGGTCAAAGTAGGCATCTGTGGGTTAGGGACCGTCGGTGGCGGCACCTTCAACGTACTTCAGCGTAACGCTGAAGAAATTTCCCGCCGCGCAGGCCGTGGGATTGAAGTGGCGCAAATTGCCACGCGTTCGCCAAAGCCTCAGTTCGAAACGACCGGTATTGCGATTACCAACGATGTCTTCGCCGTGGCCACCAACCCAGAAATCGATATCGTCATCGAGCTGGTGGGCGGCTATACCGTGGCCCGCGAGCTGGTGCTCAAGGCCATCGAGAACGGCAAACACGTGGTCACTGCCAACAAGGCGCTGATCGCCGTGCACGGCAACGAAATCTTCGCCAAGGCCCGCGAGAAGGGCGTGATCGTGGCCTTCGAAGCCGCCGTGGCCGGTGGCATCCCGGTGATCAAGGCGATCCGCGAAGGCTTGTCCGCCAACCGCATCAACTGGGTGGCCGGCATCATCAACGGCACGGGTAACTTCATCCTCACCGAGATGCGTGAGAAGGGCCGTACCTTCGAAGACGTGCTGGCTGAAGCCCAGGCCCTGGGTTACGCCGAAGCCGACCCGACCTTCGACGTGGAAGGCATCGACGCCGCCCACAAGCTGACCATCCTGGCGTCCATCGCCTTTGGTGTTCCGCTGCAGTTCGACAAGGCCTACACCGAAGGCATCACCAAGCTGACCACCGCCGATGTGAACTACGCCGAAGCGCTGGGCTACCGCATCAAGCACCTCGGTGTGGCGCGCAGCACTCCGGCCGGTATCGAGCTGCGTGTGCACCCGACGCTGATCCCGGCTGATCGCCTGATCGCCAACGTCAATGGCGTGATGAACGCCGTGATGGTCAACGGTGATGCCGCCGGTTCTACCCTGTTCTACGGCGCCGGCGCTGGCATGGAGCCGACGGCTTCGTCGGTGATCGCCGACCTGGTGGACGTGGTTCGCGCCATGACCAGCGACCCGGAAAATCGCGTACCGCACCTAGCCTTCCAGCCGGATTCGCTGTCGGCCCACCCGATCCTGCCGATCGAAGCCTGTGAAAGCGCCTACTACCTGCGCATCCAGGCCAAGGATCACCCTGGGGTGTTGGCTCAGGTGGCCAGCATCCTGTCGGAGCGCGGTATCAACATCGAGTCGATCATGCAGAAGGAAGTCGAGGAGCAAAACGGCCAGGTGCCGATGATCCTGCTGACCCACCGCGTGCTCGAACAGCACATCAACGATGCCATCACCGCGCTTGAAGCCCTGCAAGGCGTGGTTGGCCCGGTGGTGCGGATTCGTGTCGAACACTTGAACTAACCGATCTGTTCCAGGGGCCCCGTACGCTCGGCGGCCCCTGTTCGAGAATGTTTTAGAGGAGCCAGTCATGCGTTACATCAGCACCCGCGGCCAGGCACCGGCCCTGAATTTCGAAGACGTTCTGCTGGCAGGTCTTGCCACTGACGGCGGCCTGTACGTGCCGGAAAACCTGCCACGCTTCACCCAGGAAGAAATCGCATCGTGGGCCGGCTTGCCGTACCACGAGCTGGCGTTCCGGGTAATGCGCCCGTTCGTCACCGGCAGCATTCCGGATGCGGACTTCAAAAAGATTCTCGAAGAGACCTACGGCGTCTTTTCCCACAGCGCCATTGCACCGTTGCGCCAGCTGAACGGCAACGAGTGGGTGCTGGAGCTGTTCCACGGCCCGACCCTGGCGTTCAAGGACTTCGCCCTGCAACTGCTCGGTCGCCTGCTCGATTACGTGCTGGAGAAACGCGGCGAGCGCGTGGTGATCATCGGCGCTACCTCGGGTGATACCGGCTCGGCCGCCATCGAAGGCTGCAAGCACTGCGAAAACGTCGACATCTTCATCCTGCACCCGCACAAGCGTGTGTCGGAGGTGCAGCGTCGCCAGATGACCACCATCTTTGGTGAGAACATCCACAATATCGCCATCGAAGGCAACTTCGATGACTGCCAGGAAATGGTCAAGAACAGCTTCGCCGACCAGAGCTTCCTGAAAGGCACGCGTTTGGTCGCAGTGAACTCGATCAACTGGGCGCGGATCATGGCCCAGATCGTCTACTACTTCCACGCGTCCCTGCAGTTGGGCGGCCCGGCGCGTTCGGTGTCGTTCTCGGTGCCGACCGGCAACTTCGGCGACATCTTCGCCGGCTACCTGGCGCGCAACATGGGCTTGCCGATCAACCAGTTGATCGTCGCCACCAACCGCAACGACATCCTGCACCGCTTCATGAGCGGCAACCAGTACGTCAAGGAAACCCTGCACGCGACCCTGTCGCCGTCGATGGACATCATGGTGTCCTCGAACTTCGAGCGCCTGCTGTTCGACATGCACGGCCGTAACGGCGCGGCCCTGGCCGAGCTAATGAACAGCTTCAAACAAGGGGGCGGTTTCAGCGTCGAGCAAGAGCGTTGGACCGAGACCCGCAAGCTGTTCGACTCCCTGGCAGTGGACGATGAACAGACCTGCGAAACCATCGCCGACGTCTACGCCCAGACCGGCGAGCTGCTGGACCCGCACACCGCCATCGGCGTGAAGGCTGCACGCGAATGCCGTCGCAGCCTGGATATCCCGATGGTGATCCTCGGCACCGCCCACCCGGTGAAATTCCCGGAAGCGGTAGAGAAGGCCGGCGTTGGCAAGGCGCTGGAGCTGCCGGAGCACTTGGCTGACCTGTTCGAACGCGAGGAGCGCTGCACGGTGTTGGCCAATGACCTCAAGGCTGTGCAGGCGTTTGTGAGCCAGCATGGCAACCGTGGTAAGCCGCTGTAAGGCGCACCACGTAGAAAAAAACGCCGCTTGCCCTTCCTTGGGTCAGCGGCGTTTTTCGTATCAGGCAGGCCGGGTCGAGCGTTACGAGAATAGTTTTTGTGCGACGACTATTACGGTGCCGACAGCGGCATAGAAGCCTGTCGCGATCGCCACCGGGTACCAGAATATCTCACAGGTTATCTTCAGGGATTCTTTGTTGAGTTTGTTTTGCTCTGCGTTCATACGTGCTATTTCAGCAAGAATACGGGATACCTCAGCGTTCATTCTGTCTGTCGCCTCGTGTGGTTCATTTTGCTCCGCCATCATCTCTATCCTTCGCAATAAGGGCTTTCAACCTGCGCGTCTATCTGCGCCAGCATTCATCGAGTATAGGGTTCACCTTGGGTAGCAGCCCTCGGAAAACCCCAAAACAGTTACCTATTGCGTAAGCAGTTATGTGGGCCGTTTTTTCGTTGTCATGTTGCAAGCGCATGCTGGATACGTCATCCCCCGACGGCGCCATAAAGACGAAAAAACGAACTTTCCTACGTGACAACCAGTCACTTAGAACAGATGCAGCTCCCGTTGAAACGATTGTTCCCGAACTATTGAGTGGTGATCGAGATGGAAAGTATCAGCCTATTGCTCGAAGAAGCACTGAGCCCTTATCAGGTTACGCTGACCACCTCTGGTCTGCAGGACGAGTGCCTGGTGACTGTGAAGAACCCCGCCGGCGCTATCGTGGTCGAACGTGAAGTCGACCGCGCACAGTTGATGGATAAACGCGTGCTGGTAGATGTCGTCGACTGCCTGCTGCGTGACCTCAAAATCGCGGAAGGGCGCCTCGAACCGTCGGTCATCGCGGCCTTGCGCAATGCGGCCCAGACCCGCAGCGCAGCCCTGGCATGAAGAATTGTTTATACGCGGAAACTTCCTACGGCATGCCCGGTCAGATTCCGTAACAGCAAGAGCAAACATTGTGCTCCGGTGTTTGTGCCTTGTTGTACTGGTCTTTGTAGGCCACGTTTAACCCCGAAGTGTCTCCCCACTCTTCGGGGTTTCTTTTTGCCTGCGATTTGTCACGGTTCCGGCGAGTCCTGGAAAAACCGCGGGTTATCCCGCAGGTAATGCGCGCGCATGATCGGGTCCAGCCACGAAGCGTAGGATTGCTGCACCTGCTCCTGTGGGATATCGCGCAATACCTGGTTGATCCGTTCGATGGCCTGGCGCCCCTGGGGCGTATCCGCGCAGCCGATATGCGTATGCTGGTAAGGCGCCGAGCCTTTGATGGGGTAGAAGCTCAAGTCTTCGGCGGCAATGCCTTGTTGCAACGCGTGATAACGGATTTCCGGCCAATACCCCAACACCGCCTCCAGCCGAGCGAGACGCTGCATCTGTAGCAGGCTGCCGAGGGCATCGTTACCGTAATGCAGGGCCAGCGAGTGTGCATCCGCGTGCTTGAGCTGTGCATCGATGACAGGCCCATAGCTGCGCTCGGCGGTCACCCCTATTCTTGCCTTATGGGCCTCCAGAAATGCCTGCAAATCAAACTGGCCGTCGACGATAAACGGCGCCACGTCTGCCTGTTGGCTGCGTCGGATCGTGATGCCATTGCTGGCGACCACAAAGGCCTGGTCGGAAAACACCATGTACCTGGCCCGCTCTGCCGTCCACAGCAATGAAGGATCACAGGTGAGCCTGGGCTCGCGGAGCATCTGCATACCGCGCGCGCGATTGACGTGCAGCACCTGATGCCGGTACTCCGGCAAGCGTTCGATGAGTATCGGCAACAGTTGGTCGAGCGCACCCTGGCCTTTCTTGGGGCCTTCGAAAATAGTCAGCGGCGGCAAGTCGCGCAGCAGCCAGGTCAGGGTCTCCTCGGCATTTGCCGACAGGGGCCAGGCGCCGATCGTCGCGGCGGCGAAACTCAGTTGAATAAGCCAGCGCTTGCACCGAGGGGCCATCAGATCGCGCCTTCCTCACGCAAGCGCACGAGGTCGGCTGTGTCGTAGCCCAGTTCACCCAGCACCACGCAGTTGTGCTCCCCCAACTGCGGCCCCACCCATTCGCAGCTGCCCGGCGTGTCCGACAGCTTGGGCACGATGCCCGGCATCTTGAAGTCCTTGCCGCCGGGCAGTTGGGCCTGGAGAAACATTTCGCGCGCGAGGAATTGCGGATCGCCCAGCATGTCTTGGGCACTGTAGATGCGGCTGGCAGGCACCTCGGCCTTGTTGAGCTGCTCGACAACCTGTTCCAGCGGCAGCGAATTGACCCAGCGGTCGATCACCCCGTACAGCTCATCACGGCGCTCATCGCGCCCGTCATTGCTGGCCAGCTGTGGATCGTTGGCCAGGTCCTCACGGCCAATGGCCGACATGAAGCGCTTGAAGATCGCATCCCCGTTGGCGCCGATCTGCACATGCTTGCCGTCCGCGCTGGTGTGGATCGACGACGGCGTAATGCCAAGCATGATATTGCCGGTGCGTTCGCGGATGAAGCCGAACACATCAAACTCGGGGATCATGCTTTCCATCATGGCGAAGATGGCTTCATACAGCGCCACGTCGACCACTTGGCCGAGGCCACCGTTGACCTCGCGGTGCCGCAGCGCCATCAGCGCGCCGATCACCGCCCACAACGCGGCGATGGAGTCGCCGATAGAAATCCCGGTGCGCACTGGCGGGCGGTCTTCAAAACCGGTGATGTAGCGCAGGCCGCCCATGGACTCGCCCACCGCGCCAAACCCGGGCTGGTCCTTCATCGGCCCGGTCTGGCCAAAGCCCGAGAGGCGCACCATCACCAGCTTGGGGTTGAGCGCATGCAACACGTCCCAGCCAAGGCCGAGTTTTTCCAGCACGCCGGGGCGGAAGTTTTCGATCAGGATGTCGGCGTCCGCCAGCAACTGCTTGAGGATCGCCAAGCCGTCCGGGTGCTTGAGGTTCAGGGTCAGCGACTTTTTGTTGCGTGCCTGCACAAACCACCATAGCGATGTGCCTTCGTACAGCTTGCGCCATTTGCGCAGCGGATCGCCGCCGTCCGGCGATTCCACCTTGATCACCTCGGCACCGAATTCGGCGCAGATGCGAGAGGCGAACGGGCCAGCGATCAGGGTGCCGAGTTCGATGACTTTCAGGCCGGCAAGCGGTTTGGCATTAAACGACATGAGGATCCTTGTCTGCGCAGGGCGATGGTGTGATGCCTTTTAACATAGGCGAGTGCCGCTGGCATCGCAGGATTCGTTGAATGACCCGCCATCGGTTAGACTGGCCGCCTTTCCCTGTCTCTAGAAGCCCGTTCATGGCCCAGCCGTCCACGACCTACAAATTCGAACTCAACCTCACCGACCTCGATCGCTCGGTGTACGAGAGCGTCAAACAGACCATCGCCCGCCACCCATCGGAAACCGAAGAGCGCATGACCGTGCGTCTGCTGGCCTACGCCCTCTGGTACAACGAGCAGTTGGCGTTCGGTCGCGGCCTGTCAGATGTAGACGAACCAGCCCTGTGGGAAAAAAGCCTGGATGATCGGGTTTTGCATTGGATCGAAGTCGGCCAGCCCGACGCCGATCGCCTGACCTGGTGCTCGCGCCGTACCGAACGCACCAGCCTGCTGGCCTATGGCAGCTTGCGTGTGTGGGAGGGCAAAGTGGTGCCGGTGGCCAATAACCTGAAAAACGTACACATCGCTGCCGTGCCGCAGGAAGTCCTCGAAACCCTGGCCAAAGACATGCCGCGTGTTATCAAGTGGGACGTGATGATCAGCGAAGGCACGATTTTCGTGACCGACGATCGCGGCCAGCATGAAGTACAGCTGCAATGGCTGGTCGGCGAACGCGGCTGAAAATGTGGGAGGGGGCTTGCTCCCGATAGCGGTATTCCAGGTTAAGTTGCAGTGACTGAATCAGCGCAATCGGGGGCAAGCCCCCTCCCACATTTGATCTTTATCGTTTTCAACCTGTTTGTTTAACCGTTGTATCAGAAGAGAAGTGCCCGTCACCCCATGCGTATCGATCCTCGCCCGTTGCCCGCTGTCCTGCCGTTTCTCGGTGAATTGCCGCCGTTGTTGACCCGTCTTTATGCTGCGCGCGGGGTGCAGTCCGAGGCCGAGCTGGACAAGAGCCTGGCGCGCTTGATTCCCTACCAGCAGCTCAAGGGCATCGACGCAGCGGTGGACCTGCTGGTGACCGCACTGGAGCAGCGTCAGCGCATCCTGATCGTCGGCGACTTCGACGCCGATGGCGCCACCGCGAGCACCGTGGGCACCTTGGGCCTGCGTTTGCTCGGGGCGGCTCATGTCGACTACCTGGTGCCCAATCGTTTCGAATACGGCTACGGCCTGACCCCGGAAATCGTCGCGGTGGCACTGCAGCGTGAGCCGCAGTTGCTGATCACCGTGGATAACGGCATTTCCAGCGTCGAAGGCGTGGCGGCGGCAAAGGCGGCGGGCTTGCAGGTGCTGGTCACCGACCACCACTTGCCGGGGGATGAATTGCCGGCGGCGGATGCCATCGTCAACCCGAACCAGCCCGGCTGCGAGTTCCCGAGCAAGGCGCTGGCCGGCGTGGGCGTGATCTTTTACGTATTGATGGCCTTGCGCGCGCGTTTGCGCAGCCTGGGCTGGTACGACAACACGCCCCAACCGAACATCGGCGAGTTGCTCGACCTGGTCGCCCTGGGCAGCGTCGCCGACGTGGTGCCCCTGGACGCCAACAACCGCATCCTCGTGCACCAGGGCCTCGAACGCATCCGTGCGGGTCGGGCGCGGCCAGGGATCAAGGCGATCCTTGAAGTGGCCAAGCGCGATGCCGCACGCATCACCTCCACCGACCTGGGCTTTATCCTCGGGCCTCGCCTGAACGCCGCCGGGCGCCTGGACGACATGAGCCTGGGCATCGAATGCCTGCTCACCACCGACATTGGCGCAGCACGGGAAATGGCTGCGCAACTGGACGGCATGAACCAGGACCGCAAATCCATCGAACAAGGCATGCAGCGCGAGGCCCTGGCCCAGCTCAAGGACTTGCCGGTGGAGTCGATGCCTTACGGTTTGTGCCTGTTCGACCCTGAATGGCACCAAGGTGTGATCGGCATTCTGGCCTCGCGCATGAAAGAGCGCTATTTCCGCCCGACCATCGCCTTCGCCGATGCCGGTGATGGGCTGCTCAAGGGCTCCGGGCGCTCTGTGCAGGGTTTTCACATCCGTGATGCGCTGGCAGTGGTCGCCAGCCAGCATCCCAACCTGATCGCCAAGTACGGCGGCCATGCCATGGCGGCGGGTCTGACCTTGCCCGAGGAAAACTTCCC
Organism: Pseudomonas syringae; assembly: GCF_021606685.1. Classification (GTDB taxonomy): domain Bacteria; phylum Pseudomonadota; class Gammaproteobacteria; order Pseudomonadales; family Pseudomonadaceae; genus Aquipseudomonas; species Aquipseudomonas syringae_R. The sequence continues at coordinate 33,117 of NZ_WKCB01000054.1, forward strand.
TCTGTTTGCCGAAGCCTTTGATGCCGAAGTACGTCGGCAACTGCGCGAAGAAGACCTGACCGGGCGCCTGTTGTCCGATGGCACCCTGGCGGTGGAAGAGTTTCACCTGGAACTGGCGCGCGCATTGCGGCATGCCGGCCCCTGGGGGCAGCATTTTCCCGAGCCGTTGTTTCACGGTGTGTTCCAACTGGTAGAGCAGCGGGTTGTGGGGGAGCGGCACCTCAAAGTGGTGCTCAAGAGCGAGTGCGGGTCAGTGAAGCTCGATGGCATTGCGTTTGGCGTGGACCGTGAGGTCTGGCCGAACCCGACGGTGCGTTGGGTGGAGTTGGCCTACAAGCTCGATGTGAACGAGTTTCGCGGCAATGAAACCGTGCAGTTGATGATTGCGCACATCGAGCCGCGTTAGATATTACTGACAATACAAAACAAAGGTGGGAGGGGGCTTGCTCCCGATGGCGGTGTTTCAGTCAGCTTATCTGTAGCTGACCCACCGTCATCGGGAGCAAGCCCCCTCCCACATTTTTTATCTGCTTACAGCTTGAAGTTACTCAGCCTTGTCCTTGGCCTGGTGCTTCACAATGATGTCCACCAAACGCTGCGCCAGCGCCGGGTAGTTCTCATCGAAGTGATGCCCGCCCGGCAGCTTCAGCGCTTCGCCCACGGCGGTCTTGTCGGTGCAGCCGCTTTCGTCGACTTCCTCGGCCCCGTAGATGCATACCACTTTGTCAGCCGGCAGCTTGGCCATTTCCGGGCCGGTGGCGGCTTCTTTACCGGCGTTGCCCAGCCAGCCTTCCACTTCGATCTCAAAGCTGCCGGTGCGCGCAAACGCCAGCAGGATGATCGCGTCTACGCGTTGCTGTTCGTTTTCCGGCAAGCGGTTGTAGATGGCCGGCAACACGTCAGCACCGAACGAGTAACCGGTCAGCACGAAGCGCTTGGTGCCCCATTTCTGACGGTAGTGCTGCATCAGTTCGGTAAGGTCTTTGGCGCTTTGCTCGGGCGTCTTGTGCTGCCAGTAGTAGCGCAGGGTGTCGATGCCGACCACCGGGTAGCCGATCTTGGCCATTTCGCCGGCCACGTCGCGGTCCAGGTCACGCCAGCCGCCATCGCCGGAGAGGAATAGCGTCACGGTGTCCTTGGCCTGGCCAGCCGGTACTTCGACCACGGGAATCGCCAGGCCGCCGTTGTCCGAACCCACCAGCTGCTTGCGCAGTTCGTTGTTCAGCACTTGCGGGTAGTGAATGTCGTAGTCGCTGATGCTGGTGGTGGCGCGCGGCGTGTCGCGTACGAAACTGGCGCTTTCATCGTCAGGGTTGTCGTTCCAGGCGACCAGCCAGTTGCCGTGTGCAGAGGTTTTGGGCAGGGGGTCTTTGCAGCCTTCCTGGACCAGGGCGAAGCCGACGGAGATGGCATTGGCCTTGTCGTCGTTCTGCGCGGCCAGCCAGCGCCAGGCGAGCGATGCGCCAGGGCCGATGCCGCTGACCAGGGTGGCCGGGCCCTTGAGCTGGCCAAGGGCGTCCTGCAGCGCTTGTTCCTGCAGCTTGCAGTCGTCCTTGGGCAAGATCACCTGAACGATCTGCGCCTTGCCGCCCTGGCTCAGGGCAATCAGTTGGCTGTCGGTCAGGGTTTCATCCGCCATCACGGCTACAGCCACACGAGCTTTGGGCGTGCCGTTCGGGGTCACGCGGGTCATCACCGAACCGTCGGCCTGGGGCAACTGCTCCAGGGTCGGTTGCGGGGCAGGGCGGTTCCAGTACCAAAAGCCACCCGCCGCGATCAGCGCGAGCAGCACTACTAAGGCCAATACATACCGCCAGGAGCGTCGAATCATCAGCGTTTCACCAATCCAGTCAAGCCGCCCGCGATCAGGGCGGCGGTATCGGCCAGTGCCACCAGCGGATCAAGTCCTGCGGGCACGGCCATGTAACGGGGTTCCCAGTCAGGCTGGAACTTGTCTTTGAAGCGGCGCAAACCTTGGAAGTTATACAGTTGCTCGCCACGGCGGAACACCATCGAGCCCAGGCGTTGGGTCAGCGGCGCGCCACGTCGCGGTTGCAGGCCCGACAACGGCACCATGCCGAGGCTGAAGCGGGCGTAGCCGTGACTCTTATAGTGTTGAATCAGGCCGACCATCATGAACTCCATGGTCAACTTGGGCGCGTCCGGGTGGGCGCGCATCAGGTCGAGGCTGGCCAGGTCGTGGTTGTAGGTCTCGAGCAGGTTGGCGAACGCTACCGGGCGCCCTTCGAAGCGAATGATCGCGATGCGAAAGTGCTTGAGGTAGTCGTCGCTGAAACGCCCAAGGGAAAAGCCTTTTTCCCGCACATTTTTACCTGTCAGCCAGGCATCCGAGATAACTTTTAATTCATCCATTGGCGCCTGGCCCGGCTCATGGATCTCCAGGGACAGGCCGTCCCGAGTGCCACGGTTCCAGGTGTAGCGCAGGTCCTTCATCTCTTTGCCCTTGGCTTCCAGGTCAAAGCGTTTGAGGTCGACACGGGCCTCTTCCCCCAACTTGATCGCGGTGAGGCCAATGTCCATGTAGTACGGCAGGTTCTCGGCACGTACCTGATAGAACACCGGGCGCGCGTGGTGGATGTCGCACAGGTCACGGAATTGCCAGATCATTTCGGCGCGCGGTTGAGTCGGGCCGATCGGGTCATACAAGGCCACCAGGCTGCGCCCGCGACGGGCGTACATCAGGAACGCCTCGTCATTGGGATGGAACAGCAGCGCCTTGTCGCCGGTCAGCGCCAGGCCGCCGTCGGGTTGCGACGAGGCCATCAGGATCTTGGTCGCGCGTTCCAGCTCATCCGGGGTTGGCAGGTGGATCACCGGACGTGCGGTGCGCAGCAGCCAGGTCAGCGACACGATCACCAGCAATACCGCGGCACCCAGCAGTGAGCGCAGGCCGCGCGGGGCGTTGGCGTCGAGGGTGAACTGCCACCAGAGTTGGTGGCTGTAGGGTACGTCTTGATAGGCAAACAGCAGCAGCCAGATCGAGGCCCCCAGCACGCAGACGCTGGCCACCAGGTACAGCGGCGAGAACGGCAACTCGGTCAGGCGGCTGGCGCGGTAGAACGAGCGTCGGAAGATAGCCAGCAGGATGGCGGTCATGGTCATCAGGCTGGCTTCTTCCCAGTCGAAGCCTTTGAGCAGCGAGAGCAGGGCGCCCACCAGCAGCAGCACCATGGTCAGCATCCAGGCCGCCGACAAGCGTCGACGCAGGCCCTGGGCCAGTAGCAGACACAACACACCGATCAGGCTCGCGCCAAAGTGCGAAGCGTCAATCAGGCGGTGGGGAATCAGGAAGCCGATGTTCTCCAGGCGTGAGTCGATTTCCGGCGTGGCGCCGGAAAACAGCAGGACCACGCCGGACAAAAAAACCAGTACGGCCAAAACCGGCGCCGCGAGGCCCGAGGCCACCCGCAGGCTGTGTTGGGTCTGGAACAGGCGCTGCGCTTCATTGACCAGCAGGAATACGCAGGCGATCAGCAGCGGCAGCACCACGTAGATCATGCGATACAGCAGCAGGGCGGCGGCCAGTGGCGCAGCGCCGAGCTTGTCGGCGAAAGCCGCGAGCAAAATCGCCTCGAACACACCTACGCCGCCCGGTACATGGCTGAGCACGCCGGCGGCCAATGCTAGCAGGTACACCAGCAAGAATGGACCGAAGGGTGGCGCTTCCGGCAGCAGCAGATAAAGGACGGTGGCGGCGGCCGCGACATCCAGCGCGGTGATGACCAGTTGCAGGAAGGTCAGGCGGCGGCCCGGCAGACGCAGAGTACGGCGACCGGCCTTGACCAGCAGGTTGTCCGGGTAGGGCTGTTCCGGCAGGCGACGGCGATAGATGCCGATGCACAGCACGGCCGACAGCACCAGTACGGCGCCGGCAACCCCGCCGAGCAGGCTTTGCGGCAAATGCAGGTAGGTCGACGCGGCGGGCAGGTTGCTCAACGTGGCCAGGGCTGCCAGCGGCGGCAGCGCGCAGCCGAGCGCCAGGCTGGCGAACACGGTCATGTGGGCCACTTCCGAAGCCCCAATGCCGTGGCGTGCATATAAACGATAGCGAACCGAACCGCCTGAGAGCATCGACAAGCCAATCGCATTGCCGATGGCAAAGGCCGTGAAGCCGCCGAGCGCCAGGGTCTTGGCCGGCAGGTTCACCCCGGCGTAACGCGCGCCGGAAAACTCATAGCCCAGCAAAATGATGAACCCTGCGACGGCGGCAAGGAACGCGCCGAGCAACGCCGGCTTGGGCACTTCCAGGATCGAGTCGTGGAGGGCGTAGAGATCCAGTTCCAACAGCAAGTGTCGGCAGGCGATCAAAGCGATTGCAAACAGCAACAGAGTCACGGCCAACCCGATGGGTTGCCGATATTTGCTCAACAGATCCAGCCAGCGCAAACGGGTGGGGGCGATCGGTTGTTCTGCTGTAACGGTGTCTTGTGGTTCAGACGAGTTGGCGCGCATCAATCACCTCGTGGATTGTGCGCGACAGGATGGAGGTATCCAGCCAAGTTACCAATCCCTATGGACAAAATAATTGCAAATATTAACGCGTATCACCGGGTGCGGCGACAGCGGCCATTGGTCGTAGAGGGTAACGCTTGAGCATTGAGCATAGCTTGCAATGAGATGGACTCTACAAACCCTTTACGGTTTCATGAAAGATGCCATGCCATTGTTTCAGAAGAACTTTTTCACCGGATACAAAAAAGGCCACTCTTTCGAGTAGCCTTTTTTGATGTTTGGTTGCGGGAGCCGGATTTGAACCGACGACCTTCGGGTTATGAGCCCGACGAGCTACCAGACTGCTCCATCCCGCGTCTGTGGGCGGCATTCTACAGCCCAACGGCAGGGTGTCAACCGTTAATGGCGCCGTGGGTCAAATAAGTGTGAATTAGCGGTTGAATGCTAACCAGGCGCGGTAAGTGCGCGAGAGGGAAAGATTTTTTGTCGGACAATTTCATGTGCCACAAAACAGACAGGCACAAAAAAGGCCACTCTTTCGAGTAGCCTTTTTTGATGTTTGGTTGCGGGAGCCGGATTTGAACCGACGACCTTCGGGTTATGAGCCCGACGAGCTACCAGACTGCTCCATCCCGCGTCTGTGTGTCGGCATTCTACAGAGGAACGCGAGTGTGTCAACCTGTGATTCGAAGAAAAGCGCTTGTGGTTCAATCGGTTAGCTCTCCATCAAAGCCTTTTTGCGGCGTCCAGCCCAGTCTGGCCGAGGGTTTCAGCTCTATTGGGATGCTAAATTCGATTAAGAAAATAAATTCATCTGGGAATTTTCCTACCGCTCAAGCGGAAGATTCAAACTACTGGTGCTATATACAGGGGTGAGTGCGATACTGGCCGTCCGTTGGATCAACCCTCTGTTTATATGACACAGCGCAAAATCATCCACGTCGACTGTGATTGTTTCTACGCCGCCATCGAGATGCGCGATGACCCGAGCCTGGCGCAAAAGCCTCTGGCCGTCGGTGGCTCGGCGGATCGGCGCGGGGTGATCGCGACCTGCAACTACGAAGCGCGCGCTTACGGCGTGCGTTCGGCCATGTCGTCCCGGCATGCCTTGAAGCTGTGCCCGGACCTGACCATCGTCAAGCCGCGTATGGATGCCTATAAGGAAGCGTCGAAGGAAATCCAGACGATCTTTCGTGACTACACCGACCTGATCGAGCCGCTGTCGCTGGATGAGGCTTACCTGGATGTGTCCGACTGCGCGCATTTTGGCGGCAGTGCTACGCGCATCGCCCAGGACATTCGCCGCCGGGTGTCCAACCAGCTGCATATCACCGTGTCGGCCGGCGTGGCGCCAAACAAGTTCCTGGCCAAGATCGCCAGCGATTGGAAGAAGCCCAACGGCCTGTTCGTGATCACCCCGGATCAGGTTGAAGACTTTGTTTCCCAATTGCGCGTGAGCAAGTTGCACGGTGTGGGCAAGGTCACGGCCGACAAACTGGCGCGCCTGGGTATCGAAGACTGCCTGCAGTTGCGCGAATGGAACAAGTTGGCGCTGGTGCGTGAATTCGGCAGTTTTGGCGAGCGGCTGTGGAGCCTGGCGCGTGGGATTGATGACCGCGTGGTGCAGAACGACAGCCGGCGGCAATCCATCAGTGTGGAAAATACTTACGATGTGGATCTGCCGGATCTCTCAAGCTGCCTGGCGAAGCTGCCCGAGCTGATGGAAACCCTGGCCGGGCGTATGTCGCGCATCGACAGCAGCTACCGCGCGGGTAAGCCGTTCGTGAAGGTGAAGTTTCATGACTTTACCCAGACCACCCTGGAGCAGGCTGGGGCGGGGCGGGATCTGGAGAGTTATCAACAGCTGATGACCCAGGCGTTTAACCGTGGCGGGAAGCCGGTGCGGTTGTTGGGGATCGGGGTGCGGTTGCTGGATCTCAGCACGGGCAACGAGCAACTCGAATTTTCCTGGTAAAAAACCGAAAAAAATGCGGGAGGGGCGGTGCGACGATTCGACTTGCCCCCGATTGCAG
>NZ_WKCB01000055.1 GCF_021606685.1 Pseudomonas syringae
ATGTGATCAACCAGATCAAAATCGAAAACCCACACCTGTGGGATGCCGAGATGAAGGAAGAAGCGACCCAGATGATCCTGCAAGGGACGCAACTGGAGATCGAATACGCGCGCGACACCATGCCACGCGGCGTGTTGGGCATGAACGCGGCGATGATGGAGGACTACCTCAAGTTCATCGCGAATCGTCGTTTGTCGCAGATTGGGTTGAAGGAAGAGTATCCGGGGACTACTAACCCGTTCCCGTGGATGAGCGAGATCATGGACTTGAAGAAAGAGAAGAATTTCTTTGAGACTCGGGTGATTGAGTACCAGACCGGCGGCGCGCTGAGCTGGGATTGATTCCTCCACAAAGCAACACTCAGAAGCCCTGACTCGTTCAGGGCTTTTTTATGTGCTGTGAATGGCCACTTCTTGAAGCACATCAGGCTGACCACCTCGTCCAGAAGGGTTCGGATCGCATCACCAATGCTGTAGCCTTGTGTCCCAATTGCCATCAGCGTTGTCACCGGTCGAGTGACCGGGAGTCTTTCACTCAAGCGCTTTACGCCAAGATCGGAAGATTGGCACGGGAGTAATCTCCTGCTGTCACACCTGATGCACACCCAAAAAAATACTAGATAGGACCGAGGCCAACCCGTGAACCCAGACATGCTCGAAGCCGGCCCCATCGACGCCAAAGTACTCTCCGTCTTTGACTTCGACGGCACCCTGACCCATCACGACAGTTTCGTGCCCTTCCTCAAGTTTGCCTTTGGCCCCGCTGAGTTCTACGGCCGGATGGTCAAGTTGGCGGTGCCTGGGCTGCGTTTTTTGTTGCGGCAGATCAGCCGGGATGAGTTGAAGGCGCAGTTGATCCGCACCTTTATGACCGGGGTGGAGAAGGCGTGGGTGCAGCAGAAGGCCGAGGAGTATTGCCAGCGCAATTGGGCGCGGTTGATGCGCCCGGCGGGGGTGTTGTCGGTGGAGCAGGAGTTGGGCTCGGGCGCGGTGGTGACGCTGTGTTCTGCGTCGCCGGCGTTGGTGTTGCAACCGTTTGCGGATCGGCTGGGGATCAAGTTGATTGGCACTGAGCTTGAGGTGGTCGATGGGGTGTTGACCGGCAAGCTCACCGGGAACAACTGCCGCTGTGAGAACAAGGTGCTGCGGCTTGAGGCGGTGTATGGGGATTTGGGCGAGTATCGGCTGCGGGCTTGGGGCGATACGCGTGGGGATCGAGAGTTGTTGGCGGCGGCGCAGGATGCGCATTTTCGGCATTTTCATGTGAAGAAGAAAAAGCGGGCGCGGTTGCAGCGCTGATACGGGCGGATGGGGTCGGCGAGGAAACCGAGGCGATCCCTTCGCAGCCTCGCTGGGGCTCGACAGCTCCCACAGTTTGATCGGTGTCAGGCTGGGGAGCACACTAGCATGGGTGCTAGGAGGCTAGTTCTCAGGTTCTTGCTGATATTTGCGCGGGTTCCCGCTATTAATAGCGAAACTTCTCACGGACCCGAGCCCCATGAAATTCGACACGGCCTACTGTCTGAGTCTCGAGGACAAGCTGTCGATCTACGACGTTCGAGACTTGAATTTCGACGAAACCACCGAGTTCGATTCCGACCAAGACAGCTTCCTGTGCCCCAACGACGAATGCCGCGCAGCGTTCGATACGGGCAATACGCTGAGCACGTTCAACGCTAAAAACGTCAACTATCAGCGCACCCCGCACTTCAAGAACAAGACCAGCACCCGGCATATCGACGGCTGCCGCTACGCCAGCAGCTACAAGGCGGCGAGCGGCGAAAGTGACGATGAGCGTGAGGACCATTTCCCCTCGGAATTTGTGCTGACGCGGCGTCAGTACCCGCGCAAAACACCGGGTGCGGGTACCGACGGGCAAATCCCACAAGAGCCTGCGAAGCTGCCTTCAAATCGAGTCTCCACATCCCACGGTGGTAGTGACACCACGCCGGACAGAACCAGCATCTTCGCGCACCCGGTGGAATGTTATGTGTCGAACATCGATGACAAAGACACGCTCAAGGCAATGCCCCTCAAGATCGTCGATCACACCGCCACCTATTGGACGTTTTTCAAGAAGATCGAATACCTGCAAGACAACAAGGGCCTGATCTACTGGGGCAAGATCAAGGCGATCAAGGACTACACCAGCAGCTTTCGCATCGACTTCGAAAAGAAGGTATGGCTCGACAAGAAGCCCTACTCGGTCAACGTCTACCTGAGCAAAAAACTCATCGATACCTACCGCAAGCGCACGGCATTCCTGGAGCAGATCAAGGCTGCGGTAGACAGCGAGCGGGCGTTGTATTGCTTCTTCTACGGGGTGACGCCAGCGTTGAAACAGGTGCCCAGCAAGAAGAACCCCGAGCAGACGTTCGGGGTGTTCAGCGCAAATATCGAGAACCTGGATCACCTGATTATCCGGGAGGCGCCTGGGGTGGAGTGACGGGGCGCGAAAACGCTGGATAAAAAATCCAGTTGATGAGCGGTCAAAACAACTGTACAAAAACACAGTATAGTTTGTCCTCCCCCGTCGAACCCTGGAGAAATTCCATGTCCTCTCTGGCAATGAGCTCTTTTGTAGATCAGCAGATCGTCCTGCATCAATTCACCGCCAAGCACAGCGTACAGGCCCGCGCGATGCTGGGCTGGAGCCGTGACGAGCTTGCCCGCCAGGCTGGCGTGACGGTGGAGGCGCTTCAACAGTTTGAGAGTCAGGGCGACGGCGGTGATGAAACCCGGCTGGCCTTGGCGTTCCGCCTGGAGGCTGAGGGGCTGGTGTTCTTCCCGGGGTTTGCTCCGGGGTGGGGCATGAGTGCGCGCAAGTTCGAGACTAAACCCGCCGAACCCACCGCCAAAAATATTATCTCGCGGCTGATGGGCTCAACAACGGCCTCAATTGACTCAGCAACGCCTCAACCGAATGGTGCGTAGTGTCCAGCCGCATCACCGGACAGGCCAGCGCCTTCAGCCAGCTTTCATGTCAACGCCGGCTGCGTAGGCTGTGAGTGCCGTGGTCTTAACGCGCGGCCCAGGCCAGCAAGGCAAGGCTATTGAAGGCACCGGGAGCCCCTTGCAGCTGCGGCAATGTTCAGACCCGGCAGGCGGCGATACTCCCGGACCAGTGCCGCCAGGGAGCCCCCTGCCCAGCGCGCGCCATAGAACCAAAGCGTGGCGCCCTCCTCCAGTGGCTCACTCAAGCCTGGGTAGCCACTCCAGCACGCTGCATGAAACGCAGCACTGCGGCTGTCGGACACCAGGGCATCCAACCGGTATTCGCTAATATGTTCGTCGATTTCATTGCGGGTGTGCAGGTTGAACTGCAGGGCGCTATCGACCCGCTGCGCAGGTACGGGCACCAGGTGCACGCCGGCCTGGCGCAGGGTGTCCAGCACTCGTAGGAAGGCTGCCGTGTGTTCGATCGGCTCGCGACGATTGCCCTGCATCCATTGGTCAGCGAACCCTATACGCCGGCCGGCCAGGGCCTGCTCGGCCTTGTGGCGGCTGTTGTTCTGCACCAGGGGCACCTCCATCATTACCGACCCCGTGGGGTCGATTCCGCTCAAGGCCACCAATGACAATGACGGATCACGTATGGGCTTGAGCGGCAGGGCCGGTGTGTCATAACCAGGAATCGGCACCCTGCCCTTGCCGTGGATATCCGCGCCAGGATCGACACCAAAGTCGATGCCGCGCGGGGTCACCTGATTGATGAGGGGCAACACACGCGCTACCGACGCCGGCGGCGTCTGCGCCGCGTGCACAAAGGGGCTTGGCCCGCCTGTGTGCCAAAGCTTGGTGAATGTGTCGTCCATCAGAGCGCCCCCCCGAACCATGAATGTCACGGATCATCGCACCCTTGACTGCCCCCTGTCACAGCACTGAAACAGCTTGAAACTCCCTTTTTGTATGGTCTCTGCCGTCAACTCACAAGACGCTTCTGGACGTCTTGCGTTTCCACCTCCAGCCACCACGCATACCCGCGCTCCGGCTGATTCAAACTGAACGCCTGCCCCATCGGCGGTGTGGTAATCGCCACATTACGCTCCCACGCCAGGGCCATGATGCGGTCAAAGGGTTCGTGCCAGGCATGGAACGCCAGGTCAAAGGTGCCGTTGTGAATCGGCAGCAGCCAACGGCCCTTGAGATCGATGTGCGCTTGCAGGGTTTGTTCGGGCTGCATGTGCACATGGGGCCAGTCGACGTTGTAAGCGCCTGTTTCCATCAGTGTCAGGTCGAAGGGCCCGTACTGTTCGCCGATGCGTTTGAAGCCATCGAAGTAGCCGGTGTCGCCACTGAAAAAGATCCGTCGCGCGCCATCGATCATCACCCAGGAACACCACAGGGTCTGGTTGGCATCAAACAGGCCACGCCCGGAAAAGTGCTGCGCAGGCGTGGCGATAAAACGGATGCCATCCACCTCGGTGCCTTGCCACCAATCCAGCTGCCGGATTTTGTCGGCAGCCACGCCCCACTTGATCAACAGGTCGCCCACGCCCAACGGTGCAAGAAAGTAGCGGGTCTTGTCGGCCAATTGGACGACAGCCTTGTGGTCCAAGTGGTCGTAGTGATTGTGGGAAAGAATCACCGCCTCCAGGGGCGGTAGTTCTTCAAGACTGATTGGCGGCTGGTGGAAACGCTTGGGCCCGGCCCAACTGAACGGCGAGGCGCGCTCGGCGAATACTGGGTCGGTCACCCAGAACTTGCCACGCATTTTCAGCAATACCGTGGAATGCCCGAGGCGAAACACGCTGTGATCGGGGGCGGCCAACAATTGCTCGCGCGTCAGCGGTTGCACCGGAATATTGCCCACCGGCCGCGTGCTGCGTGGCTTGTTGAACAGCATGTTCCAGAAAATACGCAAGGTCTTGCCCAAGCCGCCATGCTGCACCGGGGCGTCATTGCTGAAGTGCCCCTGGTCTTGCCCGGCAGGCTTGAGCGCCGCAGGCGAGGGCTTGAGACGGGATGAGACGGTGGCCATTGCAGAGTGACTCCTACGGTCGGCTCATAAATTACACTGCACAGTGTAGTTTCAAGATTGCAACAAAATCCGGAGCAAGTAAACTGCCCAGTGTAATTTCCTCCTCAAGAGCTGAACGCCCCCCATGACTGCGCCTCAACGCCTCACCGACCGCAAACGCGAAGCCATCGTGGCTGCCGCTATCGCCGAGTTTCGGGCTAACGGGTTCGAGGTCACCAGCATGGACAAGATCGCCTCCACGGCGGGTGTTTCCAAACGCACGGTGTACAACCACTTCCCCAGCAAGGAGGAGTTATTCGCCGAAATCCTCCACCAACTCTGGGCCAGCAGCGTCGCTCAACTCGACATCGGCTATGTTGCCGAGCGCCCACTGCGCGAGCAATTGCAGGGCCTGCTGCAAGCCAAGATGAAGATGATGGCGGACGCCAACTTCCTCGACCTGGCCCGCGTCGCCATTGCCGCCACCATCCATTCACCCGAGCGCGCGCAAGATATGGTCAACCGCCTGAGCACGCGTGAGGAAGGCTTTACCCAATGGGTACGCGCCGCCCAGGAAGACGGCCGCCTTTCCTGCAGCGACCCGGCGTTTGCCGCCCACCAGATACAAAGCCTGCTCAAGGCCTTCGCGTTCTGGCCACAAATTACCTTGGGCCAACCCACGCTCGACGCCACCGCCCAAGCCGAGGTGATCGAGTCAGCCATAGACCTGTTCCTCGCCGGCTACGAAGTAAAGCCCTCTCAACCACTGTAAAACGCTGTTGCGCGAGCGACATCGCGCGTCGTTTTTGACGTATTCGCCCTCTGTTTTGCGCAAATGGCCTCTAAGGCCACTGATTATTCCCACGCGGATAACTGACAATATTCACCGGTATTATCCGATCAACGGCTAATCCAGCGAATGCGCGTCGTCGTATCTGTGAAAAAGCAGCTGGACCAGGACTCTATGGAAAACAGACAAGGCAAAGGGCGTTCATTTGCCAGGCGTATCTACAGGCCGAGGATCATCGGCAGCGCCATGTGCTGTCTCAGCGTAATTGCCGCGCTGTATCCGCTGGCAATGCCTGGCTGGATCTGGGCACTGCTGCTGGCCAATGGTTTTGTCTGGCCGCACCTGGCCTATTTACTGGCGACCCGCGCCAACATCCCCTACGACGCCGAACAGCGCAACCTGGTGTATGACGCCCTGTTCAGTGGGTTCTGGGCCGCAACGCTGCAGTTCACGCCCCTGACCACTGTGACCCTGCTGTCGATGGTCGCCATGAACAACGTCGCCGCCGGGGGTAAACGCCTGCTCATACGCGGCGCCGTGGCTCAGGTACTCGGCGTTGCCCTGGCCGGATTGCTGTTCGGGCTGCACTTCAACCCCACGGTGAGCCTGGTTCAGGTCTACGCCTGCCTGCCGATGTTGACCCTGTACCCCATGGCCATCGGCATGGTCTGCTTTCAATTGGCAATCAAACTGTCCGAACACAAACGCGCGCTCAGCGCCCTGAGCCGCATCGACAGCCTCACCGGGCTGCTCAACCACGGTTCGTGGAAAGACCTGCTCAATCTCAAGTTCAACAAATGCCGGCAACAGCAGAGCCACGCCACCATCGCGCTGATCGACATTGATCACTTCAAGCAGATCAACGACACCCATGGCCATATCGTCGGGGATGCGGTGCTGCGCCAACTGAGCCTGGAACTGCGGCGCAACCTCAGGGAAAACGACCTGGCCGGCCGCTACGGTGGCGATGAGTTCTGTGTGATTCTTCCGCAAGTGCCCTTGGAACAAGCTGCGCAGGTGATGGAGCGCATGCGCGAAACCTTCAGCAATTACCACCACCCGCACATCCCCGAACTGCGGGTCAGCCTGAGCATCGGCCTGGCGGATTTCCAACCGTTCTTCACCGATGCCGCCATGTGGCTGAGTGCAGCGGACCGCGCCCTGTATGCCGCCAAGGACACGGGGCGCAACCGCGTGAATACCAGCGACGAGAGGGTCGCCCGTTCCGCTTGAGAACGCCCTGCTGCACCTCGTCTGAATCTTCCATGCAACGCCCCAAGCGATAGCATAATGCCGCCATTGGTCGCCGACCCGCAAAAGGTCCTGCCCCTTGGGCGAACTTCTGCTCAGGCTGATCACTCTGAACCCCTTGTTCCCCCCCATGCGTCAGCACCAGGAAGCTGACAATGAGCACGTCAACCGTAGGCCGCGAGACTTACGGAGGCAGGCACCCTTACATGGAAAACCCATACGTTTGCTTGCCCGAGCTTCCGACATGCTATTCAACGCCCACAAGAAAACCATCAGTACCCTGCAACACACCCTTGCTCAACAGACCAGTCTGCTGAATGCCATCGAGTCTTCAATGGCCGTGATTGAGTTCGACCTGCAAGGCAACGTCCTACGGGCCAATGACAACTTTCTCAAGACCATGAACTACCGCGCCGATCAGGTGGTGGGCCAGCCGCACCGCATGTTCTGCACGCCCGCATTCGACCGCAGCGCCGAGTACAACCAGCTGTGGTCGACCCTGCGCAACGGCCAATTCCAGGCAGGGACCTTCGAGCGCGTGGCGGGCAACGGTGAGTCGGTATGGCTGGAAGCCAGCTACAACCCGGTTCATGATGCTGCAGGCCAGGTGATCAAAGTGGTGAAGTACGCCATGGACGTCACCCCGCGCCTGCAGGCCGAAAGCGAAGCCAACGCCAAACTGGAAGCCATCGGCCGGGCAATGGCGGTGATCGAATTCAACCTAGACGGCACCATCATCACGGCCAATTCGAACTTCCTGCAGCGCATGGGATACAGCCTGGCGCAGATCCAGGGCAAGCATCATCGCCTGTTCTGTACTGCAGAATTGGCCAACAGCGCGACCTACAGTGATTTCTGGCGACGCCTTAACCAGGGCGAGCTGTTCAGCGGGCAATTCGAACGCGTGGACAAGCATGGCCAAACCGTGTGGCTCGAAGCCAACTACAACCCGGTCTACGACGCCAGCGGGCGCTTGTGCAAAGTGGTCAAGTTCGCATCGGACATCACCCAGCGCGTGCAACAGCATGCTGCGGATGCACACAGCGCTGCGCAGGCCTATCACTTGTCCCTGCAGACCCAAGACATGGCGGAAAAAGGCGCCGAAGTAATTCAGAAAACAGCCAGCGGCATGCGTGAAATTTCCGCAGATATCGACGAATCCTCGCAACTGATCGCCAAGCTGGGTGACCGCTCGCAGCAGATCACTGCCATCGTCAACACCATTCGTGGCATTGCCGACCAGACCAACCTGCTGGCCCTCAACGCCGCCATCGAAGCGGCACGCGCTGGTGAACAAGGCCGGGGGTTTGCCGTGGTCGCCGATGAAGTGCGGCAGCTGGCGGCACGCACCAGCGGTTCCACCACCGAGATTTCCAGCATGATCGCAATGATTCAGGCTGAAACCCGCCAGGCCATCGACAGCATGGACGCCACGCGCGACCGCGCCGCGCAAGGTGTGGAACTGGCCAACCAGGCGGGTACGGTGATCCTGCAGATTCGCGAAGGCACCAGCGAGGCGGTGCAGGCCGTCAGCGCGTTCGCCAATGAGCGCGGCGGCAGCTGACCCGATCTTCATGCGGGCGGCCGAGGGCTCGGTCTATAGTGCTTGACTGTCTCTATGACCATCCGAGCCCGCCATGAACCCTGACAAACCCCAAGCCGACCCCGTCGACCACCTACGTTTCCATCGCGGCCACGCCCACCTGGCGCCAACGTTCGGCAACGACACCTTTGCGCTCAAGGCCGAAGCGTTTGCACGCTTTTTTGGCACACCGGCCTTCCTCGGCGCGCAAACCGCAATCGTGGTCCTGTGGGTGGTGCTGAACATGACCGGCATCACGCATTTCGACGTGTACCCGTTCATCCTGCTCAACCTGGCGTTCAGCCTGCAATCGGCCTACGCCGCACCGTTGATCCTGCTCGCGCAGACACGCCAGGCGGCCCGCGACAAGGCTCAGTCGGACGCCGATGCGCAGCACCGCGAAGCGCTGGCCGTCGCCAATTCCGAGCGCCAGGCCCAGGCCGCGCAGACCACCAAGCAGTTGCTTGAACTGCTGGAGCAGAACACCCGGCTCACCGAAATGACCAAACAGCTGACGGAGCACATCGACGCCCTAACCTGCGAAATGCACCAAAATTTTGTACGAAAACCTCAGTAGCCACGCCTCGATTCCGCGTTGCCTCAGGGTTTGAGCCGCACATGCCGGCCCAACTCATCAAACAGCGTGACCACCGAGCGCAGCGCCCGGCAATCGGGACGCGTCAGCAACCAGAGCGCCGTGTCGTGCCCTGCCAACGCAGGACCCGCCGGTTGCAGGGTGCCATCCAATAGAAAATCCGGCAGCGCTGCCACCCCCAGGCCCGCCCGCACCAATTCGGTCACCGACAACATGCTGTTGCAGCGGTAGCTGAGGCGCACGCCGGGCAAGTGCTCACGGCGCCAGGCCACCGTGGGGTGGTCGGGCAGGAAGTCATCCGGCGCGATCCAGGCCAGATCGGCCAACTCAGCGCCTGGGTGGCGGCGTACATAGTCGACGCTGGCGCACACTTGGTACGACACGGTGCCGAGGCAACGCCCTACAAGGTGTTCCGGCGGCGTGCGGGTCAGACGCAGGGCGATGTCCGCGTCGCGGCGGCTGAGGTTGGCAAAATCATTCGACGTGCTCAGCTCCAGGGTCAGCGCCGGGTAATGCGGCATGAAGTGCGCGAGGGCCGGCAGCAACAGGCCTTGCAGCACCGAGTCGGTACAGGTGAGGCGTACCGTGCCGCTGATCACCTCACCGCCCTGCTCCACACCAACCCGTGCGGCTTCCAGCGCTTGTTCTGCGTGTTCGGCCTGCTGCGCCAAGGTGCTGGCCAAGCTGGTCGGCAGGTAGCCGGCGCGGCTTTTTTCAAACAGCGTCTGGCCCAGCGCCGCCTCCAGGCGCCTGACCGCGCGGAACACCGTGGACACATCCACCCGCAACAGCGCCGCCGCCCGCGCCAGCGTGCCACCACGCACCAGCGCAAGGATCAGCGACAGGTCGGGGTAGTCGATTTGATAGTGCGTTGCTGCATTGAGCATATGGGTAAACGCCAATATTGATTGCGTGAACGCCAATCTATAGTGGGCGCCAGGACTCAACAAGCCATGGGATGCCTTTGATGACCGCCACTGCGCTGCACCTCGCCCTGATCGGCGACTACACCCCCGATGTGACCGCCCACCAAGCCATTCCCGTTGCCGTGCAACTCGCCGCCGACCACCTTGGCCTCAAGGTTCATCTGCAATGGCTCGACACCGATACCCTCACGCCCTCCACCGAGCTGCACGGTTTTGACGGTTTCTGGTGCGTGCCCGGCAGCCCCTATCGCGACCCCGAGGGCGCCCTGCGCGCCATCCGTTTCGCCCGCGAGCAGCAGCGACCTTTCCTCGGCACCTGCGGCGGTTTTCAGCATGCGATGCTCGAATATGCGCGCAATGTGCTGGGCTGGGCCGATGCCGAGCACGGCGAACTCGTCCCGGAAGCCAAACGCGCCATCATCACACCTCTGAACTGCGCCTTGGTGGAGTCGACCGGCGCCGTGCGTTTAACCCCCTATACACGCATCGCCGACGCTTACGGCAGCCTGGATCTGCATGAAGGTTATCGCTGCAGCTACGGTGTCAACCCGCAGTGCCTTGAGGCGCTGCTGGCGGGTGACCTGATCGCCAGTGGCCACGACGCGGCGGGCGAGCTTCGCGCAGCGGAACTGCTGGGCCATCCGTTCTTCGTCACCACCTTGTTCCAACCGGAACGCGCCGCGCTCAAGGGCATCACCCCGCCCCTGGTGATTGCGCTGCTCAAGGCGTGCCAGGAGCAATCGGCATGATCGCCAACACACCCGCCCCGCCCTACTACGCGGTGATTTTCAGCTCACTGCGCACCGAGGGTGACCAAGGCTACGGCGAGGCCGCCACCCGCATGCTCGAACTAGCGCGCGAGCAACCTGGGTTTCTTGGCGTGGAATCGGCACGCGAGGACGGCCTGGGCATTACTGTGTCGTACTGGGCAAGCGAGGCGGCGATCCTGGCCTGGAAGCAGCAGGCCGAGCACCGTGCGGTGCGCGAGCAAGGACGCGCCAGCTGGTACTCGGCGTTTCAGACACGGGTATGCAAAGTGGAACGGGCCTACGCCTTCGCGAGCGAATTACCCTGAAAGTGTTTCGAGCAGGCTTGTGTGGCAAGCAGGCTTGTGTGGCGAGCGGGCTTGCCCGCGTTGGGCTGCGAAGCAGCCCCAAAACCAGCGCTCGCGGTATCTCTGTAATACCGAGGGGCTGCATGGGGGCGCTTCGCACCCCAACGCGGGCAAGCCCGCTCGCCACACAAGCCCGCTTACCACACGAACCTGCTCGCCACACAGGCCTGCTTGCCACACAGGCCCGCTCGCCACATAAGCTACTGCTAACAGAAGTCTTGCTCGGCTCAGTTGACCAGACTGCGCAACGCGCTGATCTGCGGAATCTCCACCCGGCGCATGTAAGCGCGCAGCGGCTCGGTGATGTTGATGCGGTCGTCGATGTTCTGGTCGAGCAGCAGTTGGATACGCTCACGCGACAGGGTCATGGTTTGCTCGGGGGCCGGCAGCCAGACAAATTCGGCGGTGGGGATGATGCCGTCATCGGCCACGTCCATGCCGAAGGCGTCTTCGCTGAAACGTACGATGTACTGGCCAGTCTTGCGGTTCAGGCCGACAAAACCGTGGAGTTGGTCGGCAGCCTGGCAGATAAGCTCGGAAGTGATGCGCATGGTAAACCTCACTGAAAAGTCCCACGGGGACTGGAAAGATGGTTTACACGCGTGGCAGAAAGTACCGTCCTCTAACGGGGCAGCTGCGGGCAAGAGTACTGGAATGCGTCCCAAAAAAACCAAGAAAATTGGCGCGTGCGCACGTTAATGTCGGTTTGGTGATAGCGCCTTTCGCAATCAATTGTTAAAAAGGAGGCCTTCTCAAAGCTACCTCCACGAAAGGACTTCGCATATGCCTGTCACGTTTTCCAAGAGCGCCCTGCTGCTCGCCCTGGCGCTCGGCCTTGGCCAGGCACAGGCGGCCGAACCGATCAGCCCGGCTGAATTGGCGACAAACGAAGGCATTCCCTACCCTGCCGTGATCGCTCACCGAGGCGCTTCCTACGATGCACCGGAGTCCACCGCGGCGGCCTACAAGGTCGCTCGCGACCTGGGCGCCGACTACCTGGAACTGGACCTGCAGCGCAGCAAGGACGGCGTATTGTTCGCCCTGCACGACAACAACCTGCAGCGCACCACCGACGTAGCCACCAAGTTCCCCGAGCGCAAAGATGCGCCGGCCAACGAATTCACCTGGAAAGAACTGCAAACCCTCGACGCCGGCAGCTGGTTCAACGCCGCCTACCCGGACCGCGCGCGCCCAGGCTTCGTCGGCCTGAAAATCCAGAGCCTGGACGACATCATCAAGATCGCCGAAGGCAACCCGCAGCACAAACCAGGCCTCTACATCGAAACCAAAGAACCCAAGCAATTCCCGGGCATCGAAGCCGACCTGAAAAACAAGCTGCTGGATAAAGGCTGGCTCAGCTCCGCCGGCTCCAAGCTGGGCAAGAGCAACACCGGCGTCGGCCAGGGCAAGGGCCGCGTGGTGCTGCAAACTTTCGAGACTGCCAGCCTCAAAGAGCTGCAAAAAGAAATGCCGAACACGCCGAAAATCCTGCTGCTGTGGGTAGGTGAAGGCAGCATCGAGCCAAAATCCAAGCAGACCTTTGCCGAATCCGGCGAACCGACCAAGGCCGCCTACTACGCCAAGCAAGAGCCCAAAGACGCTGCCGAATTCGAAAAGTGGGTGGACCAAGCCAAGAGCCTCGGCGCCATCGGCACCGGCCCTTCGGCTGAGCTGACCGACCACGGCGACCAGAGCTACACCGACCTGGTGAAACCTGAAATGAACCAGCTGACCCACGACAAGGGCTTGCTGGTGCACGTCTACACCGTGGATGAGCCGGTGGATTTCGACAAGGTGATGAAGGCCGGCGTGGATGGCATCTTTACCAACCGCGCTGCCGAACTGTTGAAGTTCTACAAGCGCTGGCCGTCGTCCAGCGTGCAAGACCTGCTGAACGACTACAAATACTGAAGTCAGTGTGCCATTAAGGATGAGTTAAGTTGCGCCGGTTAATCTGGCGCCACTAAAACAGCTCACCCAAGAAGGAAAGACAGCATGAAAACCTTGACCGCACTGTTCGCCGCCACTGCCCTGACCGTGACCGCCGGCCTGGCCCAGGCTGATGTTCGCCCCGACCATATCGAAGGCCTGCTCAAGTCCGGCGCGGTGATGCCTTTTGACAAACTCAACGCTGCCGCTGTGGCCAAGCATGCCGGTGCCAACATCACCGACACCGAGCTGGACCACAAAAACGGCGTGCTGGTCTACGAAGTTGACCTGACCGACACCGCCGGCAAGAAGTTTGAAGTGAAGCTCGACGCCAAGACCGGCGCTGTGTTGGAAGACAAGCAAGACACGTGAATTGCCCCTCAAAAAACCGCGCCACCTCAGGGTGGCGCGGTTTTTTTGTGCGTGTGCGTTAGCCAGTCGTAGGAAAACCCTCAATTTAATGAATGAAATTACACCTGCAATACTCAAGGTCGTTAATATCCCTGCACTGGCCGGGGCATAACGCTCAGCACCTTCCGGATCGAGACTGCTGCATGGGGCAAAAAGCCGCCGACATCGCCACCATTGGCCGAATCAGTGCCGTACCCGCGATGCTCCAAGTCATCAGCGACATGACCGGCCTGCGCTTTGCTGCCGTGGCACGGGTGACCGATGACACCTGGACCGCCTGCGCGGTGCTCGACCACTTGGGTTTCGGCCTTGGCGTGGGCGGCGAGCTGGACCTGACTACCACCATCTGCCACGAAATTCGGGGCTCCCACGTGTCGGTGGTGATCGACAAAGCCAGCGAAGACCCGGTCTATCACGACCATCACACGCCGCGTATGTACCAGTTTGAAAGCTACATTTCGGTGCCGGTGTTCCGTACCGACGGGCGCTTCTTCGGCACCATCTGCGCCCTCGACCCCACCCCTGCAAGCCTGCGCAGCAGCACGATCCAGTCGACCATGGAGTCGTTCGCGCGCGTGCTGTCATTGCAGATCGAAGCCGAAGAAGCTGCAGAGCAGACCCACGCGCAACTGCAGGAAGAACGCGGCACTGCCGAACTGCGCGAGCAATTCATCGCCGTGCTGGGCCATGACCTGCGCAACCCGCTGTTCGCGATCAACGTCGGCGCCGAACGTTTGCTGCGCAAACACCCGGACCCGGCCACCGACACGCTGCTGCGGCATATCCTTGCCAGCGGCCGGCGCGCCGCGCAGTTGGTCGAAGACGTGCTGGACTTCGCCCGCGGGCGCATGGGCAGCGGAATTCCGTTGAACATCGGCGAGTGCCAGGGCTTGCAGGATGCCTTGCAGCACGTGGTGTCGGAGGTACAAAGCGTGCATCCGCAGCGGCTCATCCAGGCCGAGATCGGCGACCTGCGAGGCGTGAACGGCGACCGCGAACGCCTGGCGCAATTGCTCTCCAACCTGGTGGCCAATGCCATCCACCATGGCGCCCATGATGGCCCGGTGGAGGTCACGGCAAAGATCGAACAAGGCCACTTCACATTGACCGTGAAGAACCCCGGCACAATCGACGAACTGGCACTGCCGCGCCTGTTCCAGCCCTACGCGCGCCCGGCCAAAAACACCCCACAAGCCGGGCTGGGCCTGGGTTTGTATATCGTCAAGCAGATTGCCGACGCCCACGGCGGTGAACTAAGCGTGTCCACCACCGCCGAGCACGGCACCCTCTTCACGTTCAGCCTGCCCACCGCCTGATCAGGCGCCCAATCGCGCCGTCACCTCATTCAACTCACCTGACAACCCACGCAGGTTGTGGCTCGCCGCTTGGGTGCGCTGCACATTGTCGAGGTTGGCCGTGGCCACGGTGGTGATCTGCGTGATGTTGCGCGAGATGTCCTCGGCCACCGACGTCTGCTCTTCGGCCGCCGTGGCGATCTGGCGGTTCATGTCGCGGATCGCTTCCACCGCCTGAGTGATGTGCGCGAGCATCGCACCGGCCTGGGTGACTTTTTCCACACTGTCATCGCTGCACGACTGGCCGCTGACAATCGCCTCGGCTGCATCCACCGCGCCGGTTTGCACCGCCTGGATAATCTGGTTGATCTCGATGATCGACGCCGCCGTGCGTTGCGCCAGGCTGCGCACTTCATCGGCCACCACTGCAAACCCCCTCCCGGCCTCGCCTGCGCGTGCGGCTTCAATGGCGGCGTTGAGCGCCAGCAGGTTGGTTTGCTCGGCGATCCCGCGAATCACTTCGAGCACTTTGCCAATACGTACGCTGTCGGTTTCCAGGCGTCGGATGATGGTGCCGGTGTTGAGGATTTCACTGCGCATCTGGCCGATGGTGGCGATGGTGACGTTCATCACCTCAGCGCCTTCGCGGGCCGAATGATCAGCTTCGTCGGCAGCACGCGAGGCTCCGGCGGCGTGGCGGGCGACCTCCTGGGCGGTCGCGGACATTTCGGTCATCGCCGTGGCCACCTGGTCGGTGCGGCTGAATTGCTCATGGGTACCGGTGGCCATCTGCCCGGCAATCGCGTTCAACTCGCCGCTGGCACTCACCAGGTCAGTGGCGCTGCGTTGCAAGCGGCTGAAGGTTTCGGCGAGGAAGTCGCGCAGTGTATTGGCGGCGGCCGCCAGGTGCCCCAGTTCATCCTGGCGACGACTGGCCACGCGCTCGGCAAAACGGCCATGGCTCAGGTGTGTGACGTAGTCGATCAGGCCACGAATCGGCAGGATCAGATTGCGGTTGATCAACCACAGGCTGAACAAGCCAATCAACACACCGGACAACAGCATGACCGCCAAGCCCACCATCACGGTGCGCTCGGCATAGGCGCTGATGGCCAAGGACTGCTGGCTGCCTTGTTCGCGCAGGTCGGTGACCAGGGCGCTCATCTGCTCACTGGCGGCACGGTCCACGCCTTTCACGGCAGCGTCCCCGACGGCAGGGTCGCCGCCCGCCGCCACGTAGGCATCACGGCCGCGCTGGTAGGCCACGCCCAGTTGCTGGTGTTCCTGACGCAGGGTTTCGATGCGTCGATTCAAGGCCGGTTCGCTGCTGGTGTGGGTGACCAGGCGTGTGAGGATGCTTTGTACATCGCGTTGCCGGTCCTGGAACTGGCTCCAGTATTTCTCCATGTCCTGGGGCTGTTTGCCGCGCAACAAGACGTTTTTCCATTCCTGCACCTGCACCTTGAATTGCAGGTTGGCCTCGTCGATCAGTTGGGAGGTGAGCAACGGCCCGTCAATCAAGCTGCGATAACTCTGCACCCCGCTGGAGAGGAAGTTGAAACACGCCAGGGCGATCAACAGCATCGCCAGCAGACTGCCACCGAGCAGCGCCAGGATTTGTGCTCTCAGGGAGGTTCGCAATACATTCATCGGGAAACGTCTCAATACAGAAAATTCGTGCAGGCACGCGGTAACTTCCTTGTCCTCAAAGGCACCGCCCATCCCCAGCGGTTCTCAATGCCCTGAATCGGCCGTGCTAGAGGCTTCTTGAAGCAATTCTGATAGACGGTCAATAAAATGTCACTTCTTCGAAATAAATAGAAAAGTGTCACAAAACTGTCAACTATCCTTGCAATGATTCGCCTACGCGAACCTGTGAAACGTCCTACAGGCGCTTTCTCTGCGAGCCTTCATGAACCACAACATCGACCACAGCCATCAAGATTCCGATCTGTTTGGCCTGCTGTACGGTTTTCGTTTTCGTGCGGGTGAAAAAGGCCAGCAGATCGATTCGGCTACGGCGCTGCAGGCCTTGAGCCAACCGGCCGACCCGCAAGAGTTCCTCTGGTTGCACCTGAACCTGGCCCACGCCGCGTGCGAGCGCTGGATGCAGACGCACCTGGACCTGCCCGAAGAGTTCTTCGAAGCCCTGCACGAAGGCTCGCGGTCCACGCGTATCGAACATGTCGACTCGGCCTTGCTGGCGGTGGTCAACGACGTGGTGTTCAACTTCAGCAGCATGGTCTCGTCGGATATTTCCACGCTGTGGGTGTGCGCCCGCAGCCGGCTGTTGATCAGCGCGCGCCTGCAACCTTTGCACTCGGTGGACAAGCTGCGCTCGTCGGTAAAGGCCGGTGAACGCTTTCGCTCGCCGTTGGAGCTGCTGGTGCACTTGCTGCGCGACCAGGGTGAAGTGCTGACGCAGATCGTGCGCAAGACCAGCATCAGCGTCGACCATATCGAAGACCAGTTGCTCTCCTCGCGCGTGTCCACCAACCGCGCGGAGCTGGGGGCGGCACGTCGGGTGCTGGTGCGCCTGCAACGTCTGCTTGCGCTGGAACCGGGCTCGCTGCTGCGCCTGCTCAACCGCCCACCGCAATGGCTGCAAAAGGAAGACGTGAAGGAGTTGCGCAAATCCACCGAAGAGTTCGCGCTGATCATCAACGACCTGACGGCCCTGGGTGAGCGCATAAAACTGTTGCAGGAAGAGATCGCCGCCAACCTCAACGAGCAAAGCAACCGCACGCTGTTCACCCTCACCGTGGTGACGGTACTGGCGTTGCCGATCAATATCATTGCTGGCTTTTTTGGCATGAACGTGGGGGGCGTGCCGCTTTCCCAAGATCCGGAAGGCTTCTGGATTCTGGTGGCATTGGTGGCGACGTTTACCTTGATTGCCGGGCGCTGGGCCTTCAGAAAGCGCAAAGATTACTAGCCTGAAATGCCCTCGCACATTGGATTTATGCCGTCTGTTAGACCAGCGGCAAACCCGATTCCCATAAACACTGACCTGTGGCAGCCTCTCTGTAACATTCTGCAATGATCATGGGCGACATCCTCCTCACACTGGATGCTCCGGCATGGCTACCCCTTCCCTGACTGCCTCCACCCACGCGTCACCTGCTGGCGCAAAACCCAATCTGGACAAAAAGCCCGGCCTGGTGACGGTGATCATTTTCTTCGCCGTGCTCGCCATGGGGCTGCTGTTCACCGCCTACAGCCTGATGCACGACATGCACGAACTCGGCACGGTGGTGACCACCTGGACGCCATTCCTGCTGCTGGGTGTGGCGCTGTTGATCGCCCTCGGCTTCGAGTTCGTCAATGGTTTTCACGACACCGCCAACGCGGTCGCGACGGTGATCTACACCAACTCGCTGCCGCCGCATTTTGCCGTGGTGTGGTCGGGCTTTTTCAACTTCCTTGGGGTGTTGCTGTCCAGCGGCGCCGTGGCGTTCGGCATCATTGCCTTGCTGCCGGTGGAGTTGATTTTGCAGGTGGGTTCGTCGGCCGGTTTCGCGATGATCTTCGCCCTGCTGATCGCTGCGATCCTGTGGAACCTGGGCACGTGGTGGCTGGGGTTGCCGGCGTCGTCCTCGCACACCCTGATCGGCTCGATCATTGGCGTGGGCGTGGCGAATGCCTTGATGCACGGGCGTGACGGCACCAGCGGTGTGGACTGGAGCCAAGCGATCAAGATCGGCTATGCGCTGCTGCTGTCTCCCCTGATCGGCTTCGCCTTTGCCGCGTTGCTGTTGCTGGCCCTGCGCGCCTTTGTCAAAAACCGCGCGCTGTACAAGGCCCCCAAGGGCGACACGCCGCCGCCGTGGTGGATTCGCGGCATGTTGATCGCCACCTGCACCGGTGTGTCGTTCGCCCACGGCTCCAACGATGGCCAGAAAGGCATGGGCCTGATCATGCTGATCCTGGTGGGCACCCTGCCGATGGCCTACGCGCTGAACCGCACCATGCCCGCGGAGCAGTCGTTGCAGTTCGCCGCCGTGGCGGAAGTGACCCAAGTGGCCCTGGTGAAAAGCGCACCACAGGTGTTGCCGGGCGACCCACGCCCGATCCTCTCGACCTACGTGCGCACCAAGGAAGCCACCCCGGAACTGGTGCCGGCCCTCGCCGCCCTGGCCGGGCACATCGGTGACGAAGTGAAAGGCTACGGCTCCCTGGCCAAAGTGCCGGCCGAGGCCGTCGGCAACGTGCGTAACGACATGTACCTGACCAGCGAAACCATTCGCCTGATGGACAAGGGCAAGGTCGGCAACTTCGACGCCGATACCCAAGGCAAGCTGAAGCTGTTCAAGGACCAGATCGACAACGCCACGCGCTTTATCCCGCTGTGGGTCAAGATCGCCGTGGCCATCGCCCTGGGCTTGGGCACCATGGTCGGCTGGAAGCGCATCGTGGTGACCGTGGGCGAGAAAATCGGCAAGACCCACCTGACGTACGCCCAGGGCGCTGCGGCCGAAACCGTGGCGATGCTGACCATCGGCGCGGCGGACATGTACGGTTTGCCGGTGTCGACCACCCACGTGCTGTCCTCGGGCGTGGCCGGGACCATGGTCGCGAACGGTGGTGGCTTGCAGATGAAGACCATCCGCAATTTGCTCATGGCCTGGGTGTTGACGTTGCCGGCGGCCATCCTCCTGTCGGGCAGTTTGTACTGGCTGTTCACCCAACTGTTCTGACTGAACAAGGGACTCAATGTGGGAGGGGGCTTGCCCCCGATTGCAGTGGGTCAGCTAAAGATAAGCTGACTGACCCACCGCTATCGGGAGCAAGCCCCCTCCCACATTTTGACCTGTTGTGTGTCAGTGATTGAAGAGTCCGGCCATCGCCTTCAGGCGCTTCTTGTAGACCCGCCGCGCCTCCAGCGCCTCCTCCAGACTGACCGCCACAAACCCCGCCCGCTGGTTCGGCTGCATCTGCCCGATCAGGTCCAGGTCGGCGCTGATTACCGTGCCGATCATCGCGTAGCCACCGCCCGAGACGGCATCGCGGTGCAGCACAATCGGCTCCAACCCGGCCGGTACCTGGATCGAGCCGATGGGGTAGCAGCTGTCGACGATATTCGACGGATCCGAGCCCGCGCCGAACGGTTGCTCGCGTGGCTGGAAGCTCAGCGCGCTGCCGCCTTTGAAGCGATAGCCGATGCGGTCCGCCTCGGAGCCGACGGTCCATGGCTCAGCAAAAAAGCTGCCTTTGGCAGCGTCAGTCAATCGCTCGTAATACAGCCCTGGCACCACGCGCAAGGTAACATCGCCGCCAACAGATCGGCGCAACGCCATGGGCAGGCTATTACCCGCACGGCCCTGCCCGCTGGCCGCGCCGATGGGCAACTCATCGCCCTCCTGCAAGCGCCGGCCCTGGAAGCCACCGAGCGCACCCAGGGTGTAGGTGGAGCGGCTGCCGAGCACCAACGGCACATCGATGCCACCGGCGACCGCGAGGTAGGTGCGCGCACCCGCCTTGGGAAATTCAAAGCGCAATACCTGCCCGGCGCGCACATTGAACGCGGTGTCCTGATGCACCACTTCACCGTCCAGGCGCGGCGACATCAACGCGCCGCTTAACGCCACCAACGCGTCCTGCCGGAACTCCAGCTCAGGCCCGATCAACGTGCACTCCAGGCCCGCCGCGCCTACCGGATTGCCCACCAGACGGTTAGCGGCGCTCAACGCGTACTGGTCCAGCGCGCCGGAGGGCGGAATGCCCAGGTGGTAATAGCCTTCGCGGCCCAGGTCCTGCACGGAGGTGGCGAGGCCGGGTTTGAGCACCTTGATCATGCCAGCGCCTCCTGCAGGGTTTTCGGATAGCCAACGGGGTCGGCGAGAAACGCATCGAGGGAAAATTCCACCGGCCGGATGCGCAGGTCGAAACGCCCTGCGTCAACGTCGGCAACGGCCTGGTCGTAGGCGTCGCGCGCAATGGGTTTGAACTGCACGATATCGCCGGGCCGGAAGAACACCATATGCTCCTTGAGGTACGCCAACTGCTGCGCCGGGTCGTAGATCGGCGCCGGGGTCACGCCGAACATCTGGTAACCGCCTGCGCCGCGCACCGAGTAGATGCAGCCAAAACAACCGCCATGGCCCAGCGTGAGCTTGGGCGTGTCGGTACGCGGGCGCAGGTACTTGGGCACCTGCAATTGCCGCGCACGCTCAACCATCTGGAACATGAACGGCAGGCCCGCGACGAACCCGACCATCGACACAAACCACGGCGCGCCACTGTGGGCGGCGATAAACGCGTCCACGTCGGCCAGGCCGTTGATGCGCGCGGCGTACTCCAGGTCGGTGCCGCTGGGGTCTTGATGGCGATCACGAAAACGCATCAGGGTTTCGTGGGTCCAGGGGTCGTTGTAGAGCACCGGGATTTCGATGATGCGCGTGTGCAAGGTGCGTTCGGCCACGGCCTGGGCTTCGGCGCTTTGTACCGCGTCGAGCAGCACGTGAGGCGCGATGCGGTCGGGGTCGAAGCGAATCTGGAATGACGCATTGGCCAGGCACACGTCCAGCACGCCTTCCAGGGCCAGGCGTTCAACGGCACGGGTCACCGCCATGCCTTTGAAAAAAGCCTCCAGGGACATGCTGTCGCTGACCTCGGCGAACAGGTGTTCATCACCGCCGAAGCTGTAGCGGATGGGGGACGTTTCAGCCATGTCTGTTCCTCTTGGAATCGTTATAGAAAGGCAGGCAAAAAGTGATGTTCAGTGCGTCTTATTGTGGGGGTCTGACGTCGATACCGGCCCGGTCCAGGGCTGCACGGGTGGCTTCCACCAGGTCCAGGGCGCCGGGGGTGTCGCTGTGCAGGCAGATGGAATCGAATTCGATGAACAGGTCTTCGCCTTCCACGGTGCGCACCCGCCCGGTCTGACACGCGCGTAGGACGCGGGCCGCAACGGTGGCAGGATCCAGTGCGCGTACGTTGCGGGTAAACACGATGGAGCCGGACAGATCGTACTCACGGTCGGCGTAAAACTCCCGCACCACCGGTTGCCCCAGCGCCGTGGCCACCCGCCAGATCACCGAGTTGGGCATGCAGTACAACAGCAGTGTCGGTTCGATCAGCTGCAGGTTCTGCACCAGCAGCCGTGCGGCCTCTTCGTCGCGGGCCAGGTGCATGTAGAGCGCACCGTGGGGCTTGATATGTTGCAGGGTCACCCCCTGGGCGCGGGCGATTTCACGCAGGGCGCCGAGCTGGTAGAGCATGTCGTCCACCAGTTCCTGGGCGGACGCGTTGATATGCCGACGGCCGAAGCCCACCAGGTCACGAAAGCCCGGGTGCGCGCCGATGGCCACGCCCAATTGCTTGGCACGCTCCACCGTGCGGCGCATGGTGCCGGGGTCACCGGCATGGAAGCCGGTGGCGATATTGGCCGAGCTGATGTAGCCCATCAGTTCCGCGTCGACGCCATCGCCGATGGTCCAGGGGCCGAAGCTTTCGCCCATGTCCGAGTTGAAATCCACTGTCTGCATCGGGGTCGCTCCGCCAGAGATGATGCTGGAAAAGTAGGCCGCCGCTTGACCCCTTGGGAAGATCTATTATCAGATGGCCCATCTTCTGAAAAACAGATAACGCCATGTCTCTGACCTTGCGCCAAGTTCGCTACTTTGTCGCCACCGCTGAAATCGGCCAGATTTCCCAGGCGGCGATCCACCTGAATATCTCTCAGTCGGCGGTGACCACGGCCATCAAGGAGCTGGAGGCCATGCTCGGCGTGCAGCTGTTTGTGCGCTCGTCCCAGGGCATGAACCTGACCGACGCCGGGCGGCACTTTCTCAACCGCGCCTATGTGATTGTGCGCAGTGTCGACGATGCGCTGAACAGCCCGCTGCCCGACTACCGCGCCAGCGGCGTGCTGCGCCTGGCGGCCAGCTACACGGTGCTGGGTTATTTCCTGCCGCACCACTTGCAGCGCATGGAGCATTGGCACCCGGACGTCACCATCAAGGTGTTCGAACAGGAGCGCCAGGCCATCGAACAGGGCTTGCTCGACGGCCAGTTCGATATGGCGGTGGTGCTGACCGCCAACCTTACGCACGCGGATATCGTCTCCGAAATCCTCTTCAACTCCGAGCGCCGCCTGTGGCTGCCCAGCCATCACCCGTTGTGCGAGCGCGGCGCCGTGAGCCTGGCGGACGTGGCGCAAGAGCCCTACATCCTGCTCACCGTCGACGAGGCCGAACACAGTGCCATGCGCTATTGGGAACAGGCCGGGCAAACGCCCCAGGTGCGGCTGCGCACCAGTTCGGTGGAGGCGGTGCGCAGCATGGTCGCCAATGGCAGCGGCGTGGCGATTTTGTCCGACCTGGTGCACCGCCCCTGGTCACTGGAAGGCAAGCGCATCGAGACCCTGACCGTGACCGACCCTGTGACGCCGATGAGCGTCGGCCTGGCCTGGCACCGCGAGCGCGCGTTCACCCCGGCGATGCAGGCGGTGCGCGATTACTTCCATGACGCGTTCCTGGCGCCGCAGCAGTTGTCCGCGCGCCGCTAGAGCTGGGCCTGCAGGGTCGCGGCCAGCCACTCCATGAACACCCGCACCCGCTGCGGCAGATGCCGCTGCCCGGCGTAGAGCAGGGACACGTCCAGCGCAGGCGCCGGGTAGTCGGGCAGGACCGCCACCAGCTCACCACTGTCGAGCAGGTCGCGAATGCCCAGGACGGGCACCTGGGTAATCCCGAACCCGCCCAAACAGGCCGATTTATAAGCATCGGTGCTATTGACCGTGACCCGCCCGGCCATCGGCACGCGGTGCACCTTGTTGCCGTGCTGGTATTCGAAGCCCGCCGAGCGTGAACCCAGTGGCCGCACGTAATGCACCAACTGATGGTTAGCCAGATCGGCCAACGTCTCGGGCCGGCCATGGCGTTCGACGTATCCGGCGCTCACGCAGTTGATCATTTGCAGGCTGCACAGCAACCGCGCCACCACCGACTGGTCGGGCTGCGCGCCAACCCGCAGCACGCAGTCGAACCCTTCGGCCAGCAGGTCGACCTGGCGATCGGTGGTGCTGATTTCCAGCTCGATCAATGGGTGCGCCTGCATGAATTCGGGCAGGCGCGGCAGGATCAGATCGCGCGCCATGACGTTAGGCATGTCCACCCGAATGCGCCCGCTCAGTTGCGCCTCATCCTGGCGAAACAAGCCTTCCAGCTCCTCCATGTGCGCGAGCAAATCCTTGCTGCGTTCATACAACACGCGCCCGTCCTGGGTCGCCTGCACCTTGCGCGTGGTGCGCTGCAACAGGCGCGCGCCCAGCAACGCTTCCAGCGCCTGCACATGCTCCGACACCGTCGAGCGCGGCAGGCCCAGGCTCTCGCCGGCCTGGGTGAAACTCGACAGTTCGGTGACGCGCACGAAGGTGCGCAGCAGCTCCAGCTTGTTCATGGGATTGTTCGCCTTATCCGGCCAGTGATTTCGCTTTCACTGTGTTTATCACGTTATGAGCGGACAAATACACTTAGTCCCACGATCACATCTGAAGAGGACTGCACCATGCCCCGTAAAATCGCACTCATCACCGGCGCCAGCCGCGGCCTTGGTAAAAGCGCCGCGCTGCACCTGGCGGCACAAGGCGTCGATATCATCGGCACTTACCACAGCGCAGCGGGTGAAGCCCAAGCGGTGGTGGAGCAGGTCGAAGCCCTGGGTGGCCGCGCCGCCATGCTGCAACTGGATGTGAGCCAGAGCGCGACATTCAATGACTTTGTGAGCCAGGTTGGCAGCGTGCTCAAGGAAGTTTTCGCACAGGACCACTTCAACTTTCTGATCAATAACGCTGGCATTGGCGTGCACGCCAGCTTCGAAGAAACCACCGAAGCACAGTTCGACCAACTGGTGGCGATCCAATTCAAGGGTCCATTCTTCCTGACGCAGAAGCTGTTGCCGCTGATCGGCGACGGCGGTCGCATCGTCAATATTTCCAGCGGCCTGGCGCGCTTCAGCCTGCCCGGCTACGCCGCCTATGCAGCGATGAAAGGCGCGATGGAAGTGTTGACCCGCTACCAGGCCAAAGAGCTGGGTGGGCGCGGCATCACCGTCAACATCCTCGCCCCCGGCGCGATTGAAACTGACTTCGGCGGCGGCGCCGTGCGCGACAATGCCAACCTCAACAGCATGGTCGCCAACAACACCGCCCTGGGCCGGGCCGGCTTACCGGATGATATCGGCGGGGCTATTTCGACATTGCTGGCCGACGGCAGCAACTGGATCACCGGGCAACGCATCGAGGCCTCGGGCGGCATGTTTCTGTAGGAATTTGTCGCGCAGCACGTCATACCCCCAGTGATACACGTAGGTGTACGGCAGGAAAAACAGCAGTACACCGATATCGAGGATAAACGCCTGCACCAGGCTGATATTCAGCCACGCAGCAATCAACGGCACGGCGACAATAATCAGCCCGCCCTCGAACATCAGCGCATGCAGCACCCGCGTCCAAGCGTTGTTGGCCAATTGCAGGCGCGCCTTGAGGCGGTCGAACAGGCCGTTGAAAATCACGTTCCAGGTCAGCGCCATCAGGCTCAGCGCGAGGGTCACCATGCCCATTTCCAGGGCCGGTTTGTCCATGATCCACGCCAGCAACGGGGTACAGATCAGTAACGCCAGCGCCTCGAAACCAATGGCCTGGCAAACGCGTTCAGTAATCGACTTGGTGGGGTTCATGAACCGGCTCCGTGAGTGACGATGGTTGCCATCATTACCCTATGGATCGATACTTCATAACTAATAACCATCGACCAAGGCGATAGTCATGGCTTCTCACGAAGTGCTCCAGGCATTTGTCCAGGCGGCTACCCAAGGCTCGTTTTCAGCGGCCGCGCGCAAGTTGGGCAAAAGCCAATCCACGGTCAGCGCCGCCGTTGCGAGCCTGGAGATTGATCTCGATGTGGTGCTGTTTGACCGCAGCAGCCGCAAGCCGACACTCACTCCAGCAGGCCATGTGTTGCTGCAACGCGCCGAGCAGGTGCTGGAGGCCAGCAGCCGCCTGGAGCTGGCGGCGAGCCAGTTGGCGCAAGGGTTGGAGCCAAAAGTCACGATTGCCATGTCCGATACCTACCAGTCGGAGCGTTTCGAACTCGCCCTCAAAGCTTTTGAGCAGCGCTACCCGGACCTGGAGCTGGAGTGGTTGATCGCCGAGTGCGAAGACCTGATAGCCCTGGTGCAAAGCGGTCGCGCGCATATGGCGTTTATCGAAGCCCAAGACATCTACCCGCCCGACCTGAGCCGTGCGCCCGTGGAGGAACGTACGGAAATCGCGCTGTTCGTCGCCCCCGGGCATCCGTTGGCGCACCTGCAGCACATCGACACGCAAACCTTGCAGCAACACCGCGAACTGCGCTTGGCGACCATCATCAACCCGAATGAAACACGGCCCATGGGCCGTGTGTGGTCGGCGCCGAGCTTTTTGATGCTGATGGAAATGGCCCAGCTCGGTTTCGGCTGGGCCGAACTGCCGCGCTGGCTGGTGGAACGCTTTGGCAACGCCGGGCTGGTTGAACTCAGCGTGCGCAGTTGGCCACGCTCGGTGGCGGTGGATGTACTGTGGTCGCGACAGCACCCACCAGGTCCGGCGGGAAGCTGGATGCTGCGCCAGATGCTCGAATAACTGCCCCCACCAACCTATGTGGCGAGCGGGCTTGCCCGCGTTGGAGTGCGCAGCGCTCCCAAGATTTTTCAGGGCCGCTGCGCAGCGCTCCCAGGCTTTTTGGGGCCGCTGCGCGGCCCGACGCGAGCAAGCTCGCTCGCCACGGGGCGGGTTCGTGCGGGGCTTCTTGGGCCTGGTCGAAATCGCCCGGCAGGCGAATCAGTGTCGCGAGAACGCGCCGCGATTCGCTGCGGTAAATGGCCTCGATGCCGGGTGTCAATCGGGCATGCCCTCGGTCACCAGCGTCACCAGGCGGTCCAGGCTCTGGCCCCAGCCATCGTGAAAGCCCATGGCTTCGTGGGCCTGTTTATCCTCTGCACGCCAGTGCATGGCGCGGGCGGTGTAGAGGGTTTTGTTGCCATCGACTTCCTGCAGGGTCACTTCGGCGGTCATGAACGGCTTGCCTGAGGGGATCCAGCCTGGCGAAAAGGCATCGGTAAACACCAACCGCCGTGGCGCGACGATTTCCAGGAACACGCCCTGGGTCGGGTATTCGCTGCCATCCGGCGCCCGCATCAGGGTGCGAAACAGGCCACCGACCCACAGGTTCATTTCGCACTCGGGGGTGGTCATGCCGTGCGGGCCCCACCATTGTTGCAGCAGGGCTGGCTCGGTCCAGGCACGAAACACCCGGCTGCGCGGCGCGTCGATCAGGCGGCTGATGGACAGTTCAAATTCGGCAGGTTGCGTAGACATGGGTAAACCTCCTGATTTTTATGCGTGTTGTCTTCAGAGATTCAATTCGCGCACTGGGCGCACTTCCACATTGCCGACCGTGGCAGCTGGAATGCCGGCGGCCATCTGGATCGCTTGGTTCAAGTCGCGGGCCTCGATCAGGTAGAACCCGGCGTGGTGTGCAGCACCTGTTCATTGCTGTTGATCAGGCACAGGTATTTCTGATGTTCTCCGTTTTCGGACTACTGACTATAGTTCGCGGCGGTCAAGGTTTCAGGTCGAACAGATGGCAGGGCGTTGATAGCATTGCTCATGGCAATACTCCTTGAGAAGACTCGAAGGTGAAAACTCACAAAGGACACCCTTGGTCGAATGGCCCGCACGCCCATCGACACGCCGCTGAAAAATAATTTCGCTAGGGGCAAACCCGCTAGAATCCGCGCTTCTTTGTAGGAATTCGGATGCGCCACCGATGGAAACCCGCCTCGTCCCTTATGAGACGCTGAGCCTAGTGCAGAAACAGCATCTCGACGCCCTGCAGGTGCATCCCGAACAACTGGCGTATTCCGGTGATATCTACTGTGCGCTGAACAGCCTGCTGGTCAATCCCAAGCCTGGGGCTGTCAAAGGGTTCGCCCTGCTCGCCGACGATTTGCCCGTGGCCTTCCTGCTGCTTAAACGCCCACCGTGCCTGCCCCATTGGGCGGATGAACACAGCGCGACACTGCATGCCTTGCAGGTGGATCGCCAGCAGCAAGGGCGCGGGTTTGGCAAGGCGTGTTTGCAGGCACTGCCGGCGGCGGCGCTGCACGCCTGGCCGCAGATCAAGGCGCTGGAGCTGTCGGTGGACGCGGACAATGTGGCGGCGATGGGGCTCTATCTGTCGGCTGGGTGGGTGGACAGCGGGGAAGCGTATAAGGGGCGGATTGGGTATGAGCGCAGGTTGCGGCTCGACGTGGGCGAGCGGGCTTGCCCGCGTTGGCGCGCGAAGCGGGCCTGATCGGGGGGGGCTGCTGCGCAGCCCAACGCGGGCAAGCCCGCTCGCCACACAAACCCGCTCGCCACCACAAGCCGGCTGGCCACGCGGGCGCGTTTGCCACACAGGACGTGGCGCTAGCCCTTCTCGCCCACTGGCAACCAGATCTCCACCGACCCCGTGCCCTTGCGCGCATCAAAATCTGCACTGTAACGCTCGAAATCCGCGCCCAGCACCTTGTAGCCCGAGTGCGGCAACCACTCGAACAGGATGCGCTCATAGGTCTGCTCCAGCGCCTGCACCGGCCCGTAGTGCGGGAACACGGCGTAGTTGAGCGGCGCAATTTCGATGAACTCGAAGTTGCTCGGCACATCGCCCTTGGACGGGACTTCAACACCGGCCAGGTAGTCGAACTCGCCGTGATTGGGGTTATGGCAAACCCCATAGGTCACGCCGCTGACACGCTTCTTGATGTCCTTGATGCAGGTGTCGAACAACTCCCACAGTTTGGGAATATCTCCGACAGTGGCCTTGGAATAACGCCCTTTTACGCCGGCGATTACCAGCGCCTTGCCTGCTTCCATGCGCGGCTCTAACGGTTGTTTTGTCTGCTGATCCATATGAACAGTCTCCTTCTTATGAGGGAACAAACCCGCATCGAGTATAGGGGCATATCGGCGCTGGACTCCATGCAGAAAATTTTCCCGCGCATCTGGACAACTGGCCATCATCGACCGTATTGTCTGCCCCGCAGGCCACCGCAGTGGCCGACGTCGCTCGGACGGTTCCGGGCGCTTACGTACTCTCGAGGCAACAATGGCAGACCAAGGTTCGCCGCGCCGCTTTGCGCGCATAGATCGACTCCCCCCCTACGTTTTCAATATCACTGCCGAGCTGAAGATGGCTGCGCGTCGGCGCGGCGAAGACATCATCGACTTGAGCATGGGTAACCCCGACGGCGCCACTCCACCGCATATCGTGGAAAAAATGGTCACCGTCGCCCAGCGTGAAGACACCCACGGCTACTCAACATCCAAAGGTATTCCGCGCCTGCGCCGGGCGATTTCGCGCTGGTACAAGGACCGCTACGAGGTCGACATCGACCCCGAGTCGGAAGCCATCGTTACCATCGGTTCCAAGGAAGGCCTGGCGCACTTGATGCTGGCTACCCTGGACCAGGGCGACACGGTGCTGGTGCCGAACCCCAGCTACCCGATTCACATCTACGGTGCCGTGATTGCCGGCGCCCAGGTGCGATCGGTGCCGCTGGTGCCGGGCGTGGACTTCTTCGATGAGCTGGAACGCGCGATTCGTGGCTCGATCCCCAAGCCCAAGATGATGATCCTGGGCTTTCCGTCCAACCCCACCGCGCAGTGCGTGGAGCTGGATTTCTTCGAACGGGTGATCGCCCTGGCCAAGCAGTACGACGTGCTGGTGGTGCATGACCTGGCCTACGCCGACATCGTCTATGACGGCTGGAAAGCCCCATCGATCATGCAAGTGCCCGGCGCCAAGGACATTGCGGTGGAGTTTTTCACCCTGTCCAAGAGCTACAACATGGCCGGCTGGCGCATTGGTTTCATGGTCGGCAACCCGGAGCTGGTCAACGCCCTGGCGCGCATCAAGAGCTACCACGACTACGGCACGTTCACCCCGCTGCAAGTGGCGGCGATTGCCGCGCTGGAAGGCGACCAACAGTGCGTGAAAGACATCGCCGAGCAGTACCGCCAGCGCCGCAATGTGCTGGTCAAGGGCCTGCATGAGCTGGGCTGGATGGTCGAGAACCCCAAGGCGTCGATGTACGTCTGGGCGAAGATCCCCGAGCAGTACGCCGCCATGGGCTCGCTGGAATTTGCCAAGAAATTGCTGCTGGAGGCCAAGGTGTGTGTGTCGCCGGGTATCGGCTTTGGCGAGTATGGGGATGATCATGTGCGCTTTGCGCTGATCGAGAACCAGGACCGGATTCGCCAGGCGGTGCGCGGGATTCGCGGGATGTTCCGGGCGGATGGGTTAGTACCCAAAACCGGGGCATAACTCGGTCAAAATGTGGGAGGGGGCTTGCCCCCGATAGCAGAGTGTCAGTCACTGCATCTGGTGACTGATCCACTGCCATCGGGGGCAAGCCCCCTCCCACATTTGATTGGGTTCCCACATTTGTTTTGCGGTGAACCTGTTACACCACCAACGACAGCAACATGATGAAGATCAACGCCACCACCGACAGGATGGTCTCCATCGCCGTCCAGGTCTTGAACGTCTCCGCCACGGTCATATTGAAGTACTGCTTCACCAGCCAGAACCCCGCATCGTTGACGTGAGACAGGATCAACGAACCCGCCCCCGTCGCCAGCACCAGCAGTTCACGGTTGACCCCGGGGATCATCCCCACCACCGGCACCACAATGCCCGCGCCGGTAATGGTGGCCACCGTGGCCGAACCGGTAGCAACACGAATCACCGCCGCCACCAGCCACGCCAGCAAAATCGGGTTGATCTGCGCGGTCACCGCCATATGGCCGATCACGTCGCCCACGCCGCTGGTCACCAGCATCTGCTTGAAGCCACCACCGGCACCGATGATCAGGATAATCGCGGCAGTCGGCGCAAGGCTGGCGTCGAGCAGCTTGAGGATCTGCTTGGAGTGGATGCCCTGGCGAGTACCAAAGGTGTACAGCGACAGCAGCAGCGCCAGCAACAGCGCGGTGATCGGGTGACCGATCATGTCCATCCAGTTGCGCACCACGTTGCCTTCGGCAAACGCGATGTCGGCAAAGGTTTTCAGCAGCATCAGGAACACCGGCAGCAGCACGGTGATCAGGGTGACGCTGAAGCTCGGCAGGTTCTTGTTCTCCGGCTCGCGGGCCAGTTGATCGACCAGTTCCTGGGACGGATTGCCCGGGATGTACTTGGCGATAAACGTACCGAAGATCGGGCCGGCAATGATGGCAGTCGGCAGCGCGACGATCAGGCCATACAGGATGGTCTTGCCGATGTCCGCGCCAAACACGCCGATGGCCAACAGCGGACCCGGGTGCGGTGGTACCAGGCCGTGCACCGCCGACAGGCCGGCAAGCAGCGGGATGCCGATCTTGATCAGCGACACACCGGTACGCCGCGCGACGATGAACACCAGCGGGATCAACAGCACAAAGCCGATCTCGAAGAACAACGGGATGCCCACCAGAAACGCGGCGAACATCATGGCCCACTGGACTTTTTCCTTGCCGAAGGCGCGGATCAGGGTCTGGGCGATCTGATCGGCACCGCCGGATTCAGCCATCATCTTGCCGAGCATCGTGCCCAGCGCGAGGATGATGCCGACAAAGCCGAGCACACCGCCGAAACCGTCCTGGAACGCCTTGATGATCTTGTCCACGGGCATGCCCGAGGTCAGGCCGAGGAAGCCGGCCGCGATGATCAGTGCAACGAACGGGTGCACCTTGAACTTGGTGATCAGAACGATCAACCCGATGATAGTGACTACTGCGTCTAGCAGCAGGTAGGACTCGTGGGACATGCCAAACATGGGGGGTCTCTCCTGTTTGTTGTTGTTATTAAAGCGGGTGTTGAATTTCCTGCCGGGGGATAGCGCTACCTTTTCCGGCAAAAAATTATTTGGATGGTTCAAAACCGTGTTGCAGCCACCAGGCGTTGGTCTGCTCGGCCAGCTCCTCGACGCTGTCTTCGCTGGCATTGAGGGCCAGAGTCAGCGGTTCGCCCTTGGGCGATTCGAGGGTGGCGAACTGGCTGTCGATCAGGCTGGCCGGCATGAAATGGCCGGGGCGATGGGACACGCGGTCGGCGGCCACGGCACGGGTCAGCTCCAAAAACACAAACCCCAGGCCCGGCGCGGCTTCGCGCAGGTGGTCGCGGTATTTCTTTTTCAGGGCTGAGCAGGTGAGCACCGGGTGTTCACCGGCCTTGAGCGAGCGGCGCAACTCATCGCACAGGATGTCGAGCCAGCCGGCGCGGTCGTCGTCGTTGAGGGGGTGGCCGGCGCTCATCTTTTCGATGTTGGCGGCAGGGTGAAAGCTATCGCCTTCGATGGCGGTGGCACCGTTCAGGCGGCACAGGGCCTCGCTGACGCTGGACTTGCCACAGCCGGAAACACCCATGATGACCAGGGCGGTAACAGGTTGACTCATGGAACACCTCAGGACGCAGATAGCGCTACCTTTGCACGCTGTAAGGCTAGTGCAAAAACAGGCTTTTCCCGCGCCGTCTTGTCTTTTTTTATGGAGTGACGCGTGCATCCGCTCCAAGCATTCGAACCGGATCAGGCAACCCTAAGTTCAATAATTTGCAGCCTTTTGGAGACAGCGCTACCTTAGTGCCTCGATTTTTGTTTGGCAAGCCGCCTGATGACCTCCAAGAACGATAAAAAATTACGCACCACGGGTCGCCCGACCCTTAATGAAGTCGCCCGCCTGGCTGGCGTCAGCCCGATTACCGCGTCCCGCGCCCTGCGTGGCATCAGCACCGTCGCCACCGAGCTGGTGGAAAAAGTGCAACAGGCCGCCGCCGAACTCAACTACGTGGTCAACCCCGCCGCCCGCGCCCTGGCCTCGGCCCAGAGCCATTCGGTGGTGGTGCTG
Source organism: Pseudomonas syringae (assembly GCF_021606685.1). Lineage (GTDB taxonomy): Bacteria > Pseudomonadota > Gammaproteobacteria > Pseudomonadales > Pseudomonadaceae > Aquipseudomonas > Aquipseudomonas syringae_R. The sequence goes on from NZ_WKCB01000055.1 coordinate 32,761, forward strand.
GTGCCGTCGCTGTCTAACCTGCTGTTTATCGAAACCCTCGAAGCCATCCATCAGGTACTGCGCCCCAAGGGCTTTGAAGTGCTGATCGGCAACTTCCACTATTCGCGTGATGAAGAAGAAAACCTGCTGCGCAACTACATGGCCTACCAGCCACGGGGTTTGCTGCTGACCGGCTTCGACCGCACCGAAAGCGCCCGACGGATGGTCGAGGCCAGCAATGTGCCCTGCGTCTACATGATGGACCTGGACCCCAACGCCGGCGTGAACTGTGTGGGTTTCTCGCAACTGGCGGCGGGTGAAACGGCGGCGGCGCATCTGCTGTCGCGTGGGCGCAAGCGCCTGGCCTATATCGGCGCGCAGCTGGACCAACGCACGCTGCTGCGCGGTGAAGGTTTCCGCCGGGCCCTGCAACAGGCCGGGATGTACGACCCGGCGCTGGAACTGCTGACCCCGCGCCCCTCCTCCGTGGGCCTGGGTGGCGAGCTGTTTCTGCAACTGCTCGCAGCGCATCCGGACGTGGACGCGATCTTCCTGGGCAACGATGACCTGGCCCAGGGCGCACTGCTGGAAGCCCTGCGCCACGGCATTAAAGTGCCGGAGCGCGTCGCAGTGCTGGGCTTCAATGACTTGCCGGCTTCGTCCTTCATGGTGCCGCGCCTGAGCAGCATCAGTACACCGCGCGAAGCCATTGGTCGGCGTGCGGCGGAGCATCTGTTGACGATCATGGCAGGCAACAAGGTCGCCAATCCGGTGGTGGACATGGGCTTTGAGCTACAGGTGCGCGAGAGTACGTAGGAAACCACCTACATTGCGGTAAACGCTTTGCTCCGTTGCCTACGTTTGCGTCGGAAGGGGCTGGCTTGTGCGCCCGGTCAGTGCTCTCTAAGGTTCACCGGTCGCTGAATGTCTCGGTGATCGGGTTTCAGCAGCCCACCCTTGGACTTCTTGAACCGGAGTGCCGCAATGCTCAAAGACGTTGATATGCCACCAACCACCCTCTTCACCATCATCCCCGATGTCTGCGCCGAAACCCTGCTGATCAACAGCTACGAAACCGTGTGTTCCGTGAGCACCTTGTTGCTCGACCTGTCCGATGGCCTTACCGGCAAACACCGTGATGTGGCCTTGGCCATTCATCAGTTGAGTGAGCTGAGCGTGTTGCTGGTAGGTAAAGCCATGGACCAACACGCCCCGCGCTGTTAAGGCCCTACTCAGTCAAAATGGGAGGGGCGGTGCCCCTCCCACATTTTGACTGCGCCCACTTAACCCCCTCGCTGTCGTGCCTGGCCCCTGCTAGATTGGCTGCTCTCACCTGCCAGGGATGCACCATGGGACACTCACTGAAAATCTTGGGCCGCACGTCCTCCATCAACGTGCGCAAAGTGCTTTGGACCTGCCAGGAATTGGGCATCGACTATGTGCGCGAAGACTGGGGCATCGGCTTCAAGCCCACCCAGTCGGCCGAATTTCTCGCCTTGAACCCCAACGCCCAGATACCGGTGTTGATCGACGACCACGGCGTGCTGTGGGAGTCCAACACCATCTGCCGCTACCTGATCGGCCTCTACCAACGCTACGACCTGCTGCCCGCCGAGCCTGCGCCGCGTGCGCGCGTCGAACAATGGGTCGACTGGCAAGCCGTTGAACTCAACCGGGCCTGGGGCGATGCCTTCACTGCGCTGGTGCGTAACAATCCGGATGGCCTGGACCCTGCGCAGATTGCCGCCGCCGTACAACGCTGGAACGACGCGATGGGCATCCTTGAACAGCAACTGGCGCAGACGGGAGCCTACGTCGCCGGCGACGAATTCACCCTCGCCGATATCCTCATCGGCCTCTCGGTGCACCGCTGGCAGATGACGCCCATGCAGCGCCCGCCCTACCCCGCGATTGCGGCGTACTATCAACGCCTCAGTCAGCACGCCGGGTTCAAGACCTTCGCCCTCGATGGCCATAACTGATAACAAGGACGACACGTGAAAGGACTCAACATATTGCTCACCGGTGCCTGCGGTCGAATCGGCAAGACGTTTTTCGACGCCTCGAAAGACCGCTACCGCTTCACCCTCACCGACCGCGTTGCAGCGGATTTCGACCTGGGCGAGCACCGTTTCGTACCCGCCGACCTGAGTGATAAAGCCAGCCTGGCCGCCCTGCTCGAAGGCATCGACGTGGTCGTGCACCTGTCGGGCATCCCCCACGCCAGCGCCTCATTCGACGAGTTGCTGCCCAACAACATCCTCGCCACCACCTACCTGTTCGAGGCCGCCGTGGCGGCGGGCGTGCAGCGTCTGGTGTTCGCCAGCAGCGCGCAAACCATCGAAGGCTATCCGGTGGACCGCCAGATCACCCCCGGCATGCAGGTGATGCCCGCCAACCTGTATGGCGTCAGCAAATGCTATGGCGAAGCCCTGTGCAGCTACTACGCGGCAAAAACCCCACTGTCGACCATTGCCCTGCGCATCGGCGCCTTCGAATTCCCCGGGACCCACGACCTCAACAACGCCCGCGACCTCAGCGCCTGGCTCAGCCCACGTGATGCCGTACACCTGTTGCAACGCGCGGTGGAGGCCGAAGGCGTGAAGCACCTGATCGCCCATGGCATTTCCAATAACCGTTTCAAGCGCCTGGACTTGAGCGAAACCACGCGGGTACTGGGCTATCAACCGGTCGACGACGCGTTCCAGACCTTCGACATTCCCATCACCTACTGAGGGGACGCCATAAAACCCTGAAACATAACGCCGGCGCGCAATAAATCAGCGAATCGGCGTACCAACGGGGGCAACTTCACACGCGCAGATTTCCGTTAGCACGCTAAGATTCCAGGTCACAGCCCCTGGAATCTGCCCATGTCCACACTCACCGCCTCTGCCACGGACGGCATCGACCCGATCCGTGCCGCCCACATCAGCGCGCGCATCGACCGCCTGCCCGCCGTCGCCACTGTCTGGCGCCTGGTGGCGCTGCTCTCGATCGGCGGTTTTTTCGAGCTGTATGACCTGTTCCAGACCGCCTACATCAGCCCTGGTCTGATCAGCGACGGGATCTTCCACACCGGCAAGGAAGGCGTGTTCGGCTTCTCGGACCAGGCGGCGTTCGCCTCGGCCACCTTCCTCGGCCTGTTCCTCGGCGCCAGCCTGCTCAGCCCGATTGCCGACCGTTTCGGGCGCCGGGCGATCTTCACCTTTGCGCTTATCTGGTACACCGTGGCCACGGTGCTGATGGGTATCCAGACCTCTGCGCTGGGTATTATCTGCATGCGCTTTTTGGTGGGCATCGGCCTGGGTATCGAACTGGTGACCATCGACGCCTACCTGTCAGAACTGGTGCCCAAGCGCATGCGCAGTTCGGCGTTCGCCTTTGCGTTTTTTATCCAGTTCCTGTCGGTGCCGGCGGTGGCCTTGATGTCATGGTGGCTGGTACCGCAGGCACCGTTCGGCATTTCCGGCTGGCGCTGGGTGGTGTTGAGCAGTGCGGTGTTTGCGTTGTTTATCTGGCAATTGCGCAAGCGCCTGCCGGAATCACCGCGCTGGCTCGCACAAAAAGGCCGCTTTGACGAAGCCGGGCAGATCATGGACAGCCTCGAAGCACGCTGCCAGAAGGACCATGGCAAACCGCTGGATGAGCCCGAGCCGCAAGCCGTCAGCGTGCAAGGCAGCGGGCGCTTTGCCGATATCTGGCAACCGCCGTACCGTCGCCGAGCGTTGATGCTGATTGTGTTCCATGTGTTCCAGGCCATCGGCTTCTTTGGCTTCGGCAACTGGCTGCCGGCGCTGCTGTCGGGCCAGGGCGTGAGCGTGACGCACAGCCTGCTCTACGCGTTCATCATCACCCTCGCCTACCCGCTGGGGCCGTTGCTGTTTGTGAAAGTGGCCAATCGCTTTGAAAACAAGTGGCAGATCGTCGGCTCGGCCATGGGCGCGGTGATCTTCGGCAGCCTCTTCGCCCTGCAGACCACGGCGGTGGGGCTGGTGATCTGCGGGGTGATGATCACCTTCTGCAACGCCTGGCTGAGTTTCAGTTATCACTCGTACCAGAGCGAGCTGTTCCCGACCAATATCCGCGCGCGGGCGGTGGGGTTCTGTTATTCGTTCAGCCGCTTGTCCACGGTGTTCAGCAGCCTGTTGATCGGTTTTATCCTCGAACACCTGGGCACGCCGGGCGTGCTGGCGTTCATTGCCAGCAGCATGTTGATCGTGATGATCACCATCAGTTGGTTCGGCCCGCGCACACGTAACCTGGCCCTGGAAAACATCGCCCACTGACGGCAACGCTTGGCCGCCGGCGGGACAAAGTTTGCCGCGGCGGCTGCGCGCGCCCAACAAAACCGGGGGTTTGGTACCCGGCACGCTATTTGCTCCAGCTGTGCCACTGACCATTTCCCCAGGTGACCGATCATGCTGGTTAACAACAACACCCAAGCCGTCTCGACCGTTCAACAGCTCAAGCGCCCCGACATGGACCCGGCCAACGCCGCCGCCAGCGCGCTGTACAGCGGCGCCCTGCAAGCGGCGCAGCAGAGTGTGACCGTGCCGGCCGCGCAAAAGGAACTGGACAAGGCCGCCGACCGCATCGACGAAGCCTTCGCCAAGACCCGCGTGCAACTGCAGGCGTCGACCACCGACGTGCCGGCCACCAGCTCCACCGCTGACGCGCGTGCGGAGTTTACCGACTACATGAGCAAAAGCCCGGCCGAACGCATCCGTGAGCAATTGCTCAAGGAGCAGGGTTTGACCGAAGCGGATGTGCAGAACATGTCGCAGGAAAAACAGGACGCCATTTCCCAGCAGGTGGCAGATCGCGTGAAGCAGCAGCAGGAGCAGCAGGTAGCGGCGAAAGCCACTGACCCGGCGCACTCGGTAAAAGAAACCCTGGCGGCAATTTAAGCCACACCGGGGAGCAAAATGTGGGAGGGGGCTTGCTCCCGATGGCGGTGGGTCAGCTACAGGTTTATCAGCTGACACACCCTCATCGGGAGCAAGCCCCCTCCCACATTGGCTTTTCTTTCACTGTGAATTTTCGGTGTTGTGTAGATCGGTTATTGCAATTGCAGCGTCGAGTTGAACTGACTGATCGCATCCACCACATGCCGTGAGCCTTCCTGAATTTCCAGGATCACCTGCCCCGCCTCATTCGCC
>NZ_WKCB01000056.1 GCF_021606685.1 Pseudomonas syringae
CCCCCAACCCGCACAAAACCCACCCCACATCTGTCAGGCAAATTACCAACTAACGTAGGCCCAGCCTGATTTAGCAGCGAGGCATTGATGCCCGCGCGCCCATCGCCCATGGTCAGGGTCCTGTCACTGCATAAAGGACACCCGCCATGCTGGTTCTAAGCCGCGCCGTAGGCGAAATCATCTCCATCGGCGATGACATCGCTGTGCATATCCTCGAAGTGAGCGGTACCCAGGTGAAATTCGGCGTGAACGCCCCGACCGGCGTGCACGTCCACCGTGCCGAGGTCCACCAGAAAATCCTCCAGCGCCAAGCCGCCGCCACCGCTCCGGCCACCGCGCGCATCCCCTAAGCCACCGCGTCAGTCAAACAAATGCTTGGGCACGTCGTGCTTGAGCATCAATTGGCACTGCTCGCTTTCCGGGTCGAACACAATCAGCGCCTGGCCCTTGGTCAGCGCCTGGCGCACGCGCAGCACGCGGGTTTCCAGGGGGGTGTCATCGCCGTTATCGGTGCCGTCGCGGGTCACGAAGTCTTCGATGAGGCGGGTGAGGGTGTCGACTTCAAGTGCGTCGTAGGGAATCAGCATACAAGCCTCAGGTGATGGATCCCGGCGATCCTACTGCGCCGGGATCATAGTTGCCAGTCTCAGGACTTGTTGCCCACCAGGCTGTCCACCGATGGCACGCGGGTGTCGCTCTCCATCTGGGTTTCATGCTCGATCTGGTGACTGAACCGGTCCAGTGAACCTTGGGCCGGTTGTGCATCGCTGGCGAACACCGGCGGGCTGAGGATGTAGGCGCCCAAGAGTCGGCTCAGCGCGGCCAGGCTGTCGATGTGCGTACGCTCGTAGCCGTGGGTCGCATCACACCCAAAGGCCAGCAACGCGGTACGGATGTCATGGCCGGCTGTCACCGCCGAGTGGGCGTCGCTGAAGTAGTAGCGGAACAGGTCGCGGCGTACCGGCAGGTCGTTGTCCGAGGCCAGGCGCAGCAGGTGGCGCGACAAATGATAGTCATACGGCCCGCCGGAATCCTGCATCGCCACACTCACGGCGTGCTCGCTGGAATGCTGGCCTGGGGCGACCGGTGCAATGTCGATACCGACAAACTCACTGACGTCCCAGGGCAGGGCCGCCGCAGCACCACTGCCGGTTTCTTCGGTGATGGTGAACAGCGGGTGGCAGTCGATCAGCAATGGTTCGCCACTGTCGACGATGGCCTTGAGCGCGGCGAGCAGCGCGGCGACGCCGGCCTTGTCATCCAGGTGGCGCGCACTGATGTGCCCGCTTTCGGTGAACTCGGGCAGGGGGTCGAACGCCACGTAGTCACCGATGCCGATGCCCAGCGAATCGCAGTCGGCGCGGGTTGCGCAGTATGCGTCGAGGCGCAATTCGACATGGTCCCAGCTCACCGGCATCTCATCCACGGCGGTGTTGAACGCATGCCCGGACGCCATCAGCGGCAGCACGCTGCCACGGATCACGCCATTGTCGGTAAACAGGCTGACGCGGCTGCCTTCGGCAAAGCGGCTCGACCAGCAACCCACCGGCGCCAGGCTCAGGCGGCCGTTGTCCTTGATCGCACGCACGGCGGCGCCGATGGTGTCCAAGTGCGCGGACACCGCGCGGTCGGGGCTGTTCTTCTGACCCTTGAGCGTGGCGCGGATGGTGCCGCGCCGGGTCATTTCAAAGGGGATTCCAAGTTCTTCAAGGCGTTCGGCGACATAGCGCACGATGGTGTCGGTAAACCCGGTGGGGCTGGGAATGGCGAGCATTTCCAGCAGCACTTTTTGCAGGTAGTTGAGGTCCGGTTCGGGAATGGTTCGGCTCATAAAGACTCCTGATAAATGATGCGCGCTCTTGCGGCGAGCGCGCTTATGTGGCTGGAACGCTTGGCTGATGTGGCGAGCGGGCTTGCCCGCGTTGGGCTGCAAAGCAGCCCTGATCCAGGCGCCGCGTTCGTTCAGCCAGAACGCATTGGCAGGTTTTGGGGCCGCTTCGCAGCCCAACACCGGCAAGCCTGCTCGCCACGAAGGCCCGCCCGCAATAGCAGCCTGCTGGCCACAGAGGTGCGCTGGCCAAGGGTTATTGAGCGGTTGGCTGGCTATGGGGGAACAGCAGGTCCACAAATTTTTCGGCGGTGGGCTGCGGTTCATGGTTGGCCAGCCCGGCCCGTTCGTTGGCTTCGATAAATACATACTCAGGTTGATCGGCGGCGGGCACCATCAGGTCCAGGCCCACCATGGGGATGTCGAGGGCGCGCGCCGCGCGTACGGCGGCGTCCACCAGCGTGGGATGCAGGATCGCGGTGACGTCTTCCAGGCAGCCGCCGGTGTGCAGGTTGGCGGTGCGGCGCACGGCCAGGGTTTTGCCTCGGGGCAAGATGCTGCTGTAGTCGTAGCCGGCAGCGTGCAGGGTGCGCTCGGTTTCGGCATCGACCGGGATTTTGCTTTCGCCGTCGGTAGCCGCCTGACGACGACGGCTCTGGGCTTCGATCAACGCACCGATGGAATGCTGGCCGTCACCGGTCACTTCGGCAGGGCGGCGGATTGCGGCGGCGACCACCTCAAAGCCGATCACCAGAATGCGCAGGTCCAGGCCTTCGTGGAAGCTTTCCAGCAACACCCGGCTGTCGAACTGGCGCGCCGCTTCGATCGCCTGTTGCACCTCTTCGATACTCTGCAAATCCACCGCCACGCCCTGGCCTTGCTCGCCGTCCAGCGGCTTGACCACGATGCGCTGGTGCTCGTCGAGGAACTCCAGGTTGTCGTCGGCGCTGCCCGCCAATTGTTGCGAAGGCAATTTCAAACCGGCCGCCTTGAGCACCTTGTGCGTCAGGCTCTTGTCCTGGCACAGGGTCATGCTGATCGCGCTGGTCAGGTCGCTCAGCGATTCACGGCAGCGCACGCGGCGCCCGCCGTGGCTGAGGGTGAACAGGCCAGCATCGGCGTCATCCACCTGCACATCGATACCGCGCCGATGGGCTTCCTCGACAATGATCCGCGCATACGGGTTGAACCCCGCCTGTGGGCCCGGGCCGAGGAACAGCGGTTGGTTGATACCGTTCTTGCGCTTGATCGCAAAGGTGGTCAGCGCGCGAAAACCCAGTTTGGCGTAGAGGTTCTTGGCCTGGCGGTTATCGTGCAGCACCGACAGGTCGAGGTAGCTCAGGCCCCGGCTCATGAAGTGCTCCACCAGGTGGCGCACCAGCACTTCACCGACGCCTGGGCGCGTGCACTGCGGGTCGACTGCCAGGCACCAGAGGCTGCAGCCGTTTTCCGGGTCATGGAAGGCTTTCTGATGGTTGAGCCCCATCACGCTGCCGATCACTGCGCCGCTGTCTTCATCCTCGGCCAGCCAGTACACCGGGCCACCTTGATGCCGAGGCGTGAGGCGCTCGGCATGGACCGGCAGCATGCCGCGGCCCTGATACAGCTGGTTGACCGCCAGCCAGTCGGCCTCGGTCTGTACCCGCCGAATCCGAAAGCCGCGAAACACGCGGGTCGCCGGGCGGTAGTCGGTGAACCACAGGCGCAGCGTGTCGGAAGGGTCGAGGAACAGCTGTTGCGGGTCGATGCCGAGGATCTGTTGCGGCGCCGCCACGTAAAGCGCTATATCTCGCTCGCCGGGTTGTTCGTTCAGCAGTTCCTGGGCCAGGCTCGCCGGGTCGGGAAATGTATGCCCGATCAACAAGCGGCCCCAGCCGCAATGCACGGCGATCGGCTCGGCGGCCAGTGGGCTGCCATCTTCGGCCAGGCGCGCTTGCAGGCGTTCATACGTCGGCACCTGGCCTTTGAGCAAGCGTTGGCTATAAGCCGCTGCATGGGGTTTCATCGATCAGATTCCTTGTTCGCTGAGCCACAGGTTCAGCGCCGCCAGTTGCCACAGCTTGGAGCCGCGCAGCGGGGTCAATTGGCCTTGCGGGTCGGTGAGCAAGCGGTCGAGCATGGCCGGGTTGAACAGGCCACGATCCTGGCTCGGGTCCAGCAGCAGCTCGCGTACCCAGTTCAGGGTGTCGCCTTGCAGATGCTTGAGACCGGGCACCGGGAAGTAACCTTTTTTGCGGTCGATGACTTCGCTGGGGATGACGCGGCGCGCCGCTTCCTTCAACACTTGCTTGCCGCCATCGGGCAGTTTGAATTTGCCCGGCACGCGTGCCGACAGCTCCACCAGGCGGTAGTCCAGGAATGGCGTACGCGCTTCCAGGCCCCAGGCCATGGTCATGTTGTCGACGCGTTTGACCGGGTCGTCCACCAGCATCACCGTGCTGTCCAGGCGCAGCGCTTTGTCTACGGCGGCATCGGCGCCGGGCATGGCGAAGTGTTCGCGGACGAAGTCACCGGCGGCGTCGTTGGCGGTCAGCCATTTCGGCGCGACGGTGGCGGCGTAGTCGTCGTAGCTGCGGTCGAAGAATGCCTCGCGGTAGGCCGCATACGGGTCGCTGGCGCCGTCGACCTGCGGGTACCAGTGGTAACCGGCGAACAATTCGTCGGCGCCCTGGCCGCTCTGTACCACCTTGCAATGCTTGGCCACTTCCCGCGAGAGCAGGTAGAAGGCGATGCAATCGTGGCTGACCATCGGCTCGCTCATGGCGCGGAACGCGGCCGGCAGTTGCTCGATGATTTCGCTTTCGGCGATGCGCAATTGATGGTGTTGCGTACCGTAGTGCTTGGCGATCAGGTCCGAGTATTGAAACTCGTTGCCAGCCTCGCCACCGGCGTCTTCAAAACCGATGGAGAAGGTCGACAGGTCTTGCACGCCGACTTCGCGCAGCAGGCCGACGAGCATGCTCGAATCGACGCCGCCGGAGAGCAGCACGCCGACATCCACGGCGGCGCGTTGGCGAATCGCCACGGCTTCGCGGGTGCTGTCGAGCACGCGGTCGGTCCAGTCTTCCAGCGTCAGGTTTTTTTCATCGTCATGCGGGCCGTAGGGCAGGGTCCACCAGGTTTTCTGCTCGGTGTTGCCGTCGGCGTCGATGCGCAGCCAGCTGGCGGGCGGCAGTTTTTCAATGCCGGCCAGCAAGGTACGCGGCGCGGGTACTACGGCGTGGAAGTTCAGGTAGTGGTTGAGCGCCACCGGGTCAAGAATCGGGTTGATGTCGCCGCCCTTGAGCAGCGCCGGCAACGCCGAGGCAAAACGCAGACGCTGGCCGGTGCGCGACAGGTACAACGGCTTGACGCCGAGGCGGTCGCGCGCGATGAACAGGCGCTGGGCGTCACGCTCCCAGATGGCAAACGCGAACATGCCGTTGAGCTTGGGCAGCAATGCTTCGCCCCAGGCGTGATAGCCCTTGAGCAGCACTTCGGTGTCGCCGCCGGAGTAGAAGGCGTAACCCAGCGCTTCCAGTTCTTGGCGTAATTCCGGGAAGTTGTAGATCGCACCGTTGAACGCCAGGGACAGCCCCAGGTGGGCGTCGACCATCGGTTGAGCGGAGCCGTCCGACAGGTCCATGATTTTCAGGCGTCGATGGCCCAGGGCAATCGGCCCTTGGGCATGGAAGCCCCATGCGTCGGGGCCTCGCGGGGCGAGGTGATGGGTGATTCGTTCCACGGCTGCCAGGTCGGCAGGTTGGTGATCAAAGCGTAACTCGCCAGCTAATCCGCACATAAATTCCTTACCGGTTTTTCCGTTGGGGAGAGTTCAGGGGCGCCGCGTCAAATGGCGGCTACCCAGAAACTGACACGGGTGAATCCAGGGAGTTTTAGAACGATCGGTTATAAGCAGGGTTTTCAGCTGGCGTCAGCGCGTATCACATAGATACCCAAGGCTGTGTGCGACGGATGGTTATGGTGCGGGTCCACTTATGTGCAACAAGGATATTGCCGATGCCCGATCCCGTTTCCGTGCCTGCTCAACTGCCCCCGGCATTGCTCTCATCCACCTTGCTGGAGTTGACCGGCGACCTGGATAAAGCCGATGTGCTGCAACAACGAATCCCGCGCTGGTTGTTCGAGGCCAAACCTGAACTGCTGGAGCAACTGGAGAAAGTGTCTGAGCTGGCCGGGCTTCAGGAACCCAGGGTCAATGCCATCCTGCAACGGATAAAAGGCCTGGATCAGTTTTGTGCCGAAGAGCTGACCCGCGGCCTGCAACGTCAGTTTGGTGTGACCCTGAACGTCAAGCGTGATCATCTGTGGTTGCCGTGGGATGTGCTGGACAGCGGTATCGCAATGTTTGGCGTGCCAACAACCAAAGTGGTCATCGAAACCCGGACGCTGCTCGAGTCGGCGATGCTGAATTTTTCCGAGGATGAGGCCCAGGGCCGGCGGTTTCCGCGCGGTAGCCAGATCCGCCGCGACACCGATACCGTCGTGAGCCGGATCAGCGTTACGGCCTTCGCGACCTACTGCCGCAGCCTTGACCTCGGGCGTCGCTACCAGGAGCATCTGCGCGGCGCGATCAACCAGGCTGTACCGCTGGCTGATGAGGTGCTGTACAACGCCGATGCTGGCGAAATCAAGCACCTCAAAGTCTATGACATGGCAACGGATGTGTACCTCGCGTACCTGCGCGGTGATATCGCCGAGCCAGCCTTCAAGCTGCTCCTGGGCTTTACTCGCCAGGGTTCAAGCTTGAGCAAGGCCGCTGTGCTGGCCGAAGCCTATGACGGCAAACCGCTGATGTGGCAAGGGCTGGATGTGCACGACAGTTGTTTGTGGGGCATCGTGGTGTTCTCCCAGGAAGCCATTGATAACAATCCCCAAACCCGCTGCATCGTTTATATGCCGGGAGAGCCTTATCGACCGATTTTTGAATACCCCACGTTTGCCGCGTTTCAGACCTACCTGACGTTAAAGCTGCAGGTAAAAAGCTATGCCGATTTTTTCGCGCGTTACCTCGATGAAGAGTCTCGCGGGGATTTTTTCAAGCGGTTCTCGGTGGGCAAATCCCTGGGGTTGATCAAGCCCATAGCGATCGACGTCGGGCTGTTCCAGTTTTTTTTCAACAGCCTGATCGGCAAGCTGCAAAAAGACAGCCGCGTGCTGGCAGTTCCCACTGCGGACTTTGACCAGGCGGTGCGCGAGCAGCGTTGGCGCGACTACGAGTCATGGGGCCTGGACCTGTTGAACCTTGCCGGTTTTTTTGTGCCGGTCATAGGCCAACTGATGCTCGGGGTGGCGGTAGGGCAAATGCTCGGTGAAATCTACGAAGGCGTGCAGGACTGGCGGCATGAGGACCGCAGCGCGGCATTCGCGCACCTGTGCAATGTGCTGGAAAATGTGGCCTCGATGGCCGCTTTCGTGGCAGGCGGCAAGGTGGTTGGCAGCTTGCGCCGGGTTGCGCGACGCAATCTGGAGCTTATCGACAACTTCGAGGCGGTTGACGCAAGCGATGGCACGCGCCGCTTGTGGCGCACAAGCCTCAAGCCTTATGAGCAGCCATTGACCGCCACCGAGCCCGATGCTCAAGGTGTGTATTGGCGCGACGGTCAGCCTTGGGCCCGAATCGACGGGCGTGGCCACGCGCTGCGTTTTGACGCGTCTCTGGGGCAATGGCGTATTCGTCACCCGCGTCGCCCGGACGCCCACGCGCCGCCGGTGTTGCACAACGGCGCGGGAGGCTGGCGAGGGCAACACGAGCGCCCGCAGGAGTGGAGCAATACACTCTATGGCCTGCGGCGCCTGGACCCGCGTCTGGAAGCTTTGAGCGACAACCGCCTGGAACACATCTGTCAGGCCAGTGATGTGCAACTGCCGCAGGTGCAGCGCTGGGCCGAGGGTAATCTCAAGCTGCCGGCGAGCTTTGTCGACAGCATTCAGCGGTTCGCCTTGAATCAGAAAATCACCGATTTGATCGCCCGCCTGGAACAGCGTCAGCCCTACACGGCCGAGGATATTGCCTTGCAGTTGCAGGCTCTGCCGCTGATGCCCGAGTGGCCCAGCGGTCGTTATCTTGAGGTGCTCCCTGCCGAGGGTAACGCCTCGACCAAATACCCCTCGAACGCTCGGACCGATGACGAGCTGAGCGTGGTGATCAGCCGCGATCAACTGGAAGAAGGCGAGGTGCTGTTAGGCGTGGCAGATGGGCTGTACCGAGCCGAGCTGGACACGCTGCTGGGCGACACGCCGGTGCGGGCGGGGGAAACAAACGCCGAGGCATTGGCAAGGCGCCTGGCGCATAGCTTGAAGGTCGATCGCAAACCCTTGTTCCAGAAACTGTACGCCGACTACGACCAGCCGGTGGGCGCAGAGCAGTCGCGCCTGGTCGAGAGTGTGCCGGGCTTGCCTGCCAGCATTGCCGCAGAGCTGATCGATAGCACGGCGAGTATTGACCGGATCCACCTGCGCGATGAACGCCGGGTGCCGTTGTCGCTCGGGCAGGCGGCCCGCGAGGCCGTCGCGCAGGTACAGCGTGAGCGGTTGATGGCGAGTTTCCATATGCCGGAATTGGCGGATAGGCAGGCTCATCGATTTTCCTGGCGCTTGCTGAGGGATTTGCCTGGTTTTCCCGACGCGTTGCAATTGCAACTGCGCGAGACCTCGGCCAGCGGGGCAGTGCTGGAGCGTATCGGCGATTCGGCTGCCGCCCAGACCCGGGTGGTGGTCAAGACCGGCGAGCGCTATCAGGCGTTTGAAGCCGACGGGCGTTCCCTGGGCGAACAGTTCAGCGGCCCGCAGGCGTTCTATCGTGCGACCTTGCAGACGCTGCCCGTGGAGATGCGAACCGGGCTGGACATCAGTGGCAGTGCCGCATCAGATGCGCAAAGGTTGCGCTACCACCTGCTTGATCGTGCCGTGGCGGTGCGTGCCAAAATCCCCGAAGAGCGCGTGGCGCTGACCTCCGCCTGCCAGGTCATCGACGCTCCGCCGCCAGCGGTACCGACGCGTGCCCAGCGCGGGCTGATGCGCAAGATCACAAACCTGTACCCGTTTTTCAGCGAGAGCCAGGCCCGTGAAACGGTCATGAGCCTGGGCGTCGACGACCCGTCACGAGCCCTCGCCGTGCGCCAGCGCGAGCGGCAACTGGCCAGGCTCGACGGGGTGCTCAGGGCCTGGATTCAGCAAGACGACGACATGCGAAAACTCCCGGGGCGTTTGGAGGACTATCAGCTCAGTCGGCGCCAGGTTGCCGCCCGTCTGCGCAGTGCGTGGCGCCACCAGATTCGCTTGCCCGATGAAACCCGCGCTCAGGTATATGGCTTGAGCCTGGACGGTATGCGGGTTGGCAAGTTGCCGACGTTGCCCATCGATATCGACTTGGGGCATGTACAACGCCTGTCGCTGAAAAACATGGCGCTGGATAACGATGTCGCCTACTTCCTCAAGGCGTTCAAGGGCCTGCGCTCGCTGGAGTTGGACAAAAACCAGCTCACCTGGCTGCCGGAGGTGCTGTCCCATATGCCCTCGCTGCAGCGCCTGAGCCTGGCGCAAAACAGCCTTAATCTCACCGACGCGACCACCAAAAAACTGCAAGCCATGAGCGGTCTGCGTGCGCTCGACCTGAGCAGCAACCCCTTGGGTGAAACCCCGTCGGTCGAGCAAATGGACCAGTTGCAGTCCCTGAACCTGCGTAACACCCGCGCCCGGGAGTTGCCCGAGGGCTTGCTGACACGCTTGCACCTGGAGGACGCCAACCTGCGCGAAAACGACATCGTCGAACTGCCCTCGCAACTGTTTAGCGCGCCGGTGGCGGTGACCGAGAAAATCAACCTGCGGCTAAACCCCATATCACACCAGAGCCGTCTGGACCTGGATGAATACCGGCGCCGCACCGGTGTGGGCATGGGCTTGCAGGACGACGACATTGCGCTGTTGAGCGAGCAGCGCTCCCGGCAAGCCTGGCTGGAAGGCAAGACCGCCGCGGACTATCGCGCGCGGGAGGCAACCTGGGAGCGACTCAAGGACGATTGGCAGTCCGGGGATTTTTTTGCAGTGCTGCGCCAAATGGTCAACACCCCACAATACAAACAGGTGCGGGCTGACCTGGTGCGTCGGGTGTGGCAAGTGATCGATGCGGCGGCCGAGGATCGTGACCTGCGCGGGTTACTGTTCAATCTGGCCAGCGGTGAGCCCAATTGTGTCGACGCGGCGGCCTACAGTTTCAGTGAAATGGAGGTGACGGTGATGCTCAACAAAGCCATGAACGAGGCTGGCGCCCTTACGCCGAGCGTCCCCACCTTGCTGAAACTGGGGCGGGGGCTGTTCCGCCTGGAGCAATTGGACAGCATTTCCGACATTTTCAGCCGGCGTAAAAATATCGCCGATGAGCTGGCGGTGCGCCTGGTGTACCGCAGCGCACTGGCCAAGCCTCTGGATTTGCCGGGGCAACCGGACACGATTGCCTACCGCGAGATTGGCGGTGTGACCCAGGAAGACCTGACCGAAGCAATGAATCAGGTCAGCACGCGGGAAATGACCTCGGACCTGTTGCGCTTCATGACGCGTCAGGGGTTCTGGCAGGAATACCTCAAGCGTCAGTTTGCAGCCGAGTTCAGCCGCATCGGCCAGGTGTACGACCGGCAAATCAAAGCCATGGATGTGACCAGCAGCGCCTACCTCTCCCAGGCACTCAAGGTGCAAAATGACCACCATCAGGCCCGTGAGCAGTTGGTCGACCGCCTCACCCGCAAGGCCATAGAGCAGGCCGATAACCTCGAGCCCGGGCAGTGCCCGCTTTAAGCCTTGGCGCGAATCAACCCGCGCACGGCAAAGCGATTGGGATGGCAGGCCTCGGCCACGCTTCTGGGTAACGGCAACGGTTCGTTGTCCAGCCAGGCCGCCAGCAACTCCCCGGACAGCGGCGCAGTGATCAGCCCGCGCGAGCCGTGGCCACTGTTGACGTACAGGCCGTCGAGCCAGGGGCAGGGGGTGTCCGGCACTTGGCGTGCGTCTTTGCTGAGTACGCCATAGGCTTCGGTGAACGGCTGCGGGTCTGCCAGGGGGCCCACGATGGGCAGGTAATCCGGGCTGGTGCAGCGGAACGCCGCCCGGCCTTCGAGGTGTTCGGGGGCCAGTTGCGCGGCGCCCAGGCGCTGTGCCAGGTCCGGGGAGATTTCCTGCAGCATCGCCAGGTTGCCCGCATGTTCGGCTGCGGTCGGCGTGAGGTCATCGTTCTTGAAGTCGAAGCTCGCGCCGAGGGTGTGCTCGCCCAGACGCGCCGGTGCCATATAGCCCTCGGCACACACCACGGTGGCCAAGGCCTGGCTCGCCTCGGTCTGCGGCAAGCGGGTGATCTGCCCGCGAATACGCTTGAGGGGCAGCTCGGCACTCGGCGCAAAGCGCTTGACCTCGGCGGCGCCAGCCAGCACCACCACCGGCGCGCTTGCCAGCAGGCTATCGCCGTCCCACGCCTGCCACTCGCCGTCGGCCTTGCGCAGGTCCAGCACCTCGCGATGGTTGAGCACCTCGATGCCAGGTTTACGGGCCTGCCATTCGCACAGCGCAGGCGGGTGTACCCAGCCGCCTTCGGGGAAAAACAGCCCGCCATGTTCGAGGGCCACGCCGGCACGTGCCTGGGCCTGGGCCTGATCCAGCAGGTGCAGCAAACCGGGCGCAAATGCCTCGGCCAGTTGTGCCTGCCGCTCGGCTTCCTTGGCGTTGAAGCCCAGTTGCAACACGCCGCAGCCGTCCCAATCCACCCCGCGCTGCAGGTGCTCGAGCAGGCGACGGGTATGGCCAAAACCACTGACGATCATCTGCGACAACGCGGTGCCGTGGGCCGAGAGCTTGAGGTACAGCACCCCTTGCGGGTTGCCCGAGGCTTCCTGCGCCAAGCCGGCGTGACGTTCCAGCACGCTGACCTGCCAGCCGCGCGCCGCCAGGCTGGCGGCCGTGGCGCAACCGGCCAGGCCGCCGCCGATTACCAGCGCGCGGCGCTCACTGGTGGGCGCAGCAGGGCGCGCGAACCACGGTTTGATGACTGCAGGTGGTGGCGTATCGGCGGGCCAGCCGAGAAACTCGCCGCGCAGGATTTCCCACTTGTGGCCGATGCCCGGCGTGCGTTTCATCTTGAACCCGGCGGCATTGATCAGCCGGCGCACCCAACCGGTGCTGGTAAAGGTGCTGATGGTTGAGCCCGGCGCCGCCAACCGTGCCAGCTCGGCGAACAGCTCGGCGGTCCACATCTCGGGGTTTTTTGCCGGGGCGAAACCGTCGAGGAACCACGCGTCGATCTGTGCATCCAGTTGCGGCAGTTGCTCCAGGGCATCGCCGATCAACAGGGTCAGGGTCACGCGGCCGTTATCCAGGATCAGGCGTTGGAAACCCGCGTGTATGGCGATGTATTGCGCGAGCAACTGATCGGCAAAGGGTTGCAGCTCTGGCCAGAGGGCGAGGGCGCGCTGCAGGTCGGGCGGGCTCAGCGGGTATTTTTCCACGCTGACAAAATGCAAGCGCGCCCCCGGTACGGCGTGTTGCTCAAACAGCTGCCAGGCACACAAGAAGTTCAGGCCGGTGCCGAAGCCGGTTTCGCCGATCACCAATCGCCCGCCCGACGGCAAGGCGGCAAAACGCTCCTGCAAACGGTTCTGCTCAAGGAACACGTAGCGGGTTTCTTCAAGGCCCGACTGGTCGGAAAAATACACGTCGTCGAAGACCCGCGAGTGCGGGCGACCTTGGTCATCCCAGTCGAGCTGGGCGTGGGTGATGGGGTTCATGGGCGGCTCGGCAAAGACAAGGCCGCCATTCTAGCCGATCAACAGGCGTTGAATTGACCCACGGCAAGCGCGGGTGGAATTTCCTCCCGCGTGTTGTTGCCCAATCCGCTAGTCTTGAGCCCATCTTGAAACGGAGCCGCCCATGTTCGAATCTGCCGAAATCGGTCACGCCATCGACAAAGACACCTATGAGGCCGAAGTGCCGGCCTTGCGCGAAGCCTTGCTGGAGGTGCAGTACGAGCTGCAACAGCAGAAGCGTTTTCCGGTGATCATCCTGATCAATGGCATCGAAGGCGCCGGCAAGGGCGAAACCGTCAAGCTGCTGAATGAATGGATGGACCCACGCCTGATCGAGGTGCGCACCTTCGACCAGCAGACCGACGAAGAACTGGCCCGCCCACCTGCCTGGCGCTATTGGCGCCAACTGCCCGCCAAGGGCCGCATGGGGATTTTTTTCGGCAACTGGTACAGCCAGATGCTGCAAGCGCGGGTGCATGGGCAGATCAAGGACGCCCGCCTGGACCAGGCCATCGCCGGTGCCGAGCGTCTGGAGAAGATGCTCTGCGATGAAGGCGCGCTGATCTTCAAGTTCTGGTTTCACCTGTCCAAGAAACAAATGAAGGCACGGCTCAAGGCGCTGGCCGATGACCCGCTGCACAGTTGGCGCATCAGCCCGCTGGACTGGCAGCAGTCCGAAACCTACGACAAGTTTGTGCATTTTGGCGAGCGCGTGCTGCGTCGCACCAGCCGCGACTATGCGCCGTGGCACGTGATCGAGGGCGTCGACAGCCACTACCGCAGCCTCACCGTGGGCAAAATCCTGCTCGAAGGCCTGCAAAACGCCCTCAAGTTGCCCAAAGGCAAGGCCAGCGGCATGAACCCGGCGCCGCTACCGTCAGCGGTGGACCAGATGAGCCTGCTCAACAGCCTCGACATGACCCTGCGCCTGGACAAGGACGATTACGAAGAGCAACTGATCACCGAGCAAGCGCGCTTCTCTGGCTTGATGCGCGACAAACGCATGCGCAAACACGCGCTGGTGACGGTCTTCGAAGGCAACGATGCGGCCGGCAAGGGCGGGGCGATCCGGCGTGTGGCGGCCGCACTGGACCCGCGCCAGTACCACATCGTGCCGATCGCCGCGCCTACCGAGGATGAACGCGCCCAGCCTTACCTGTGGCGGTTCTGGCAGAAAATCCCGGCGCGCGGCAAGTTCACGGTGTTCGACCGCTCGTGGTACGGCCGCGTGCTGGTGGAGCGCATCGAAGGCTTCTGCACCCCGGCCGACTGGATGCGCGCCTATGGCGAGATCAATGACTTTGAAGAGCAACTGGGTGACGCGGGTGTGATCGTGGTCAAGTTCTGGCTGGCCATCGACAAGCAGACCCAGTTGGAACGCTTCCAGGCCCGCGAGGAAATCCCTTTCAAGCGTTTCAAGATCACCGAAGACGACTGGCGCAACCGCGACAAGTGGGACGACTACCGCGCCGCCGTCGGCGATATGGTCGACCGCACCAGCACCGAAGTCGCGCCCTGGACCCTGGTGGAGGCCAATGACAAGCGCTGGGCGCGGGTCAAGGTGCTGCGCACCATCAACCTGGCCCTGGAAGAAGCGTTCGCCAAGAGCGACAAGCACGATAAAAAGAAAAAGAAATAACCCCCGTTTATTGTGCCGAGCCGGCTTGTTGTGGCGAGCGGGCTTGCCCGCGTTGGGCTGCGAAGCAGCCCCAAAACCTGCGAATGCGGTCTGCCGGTAATACTGCGGTGTCTGTAACAGGGGCCGCTTCGCGCCCCAACGCGGGCAAGCCCGCTCGCCACAACAAGCCCGCTTGCCACACAAACACATTAGCCAGATTAGCCACACAAACCATGCTTTTGCATACGCCGGGTGAATGATCGTCGCGGTTGCGCAGGGCTGGTTCTATGCTCGATCCAACAACCACAAGATCGAGGTAGCCCATGCGTGAAGTAGTGATCGTCGACAGCGTGCGAACCGGCCTGGCCAAGTCCTTTCGCGGCAAGTTCAACCAGACCCGCCCGGATGATATGGCGGCCCATTGCGTCAACGCACTGCTGACCCGCAACGGCATCGACCCGGCCAGTGTCGAGGATTGCATCGTCGGCGCCGGCTCCAACGAAGGCGCCCAGGGCTACAACATCGGGCGTAACGTGGCGGTACTCTCACAATTGGGCACCGGCACGGCGGGCATGACCCTCAACCGTTTCTGCTCGTCGGGCTTGCAGGCGATTGCGATTGCGGCCAACCAGATCGCCTCGGGTTGCAGCGACATCATCGTCGCCGGGGGCGTCGAGTCCATCAGCTTGACCATAAAAAGCGTCAACACCGACAACCTGATCAACCCATTGCTCAAAGAGCAAGTGCCCGGCATCTACTTCCCCATGGGGCAGACCGCCGAAATCGTCGCGCGCCGCTATAACGTCAGCCGCGAAGAGCAGGACCTGTATGCGTTGCAAAGCCAGCAGCGCACCGCCCAGGCCCAGGCTCAAGGCTTGTTCGACGATGAAATCGTGCCGATGGCGGTCACGTACAAGGTCGAGGACAAGCACACCGGCGCCGTGCAGACCCTGGAAGGTGTGGTCGACCGTGACGACTGCAACCGCCCCGACACCACCCTGGCCAGCTTGCAAGGCTTGAAACCGGTATTCGCCGAAGACGGCTCGGTGACGGCGGGTAATTCCTCGCAGCTGTCCGACGGCGCCTCGATGACCCTGGTGATGAGCCTGGAAAAAGCCCTGGCGCTGGGGCTCAAGCCCAAGGCGTTTTTCCGTGGCTTTACCGTGGCCGGTTGCGAACCGGATGAAATGGGCATCGGCCCGGTGTTCTCGGTGCCTAAATTGCTCAAGGCCAAGGGCTTGCAGGTCGCTGACATTGACCTGTGGGAACTCAACGAGGCGTTCGCGTCGCAGTGCCTGTATGCGCGTAACCGCCTGGAAATCGACAATGCCAAATACAACGTCAACGGCGGCTCGATTTCCATCGGCCACCCGTTCGGCATGACCGGTTCACGGCAGGTCGGGCATCTGGTGCGTGAGCTGCAGCGGCGCAATGTGCGTTATGGCATCGTCACCATGTGTGTGGGCGGAGGGATGGGCGCCACGGGTCTGTTTGAAGCCGTGCGCTAGTTATCACTGAAGAAACCGGATCAACAATGTGGGAGCGAACTTGCTCGCGAAAGCTGAGTGTCAGTCAACACATGCATGGCTGACCTAGCGCTTTCGCGAGCAAGTCGAATCGTCGCACCGCCGCTCCCACAGTTGAATTGCGGCATAGCCCAATCCGCTCGCTTGCCCCTAGAATGCCTGCTCCACTTCCTCAGGCATTCGGGGTACTCATGCACATCTCTTCCGGCCGCTGGGTCTATGGCTTAGGCCTGACGCTGTTGACCGCGCTGCTCTGGGGCATTCTGCCAATCAAGCTCAAACAGGTATTGCAGGTGATGGACCCGATCACCGTCACCTGGTTTCGCCTGACCGTGGCCGGCGGTTGCCTGTTTATTTACCTGGCGCTCACCAAACGTTTGCCCAGCCGGAAAGTGCTCGGCCCCAGGGGCGGTTGGCTGGTGGGGATGGCCGTGTGCGGCCTGGTGGGCAACTATGTGCTGTACTTGGTGGGCCTGAAAATGCTCAGCCCCGGTACCGCACAACTGGTGGTGCAAATGGGCCCGATCTTCTTGATGATCGCCAGCGTGTTTGTGTTCAAGGAACGCTTCAGTCGCGGGCAGGTGCTCGGGTTGTTCGTGTTGATCGTAGGGTTCGGTTTGTTCTTCAACCAGCGCCTGAGCGAGTTGCTCACCTCGATGGGCGCTTACACCGCGGGCGTGCTGACCGTGCTGCTGGCCACCTCGATCTGGGTGTTTTACGCCCTGGGCCAGAAGCAATTGCTGACGGTGTGGAATTCGCTGCAGGTGATGATGGTGATCTACCTGACCTGCGCGCTGCTGCTCACGCCTTGGGCGCATCCGTTGGAAGCGCTGCAACTGAGCCCGCTGCAAGGCTGGCTGTTGCTGGCGTGCTGCATGAATACGCTGGTGGCCTATGGCGCGTTTGCCGAAGCGTTGGCCCATTGGGAGGCTTCGCGGGTCAGTGCGACCCTGGCGCTTACGCCGTTGGTGACGTTTGTGGCGGTGGCGTTGGCGGCGTGGTTGTGGCCGGAGTATGTGCAGGCTGAAGAGATCAACGCGCTCGGGTATTTTGGGGCGTTGGTGGTGGTGCTGGGGTCGGCTACGGTGGCGTTGGCGCCTTCGTTGTTGGCAGGGCTCAAGGCTCGGCGCTTGCGGATGGCCTCTTAGGTTTTTCAGGTAGGGCGCGGATCAAAATGTGGGAGGGGGCTTGCTCCCGATAGCGGTCTGTCGGTGTACATATCCATTATTTAGGTAACGGCTAGTTATGGTTCCGCTCTTACAGCGGGTCACTTTTGGAAGGACCCAAAAGTAACCAAAAGGTCCTCGCCCCAACACTCGGCACCTCGCTCTGGCTCGGTGTGCCCGCACGCAGGCTTGAATCCGTGGGCCGCCGCGATGGGCAATCCTTGGCCCAGCGCGGCTAACCCGGCGTCCTGCCGGGTTACCCACGGATTCAAGCCTGCGTGCGGCCAGCGTGTTTAACGGGGCGCCTAAGATCACGATCACAAGCAGATCACAAGCAAATCAAAAGCTCTTAATGCCCTGCTTCCAGCATGTTTTCCGGGCGTACCCACTGGTCGAATTCTTCGTCGGTCAGGTAGCCGAGGTCCAGTGCGGCTTCGCGTAGCGTCAGCCCTTCGGCGTAGGCCTTCTTGGCGATTTGCGCCGATTTGTCGTAACCGATGTGTGGGTTGAGCGCTGTTACCAGCATCAGCCCGCGCTCCAGGTGCTCGGCCATTTGCGCGGCATCCGGTTCCAGGCCGGCCACACAGTGTTCCTGGAAGTTGTTGCAGCCGTCGGCCAGCAGGCGGATCGACTCCAGCAGGTTGTGGATGATCACCGGCTTGTACACGTTCAACTGCAAATGCCCCTGGCTGGCGGCAATGCCGATGGTCACGTCATTGCCCAATACCTGGCACGCCAGCATCGACAGCGCTTCGCATTGGGTTGGGTTGACCTTGCCCGGCATGATCGAGCTACCGGGCTCGTTGGCCGGCAGTTTCACCTCGGCCAAACCGGCACGCGGGCCGGAGCCCAGCAGGCGCAGGTCGTTGGCGAGTTTCATCAGGGCCACGGCGAGGGTTTTCAGCGCGCCGTGCAAGGTCACCAGCGGCTCGTGGCCGGAGAGGGCCGCGAATTTGTTCGGCGCCGTCACGAAGGGCAGGCCCGACAGTGCCGCCAGCTCGGCGGCAATCGCCTCACCAAAACCGTGCGGCGAATTGAGCCCGGTGCCGACGGCGGTACCGCCCTGGGCCAGTTCGAACACGGCGGGCAGGGCGCTGCGCACGGCCCGCTCGGCGTAATCGAGCTGGGCGATAAAGGCCGAGACTTCCTGGCCGAAGGTGATCGGCGTGGCGTCCATCATGTGGGTGCGGCCGGTCTTTACCAGTTTCATATGCCGCGCGGCCACTTCGGCGAGGCCCCCGGACAGGTTGGCGATCGCCGGCAGCAATTGCTGGTGCACCGCCTGCACCGCCGCGATGCTCATGGCCGTGGGGAAGCAGTCATTGGAACTCTGGGAGCGGTTCACGTGATCGTTGGGGTGCACCGGGCTTTTGCCGCCACGGGGCTTGCCCGACAGCTCGTTGGCGCGGCCGGCGATCACTTCATTGGCATTCATGTTGCTCTGGGTGCCGCTGCCGGTCTGCCAGACCACCAGGGGGAACTGGTCGTCATGGGTGCCCGCGAGCACTTCGTCGGCGGCCTGCTCGATCAGCCGCGCGATGTCGGCGGGCAGGTCGCCGTTGCGGTCGTTGACCCGCGCGGCAGCCTTTTTGATCAGGGCCAGGGCGTGCAATACCGCCAGGGGCATGCGTTGTTCGCCGATGGCGAAATTCACCAGTGAGCGTTGGGTCTGGGCGCCCCAGTAAGCGTCATCCGGGACTTCGACGTCTCCCAGGCTGTCGGTTTCGATACGGCTCATCGGGCACACTCCTCGAGGTTCGTTTGCGCAGTTTAGGCTGCGATGGGCCCTGGGGGTTCCCTAAAAGACTTTTCATCGGATTCATTGCGCGCAAAACCAGGCCCGACAAGGGGTGGGGTTGAGCCATGGCGTTTTTTAGGCGCAGAATGGGCGCCCTTGGGGTCTTACCTCGCCTGCTAGAAAAGGAAACTCGATGACTCGTCTTCGTGCCATCTGTACCGCGGTTGCTCTGGTTTGCGCCAGCGGCCAGGTTCTTGCCGATACCGCCAGCCACAACGCCAGTGCCGAAGCCTTCCTTACCTTGGCCCATGCCGACAAGCTGGGTACCCCGGTGTACATGCAAGTGCAGCAAATGTTCGCCCAGCGTTTCGAACAGACCAAGGCGCCTGCCGCCAAGCAATCCGTTCTGGACAGCTACCAGGCCAAGGCCAACGCGGCTTTGGACCAGGCTATCGGCTGGCCCAAGCTGAAACCGGACATGGTCAAGCTCTACACCACCAATTTCAGCGAATCCGAGCTCAAGGACCTGGTAGCGTTCTATCAGTCGCCACTGGGCAAGAAAGTCCTGGAAAAAATGCCGCAACTGACTCAGCAATCGGCCCAGATGACCCAGGCCAAGCTGGAAAGCGCGGTGCCGGTGGTGAACAAGCTGTTGGAAGACATGACCAACGAGCTGACGCCAAAAGCCGCCGCACCGGCCAAGAAGAAGTAAGCAGGAATGACCATGCAACAGCGTATCGAAACGGCGCTTGCCGCCCTGAGCCCGGAGCACTTGAGCGTGCTGGATGAAAGCCATATGCACAGCCGTGGGTTGCAGACCCACTTCAAGGCCGTGCTGGTCAGCCCGCAGTTCGAAGGGCTCAACCGGGTCAAGCGCCACCAGAAGGTCTACGCCACCCTGGGTGACCTGATGAGCGAATTTCATGCGCTGGCGCTGCATACCTACACGCCTGAAGAATGGGCGAAAATCGACGCAGCCCCGGCCTCGCCGACCTGCGCCGGCGGGCATAGCTGATACGCGGGTGTTTCTAAAACCCCGCATTTGCTAGAATCCGCAACGCGCCGCTTAGCCGGCGCGTTTTTTTTGCATCCGGTTCACCCCTTACGAGGGTAGCCACCTGGAGAGAACACCCATGACTCAACCGATTGTCGTGGCGGCACTGTATAAGTTCGTCACCCTCGAAGATTACGTCGCCCTGCGCGAGCCACTGCTGCAGGCGATGGTCGACAACGGCATCAAAGGCACCTTGCTGATCGCCGAAGAAGGCATCAACGGCACCGTTTCCGGCAGCCGCGAAGGCATCGATGGCCTGATGGCCTGGCTGAAGAACGACCCGCGCATGGTCGACATCGACCACAAAGAGTCGTACTGCGACGACCAGCCGTTCTACCGCACCAAGGTCAAGCTCAAGAAAGAGATCGTGACCCTGGGCGTCGAAGGCGTCGATCCGAACAAAAAAGTCGGCACCTACGTTGACCCGCAGGACTGGAACGCGCTGATCAGCGACCCGGAAGTGCTGTTGATCGACACCCGCAACGATTACGAAGTATCGATCGGCACCTTTGAAGGTGCAATCGACCCGAAAACCACCAGTTTTCGCGAATTTCCCGACTACATCAAAGCCAACTTCGACCCGGCCAAGCACAAGAAAGTCGCCATGTTCTGCACCGGCGGCATTCGTTGCGAGAAAGCCTCGAGCTATATGCTCAGCGAGGGTTTCGATGAGGTTTATCACCTCAAGGGTGGCATCCTCAAGTACCTCGAAGAGGTGCCGCAGGCCGAGACCAAATGGCAGGGCGACTGCTTTGTGTTCGACAATCGCGTGACCGTGCGCCACGATTTGAGCGAAGGCGACTACGATCAATGTCATGCCTGCCGCACGCCGGTAAGCGTAGAAGACCGCGCGTCCGAGCACTACGTGGCTGGCATCAGTTGCCCGCATTGCTGGGATAAGCTGCCGGAGAAGACCCGTCGCAGCGCGATTGACCGCCAGAAGCAGATCGAACTGGCCAAGGCCCGCAATATGCCGCACCCGATTGGCTTCAACTATAAGCAAACTCCTTCCGAGGCTTGAGCCCATGTCCGCGCGCCTGCTCTATGTAATGGACCCGATGTGTTCCTGGTGCTGGGGCTTTGCCCCGGTGGCCGAGGCGTTGGTGGAGCAGGCCCAGGCGGCCGGCGTGGAGTTGCACCTGGTGGTGGGCGGGCTACGCACCGGCAGCGGCGCGGCGCTGGAGCCCACCACCCGGCGCTACATCATGGAGCACTGGCAGGCGGTCACCGACGCCACCGGCCAGCCGTTCAAGCGCGACGGCGCCTTGCCCGACGGCTTTGTCTATGACACCGAGCCCGCGTGCCGCGCCATCGTCACCGCCCGCAGCCTGGCGCCCGATTGCGCCTGGACGCTGCTGGGGCTGATCCAGCGTGCGTTTTATGTCGAGGGGCGCGATGTGACCCTTGCCAGCGTGCTGGTGGAGTTGGCGGAACAGGCGGGCATCCCGCGCATCGAGTTTGCCGGCGCATTCGACCGCGCCGAGCAGCACGCCGCGACGGCTGCCGACTTCACCTGGGTGCAGGATCTGGGCATCGCCGGTTTCCCGACGCTCCTGGCCGAGCGCAATGGCCAGTTGGCGCTGCTGACCAATGGCTATCAGCCGTTAGCGGAATTGTCGCCGTTGCTTGCCCGTTGGCTGGAGCGAGCAACCTGTGCATGAACCCGCTCAACGCACTGACCGACTGACCTGGGCGGAAATCCGCCGCCTGGCCCTGCGGCATAAAAAGTCCCTGTGGATCGCCAATGGCGTTGCCGTGCTGGCGACCCTGTGCAGCGTGCCCATCCCCTTGCTGTTGCCGCTGCTGGTGGACGAAGTGCTGCTGGGCCATGGCGATGCGGCGCTCAAGGTGATGAACCACGCGTTGCCGCTGGGCTGGCAGAAAGCCGCCGGCTATATCGGCCTGATGCTGCTGGTGACCTTGTGCCTGCGCTGCGGCGCCCTGGTGTTCAACGTGGTGCAGGCGCGTCTGTTTGCGCGGCTGGCCAAGGACATTGTGTATCGCATCCGTGTGCGCCTGATCGAGCGCCTCAAGCGCATTTCCCTGGGGGAGTACGAAAGCCTGGGCAGCGGTACGGTCACCACGCACCTGGTGACCGACCTGGATACCCTGGATAAATTCGTCGGCGAGACCCTCAGCCGCTTTTTGGTGGCCATGCTTACCCTGCTCGGTACCTCGGCGATCCTGGTGTGGATGCACTGGCAACTGGCGTTGCTGATCCTGCTGTTCAACCCGTTGGTGATCTATGCCACGGTGCAGTTGGGCAAGCGCGTCAAACACCTCAAGAAACTCGAAAACGACAGCACCTCGCGCTTCACCCAGGCGCTGACCGAAACCCTCGACGCGATCCAGGAAGTGCGCGCCGGTAACCGCCAGGGCTTTTTCCTCGGGCGTCTGGGGCAGCGCGCCCAGGAAGTGCGCGACTACGCCATCCACTCCCAATGGAAAACCGACGCCTCCAGCCGCGCCAGTGGCTTGCTGTTCCAGTTCGGTATCGACATTTTTCGCGCGGCGGCGATGCTCACCGTGCTGTTTTCCGACCTGTCCATCGGCCAGATGCTCGCGGTGTTCAGCTACCTGTGGTTCATGATCGGCCCGGTGGAGCAACTGCTCAACTTGCAATACGCCTACTACGCGGCGGGCGGGGCGCTGACGCGGATCAACCAGCTGCTGGCGCGTGCGGACGAGCCGCAGTACGCCGGCGGCGAAGACCCGTTCACCGGGCGCGAAACCGTGGGCATCGAGGTGCGCGGCCTCGACTTCGGCTATGGCGAAGACCTGGTGCTCAACCAATTGAACCTGACCATCGCTCCCGGTGAAAAAGTGGCGATTGTCGGCGCCAGCGGCGGCGGCAAAAGCACCCTGGTGCAACTGTTGCTCGGCCTGTATACGCCGCAGGCCGGCAGTATCCGTTTTGGCGGCGCCAGCCAACAGGCCATCGGTCTGGAGACGATTCGCGAGCATGTAGCCGTGGTGCTGCAGCACCCGGCGCTGTTCAACGACACCGTGCGCGCCAACCTGACCATGGGCCGTGAGCGCAGTGACCAGGCCTGCTGGCAGGCACTGGAAATTGCCCAGCTCGATGCTACCGTCAAAGCGCTGCCATTGGGGTTGGACAGTGTGGTCGGGCGTTCCGGCGTGCGGTTTTCGGGCGGGCAGCGCCAGCGCCTGGCAATAGCACGCATGGTGCTGGCCGAGCCGAAAGTGGTGATCCTCGATGAAGCGACCTCCGCCCTGGACGCTGCGACGGAGTACAACCTGCACCAGGCGCTGGCGCGGTTTCTCAGCGGGCGTACTACACTGATCATTGCTCACCGTTTGTCGGCGGTTAAGCAAGCGGATCGAGTGTTAGTGTTTGACGGCGGTCACATTGCTGAGGATGGTGACCATCAGCAGCTGATTGCTGATGGCGGCCTGTACGCCAAACTGTATGGACACTTGCAACAGGTGCGTTGATTCAGACTGGCTCAGGAAGCGGATTTTCGCGTGCGTATTCAGCAGTGCATGTGCAAGGGACTTCATGAAGCAAAAGCGGACTCTCGGAACGCCCAGGCTGCTGGGCATTGTGTGGCCCTTTATCGCCGTGGTGCTGTTCCAGGCATTTTTGGGGTGTATGAGTCTCTACGTGCTTTCAGCCGTGCGCGGCTACGTGGCAGGCGAGAGCCTGTGGTCCAAGGGCCAGAAAGACGCCATCTACTACCTGACGCTGTACGCCGATAACCGCGACGAAACCACCTACCTCAAATACCAGCAAGCCATTGCCGTGCCCCAGGGCGGGCATGAATTGCGCGTGGCCCTGGACCGCTCGACCCCCGATCTGAAGGCGGCTCGCCAAGGCATCCTCAAGGGCGGCAACCACCCGGATGACGTCTCCAGCCTGATCTGGCTGTACCTCAATTTTCGCCATTTCAGCTACCTGGAAAAGGCCATCGAGCTGTGGACCGTGGGCGATGGCTACCTGGTGCAGCTGCATGACCTGGCCCAGGAGATGCACCAGGCGATCCACGCCGACCGCGTCAACGCCAATGATGTACGCCAATGGAAGGCGCATATCATCGCGATCAACGACGGCGTAACACCCGCCGCCAAGGCGTTCAGCGATGCCTTGGGCGAAGGCTCGCGCATGATCCTGCGGCTGCTGTTGATCACCAACCTGGCGACCGCCCTGGGCCTGATCGTGCTGGCGCTGTTGCGTACCCATAAGCTGCTGACCCAGCGCCATGCATTCGCCGATGCCCTGCAAGAAGAGAGGGAGCGGGCGCAGATCACTCTGGAGTCGATTGGCGACGGGGTGATCACCACTGACGTCGACGGCGCGATCAGCTACATGAACCCGGCCGCCGAGGCGCTCACCCATTGGCGGTCGGCCCAGGCCCAAGGGCTGCCGCTGGCGGCGTTGTTCAAGTTGCTGGATGACAATGCCCAACCCGACGGCTTCACCCTGATCGAACATATCGTCAAGGGCCAGCTCAGTGGCGGCAGCGAGCATTCGAAAACCATCCAGCGCCTCGATGGCAGCACGGTGTCGGTGACCCTGGTGGGGGCGCCGATCCGCAGCGCCGGCAAGGTCACGGGGGCCGTGCTGGTGCTGCACGATATGACTCAGGAGCGCCAATATATTGCCAACCTGTCGTGGCAGGCGACCCACGACGCCCTGACCGGCCTGGCCAACCGTCGCGAATTCGAATACCGCCTGGAGCAGGTGCTGCACCCGGCAGGGGGCGCGCAAAGCGGGCGGCATGCGCTGATGTTTCTGGACCTTGACCAGTTCAAGCTGGTGAACGACACCTGCGGCCACGCGGCGGGAGACGAATTGCTGCGGCATATCTGCGCGCTGCTGCAATCGGACCTGCGTGAGGGCGACACCCTCGCGCGCCTGGGGGGCGACGAGTTCGGCATCCTGCTGGAAAACTGCCCGGCGCCGGTGGCGGAAAAGATCGCCGAGAGCCTGCGCCATACCGTGCAAAACCTGCATTTTGTGTGGAAGGGCCGGCCGTTCATGACCACGGTGAGCATCGGCCTGGTGCATATCTCGAACACCCCGACCACCCTTGAAACCTCACTGCGTGCGGCCGATATGGCCTGCTACATGGCCAAGGAAAAAGGCCGTAACCGCGTTCAGGTCTACCACGCCGATGACTCGGAATTGTCCCTGCGCTTCGGCGAAATGGCTTGGGTGCAACGCCTGCACATGGCCCTGGAAGAGAACCGGTTTTGCCTGTACGCCCAGGAAATTTCACCGTTGGGGCATACCGATGGCGGCGATGGCCACATTGAAATCCTGCTGCGCCTGCATGATGAGGCCGGTCGCATCATCCTGCCCGACAGCTTTATCCCGGCGGCCGAACGCTACGGTCTGATGACCTCGCTGGACCGCTGGGTGGTGGAAAACGTGTTCAAGCTTATCGCCCGGTGCCTGCAGGAGCGTCCCGGCCGCCCGATGGCGATGTGTGCGATTAATCTGTCGGGCATCACTATTGGTGATGCTGACTTTCTTGGATTCCTGCGTGAGAAATTTCACACTTACAGTATTCCACCCAGAATGATCTGTTTTGAAATCACCGAAACCAGCGCTATTGCAAACTTGGGCAGTGCCATTCGCTTTATCAATGAACTCAAAGCGTTAGGCTGCCATTTTTCGCTGGATGACTTTTGTGCCGGAATGTCCTCGTTCGCTTATCTCAAACATTTACCTGTAGACTTCCTGAAGATCGATGGAAGTTTCGTAAAGGATATGCTGGACGACCCGATTAACCGCGCGATGGTTGAAGTGATCAATCACATTGGCCACGTCATGGGTAAGCGCACAATTGCAGAGTTTGTCGAGACACCGCAGATCGAACAGGCATTGCTCGAGATCGGTGTGGATTACGCTCAGGGTTACCTGATTGAACGACCGCAATTGTTTACCTTTGATAGCTTGCAGTGTCGACCTGTGCGGCCGCAGCCTCTGTTATTCAAGGCGCCCGGCACATTCCGCTGAAACATTTGCTGGTCTGTAAATCACACTTGAAAAGGAGCCCAACAGTGATCGACACATTCAACAGAACCGGCCCGCTTATGGAAGCCTCGAGTTACCCCGCCTGGGCGCAGCAATTGATCCAGGACTGTAGCGAGAGCAAGCGGCGCGTTGTCGAACACGAACTGTACCAGCGCATGCGCGATAACACGCTCAGCGCCAAGACCCTGCGCCACTACCTGATCGGTGGCTGGCCCGTGGTGGAGCAGTTTGCCTTGTACATGGCACAGAACCTCACCAAAACCAAATTTGCCCGCCATCCTGGGGAGGACATGGCGCGGCGTTGGCTGATGCGCAATATTCGTGTGGAACTGAACCACGCTGACTATTGGGTGCATTGGGCCCGCGCCCACGGCGTCAGCCTGGAAGAGTTGCAGGCGCAGAACGTACCGCCGGAGTTGCACGCTCTGAGCCATTGGTGCTGGCATACAAGCTCGTCCGATTCGTTGATCGTGGCTATTGCCGCGACCAACTATGCCATCGAGGGCGCGACCGGGGAGTGGTCCGCCGTGGTGTGTTCCACCGGTGTCTACGCGGCAGCCTTCCCGGAGGAAGACCGCAAGCGCGCGATGAAGTGGCTCAAGATGCATGCCCAGTACGATGACGCCCACCCGTGGGAAGCATTGGAAATCATCTGCACCCTGGCGGGGATGAACCCCAGCAAGGCCCTTCAGGTGGAACTGCGCCAGGCCGTGTGCAAGAGCTACGACTACATGTACCTGTTCCTGGAAAGTTGCATGCGCCTGGAGAAGGAAAAAGCGCCCGCAGCAGTGCGCGAGCGCCAGGCACGCGTCGCCAGCGAGGCCTGATGTAACCCCAGTGACAAGTGGGCTTGTTGTGACAAACAGTCTCATGTAACAAACGGGCTTATGTGACAAACGAGCTTGTGTGACAAAAGGGCTTGTGTGGCGAGCGAGCCTGTGTGGCGAGCGGGCTTGCCCGCGTTGGGGCGCGTAGCGGCCCCAGAAATGGGACTGCTACGCAGTCCAACGCGGGCAAGCCCGCTCGCCACAACAAGCCTAGCTGTGCCACATCAAGCTCGGCTGTGCCACACAAGCCCGGCTGTTCCACAACAAGCCCCGCTGTGCCACAACGACCGTGTGTTTACCCCGCCATCGCCAGGCGATTTCGGCCTTCGCGCTTGGCGACGTACAAGGCATTGTCCGCGCGGCGCAGCAGGCTTTCGGCAGACTCGGCGGCCAGTAAGGTCGAGCAGCCCAGGCTCACCGTCAGTTCGATTCGTGCACCGTCCGCCCAGTAATCCTGGGCCTGTGCCGCCCGGCGCAGGCGTTCGCCGACCATCGCCGCCGCCTCCCGGCCGGTGTTGGACAGCAGGATCAGAAACTCTTCCCCGCCGAACCGGAACACCATGTCCACGTTACGCAACTGGCTCTTGATCGCCCCGGCGACCGCGCGCAGCACGCTGTCGCCTGCGGTGTGGCCATGGGTATCGTTGATGACTTTAAAGTGGTCGATGTCCAGCATCAGCAAGGACAGTGGTTGCAAGTGACGGCGCGCCATGTCGATTTCCCGTTGCAGGGTCTGGTCCATGGCAATGCGGTTGCCCGTGTCGGTCAGCGGGTCGCGCAGGGCGCTGCGGGTGGCGGCGCGGTAGAGCAGGGCGTTGCGCATCGGGTAGAGCAGGGTCGCCAGCAGTGATTCGAGTTGGCCGAGTTCTTCTTCCATCAGGCGCTGGTTGCGGCGGAAGATCAGCTCGCCCAGGTGTTCGCCTTCGTGGCTCAGGCTGTAGCTGACCGAATGGTGGCCGCGGTGGCCGAACTCCAGGCGCAGGTCACTGGCCTCGTGACGATATTGCAGGGCGTCCAAAGGCACCAGGCGCTGAATCTCGCGGAAGAACACGCCGAGGATGCGCTCCGGTTCCAGACTGGTCTGCAGTTGCAGGCCCAGTTGCTGGCGAAGTTGGGTGACGGTGGTGGGGCGGCGGGGGAGGAGCGATGGTTGACCAAAGCCCAGGCGTTGCAATTTGGCCCTGTCGAAGTCGATTGCGTTGGTCTGGGTTGGTGTTTTCATAAGCAATCGGCCTCTAAGCTTTTAACTGTCTTACAGGCTCGATGAGAGTGGCGAATGCCATGCGTCTTACTGTTCCTTCAGTTCCGTAAAACATTGGAAACAGTTTAGACCGCTTTACCGTAGGTTATAACCCCTCGGCACAGCCGCACGTCTTGTCATCGTTTAAACCTGTTTGAAAAGGTTAGAGCGAGATTCATGCCATTTGCTTCAACTTTATAAAACGCCTTATAAATCAATGGCCATTTTTGAACTCAACCACAGCCATTGAAGTATGACGCCGGTTATTTGGCTGTTTGAACCAAGGTGCTGTGGTCAATCTGGTCAATTGCCGTGACGCCGGTCAGCGTCATCGCCACGCGCATTTCCTTGGCGAAGATATCCAACAGGTTTTCCACCCCGTGCTGGCCATCGGCGGCCAGTGCATACGCGGTTGCGCGCCCGAGCAGGCACGCCTTGGCGCCCAGGGCGAGCATGCGCACCACATCCAGCCCGGAACGGATGCCGGAGTCCACCAGCACCGTCAGGTCATCGCCCACCACATCGGCAATTGGCGGCAGCGCCCTGGCGGTGGACAGCACGCCATCCAACTGTCGGCCGCCATGGTTGGACACCACGATGCCGTCGGCGCCGAAGCTCACCGCGTCCTTGGCATCCTGCGGGTCGAGGATGCCTTTGATGATCATCGGGCCTTTCCAGAATTCACGGATCCACTCCAGGTCTTTCCAACTGATGGAGGGGTCGAAGTTGCTGGCCAGCCAGCCGATGTAATCTTCGAGGTGCGTGGGTTTGCCGAGGTATTTGGAGATATTGCCCAGGTCGTGCGGGCGGCCCATCAGGCCCACATCGAAGGCCCATTGCGGTTTGGTCACGGCTTGCAGCATGCGCCGCTGTGCGGCAAACGGGCCCGACATGCCCGAGTGGGCGTCACGGTAGCGCGCGCCTGGCGTTGGCATATCCACGGTGAACACCAGGGTGGTCACCCCGGCGGCCTGGGCCCGCTCCAGCGCATTGCGCATAAAACCACGGTCCTTGAGCACGTACAGCTGGAACCAGATCGACTGCGGGCTCTGGGCGGCCACTTCCTCAATCGAACACACCGACACCGTCGACAGGCAAAAAGGGATGCTCTTGTTCGCCGCCGCTTTCGCCGCCTGCACCTCACCGCGCCGCGCGTACATGCCGGTCAGGCCAACGGGGCTGAGGATCACCGGCATCGCCAGTTCCTGGCCGAACAGGCTCGTGCTCAGACTGAGGTTGTCGACGTTGCGCAGGACGCGTTGGCGCAGGCTGATCTCGGCCAGGTCCGAACTGTTCGCGCGCATCGTGTGCTCGGCGTAGGCGCCGCCGTCGATGTAGTCGAACAGAAAGCGCGGCAGCTTGCGCTTGGCGGCTGCGCGGTAATCGGACGCGGACGAGATGATCATCAAGGGTGTCTCCACAGGGCAAAGTGAGTTGAGAATAGGCAAATGTCTGGCATGATAAAAACAACTTTTATCACTAGCTGCCAGTCGCTAAAGGAATACTGATGAACCTCAGGACGTTGCAGGCGTTTGTCGAAGTGGTGCGTCAGGGCGGCTTCTCCCAGGCGGCCCAGGTGGTGTCCTTGACCCAATCCTCGGTGAGCAAGGCGGTCAAGACCTTGGAGGAAGAGTACGGCACGCCGCTGCTTAATCGCCTTGGTCATAAGAACGAACTGACCGCCGCTGGCGAAATCGCCTACCGCCGGGCGTTGGTGATGCTCGCTGAGCACCATGACCTGGTGGCCGAAATCAATGAGCTGCGCGGCCTCAAGCGTGGCGTATTGCGCATCGGCCTGCCACCGGTAGGCTGCGGCGTGCTGTTTGCGACCATGTTCGCCACCTACCGCGCCCGCTATCCCGACATCGACATTGAACTCACCGAATACGGCAGTAAAAAACTGCGTGAGTGCCTGGAAGCCGGGGAGGTCGACCTCGCCGCCCTGTTGCTGCCCGTGGACGAAGACTTTGACTACCAGCCCGTGCGCAATGAGCCACTGATGGCCGTCCTGCCCAGAAGCCACCCGCTGGCCCGACGCAAGCGTATCGACTTCACTGACCTGGCGGATTCACCGTTCATTCTGTTCGAAGCCGGCTTTGCCCTGAACGCCAAGATTCTCGCCGCCTGCGAGCGCAAAGGCGTCACCCCGCGCGTCACCGCCCGCAGCGGGCAGATCGATTTTATCGTCGATCTGGTTGCCGCCGGCCTGGGCGTGGCCTTCCTCCCGCGCATGCTGGCGCGCAAGCACCAACACGCCGAGATCGCCCTGATCCCCTTGGACGAACCCCACACCGACTGGCACATCGCACTGGCCTGGCGCACCAGCGCGCACTTGCCCCCAGCGGCGCGAGCCTGGCTGGAGCTGGCCAAGGAACATCAGCTTTCAACCGGCCATCCGGTTTAATCGCCCAAAATGCTAGAGAAAGCTTGACTTCTCCTTTTCAATCAGTAACATACGGCGCATTCCGCGATAGCTCAGTTGGTAGAGCAAATGACTGTTAATCATTGGGTCCCTGGTTCGAGTCCAGGTCGTGGAGCCAGATAGAGAAAAGCCTGCAGCGATGCAGGCTTTTTTTTGCCCTGGATTTGGCCACGCTGAAACAATCTTCCCGCCTTAGCCCCTGTACAACCCACGTGCCTCACCCATAAGATGAGAAGCATTATCATTTATGCGGATCTCCTATGCACGACGACAGCATCGCCTCGCCGGTCGCCAAGCTGTATGCCAATCACCATGGCTGGCTTCGCGGGTGGTTGCATCGGCGGCTGGGGCACAGTGCGGATGCCGAAGACCTGGCGCATGACACGTTTATCCGGGTGTTGCGCACCCAGGAAAACGTGTGCGAGCTGCGCCAGCCCATGGCTTTTCTTGCCACCATTGCCAATGGCTTGTTGATTAATCGTTGGCGCCGCCAGGTGATCGAGCGGGCTTATCTGGAGGCGCTGGCAGCGCGGCCGATGGCCGAGGAGCCCTCGCCGGAGGCGCGCTACCTGATGGTCGAGACGCTGTTGCAGCTGGATTTGCTGCTGGTCGGGTTGTCGCCGCGGGTGCGGCAGATCTTCTTTTTATCCCAGCTCGATGGCCTGACCTACCCGCAGATCGGCGCGCAGTTGAGCCTCACGGTGGCGCAGGTGCAGCGGGCGATGGGCAAGGCCTTCAGTGTTTGTTATGCGAGCCGGTTCGAATGAGTGGCGCGGCTATCGATCCTCACATTCGCGACAGTGCCATCGACTGGCTGGTGCGCTCGCACTCCGGGCTGATGACGGCCGGGGATCGTGAAGCGTTGGCGCGTTGGCGCCAGGCCAGTGCCGAGCACGAACGCGCGTGGCAGCGGGTCAGTGACTTGCCGCTGCTGCTGCAGCCGGGTGCCGATCTGTTGGCCGATACGGCTGCACGCCGTGCGTTGCAAGCGGCCGGGGCCGATCAGCAGCGGCGGCGCCAGGTGCTCAAGTGTCTGCTGGCATTGGGGCTGCTGGGCGGCGTGGGGTGGCAGGGCGCGGACACAACGTTAGTGCGTTCGGCGTTGGCGAGCTATCGCACGCGTATTGGCGAGCGACGGCACTGGGCCCTGGCGGACGGCAGTTCGTTGTGGTTGAACACCGCCAGTGCGATCAACCTCGACCTTGACGCAAGGCGGCGCAGCGTGGAACTGGTCGAGGGCGAGCTGGCCCTGGATACCCCGCAGACGGCCGCATCGCTGCAATTGCTTACTCCAGACGCGACGCTGTACAGCCAGGGCGCCAACCTGCTGGTGCGTCATGATCGCCAGGGCACGCGGGTTACGGTCTTGCGTGGGCGGGTGCAGGTCAGCGCGCGGCATCAGCCGACCCCGGTGCCGTTGCAGGCGGGCTGGCAACTGATGATCAATGATCGCGGGGCAGGGCGTCCGAGCCCTGTGGATCTGGTATTGGCCCAAGCCTGGATGCGCGGCATCCTGCCCGCCGAGCGCATGCGCCTGGATCGATTACTGGCGGAACTCTCGCGCTATCGCCCAGGTTTCCTGCGATGCACTGAAGCGGTGGCGGGCCTGCGGGTAACCGGGAGTTTTCAGCTGGATGATACCGACGCGGCGTTGGCCCTGGTCACCCAGACCCTGCCCGTGCGTATCGAGCGTAGAACCCGCTACTGGGTGACGCTGGTGCCTGCATGAAATTTTTTTTCTGGGCCGCGATAGTTTTTTCGTTCTGGCTTGGCCTTTAGGTATTGCCCACCCGCGCAGGTGGGTTTCGATCCCTAGGAGCCTTGCATGATTGACCCCGCTCGCGTGTTGCGTACCCCTACGTTCAGTTTGCTGTTTCTCGGTGCTCAGGCGCTGTGTGGCGATTGGGTGTTTGCCGCTGGAGAGCGCCCTTACAACATCGGCGCCGGCCCGCTGGATCAAGTGCTGTCGCGCTTTGGTACGCAGGCGGGCATCAGCATGGCGGGCAACTCGCTGCTCACCGCCGGCAGAAACAGCCAGGGCCTGCAGGGCGATTTCAATACGGATGCGGGCCTGACCCAGTTGCTCTCCGGGACAGGCCTGGATTACCAGCGCCAGGCGGACGGCAGCTATGTTCTGCACGTGCGCCGGGAGGCCGTCCTCCTGCCGACACAGCAGGTGATGGGCGAAGATGTGGACGCGACGCAGGTGTACCGCGAGCCGCGTTCGTCGGTGTATATCTCCGGTGAAGAGATGCAGCGGTTTGGCGTGGTTTCGGTGGGCGATGTCCTCAAGGGGCAGCCCGGCGTGCAGGTCGGCGACAGTCGCAATGGCGGCGGCCTGGATGTGAACATCCGCGGTATCCAGGGCCAAAGCCGGGTGGCGGTGACGGTTGATGGCTCGCAGCAGGCACTGGACGTCTATCGCGGTTACGCCGGCACGCAGCAGCGCAGTTACATCGACCCGGACCTGATCAGCGACATCACCATCGACAAGGGCCCCAGCCTGACCTCCAGCGCCATCGGCGGTACGGTGAAGATGCGCACCCTCAGCGTCGATGACATCCTCAAGGACGGCCAGAACATTGGCCTGCGCCTCAAGGGTGACGTGTGGAACAACGGCGTCGCGCCGGCCTCCCGAGACCCCCATTCCCAAACCCAGAGCCTGGACTCCGAACCGCACCAGCGCCGGGCTGGTTTGTTCGGTTCGCAGGCGCAATCCGGGAGTGCCGCGTTCGCTTATTCCCATGAGCATTTTGATCTGGTGGCGGCCTATGCCAAGCGCAACCAGGGTAACTATTTCGCCGGCAAGAAGGGGCAGGACCGTTACCGCACCTACGACAGCGACGGCTACGAAGAGCGAACCGTAGCCAGTACCTACAACGCTGGGGAAGAGGTGCTGAACACGTCTTCAGACACCGAGTCATTCCTGCTCAAGACCACCCTGAGGCCGGCGGACGGCCATACGCTCGACCTGGGCTATCGCCGCTACGACGGGCGCATCGGCGAGATCATGCCATCGGATATCTTCCGCTTTGGCACTGGCGGGATTTATCAGTACCCCTTGGGCCGCACCACGATCGACACGTATACCGCGCGTTACGCCTACCAACCCGCGGGCAACCCGTTGGTGGATCTCACCGCCGACCTGTGGATGACCGACGCGCAAACCAGCCAGATCACCTCGGTACGAGCGCCGGCGTCCCAGGCTTATCGCTCCGACCGCGCCTGGAGTCGGCAGGCCGACCAGCGCATCGGCGGTGGCCTGAGCAACACCTCGCGCTGGCAGACCGGCTATGGCGACGTGAAGCTGGACCTGGGCAGCGCGTTCCAGCTCGAAGAGCTGCGCCCACAAAAAAGCGTGGTCACCACCCAGCACGATATCAACGCCAACCGTATGTTGCGTGAAGGCTCGCGGCAGGAGTTCAGCGTCAATGGCAAGCTGGAATACAAGCCGGTGGAGCCTGTCACGTTATGGGGTGGCGGTCGCTACACGCACTATCGCAGCAAGGATCACGTCGCCAGGGCCACGGCGCGCAGGGAGGAGCGCGACTTGCGCTACCTGCGGGTTTCCAACGCCAGCCAGTCCGGCAACATGCTCTGGTTCCCGGACCAGAACGGCCAATACACCGACGCCACGGACCCGCGTCTGACCAACGGCATCGTCTTCCAGGACACCAACTATCCCTTCGAGGGCGTTAACTACAACGACTTTGGTGTGATCTCTTCGACGGTCTACGCGCCCCAGGTGGGTGAGGTGGTCACCGGTTACGGCTATTCCAGCAAGCAAAGCGACAGCGGCGGCGCTTTTGCCCCGGCCCTGGGTATCAACGTTGAAGTGCTGCCAGACACCTTCATCTACGCCTCCTACACCCAAGGCGTGCGCTTGCCGTCGCTGTTTGAAACCAGCCAGGGTGTGCTGCAGACCAGGCCCGGCAAGAACTTGAAACCCGAGCGTTCGAGCAACTGGGAGATCGGCGCCAGCACCCTGGGCAAGGGGCTGTTGGTCGATGAAGATACGGCGGCAATCAAACTCGCCTACTTCAATAACACCATCAAAAATTACATCACCCGCTACTACGACCCCAGCCCAGGCCTGATGGGCCTGATGCGCTTCAGCAACACCGACAGCTACAAGACCAGCGGCCTGGAGCTGCAAGCCCACTACGATGCCGGGCGGGTATTCGCCGATCTGTCCTCCACCTACTACCTGAAAACCGAAACCTGCGACGCGGCATTTGCGGCCACCTTGCGGGCGGCGAGCAACCCGTATCAGGACCTGAGCGGGACCCCAAACTGCACGCCCGGCAGCTTCATGGGGTCCTATACCAATACTCAGAACCCGCCTCGGTTCGCGGGCAACCTGACCACCGGCCTGCGGTTCTTCGAGCAGAGCCTGACCGTGGGTACGCGGCTCACCTACACCTCTGGCCCCACCGTCAGCGTTGACAAGCCATGGCAGACCGGTGCCACTACGCCGCAATTGAACTACCGCGAAGTGGCCCTGGTGGACCTGTTCCTGAACTACAAGGTGAAGGAGCACGCCAGCCTCAACGTGTCGCTGCAGAACCTGACCGACCGCTATTACCTGGACCCGCTGGTGCAGAGTTTCATGCCGGCACCGGGGCGTACGCTGCGGGTGGGCATGCAGGCAAAGTTCTAAGTATTGGGGTGGCGCGGTGAGCCTCGCGCGCAGGCGTCTGAGCCTGTCGCGCGAGGTCTGGAGGGTTACTGCGTGTGTACGATGACCTGGCTTTTCAGGTCGTTGACCATGCTTTCGATGGCCGGCTTCATCGCTTCGAAATCCTGTGGGGTGCA
Source organism: Pseudomonas syringae (assembly GCF_021606685.1). GTDB lineage: Bacteria > Pseudomonadota > Gammaproteobacteria > Pseudomonadales > Pseudomonadaceae > Aquipseudomonas > Aquipseudomonas syringae_R. The sequence continues at coordinate 35,023 of NZ_WKCB01000056.1, forward strand.
CAGAGCGTCGGCTTTGGCGAACACATAGCGACGCGTGATCAGCACCGTGTTGGCTTTCTTCACGTAGGTCGAGCGGTAGTCGAAGCCCGCTTGCTTCAGCGACACCGCTTTGGGCACCGCCAGGATCTTCACCTTGCCGGGGAATTCCAGGCGGGCCCGCTCCGAGATTTCACCCGAGATGCAGGTGAAGGCCTGGGTGCGCTCCTTTTCGGCCATGAAGGTAAACACGTTCTGCGCAATGCCGCCGGCCAGGCTGGTGAAGGTTGGTGCACCCGTGGGGCCGGGCAGGTTGACCAGGTTATCGGTGCGGCCCTTGATCGTGGATTTGAAGTGGTTGGCAGTGCCGTCCAGTGAATCGTATTCGATCACGCCGCTGCCGGATTGCCCGTACATGCTGAGGATTTTCTGCACCAGTTGATCGCGGTCTGCAGGCTGCATGGCCTTGAACACGAAGCGGTTGAATTCCGCGCCCCAGCCTTCCACGGTGGATGCGTGGGTGAAGTCGGCGCCGCCACGTGCATCGACCTTGAACTGCATCGCGGTGTCGACCTTGCCCTGTTGGTTGGACGCGGTGTGGCCCAGCTCGCCGCTTTGGGTCAATACCACCGGTTTGCCCAGCTCCGGAATCGGCAGGTAGCCAGCGGCGATGGGGGTCGCGGTCGAGTCCAGGTACAGGTCGAGGCTCGGCACATAGGTAATCGCGTGGTTGAGCACGCCCAGGGTCGGCACCTTGGGCAGCTCATAGGCGTTGCCAAGGTTGATCAGGGCGGGCGAGCTTTCAATCGCGACCGCCTTGAGCAGCGCTTCCAGCAGGGCGACGTGGTCTTTGCAGTCGCCGTAGCGGTTATCCAGCACGGCCTGGGCCGAGTGCGGCACCACGGTGCCGGCGCCGACGTACACCGCGACATAGCGAATATTGGTGCGAACCCAGTCGCTCAATACCAGCGCCTTGCTGCGCGGTGTCTGCAGGTTGGCCGTGAGCTCCCTGGCCAGTTGTTCGAGGGCGGGGGTCACCTGTACCTGCGCCCTGGTCGCGTATGCCTGGGCAAATTGCTTATAGCTGGCGAAAGTCGACACGGCGAGGTACTGACCGTAGTCGATGTAGGCGACGGAGCCCTCTTCCACGCGATTTTTTTGTGCCGGTTCCAGGTCCCAGCGGTAGACGGTGCGCCCGTTGGCTGTGGCGGGCGCGGACGCCTTGAAGCCCCGGAAATCGGCGTGCAGCGGCATGTCGGCAGGCAGGTCGTAGCTGAAGCGGATCTGCTCGTACTGGTAGAAGTCCGGCGCGTACAGGTCTTCGAAGTGCCCGGGGAACAGCGGCGTGGTGCGTTTGCGCTGGTAGTGCAGGACCATGCGGTCGCCCACTTGCAGGTCCGGGAATATCACCACCTTGACCCGCGAGTCCTGGAACATCGGTGCATTGGCTGATGCCGCTTCCTGCTGCTCCTTGATTTGGTCGCTGGTAACCGCCACTTTGCGCCCGTCGGGTTTCAACGTGTAGGCGTCGACGATATCCAGGGTTTCCAGGGTGCGGTTGTAAGTGACCGAGCGCTGGGCATTGGGTTTGATGGCGCGTTCTTCGTTGATTCGCAACACCCGTTCGACATCCAGCACAAAGCTGCCGTCGGCATTCACCGTGTAGGCCTGGATATCTTTTTCGTGGGTCAGGGACAGGTCGGTGTAGTCGGCGCGGGCCTGCGCTGTGAACAGCCCGCAGAAGATGACAGCCAGCACGCCGAACAGGCGTGTGGAGAAGCGCGTAAAGCCTTGCATAGAGATCCTTCTAAACGATGACGCGCCCTGTAGGAAGGGCGCGCTTTCGGTGGGTAAACCGCTTAATGCGAAGCGTTACTATATAGAAATGCGCCCGTGGCTTGCTGCGTTTTTGATTCTGGATTGTCTGTAGGAGCCTTCAATTCAGGGCTTCAGGGATCAACGCGGGGCGAATTTTTCCAGTGTCGGCGCCCTGTGCGGCAACCTGCTCGGTGGGCACCCTGTATGCCTAGCCGAGCGGCCTTTCGTTCGAGAGCGACGCCCAGCCAGCACGAGGGTTTATTGCTTGAACGCACGCGGTTGCCGTAGGTTTGCTCGCTTTGTTCAGGAGCAACCTGTGTATGAATCGTACGCCTTCAAGAAAAAAATCCCTGCAGCGCGGCTACTGGGAACTGGTGCAGATCAAGGTGGGTGTGTTTGCGAGCGTGGCGTCCCTGGTCGCCTTGTTGTGCGTGGCCGCCTGGACCGTATGGGTGACTTACTACGTCAAGCAGGACTCGCAGATGAGTGCGCTGCTGCTCAAGGAAATGCAGATCAAGACCGAGCTGAGTGCCCATGTGGGCGCAACCCTGGCCACCCACTTGATGCCCGCCGAGGGCGGCGCGAGTGTGTTGGAAATAGGCGTCACGCTCTCCAACAGCGGCAATGACATCGCCAGGCTGAACCTGGATCGGCGGGTTTTATCGGTGGTCAAAGTTGAGCGTTTCGAGGCGGGCCTGCCGGTGTATGGCCGCGCCTGGGACATTGCCGGCGCGCGGTACGACGGCATGAGTTCGACGTTGCTGGTGTTTCCTTATCTGGATGTCGGCCCGTCCGAATCCTACGAACTCAAGTACGTGGTCAAGCTGGATGAACCGGGGTTGTACTTGGTGCGTTTCCTTTCGCGGATGAAAAGCGACCATATCGAGCGGCACAAACTCAAGATGAATACACCGTCGATCATCGAATATTCAACCGGCGCCGATGCGTTCATTACCGTGCCGGCGGGGGCGTGGCGACGCGTTGGGGGGGGGGTGTTGCCTTTACACAT
>NZ_WKCB01000057.1 GCF_021606685.1 Pseudomonas syringae
TGGACGCGGGGGTTGCTGTACGTGTGTCCCCTCGCGGCCCCCCCGGCACTGTGGTGTGCGTCACACGCCCCAGCGCGGGCAAGCCCGCTCGCCACACAAGCCCGCTCGCCACAACAGCCCGCTCGATTATTCAGCCAGGCGCCGATTGAGCTGGTGCCGCCAGCGCACATACAACAGCGCCGTACAAAACACCGCCAGGCTCGCGAGCATCTCAAGCACCCCGAACCACTGGCGGTTCGGGTCGTAGGCGGCCAGCGCGCCCTTGATGAAATACAGGTTCACCACAAAGCACATCCACGAATGCCCGCGCGCGCTGCCCAGCAACATCCCCGGCGCGAGCACCAGCAAGGGCACCAGCTCGATCAGCAGGATCACCCACGGCCGTGCCCCGTGCAGGTCGGCGATGAACAGGTAATACCCGCATAGCAAACCCACCAAACCCAGGAACGCCAGCAGGCTCAATACCCGTGCTGCTTTTACACGTGGCTCCAGCCACGCCTGGGGCGGCAGGACCTTAGGCTTTCTGGCCACGGCCGTTCTCCAGCAGCGTGGCGGTGGTGGCCAAGCGCAGGCCAAGGGCGCGGCACAGGGCGATTTCATGTTGATCGAGCAAGCGCTTGCCGTCCGGCCCGGCATGGTGGCTGGCGCCATACGGCGTGCCGCCGCCCTGGGTGTCGAGCAGGGCCTGTTCGCTGTAGGGCAGGCCGGTGATCAGCATGCCGTGGTGCAACAGCGGCAGCAGCATCGACATCAACGTGGTTTCCTGGCCACCGTGCAGGCTGGCGGTGGAGGTGAATACGCCTGCCGGCTTGCCGACGAGGGCACCGGTGAGCCACAGGTTGCTGGTGCCGTCGAGGAAGTACTTGAGCGGCGCGGCCATATTGCCAAAGCGCGTCGGGCTGCCCAGGGCCAGGCCCGAGCAGTGCTTGAGGTCATCCAGGCTGGCGTACAGCGCGCCTTCGTCCGGGATGCTCGGCGCCACGGCTTCACACTCGGTGGAGACCGCCGGCACGGTGCGCAAACGCGCTTCCATTCCGCCTTGCTCGATACCCCGCGCAATCTGCCGGGCCATTTCGCTGACCGAGCCATTGCGGCTGTAATACAGCACCAGCACATACGGCGTCGTCACGGCAGGATCTCCAGCACGTTTTCCGGCGGGCGGCCAATGATGGCTTTATCGGCGGTTTCCAGGATTGGGCGTTCCATCAGCTTGGGATGCTCGGCGATGGCGGCAATCAGCTGTGCTTCGCTCAAGGTGGCGTCGGCCAGGTTGAGGGTTTTGTATTCGTCTTCGCCGGTGCGCAGCAGTTGGCGTGCACCGATGCCCAGCTTGGCCAGCAGGGCCTTCAATTGCGCGGCGTTCAGCGGGGTTTCCAGGTAGCGCACCACGGTCGGGGTGAGGCCGCGGGCTTCCAGCAGTTCGAGCGCACCGCGGGATTTCGAGCAGCGCGGGTTGTGATAAAGCGTCAGATCGGTCATGTGCGGGTCGCATCTTGCGTAAGGTGGCGGGTATTCTACCTGCGCTGCGCGCCGTCCTTAAACCGTTAGAGGCGATAGGTCGCAGCCAACGTTCATTTTTGCGAAGGATTACCCCATGACAAGGCGACTGATCGGTGCATTGGCGATCATCACAACCCTGCTGCTCAGCGGCTGCGGTAACGATTACGGCGTAGACCAATACGGCCAGAAAGTCGCGGCCGAACGCCTGGATAAACAGTGGGTGGTAGTCAACTACTGGGCCGAATGGTGTGGCCCGTGCCGTACGGAAATCCCGGAACTCAATGCCTTGGCAGAGCAGCTCAAAGGGCAGGGCGTGGGCGTGTTCGGGGTTAACTTCGACAATGTGCAGGGTGAAGAGCTGAAAGCGGCCAGCGAGAAACTGGGCATCAAGTTCACCGTACTGGCGCAGAACCCGGAGGTGATCTTTGATATTCCCCGCAGCGAAGCGTTGCCGGTGACCTACATCATTGATGACAAGGGCAAGGTACGCGAGCAGATGATGGGGGAGCAGACGGCGGAAGGTGTAATCGCCAAACTCAAGGCCTTGCGCGGTTAAAGCAACACCGCTAATCAAATGTGGGAGGGGGCTTGCTCCCGATAGCGGTGTGTCAGTTAGCTAATATATTGACTGACACACTGCCATCGGGGGCAAGCCCCCTCCCACATTTTGATCTCACTAGACCCAAGGCCGGTGCTGTCAGCCCTCTTCGAGCCACAAGCGAATTGGCTTGCCTTCAGCGGGCCAGAAACGGGTTTGCTCGATCGGCGAAATATCCCAGCGTTGCACGCCCTGCAGCGCCTGGAAGAAGCGGTGCTCCTGCTCCATCAGGGCTTCGGCGCAGAGTTTGCGGGTACTGCCGATCTTGCCGAAGCTGAGCGTATTGCCATCGAGGGTGTACGGCGCAAACCAGTGGTTGCAGCCGCCGTTGCCATAGGCACGACCATCAGCGCCCAGGGTGACGGTCAGGTGCGCGTAGTCCATCAACGGCCGCTCACCAATCCATTCCACCACGTAGCTGTGATCCTGCTTGAGCTTGACCGCATCACCGGCGCAGCCCGTCAGGGCCGCGCCGAGGGCGGCGAGCAGCAGCAGGCCTCTCATTGCGCGGCCTTCTGGCATGTCGGGCAGCGGTGCTTGTCGCCTTCGCTGGCCCAGCCGAGTTCTTTGATGCGCGCGTTGGCGGCCGGCTGCAGCGGCTCTTTGGTCAACTTGGTTTCCACCGCGAATTCAAACTCCAGCACGCTCTCGCAGCTGTCGCAGTTGACCTTCCAGGTGTGAATCTCCAACTCGCCGAATTTCGGCCCCTGGGCCATCGCGACCCATTGGCCCGCCGGGCGGATGGAATAGCGTGCATCGCCTTCGACGGTCAGGCGCATCGACAGGGTTTTACTGCCGCGCAGGGTAACGATCAGCACGTCACCGTGCTTGATCGAGCCACCGTTGCCGGTGACCTGGTAACGGCCCGGCACCAGGGCGCGGCATTCGATCAGGGTGTGTTGCGGGCTCAGCAAGCTGAAGCGGAAATCGTGTTCGGCCATGGATCCTCCAAATAGGCGCGGCATCCTATCACGGGTGCCGGCTCATCATGAGCCTGCAATGTGACCGCTGATCATCCCTCAACCAGGTTCTGCGCACGGCCCTCGGCCCACGCCGCAATATTGGCCAGCGTGGTGCCGGCGATCGCTGCCAGGGCCTCGCGGGTGAGGAACGCCTGGTGCGCGGTGACGATCACGTTGGGGAAGGTCAGCAGGCGCGCAAGCACGTCGTCCTGCAGGGGCAGGTCCGAGCGGTCCTCGAAGAACAGCTGGGCTTCTTCCTCATACACGTCCAGCCCCAGGTAGCCGAGTTGACCGTCCTTGAGTGCGTCGATCAATGCCGGCGTGTCGACCAGGGCGCCGCGCCCGGTGTTGATCAGCATCGCGCCGGGCTGCATCGCGGCGAGCGAGCGGGCGTTGATCAGGTGTTGGCTGTCGGCGGTCAGCGGGCAGTGCAGGCTGATGATCTGCGCCTGCGCGAGCAGCTCCGGCAGGCTCACGTACTGCGCGCCGAGGGCCAGGACGTGCGGGTTGGGGTAAGGGTCATGGGCCAGCAAGCGGCAACCGAAACCGGCCATGATCTTGGCGAATGTGGCGCCGATCTGGCCGGTGCCGACCACGCCGACGGTCTTGCCGACCAGGTCGAAACCGGTCAGGCCGTGCAGGCTGAAGTCGCCATCACGGGTGCGGTTGTAGGCGCGGTGCAGGCGGCGGTTGAGGGCGAGGATCAGCGCCACCGCGTGTTCGGCCACCGCGTGGGGTGAATAGGCGGGCACGCGCACGATGGTCAGGCCCAGGCGCTTGGCGGCGGCCAGGTCCACGTGGTTGTAGCCGGCCGAGCGCAGGGCGATCAGCCGAGTGCCACCCTGGGCCAGTTGCTCCAGCACCGGGGCGCTGAGGTCGTCGTTGATAAACGCGCAGACCACTTCATGCTGTTCGGCCAACGCCACGGTGTCGAGGTTCAGTCGGGCGGGCTGGAACTGCAGTTCCAGGCCCGACGGCAGAGGCTCGCCGAGGAAACTCTCGCGGTCGTAGGTTTGGCTGCTGAAAAGAATCACACGCATAAAAAAGCTCCCTGCACAGTATCTGTTGGCGAGGCTGATCAACTGTGGGAAGGGGCTTGCCCCCGATAGCGGTGTATCAGTCGAACTCTCTGTAACTGACAGACCGTAATCGGGGGCAAGGCCCCTCCCACATGAAGCCGTGCGTATTGAATAACGGTCAGGCGCTGACCCGCGCTTCACTGGCCAAGCGCGCGATGGCCATTTCCAGCTCGTCCAGTGCGCTCGTGGCCTTGGCGTCGTCCTGTTTGAGCAGGGTTTCGGCGCGTTGGCACGCAGCGCGCAGTTGCGGCACGCCACAGTAGCGGGTGGCGCCATGCAGGCGGTGGACGCGTTCGATCAGGGCGTTGTTGTCACGGGCGTCACGGGCGAGGTTGATGGCCTGGCGGTCGGCGTCCAGGGAGGCCAGCAGCATGGAGAGCATATCGGCGGCCAGGTCGGCTTTACCGGCGGCCAGGCGCAGGCCCTCTTCGTGGTCCAGTACCGGCAGTTGCACGCCAGGCCCGGTGCCCTCCGCGCTGCGTTCCGGCCCCTGGTTGCGCAGGGCCAGGCCGGTCCATTTCAACACCACTTGGGCCAGCTGCCGCTCGCTGATGGGTTTGGTCAGGTAATCGTCCATGCCGCTTTGCAGCAAGGCGCGTTTCTCGTTGGCCATGGCGTGGGCAGTGAGGGCGACCACCGGCAATGGCGTGCCGTGGCGCTCGCTTTCCCACTGGCGGATGGCTTCGGTGCTCTGGCGGCCGTCCATGCCGGGCATTTGCACGTCCATCAGCACCAGGTCGAAGGTGTCTTGTTTCACCGCGTCGACCGCTGCATAACCGCTGTCCACCGCCCGCACCTTGGCGCCCATGTCTTCGAGCAGGGTTTGCACCAGCAGCAGGTTCGCCGGGTTGTCATCCACGCACAGTACGCGTGGCGCACGGCTGGCCAGCGGTTCGCCGGGTTCGCTGCGCGACGGGCGCGGGCTGATCAGGTCGGCGAGCGCGCGGCGCAGCTTGCGGGTGCAGGCGGGTTTGGCCTGCAGCTGGCTGTTGGGGTTGGGCACCGCCTGGTTGAACAGCATCTGTTCGGTGGTAGGGCACAGCACCAACACCTTGCAGCCCAGGTGTTCGAGGTCCCACAGGTGCTGGTTGAGGCGTTCGGGCGGAATGTCATTGGCGGTGACGCCGAGTACCGCGAGGTCAATGGCCAGCTCGGTCTGATGGGCGCTGGTGATGCCGTTGGTCAGGCTTTCCAGGGTGTTGAACGGGGTGACTTCCAGGCCGCAGTCTTCCAGCTGATGTTGCAAGGCCTGGCGCGCCAGTTCATGGTTTTCCAGCACGGCCACGCGATGGCCCAGCAGTGGCGCGCACGGCAGGTCTTCGACGTCATCGCGGGTCTTGGGCAGGTTCAGGCTGATCCAGAATTCCGAGCCTTCGCCGGGCGTGCTGTCGACGCCGATCTCGCCGCCCATCTGCTCGATCAAGCGCTTGGAAATCACCAGGCCCAGCCCCGTGCCGCCGGGTTGGCGCGACAGCGAGTTGTCCGCCTGGCTGAAGGCCTGGAACAGCGCGCGCACATCCTGGCTGGACAGGCCGATGCCGGTGTCCTGCACGCTGATGCGCAATTGCACGCTGTCTTGCTGCTCGTCTTCGATCATCGCGCGGGCGACGATGGTGCCCTCGCGGGTGAACTTGATCGCGTTGCTGATCAAGTTGGTCAGGATCTGCTTGAGCCGCAGCGGGTCACCCACCAGCGCCAACGGGGTGTCGCGGTAGACCAGGCTCACCAGTTCCAGCTGCTTGGCATGCGCGGCGGGGGCGAGGATGGTCAGCGTGTCCTGCAGCAAGTCCCGCAGGTTGAACGGGATGCTGTCGAGTACCAGCTTGCCGGCTTCGATTTTCGAGAAGTCGAGGATCTCGTTGATGATGCCGAGCAGGTTGTCGGCCGACTTTTCGATCGTGCCCAGGTAGTCCAGCTGGCGTGGGGTCAGTTCGCTTTTTTGCAGCAAGTGGGTGAAACCGAGGATACCGTTGAGCGGTGTGCGGATTTCATGGCTCATGTTGGCCAGGAACTCCGACTTGATGCGGCTGGCCTCCAGGGCCTCTTTGCGCGCCAGGTCCAGCTCGATGTTCTGGATCTCGATGGTTTCCAGGTTCTGGCGCACGTCTTCGGTGGCCTGTTCGATGCTGTGTTGCAATTCTTCCTGGGCGTTTTGCAGGGTTTCGGCCATGCGATTGATGCCCGAGGCGAGCTGGTCCAGCTCCTGGCTACCCAAGGCGGGCAGGCGGGTTTCCAGGTTGCCGTCCTTGAGCTGGGCCACGGCTTGCTTGATCAGCCCTATCGGCGAATTGATGCTGCGGCTGATGCGCAGGGCCAGGGCGGCGGTGCAGGCCAGGCCGATGGCTATCAGCAGCAGGCTGGCGAACAGGCTGCGGTAGCCGCGCAGCAACATCCCGTTGTGGGACAACTCCACCTCGACCCAGCCGAGCAGGCGGTCGGCTTCATCGGGAATCAGCTCGCCCGCCAGGTTGCGATGGCGGCCGAATACCGGCAGCAGGTAGCGCGTGGCGTCACTGCCGGTGCGCTGCAACAATTGCGAGCTGTTGCCGATCGGCGGCGGGTTGAGCATGGTCGGGCCCGCGTGGGCCAGGGGCGTGCGGTCCGGGCCGAGGAAGGCCACGGTGCGCACGTCCTGCTGCTCCAGGGATTGGGTGGCAATGCGCTCCAGCAGTTCGGTGTTGCGCGCGCTCAGGGCAGGCGCCACCAGCGGTGCGAGCTGTTCGGAGATCATCTCGCCGCGTTGCAGCAACTGCGACTGTAATTCCGAGAGCTGCATCCAGGTGAAGTAGCCCCCCAACAAGCAGGCCATCAGGCTGGTCGGTAATAAGGTCAGCAACAGTACGCGGCCTTTTATCCCCATTCTTTTAAGCACGCCACTCTCCTGCTACCACGGTGTTGTCGATGATCGTTACGGGCATCCGGCCCGTACCACTTGCGCAGTGTAGCCACATGCGCGGTGTGGAATCTTGCAAAATTAATGACCGGCGGCAATCTTCAGGCCATTGGGTGCCGGATGGCGATTGCCTGGCGCCGATGAATCTTGAATAATCGGCGATTGAGAATGACTTGCAGACGCTAATGACTCCCGCAGCAGTTGGCCTACCCAGTATCCTGACCATCGAAGATGACCCCGTGCTGGGCGCCTATGTCCATGAGCACCTGGGACGCTGTGGCTTCGACGTCACCTGGTGCCAGAACGGCCAGCAAGGCCTGCAGATGGCGCGCGACCGGGTATTCGATGTGGTGCTGATGGACATCCTGCTGCCGGGGCTCGATGGCTTGTCGGTGCTCACCCACCTGCGCGAAAGCCATTCGATCCCTGTGATCCTGATGTCTGCGCTGGGGGCCGAAGCCGACCGTGTCAGTGGTTTTCGCCTGGGCGCCGACGATTACCTGCCCAAACCGTTCAGCATGATCGAACTGCGCGTGCGCATTGAAGCCATCCTGCGGCGCGTGGCTCTGGATCGGCGCCCGTTGTCCAGCCTGGCGCCGATGCGCGACGACGCCCGCACCCTGCGCTTTGACGATGAATTGTGCGATGTCTTTTATCAGGCGCACTGGGCCAGCCTGACCCGCAGCGAATACCGGCTGCTGGAAACCCTGCATCGCAACAGCGAAGAAGTCCTCAGCAAAGCCTTCCTTTACCAGCACGTGTTGCAGCGTGGTTATGCCCCCCATGACCGCAGCCTCGACATGCATATCAGCCAAATCCGCCGCAAGCTCAAGGCCATCGGTTACACCGAGCGCGAAGTGCGCACGGTATGGGGCAAAGGCTATGTGCTGAGCGGTCACGACGATGGGTGTTGAGGGGCCGCTGAAACGGCTGCCGGGCAAGCATTCGTTATTCTGGAAGCTGGCCTGCCTGTTGATTGCCTTCTGCTTGCTGATGATCTGGCTCAGTTGGTCGTGGGGCCGCTACATGGAAGAGCAAAACGCCTACCTGGCCGACGAATCCCGCGAGGTGCTCAAGGGCTACGCGGCGGGCGCCGAACTGGCCTGGACGACCCAGGGCCGTGCCGGGGTGGACGCTTGGTTGCAGCTGATGGCCAGGCATGAGCCCACCTGGGTCGGCGTGATCGGCAGCGACCTGCAATCGCTCAGCAGCACCCCGCTGACCGACAAGGAAAGCCAGCGCCTGACTTTTTTGCGTGGCCTGGACTGGCCGGTGAGCCGGCATGTCAAAGGCCTGCCGTGGTTGAAGGTGCCTTTCCCGCTAGCGCCTGGCGCCGGCTCGCTGGTGATCGAATTGCCGCAGCGTTTCATGCCGGGGCGCTACCAGTTGGTGTGGCGAGTGGTGACCAACGGCGTGATCCCCGGGCTGTTCACGCTGTTGCTGTGCATCGGCCTGTATCGGTTGCTGATCATGCCGCTCAACCAACTGCGCGAGCAGGCCAACGCGTGGCGCGCCGACCAGTTGCATACCCGGCTGTCCCACGCTGCCACCAGTCGCCAGGATGAGTTGGGCGAACTGGGCCGCGCGTTCGACCACATGTCCGAGCGCTTGCAGGGCACGATGGTGCTGCAACAGCAACTGCTGCGGGACATGTCCCACGAGCTGCGCACGCCGTTGAGCCGGTTGCGCGTGGCCTGTGACAGTGAGCAGCACCTGCCGCAACTGCGTGAGCGACTGGGACGTGAGATCGATGCCATGCAGCGCCTGGTCGAAGACAGCCTGCAACTGGCCTGGTTGGACACCGAGCGCGCGCCGTTGCCCGAGGAAGCTATCCAGCTGGAGGCTTTGTGGGACTTGCTGCGGGAAAATGCCTGCTTTGAAAGCGATTGGCCGGCGTCGCGCCTGCCTTGCCTGCTGGGTGCCGATTGCTGGGTGCGGGGCAACCTGAATGCGCTGGCGCAGGCTTTGGAAAATATCCTGCGTAACGCCATTCGGCATTCCCCACCGGATGGCAGTGTGTGCCTGGACGGGCAGCGGGATGGCGAGTACTGGCACCTGTGGCTGGAGGATCAGGGCGGGGGGATTGCCGAGCAGGATCTGGAACGGATCTTTGCGCCGTTCACGCGCCTGGACGGTTCGCGGCCCGGCGATGGCGGTTTTGGCCTGGGCTTGAGCATCGCGCGCAACGCCGTGCAGCGTCAGCAAGGCAGCCTGTGGGCACAGAACAGCGGCACGGGCCTGCGCGTGCACCTGCGCCTGCGGGCGTGCTGAGCCTCAACGGCGCCGCTGTTTGCGCTTCTTCCACTGGTGCGCGACCCACCAGCGCCAGTAACCCATGGTCAGGCAATACGCCAGCGCGCCCAGCACCAGCCCCAGTACCACTGAGCCCAGCAAGAATGGCTGCCATAGCGTGCTCAGTTGCCCGCTGATCCATTCCCAGGTCAGGTCGTGGGGCAGGTGGCGGGGCGGTACATTCATCAACCAGGCGCCGGTCATGTAGGTGCAGATAAACACCACCGGCATGGTGATCGGGTTGGTCAGCCACACCAGGCTGACGGCGATGGGCATGTTGCCCCGCACCGTAATCGCGAGGACGGCCGCCAGCAGCATCTGCAGCGGAATCGGGATGAAGGCCGCGAACAAACCCACCGCCATGGCCCGCGCCACCGAGTGCCGGTTCAGGTGCCAGAGGTTCGGGTCATGCAGCAACGTGCCGAGAAACTGTAATGACTTGTGTTCCCTGATACTGGTGGGATCGGGCATGTACCGTTTGAATAAGCGCCGGGGCATAGGGGGTCCAGGTCAATTCGAGGGGCAAGTATGCCCGCATTCTATAAACAGAAAATTCAGACTTTGTGACAAAACATCATAGGCCGTGCCTGACACCCGGCTAAGACTGAGTGGATCACTTGTGAAGGATGATCCATGAAAACAGGGTTGTTCGCGCTTGCACTGGGGCTGTTGGCCTTGCGCTGGTTACCGGTATTGCCGCCTGTCGGGTGGCTGGTGCTGCTACCGGTGTTGGCGCTGATGCTGCTGCCGTTTCGCACTTACCCCCTGGCTTTGTGCCTGCTGGGCTTCAGTTGGGCGTGCCTCTGCGCACAGTGGGCCCTGGATGATCGCCTGCAGCCGGTGCTGGACGGCCAGACCCGCTGGGTGGAAGGCCGTGTCACCGGCTTGCCGCAGCGCACCGGCGATGGGGTGCGCTTTGAGTTGACCGACAGCCGGTCGCGCAGGGCGCAACTGCCCAGCCACATTCGCCTGTTCTGGCGCGGCGGCCCGGACGTGCGCAGCGGCGAGCGTTGGCGCCTGGCAGTCACGCTCAAGCGGCCTTCCGGCCTGCTGAATTTTCACGGATTTGATCAGGAGGCCTGGCTGTTGGCCCAACGCATCGGCGCCACGGGCTCGGTCAAGGATGGCCAGCGCCTGGCGCCGGCACGTGATGCCTGGCGCGACGCGGTACGCCAACGTCTGCTGGCGGTGGATGGCCAGGGTCGGGAGGCGGGGCTGGCGGCGCTGGTCCTTGGCGACGGCTCAGGCCTCGCCGCCGCTGATTGGCAAGTGCTGCAAGACACCGGCACCGTGCATCTGCTGGTGATTTCCGGCCAGCACATCGGCTTGCTGGCGGGGCTGATCTACGGGTTGGTCGCGGGGTTGGCGCGTTACGGTGGCTGGCCGCGAACCTGGCCGTGGCTGCCGTGGGCGTGCGGCCTGGCTTTCGCTGCGGCGCTGGGTTATTGCCTGCTGGCGGGGTTCGGCGTGCCGGTGCAGCGCGCCTGTGTGATGGTCGGGCTGGTGCTGGGGTGGCGGCTGCGCTTTCGCCACCTCGGCGTCTGGTGGCCGCTGCTGCTGGCGCTCAATGGGGTGCTGATCCTTGAGCCCTTGGCCAGTTTGCAGCCAGGCTTCTGGTTGTCCTTTGCGGCCGTCGCAGTACTGATCCTGGCTTTTGCCGGGCGCTTGGGCCCGTGGAGCGTCTGGCAGGTGTGGACCCGCCCCCAATGGTTGATCGCCATCGGCTTGTTTCCGGTATTACTGGTGCTGGGGTTGCCCATCAGCCTGAGCGCGCCGCTGGCTAACCTGGTGGCCGTGCCATGGATCAGCCTGGTGGTGTTGCCGCTGGCGTTGGCAGGCACGGCGTTGCTGGCGGTGCCGTTGGTGGGGGAAGGGTTGCTGTGGCTGGCTGGGGGCGCGCTGGACTGGCTATTCAAGGGCCTGGCGTGGCTGGCTGCGCAGGCCCCGGCCTGGGTCCCGGCCCAATTGCCTTTGGGGTATTGGTGGGTGAGCGTGCTCGGGGCGGTTCTGCTCTTGCTGCCCAAGGGCGTGCCGTTTCGCTTGCTCGGCTTGCCGATGTTGCTGCTGGCGGTGTTTCCCCCGCGCATACCGGTGCCCCATGGGCAGGTGGACGTGGTGCAGTTGGATGTCGGGCAGGGGCAATCGGTGATTCTGCGCACGCGTCATCACACGCTGCTCTACGATGCGGGCCCGCGTTCGGGGGCTTTTGACCTGGGCGCGCGGGTGGTGCTGCCGTCATTGCGCAAACTCGGGGTCGAGGCGTTGGACATGATGTTGCTCAGCCACGCCGATGCCGACCACGCCGGCGGTGCGGCGGCGATTGCGCAGGGGCTGCCGATCAAGCGTGTGGTGGGCGGCGAAACCCAGGGCCTGCCAGCGTTTCTCGGCACGCAAGCGTGCACCAGCGGTGAGCAATGGACATGGGACGGTGTGTCATTCGAGCTCTGGCAGTGGCCCGACGCCATTAGCGGCAATTCAAAGTCCTGCGTACTGCGAGTGCAGGCCAATGGCGAGCGCCTGTTGCTGACCGGCGATATCGACCGTGCGGCCGAACGGGCATTGTTGGCCTCTCCGTTGGGCGTGCCGACCGATTGGCTGCAAGCCCCTCACCATGGCAGTCGCAGTTCTTCTTCCTGGCCCTTTCTGCAACGGCTGGCGCCCAGGTCGGTGCTGATTTCGCGAGGCCGCGGCAATGCATTCGGCCATCCCCATCCGCAGGTGATGGAGCGCTACCGGGCGTTGGGCAGCCAGGTGTATGACAGCGCAGAGCAGGGGGCGGTGCGCGTGCAGTTGGGGGCATTTGCGCCGCCGGTTGTTGCGCGTGGTCAACTCAGGTTCTGGCGTGAACCGGTACCCTAGTCGCAGGGATGGCCGACGAACCCCGTCGGCGAACCTATATGGTAAAGTGGCGCACTTTTTCGAGGGGACATTCACTGTGTGGGAATTGGTCAAATCCGGCGGCTGGATGATGTTGCCGATCATCATGAGTTCCATCGCCGCACTCGGCATCGTTGCCGAACGCCTGTGGACCCTGCGCGCCAGCCGCGTCACCCCCGAGCACCTGCTGGGCCAGGTCTGGGGCTGGATCAAGAACAAACAGTTGGACAAGCAAAAGCTCAAGGAGCTGCGCGCAAACTCGCCGCTGGGTGAAATCCTCGCCGCGGGCCTTGCCAACTCCAAGCATGGTCGCGAGATCATGAAAGAGTGCATTGAAGAGGCTGCCGCCCGGGTCATTCATGAACTGGAGCGCTATATCAATGCGCTCGGCACCATTGCCGCCATGGCGCCGTTGCTTGGCCTGCTGGGCACGGTGCTGGGCATGATCGATATTTTCAGCTCGTTCATGGGCTCGGGCATGACCACCAACGCCGCCGTGTTGGCCGGTGGTATTTCCAAAGCGCTGATCACCACGGCAGCGGGCCTGATGGTCGGTATCCCCTCGGTGTTCTTCCACCGCTTCCTGCAACGGCGCATCGATGAACTGGTGGTCGGCATGGAACAGGAAGCCATCAAACTGGTGGAGGTGGTGCAGGGCGACCGCGATGTGGACCTGGTCGAGGGCAAAGCGTGAAATTTCGCCGCAAGCAACGGGAAAATGTCGATATCAACCTCGCGTCGCTGATCGACGTGGTGTTTATCCTGCTGCTGTTTTTTGTCGTCACCACCACGTTTACCCGGCAGACCGAGCTGCGTGTCGACTTGCCGGAAGCCGTGAGCGGTTCGCCGGCCGAAGACCAGGAAGTCAAGCAACTGGACATCGCCATCAGCGCCGACGGGGTGTTTTCGGTGAATAACCAGTTGCTGGAGAAAAATGACCTTAATAGCCTGATGGACGCGCTGCAGAAAGAATCCGGCGGCGATACCAAGATGCCGCTGTCCATCAGCGCCGATGGCAAGACCCAGCATCAGGCCGTGATCACTGCGATGGACGCTGCCGGCAAGCTCGGTTTCAGCCACCTGCGCATGACCACCGTTGAGGCGGCGAGCCAACCCTGATGGCCATGTCTGATCGTTTGCTCAAGGCCTGGTACGAGGGGCATCCGGCACTGATGCTGCTGCGGCCTTTGGAGTCTCTGTATCGCCGGGTGGTGCAGGGCAAACGCGCGCGTTTCGTGGCGGGCGAGGGCGAGATTTATCAGGCGCCGGTGCCCGTGGTGGTGGTCGGTAATATCACCGTGGGCGGCACCGGCAAGACGCCGATGATCCTGTGGTTGATCGAGCACTGTCGGCGCAGCGGGTTGCGCGTCGGTGTGGTCAGCCGCGGGTATGGGGCCAAGCCTCCACAGTTGCCGTGGCGGGTCGAGGCGGATCAAAGCGCCGCCGTCGCTGGTGATGAACCCTTGTTGATCGTGCAACGCTGCGGCGTGCCGCTGATGATCGACCCCGACCGCAGTCGCGCGGTCAAGGCGCTGCTCGCCAGTGAGCCGCTGGACCTGATCCTCTCCGACGACGGCCTGCAGCACTACCGCCTCGCGCGTGACCTGGAGCTTGTGCTGATTGATGCCGCGCGTGGCCTGGGCAATCGCCGTTGCTTGCCAGCCGGGCCGCTGCGTGAGCCGGTGGAGCGTCTGCACAGCGTCGATGCGCTGCTGTATAACGGCGCAGTGGCTGATCGTGAGGATGGCTTTGCCTTTCGCCTGCTACCTTCGGCACTGGTCAATTTGCACACCGGCGAGCGCCAGCCGGTCGATCACTTTCCCGCTGGCCAGCGTGTGCATGCGGTCGCCGGCATCGGCAACCCGCAACGTTTCTTCAATACCCTTGAAACGCTACACTGGCAGTCGATACACCATGCTTTTGCCGACCACGCGCCGTACAGCGCCGAGGTCTTGAATTTTACCCCGTCATTGCCGCTGGTCATGACCGAGAAGGACGCGGTGAAGTGCCGCGCCTTTGCCCAGCCCGACTGGTGGTACCTTGCAGTGGATGCTGTGCCGTCGCCAGCGTTCGTCGCCTGGTTCGACACGCAGTTGATGCGTCTGCTGCCCGCCCGCCTTTTGCCTTAAATGCTGCTATCCAGGAAACATTCATGGACACCAAACTGCTCGACATCCTCGCTTGCCCGATCTGCAAAGGCCCACTCAAGCTCAGCGCCGATAAAACCGAGCTGATCAGCAAAGGCGCCGGCCTGGCGTACCCGATCCGTGATGGCATCCCGGTGATGCTGGAAAGCGAGGCCCGCACCTTGACCACCGATGAGCGCCTGGATAAATGACCACAGCCTTTACCGTTGTCATCCCTTCCCGCTACGCCTCGACGCGCCTGCCGGGCAAACCGCTGCAACTGATCGGCAGCAAGCCGATGATTCAGCTGGTGTGGGAGCAGGCTTGCAAAAGCAGCGCGCAGCGCGTGGTAGTGGCCACCGATGACCCGCGTATCATCGAGGCTTGCAAAGGTTTTGGCGCCGAAGCGGTGCTGACCCGCGAAGACCACAACTCCGGCACCGACCGCTTGGCCGAAGTAGCCACGCTACTGGGCCTGGCGCCTGATGCCATCGTGGTCAACGTGCAGGGTGACGAGCCGCTGATCCCGCCAAGCGTGATCGACCAGGTGGCCGCCAACCTCGCTGCCCATGGCGAAGCCCGCATGGCCACGCTGGCAGAGCCGATCGAAGACATCGAGACCCTGTTCAACCCGAACGTGGTCAAAGTGGTCAGCGATATCAACGGCCTGGCACTGACCTTCAGCCGTTCGACCTTGCCCTGGGCGCGCGATGCCTTCGCCAAGAGCCGCGACGTCTTGCCGGAAGGCGTGCCGTACCGCCGCCATATCGGCATCTACGCCTACCGCGCCGGGTTCCTGCATGACTTCGTCAGCTGGGGCCCGTGCTGGCTGGAAAACACCGAATCCCTGGAACAACTGCGTGCCCTGTGGCACGGCGTGCGCATCCATGTGGGCGATGCCCTGGAAGCGCCACCGGCGGGTGTCGACACCCCGGAAGACCTTGAGCGCGTCCGTCGCCTGCTGGAGGCTTGATGGAGGTTCTGTTTGTCTGCCTGGGCAATATCTGCCGCTCGCCCACCGCCGAAGGTGTACTGCGCCATAAATTGCGCGAAGCGGGGTTGGCGGGGCAGGTCGAGGTGGCGTCCTCCGGTACCGGTGAATGGCATGTCGGCAACCCGCCGGACCAACGCAGCCAACGTGCGGCGCTGGTGCGGGGCTACGACCTGTCCGCCCAGCGTGCCCAGCAGGTCAGCCGTGCCGACTTTGCGCGCTACGACCTGATCCTGGCCATGGACCACAGCAACCTGCGTAACCTCAAGGCCATGCAGCCGAGCCAGGGCAAGGCGGAACTGGACCTGTTCCTGCGTCGCTTCGATGCTGAAGTGGACGAGGTGCCAGACCCTTACTACGAAGGCGAACACGGTTTCGAACGGGTCCTGGACCTGATCGAGCAGGCCTGTGATTTATTGGTGATCGAATTGAAGGGGCGGTTATGACCTTGCAGGTGCTTGCGCAGGTTTCGCTCAAGCCATTCAACAGCTTTGGCATAGATGTGCGTGCGCAACTGTTCGCCGAAGCCCACAGCGATGACGATGTGCGCGAGGCCCTGGCCTACGCGGCCGCTGAAGCCTTGCCCCTGCTGGTCATCGGTGGCGGCAGCAACCTGTTGTTGACCCAGGATATCCCCGCGTTGGTCTTGCGGATGGCCACCCAGGGCATCCGTGTGCTGCAGGATGACGGTGTGCAGGTGGTGGTTGAAGCCCAGGCGGGCGAGGCCTGGCACCCATTTGTGCTGTGGACGCTGGAGCACGGGTTCTGCGGCCTGGAAAACCTCAGCCTGATCCCAGGCACCGTCGGCGCTGCCCCGATGCAAAACATCGGCGCCTACGGTGTGGAAATCAAGGATGTATTCGCCGGCCTGACCGCCCTGGATCGCCACACGGGCGAGCTGCGGGATTTCAGCCTGGAGGAATGCAACTTTGCCTACCGTGACAGCCTGTTCAAGCACGAAACCGGGCGCTGGCTGATCCTGCGGGTACGCTTTGCCCTTAGCCGCGCCAGCCATCTCAAGCTCGACTACGGCCCTGTGCAACAGCGCTTGGCGGGGCAGGGGATCACCGAGGCGACGCCGACTGATGTGAGCCGGGCGATCTGCAGCATTCGACGGGAAAAACTGCCCGACCCCGCAGAGCTGGGTAACGCCGGGAGCTTCTTCAAGAACCCGCTGGTCTCCCAGGCGCTGGCAACTGAGCTGCAAGCCTTGTACCCGGACCTGGTGGCCTACCCCCAGGCCGACGGGCAGATAAAGCTCGCCGCCGGCTGGCTGATCGACAAGGCAGGGTGGAAGGGCTTTCGCGAGGGCGATGCCGGCGTGCACGCGCTCCAGGCGCTGGTGCTGGTTAACTACGGGGGCGCCACGGGGCATCAGATTGCTGACCTGGCCCAACGTATCCAGCGCGATATCGCCGAGCGCTTCAAGGTTGAGCTGGAGATGGAACCCAACCAGTACTGACGCCGCGCATTAACCGCGCGCAAACAAAAATGCCCCGCATCTTTCGATACGGGGCATTTTTTATACCGCCATGAATCAGTCGTCGCTGCTCATGATGCCGAGGATCTGCAACAGGCTGATAAACAGGTTGTAGATCGATACATACAGGCTGATGGTTGCCATGATGTAGTTACGTTCACCGCCGTGGATGATCGCACTGGTCTGGAACAGGATGCACACCGAAGAGAACAGTACGAAGCCTGCGCTGATCGCCAGCTGCAGCCCGCTGATCTGGAAGAACATGCCTGCGACCACGGCCGCCAGCAACACGAAAAAGCCAGCGGTGATGAAACCACCCAGGAAGCTCATGTCCTTGCGGGTGATCAGCACGTAGGCCGACAGACCACCAAACACCAGCGCGGTCATGGCAAACGCCGAGCTGACCACTTGCGCGCCGCCGGCCATGCCGAGGTAACGGTTGAGGATCGGGCCGAGGATAAAGCCCATGAAACCGGTCAAGGCAAATGCCGACACCAGGCCCCAGGCCGAGTCACGCAGCTTGTTGGTCAGGAAGAACAGGCCGTAGAAGCCGATCAGCACGACAAAGATATTCGGGTAGCCGACGCGCATCTGCTGGGCCACGAACGCCATCACGCCGCTGAATGCGAGGGTCAGGGCGAGCAAGCCATAGGTGTTGCGCAACACGCGGCTGACTTCAAGCTGCTCAGCCTGCGCGTTGCCATTCACTGCGTAATTCTGTTCGCGCATGGCGACACTCCTTCAGTTTTGAAACATTCAGTCGCAAGGATCATAACAGACGCTCTGTAACAAGCGATGGCGAGAGTTTGACAGTGTGTTTCATTCGGGTATTATGGCGCCCGCTGAGACGGGATAGGCTACTATAATCCCGTGATGCATAAGGGAAATTGGCAGAGTGGTTGAATGCACCGGTCTTGAAAACCGGCGGACGTTAATAGCGTCTCCAGGGTTCGAATCCCTGGTTTCCCGCCAAGATTCAAACGAAAGCCCCGCGAATGCGGGGCTTTTGTGTTTCTGGGGTTTGGCTAGATAACGGCGGTTTTTGATAGGCGTTCCGAAACTTTCGGATAATGGAGGCGGCGCTGGAGTTGGCGCAGTGGCGGGTTGAACGCATGCGTGCGCTGCTGGCGCGTCGCGATGAGCTGGCACAGGCACAAGGGCTATTGGACAAGGTTAACCAAGCGCTGGCTGCCGCCATCCCGGTGTTGCTCACTGCGGATGAACAGGCAGAACACGCCCAGATCATCGCGACGACCGCTGCCTTGGATGAGGCGCACGCGGCAGAATATGCAAGGCAACAGGCCTGTCGCCAACGTCTACAGGCAGAACTGGCAGTCGTGCCGGCGGCTTGGGAGGCTCAGCCCTGACAGGCGGCGCAACAGGCACCGACACAGGCTACGCAAGCACTGGAACTTGCGCTGGCTGAGGTGGCGTGTGCGCACCAGCACATCCAAGTGGCACAGCAACAACGCTCCCTGATGACCCAGCAACAGCACGTGGACGCGCAGCTCTCCCGCGTTGAACAGGCGCTTACCCATTGGCAGTTGTTTGCACGGTGCATGAGCCCGGATGGCCTGATCGCCCTGGCCATCACCGACCTTTACCTGGCCAAGGGCCTAGTCACCAATCGCGCCTACTTGCCGCAACAGGACCTCTCCAGCGGCAACCTGAAAGTCCAGGTGATCGAAGGTCGCTTGGAAGGCATAAAGGGCGAGGAGGGCAGTGGCATCAGCGACCGTCATCTGAGCATGAGTTTCCCCGGCAAAACCGGCGACTTGCTCAACCTGCGGGAGATCGAGCAGATGGTCGACCAGTTGAACCGTCTGCCATCCAACCAGGCTGAGATTGAGCTGGCACCGGGCAAAGCCGTGGGCGGCAGCACAGTCTTGGTCAAAAACACCCCACAAAAGCCTTGGCGCGTCGGCTTGTCACGCCACAACGGCGGCCAGCGCGCCACTGGTGAACAGCAGTGGGGCGTCAGTCTGGATTGGGATAACCCACTCGGCCTCGCCGATCAGCTCTCCCTGCGTGGCAGCCACGATGCGGTCAGCGACCACCAGAAAACTTCACGTAACTCGATGCTCAATTACAACCTGCCGTTTGGTTGGTGGAACCTCAATTACAGCTACAGCGAAACCGAATACCGCTCCCTGGCCCAGGCCGCGGGGTTCAACTTCAAGCAGTCGGGCGACACACAAAACCACCAGTTGCGCATAGAACGAGTGATCCACCGTGACGCCTTGAGCAAAACCTCCCTCAGTACCGGTGTGGCCTACCTGCGTACCAACAACTTCATCGAAGACAGCAAGCTCGTCCTTGGCAGCAATCGCCTCAGCGAAGCGCAGTTTGGCATCAACCATGGCCGACGCATCGGCGGTTCATTCCTCAACATCGACTTGGGCATGCAGGATGGTATTGGCGCATTTGACGCCCAGGCCAATCACAACCCACGCCCGGGCTAGGCCGATGCGCGCTACCGCAAATACACCGCCACCTTGAGCTACCTGTACCCGTTCAAGCTGTGGGGCGAGTCGTTCAGTTTCAGAACTTAACGATGATCGCTAGTCGCATCGCGGCGGGTGACGAAGCGTACCTGGCCGCGGGGAAAAGCTTCAGTTGTTAGCTGCTCAGAACAGCAACTACTCGCTATTTCACGAGAAAAAGAATGGCAGCTGGGGCAGCAAAAAGATTCAGCGTGATGAAGTGACCGATGTGAAGAACATCGGGAGTGAGATCGTAACGAGAATGGAGCCACAGCGCCGGGCCAGTTCTATCATCAGGTGTATACAGATGGTCGTTATGTTTATGATCTTCGCCTATCGTCTAATCCGATCCCTAAGGGAGGTTGGGAGCAGCATATTAAGGGGATTAATCCTGATGGAGTCAAAATCTCGAATAAGTTGAAGGGGCTAAAATGACCGTGCAGACGATAACAGCACCTGAAGGAGATCTGTTGAATGTTCTCTATCGAATTAGTCCGCTTGAATGGCGGAGATTTCAACAGAGGTACCCAGAGGCTCGGGTTGATAATAGCTTTCAGGTCATAGATCGTAGTGGCTACCCACCATACATTTCGTTCAGGTTTGTAGAAGATGACGATGAAATTATGCGGAAGCTGAAGTGGGCGGTTGAGGACTATGCTGGTTCGGTTACATGGACATTGCACGAGCATAAAAGATACGGTCTGCCAGGGGTGAATTGGACAATCAGGCCAAGTAGGATTTGTGAGGTGAAGGAGTTAGCACAAGCACTTGGGCTAACCTCTGATGAATACTTAGCCAAATACGAGCCAAATTTCGGGGTGATTGCCTATGTTGATCTGGATGGGCTGACCGAACACATTCGGAGGGTATTTGGTGTATAGGTGAATAACTCATTGTTTGGTCGGGATGTTGATAGGGACTTGCCTGTCAACTAACTGGAAAAGTTTTTAATATGAAAGATAAGCCAGCTGGAGTGGTTACTAATGCAAAGCCCAGTGCTGACGTTTGAGTTGTTTGAGGCCGAGGAGGCAGCTAGGTTTTTGGCTGCCGCCTCAATAGGGTTGTTGAAATCAGTTTCAGATAGATTTATGACGCTCGCTGAGGCGGAACGTCTAATGTTTACTCCACGACGTGCACGGGTTTTGAGAGAGAAAGGGATTTCTCCAAAGCTATGCGATCTTATAATGGACTGTTGTGAGTTAGACGATGTGTTAGACTTGCTGCCGGAGAAATTTGATTCTGAGTTAAATAAAATGATCGGCCGGTTGTCTGATTATATAGCTAATAGTGTCTCGCAGGATCCGTATGCCGAGCATGCGAGATTTAAGTAAGATGATAAAGTGGTGGTGGGTCTTATAGGGTTTTTCTACTCTGTGCATATTTTAAGTTCGTCTAGCGATCAGTTGCTCGGTGATGGTAAGGTCAACTCGATGTCATCATTGAAAAAAACCACCGACTATGATCAAGGTTTTATGCACGCTGCGGAACAGCTCAAGAAAGTTGGGCGTTATGGGATCTAAATGGCTAAAAAGATAAAGCTTGGGGATGTTTTGCCGGTGTTAACTTCGCAGGGCGTCGCATATGCGCAAGTTACCCATAAACATTCAGAATTCGGTTTTTTAATTCGCGTGTTTCCCGGGTTTTATGACAAGGTTCCCTATGACTTTTCCATAGTGACCAATACGAAGCCGCAATTTTCTGCTTTTTTTGTGGTTCAAAGTGCTGTGAATCAGGGACTTCTTTCAGTCGTGGCGAATGTCCCGGTCCACGAAGAGATAAATTCTTTTCCTGTATTCCGTGCAAGAAGTGGTGGTCCGGGTGGGGCTATCTGGCTATGGGATGGTTGTCAGGAGTCCAGATTGGATCAAGCATTGAGTGCGGTGGAGCAAGGCTACCCTACTCGTGGAATTATCAGTGCGCCGCTGCTGGTAGATAGAATCGAGAAGGGCTACAAAGCTGAAACTCATGAGGTTTGGTGACTCACCAATATTGACTGAGGAGGGCGCTCTAAGCGGCTCCTAAGCCATCAGTCGTAATACGGGTGAGCCCAAAACGAGCAGACGTGATTTGAAAGTTTCGCTCAATACGGCTCATCAGGATCGGGGTACGTATAAGACCCCGATGAGGGTCCATGTTCCAGTTTGGCTACATTTGATTGTTGCGTGTTCTGAGTCTGTGAAGGCGCCAGACTCACCGTAGTAACCCTGTGCGGTAACATTCCAATCCGGCTGGCCTGTATTTTCAACGATTGAAACGGTCGTCGGCGCGGGTGGCAATCGGTTGGTCCGAGGCGTATTGATGTCCCGGAGTGGCGGGCTCGGGCGGCGGCACGTCGGCAGATACTTTTTCATTGATGAAAAACGCTTTGATCCTTTTGAACATCTCAATTCCTTTTAAGAGGCCACGGTTTTCCCGAGTTTGTGCATAGTCATTTTGACCCTGTTGAATCGAAGAGTCCGACGCGCTGCGCTACTCAGCCAGAGCTGCCATAAAATCCTCATACTCAGCTACTTCGCCAATATCTTCCGACAGACACCTATCGGCCCCGTCGTTGCTGCACAGCAGTAGCGGGAATACAAGCGCGGGAAGGGTCTCGTCTTGAATTGCAGTTCTCGGTTATCGCTGAAATCTGGGCGTAAAGGCCCCTTGTTTTGTCAGAGTAATGCAGGCAGCAAGCATTTCGCCATGTGTCACCATTAGGAGCGTGATTCGTTTGCCATCAAACTATTGAGTAGCAATAGGGCCAAAGTAGCCAGCGCTGGTTGTGGGGTTGTCAGAGGGCAGAGCAGGGAACTGCAGCACCTGGCTTTGCCGAGTGCTTAGTTATTGCGTGAAGACTAGCTGCCACCTTCAACTATATGACAGGTCCGAATTTGCCACCGCCAAGCGACAAATACTGCTGGATATCCCAGTCTGTACCCCCGTTTCTGACGCGATTTGCTCGGATGCAATGACTGACTATGAAACCGTGTTCGCAACCGAATATCGGCTTCAGCCCTATCTATTTCAGACCGTCGAGCCTTCCTGGCACAGCCTGAGTCAGCATAGGATGTTCAAATGAAAAGCCTGTTGTCGGCCTGGTTTCCCGCCAAGATTCAAACGAAAGCCCCGCGATTGCGGGGCTTTTGTGTTTCTGGGGTTTGATGGAGCTGCAAGTCAATCATCCGAGCGGTTGCGCATCGCGTCAGGCAGTTTGCGCACGTGCGCAATATTCGTGATCAGCCTGGCGGCTTTAGCCCTTTTCAGTTCACCGCCGTGACGCTGGATTGGCAGCGGGCTTGCCGGTATCTTATGCGCCAACTAGGGATAACCGGAATTCTACGATGAACATAACGACTGCATTGGCTACTGGCTACATATCGGTAAGCCAGGCGTTCAACAGGCGCGGCTTCTATTCATTCATGCGCCTGATAAACCGCCTCTTTCCACACCAGGCCAACCAGTCAAAAACCGTCGAGCTGAATGCCGCAAGCAACTTCTCGTTCCCGGCTGGCGACCCTTACTGGCTGTCGGTTTTCGTTTGCAAGCGAGACTACGAGCCTGAACTGCGCCGCCTGCTGGCTCGCCTGGAACGTCCGTCGCTGTTTCTCGATTGCGGTGCAAACTTCGGTTACTGGTCGGTGCTGAACTCCGAGCACATCAAGACTGTTGCCGTTGAGGCCTCCACCGATACGTACCGTTGGTTGGCACTGAATAACGCCAATAACAAGGGCCGCTTCACCGCGCTGCATGCGGCCATTACCGACGGCAGCACCGCGACGGTCACCTTTGCGCTGGAAGGGGCCCATGCTGGCCGCTCCGTGGTGGCGGACGCGCAATTGGGCGAGACCATCCCGGCGGTCTCGATCGACAAGTTGGTCGAACAGTATGCCGATGACGACGGGCTTATTTTCATCAAGCTGGACGTTGAAGGTGTTGAGGTCGATGCGTTTCGCGGCGCAACTAAAACGTTCGCACGCAACAGTGTTTTTCTTTATGAAGATCACGGGCGTGACGCCTCTTGTGCGCCGACCGCTCATTTGCTGCAAGAAGGCCGTCGCGTCTACTTTCTGTTGGACGACGACAGCTTGTTGCGGATTGAGTCCGTGGAGCGCGCTCGCGAACTGAAAACGAACCGCTCGAAGGGCTACAACTTCATTGCGCTGGGCGACGCTTGCGGCGAGTTTTGACCGCACTCCGTTGAGCGTTTTCAACGGAGCATCCCGCCTGCATCCAACGTGGGAGATTCCGTGTAGCCCGGGATTCTCCACTCACGTTCAGCGCCGGGGCTAATAGGCGCCTGATTGCTTGGTCCGAGCATTCCGGGCGCCTGTTTGCACTTAATCAAATATCCCGGCGAATAATGGTTTTTCCCATGTTCCTGAAAGCCTGTGTGAATTGGCGTCGCAAGTTTTGTTGCCAGAACAATTCATCGGCGGATGTACCGTCTTTTAAACGGCACACTGAAATATCGCTTTTGGCAACGCCTTCGGGTTGATGATTACAAATAAGGGGGAACGAACAGTAAGCTTTAAACGCTTTGGAAAACAGGTTGTCGATGGCTTTGCCTGAATACGGCGATAACTGGATAAGTTCCTGGCAACCCTGGTTGGACATAATGTAGGCAAATGTCCCCTTTGCTCGGAGTCTGGCAATACCCCTGTCCCAACTTAACCATAACTTGCCGAGGGTGGCGCCCAGGTACAGGAGTTTAGGCGCACGTCTGGTTATAAAGCGGTTGAGGCGCAGGATGTGCTGAGGTGAGAAACTCAACAGGGTGGCGTCATCCTCCAGTATCAGAACGTACGCGTAGTTTCGTTCGATTGCTAATGCTGCACATTTCATGTGCGAGTCGAAGCACCCGCGCTCCGGGTTTTCCACGTCGGGCTCGACGATGATGAAATCAATATCCAGGCCGGACTCTGCAAATTCTTTTTTAATCAGTGCTCTGCGGTCCTCCCGGTTTTTCAAACTTATGCAAAGCGCTCCGTCTATCAAGAGTTTGCTCAAGTTCTTGGTCGCTCTCACTGAATTACCCTTCTGTCTATAGTTGGGTAAATATTAAATGAGCGGTGGAGGCGATCTATGGCGTGCTTCTTATTTTGCTGTGGGAATTATCTTTATGACGTGTGGCTGATGTTATTTAAGTATGAGTCATCCTAGGACTTGCGGGTTGAGCCGAACCCCATCCGAGTAAAAATGCCATCGCGTTTCACCCAGGCATGAAACAACGCCGCCGCCAAATGCAGCAGGATCAACGCAAAGAACCCATACGCCAGCACGGCGTGGCTGTCATGAAGTGTGGTGTACAGCTTGGGTTCAGGCTGTACCAGGGCCGGAAGCCGTATGCCCAGCACGCTGGGTGCCGGGTAACCGCCTGCTGACAGCATGGCCCAGCCCATGAGGGGCAGCGTTGTCATCAGCGCGTAAAAACACAGGTGCACCAACGCCAATCCGAACCGATGCCCTGGGCTCAGACCCGCGGGGGGTAGGGGGCGCGTGGAGAGCAAGCGATTGCCGATGCGTAGCAGGACGACGATGAAAATGCTGACGCCGAGCACGAGGTGGGTGTTTAGCAGTTGCGGCCGCCACTGCAATGCGCTGCCCATCGCAGCGCCGATAAACAGCGTGGCCAGCAGTAGAACCGCCATCAGCCAGTGGAGCCAGCGGGCAGCGAGGTTGTAGCGCGTGGGCGGCGTTTTGAACGGTTTCATGGTGTCACCGCTTTGCCCGAAGATTTATCGCCGTTCTCGCGTTGTCGCAGGTTGAACGAGGCTGCATAAGTGCCCGACCTGGCATGCAGGATGGGATCGTCCGAAATCTCGATGCCATGTGGGACGATGGTCGGGTCAAAGTTGATGTCGCGACAGGCGCCAGTCGCCTGGTCGCTCAATGCGCTCACCGTCAACGTACCCGCCTTGATGCGCTGGCGGTTATCCGGCCATGGACGTGAGGGGTCCAGAACGGGGTCGGAGGGTTCTGCAACCGTCACCACCAGGTCCCAGACAAGGTGTTTATCTGCAAGTTTTCGAGGAAGGTCGTCGAACAAGCTTTGTGCATCGGCTTTTTCGCGAGCACCTGCCGGCCAGGCTTTGAAGGGCAGGCGGGGGTGCAACGCCCAGCGCACGAAGCGTTTTTGCTGGCGCTTGGAGATGAACACAAAGGTGTTGATGCTGTTGAATCGAATGACCGCGAAGCTGCTCGCCCATGGGGCTTTTTCGGACCACTCGAGGTATTTTCTGGCTTGCGGATGGGCCGCGTAGAACGCCTCGACCCGCGCCGGTACGGGAAGATCGGTGGTGGCGTCGGGCGCGAATGCCTCCCCCATGGCGAGCAGCCCGGCGACGGTGGCGGTCGGGAAGAAGGGTTCGTTGACCATTGCCATGCGCCATTCAGTGCCTTGGGAGTCCTTTAGCTGTAGTGCCAGGCTGAGGACATGGCTGGTGTTATCCGCGGCATGCGGGTCGCCGGAGCCGAGGGAAAAACGCCCTACAACCGGCGTTGAGGGCTCACTCAAGACGCGCGCAGACGACAGTTCGGCCGCCTGCGCAGTGGGGGTGAACTGCCCGGTGAAACACATGCCTTTGCCATGGGCGCGTCTGAAGCCAGCAGGGAAGGGCTGTGGTGCCTCTTTGGCCAGCGCTGCCAGCACGCGATCAGAGGTGAGCCGCGCCGGGCCTGCCCAGCCTGCCAGCCAGGCAAATGCGCCCGCCAGGCTTGTAATCATCAAGCCGATGCCCAACACCGAGGACCCGTGTAATCGAATCATTGAAAGAAACTGGGACAAACCTGAACCTCCGGAAATGCGTTGAAACAGGCGGCCATCCGCGCTGGGACACTGAGTGGCGCAGGCCTCACAAAGGTTCCAGCGCGAACGACAAACACTCCCGCGAACAGCCTGCTTGGCGGGTTTTCAGCCGGCGACGACCTGCGGTCTGCGCCTGAACACCACTGACGACAGGCGTGTCTGCACATACGCATTGGCCGGCACCGTCGAAACGCTGTCCAGCATCACCAGCTCAAGCACGTCGTCGGGCACGTTCAACCAACCGCTCAGCGACAACGCGCCGCTTGGCTGCGCCGCCGCAAGCGCCACCGACTGCAGTGACAGCCCCGCCGCCGCGGCGCCGATATCGGTGAAGCCAGCCACCTCGGTGTCACCCGTGGGCCCTGACAGATGGCCACTCAGGCGCCCCACACGGTTTTTGTGCGCGGCGTGAACGGCCACCACCAGCACCCTGCCATCGGCGGCCAGCCAAGTACCGGTCAAGGGGGTGGCGGTTGCATGGGATAGGCCGGTGTCCGGCCAGTCGGTGATGGAAGGGGCGGCTCGACGGTAGCGCAGCTTGTCGACGTAAGTGCCAGGCTGCGCCAACCCCGGAAAGTCACTGCTCGCGACCAGCAAGTGGGAGAGTTCGAGTATCTCTTCATCACCGTTCACACTGAGTTGGCCGCAGAGGGCGGATGACCAGTTCCAGCTCGGGTCCGCAGGGTCCTTGCCGATCGAATGCCACTCGATGGCAAGCGCCACGGGCAGCCCCAGGTTCGGTGGTTCGGCAGCCTTCAACTGGTAACCCACCACCTCGTATCGGCCGGTCGAGCCAGTCGACGACTGGTAGCTCCCGGTGACTCGATTGCCGGTGACGTCGAGCGTCATCACCGAGCCGTAGTCATTTTTCCAGGTTCCTGCCACTGACCTCGACGGTGTGGCAACGGGAAAGGTGACCTTGCCGGTGGCCGCAGGCCGCGGGCCGGGCTGGAAGCGACGCGACGAGGCGCGTGTGATGATCTGCGGCCCCTGCGGGCGATTGAACAACCAGACGCCCACCGGTGCCAGCGAGTAGAGGCCGTGTCCGCATTGCACCACCTGGTACTCAAACACGCTGTAGCAGTGGTCCATCAGCAGCGAGCCGACCAGCACCAGGTCCGTCAGGCCCAAGGGTGAAAACTGCGCAAGGGTGAGGCCTTTTTGCGGGCCTTCTTCGATCAGCACGTTGTAGAGCTGCGCACCCAGGGTGATTTCACCGTCCGCGAAACCCAGCACCACCTCAGGGCTCCCGCCCTGTGCAATGCGTGCAAGGGTTTGCTGCATAAGCGTGTCATCGCCCTTGAACTGTGACGAGCCGGAGTCCAGCGCAAAGGTGAGGTCGGTGCCCAGCGTTGTACCGCCCACGGAGTAGGACTTGAGCGGGGTGGACCAGATGTATTCAACCCCAGCCACGCTGCTGTAGACCGACCAGGGCAGGAACAGATGCGCCCCGTGTGTCTTGGTCATGTCGATGGCGCCCATTTGGCAGGTGCCCTTGCGCTCAGTGGCATCCCAATCAAACGCAACGTAAGGCTGGGCCGGATCGAGCTGGCCGCTGCGAATCAGCTCCTGAAACAGGAATGAGCTGCGACCCTCCACATACGCGCTGCTGCACGGCAGGCCGATACCGCCATCCCAGTTCAGCTGTTTGAACTGTTCGCCGCTGTAGTCGGCCGCCACAAAGAGCTTCATCGCCAGCGCATTGCCGGCCGGCGTGGTGAGTAGGTCCGCGGCGGTTTCCACTTGCATGGTGCCCCACGGGCCGAAGCTGTAGGGGCGTTGCAGGCAGTCGGTAAAGGCAAAGCTGCTGGACGCCTGGTAGTCGAAGCGAGCACCTCCAAAGTGTTCGCATTGGTTGGGCGAGCACAGCGTCGAGGTCACCCAGGTGATGTTGGTGCCTGAGTCGAGGGAAAACTTGAGCGCTTGCCCGGGCGTGCCCAGTTGGAGGGTCGCATACCACGGCGTAGCGCCGTTGTTCTGGAAAGGGCCGCGCTGCATGGGAAATACCAGCTTTTGCGCCGGTGAAGGTGTGTACATGATGACTTCCGTTTCGGTGGCAAGAACGCCCCGGTCAACCGGGGCGCCTTATTCAAACGGTACGCTGATGAGTCCGATGTCGGGCAACCGCCCGCTGCGCACGCGGAAACGGCGCTAACCGACGGCCGATCAACACAACGCCTTGCCCTCGGTTTCAGGAATGAACACCACCAGCATCACGGTGACGAGCATGAAGGCGTTGATCAGCGTAGTGGTCATGTTGAAGGACGAGCCGTACGCGATCAGCATGCCGATCAGCGACGGCGCCAGCACATTGGCGACCCTCTGCGCGAAGATCGCCCAGCCATAGCCCAGTGTGCGCAGGCGGGTGGGGTACAGCTCGCCGATCCAGGCGCCCCATACACCCCAGGCGCCGAGGTTGAAGAACGCCAGGGCGAAGTTGCTCAGGTACAGCATTTCCAGGGATTGGGCGTTGGCAAACGCGTAACCTGCGACCACCGCGGCGCTGATAAAACCGATGATGACTTTTTTGCGGCCCAGGCGCTGGGTCAGGTACGAGGCGGTGATGTAGCCGGGAATCATGCACAACGCCGACAGGGCAATAAAGCCGTAGCTCTGCGGCAGGCTCAAGCCCCGTTGCTGCAGCAGGGTCGGTAGCCAGGTCTGCAAGCCCCAATAGCCCCACGAAAAGGTGAAGTTGACGATGATCTGCAGCGCACTGACCGTCAACAAGCGCGGTGCAAACAGGTCGCGATGGCGGCCCCGGGTGGTCTGATCGACCGTCAGTTGGCAGCCCAGCGGCACCTCTACGGCGCCGCGACTCAACCGCGCGATAACCGTCTTGGCCTGGGGTTGTCGATCAACGCTGGCCAGCCAGTAAGGTGACTCCGGCACCCAGCGCGCCACCACCAGCGCCCACAGGCTGGCCAGTGAACTCAGCACGATAACCGCACGCCAACCCTGGGGCAGCAGCCACACCGTGGCCCCCAGCGCCAGCAACATGCCGATGGGCCAGCCCGAGGCCAGGTAAACCGTCAGTGCCCCGCGATGGCGGACCGGCAGCAGCTCCTGATAATGCGCAAAGGTCACAACTATCATGCCCACCGCCGCCACGCCCGATATCAGCCGCAGCGCGTACAAGGTGAGGTAGTCGGGGGCAAATGCGCTGGCCAGCGAGATCAGCCCGTATAGCCCCAGGCTCCAAAGGATGGCGTTCTTGCGGCCGATAAGTTCGGCCAATTTGCCCCAGGCCAGCGAGCCCAGCAGCATGCCGATGAACATCGCGCTGATCAGGTTGCCGATGGCCAATGCATCCAGCGTCAGGTCCTCGGCGATCAGCGGCGCGGTGTAGACGATGATCATCATCTCCCAGGCTTCGATGGCGAACACAACAAACAAGGCGAGACAGGCTTTCAAATGCTCGCGGGTCAAGGGCATCTCTTTGAACACATCGCCCACCGGCAGGGTGGTCGTGTTATTGCCCGGTTCGGGCGTCGAGGTGACGTGGCTCATGGCGGTTCATCCAGATGAGGAAAGGTTAGGCCTTGACCCGATTGCCGATTGGCACCGGCCCCTGAAACAGGCCAAAGGCCTCGATCTCGGCTTCCGGCGGCGGCTCACAGCTGCCCACTCGGCTGGGTACCCAGCCAAACCGTCGCTTCATGCCCGCCAACGCCTCGGCCATCTTGAACGCCGCCACCACGGGGTCGATAACCGGTACACCCACTTCGCGCTGCACCTGTTCAAAGAAGCCGAACTCGATGGTGCACCCGAGCACGATGGCCTCCGCGCCGTCTTCCTCGACCGCCAGCATGGCTTGCTCGATGATCCGTCGACGGGTCACGGCGGGGTCTTTCTGAAACTCATCCACGCCCATGCCCAGTTGCCTCATGGACGCCAGCCGATGCTCGGCGCCATAGCTGCGCACGCGCTCGTGCATCTGCTCCATCCATTTGTTGCGGCCCACGATGATCGAGAACCGATTGGCCAGTTGCTCGACCACTTGCAAGCTGGCCTGGCACGGCGCGATTACCAGGGTGTCGCCGGAAATTTCCCGGGCGTCTTCCAGCGCCGGGTCGTAGAAGCAACCGATCACCAGCGCGTCGATCTGTTGTTGCGCACAGTCACGGGCAATGCGCAGGGTGCGCTCGTAGGTGAGCGCTTCGTACGCGCGATATTCCAGGTGTGTCGGGCTGGGTTTCATGTCGAACGACACGACTTCAATCTGCGTCGATGGCAGCTTGATACCGTGCAGCAAGTCGGCAATCGGCGCGTCGAATGTCGGTTGTCCGATGGGGTTCAGCCAGCGCACGGTAACGGGTACGTCGTGGGGTTCGACAGCAGGGTTGTGGGTGTTCATGGGCAGTCCTCGAATAGGCGGTCAGAAAAACTTCACCAGGGCCATGGTCAGCTCATTGGAGCGGGTCACATTGGCGCTGCGGTAGTAGTCGACGTTGAAGTTGGCAGACAGGTAGAGCCCCTGGGCGGCAAACCCGGTGTAGGTCATGGACGGACCGACTTTTCCGACTCGCGATTCAGCGAAGTCCGACGCGGCGGTATTGTTGATGTGGTAGACGTGATGCACGCCCAGCCACAGGTCCTCGGTGGCCAGGTAACCGGCAGCCACGTTGGCCAGCCACAGGCTCACACCGCCGCGCAGGCGCTGCGGGTCGTCGGTGCCCAGGTCGGTGGCGTTGCGGTTGCGCGCGGCGTAATGAATACCGGCCGGCGTGAAGGTGGCGGCGAAGCGTCCCACGCGCAGGTAGTTGGCGACGCTGAAACTCACCGCGTAACGGTTGGCGAAAGCGCCGTAACCGGCGAGTTCGTCGTTGCCGTTGGGGAACTCGACCATCAGCGTCGGGTTGACCCAGAAGGTGGTGAAATCGTCGGCACCGTAGTCGCTGGTGGGTTCGACCACGTTGTAGTAGTAGGCAAACCCAAGGTTGGGCGCCGCGATACCCCAAGGGCTTGCACCCTTCGCGCCGTTGGTGCTGGCATAGCCGGGAATCGCGCCGACCCAGAACTGCAATTGGTCGCGGGTGGTGTCGGTGAAGCCGGTTTCGGAAAAGTACGCCAGCACCGTATTGCCGCCGGCACGCACGTTGCCGTCGGCGTTGCGGTTGTACACCGGGAACGACTCCAGCGCCCACTTGCCCGGAAGGCCCGGTTGCCCAAAACCAATGAACTGTTCGGCCTGTGCGGTACCGGCGGTGATCAGCATCCAGGCGAAACAAAGCCCTGCGCTTGCGCGCAGCAGGTGACGTGTTTTCATGAGGGTTTCTCTTATTGTTATGCGGTTAGGGTTGTGCGGTAAGCGATCACGCCATGGCCGCTTCGATCGCATCGGGTTGCTTGGGAATGGCCGGCCCCAACACTCGGCCGACGCGGTCTTGCACCACGACGACGTCCTCGATGCGCATGCCGCCAAAGTCTTCGTAGTCGTTAAAACGCGAGTAGTTGATCAGCCCCGCATGGCGGTTCTCTGCCTGCCAGCGCGCTATCAGGTTGGGAATAAAATAGATTCCGGGTTCCACCGTCAGCACCATGCCGGGTTTCAAGGCCTTGCCCAGGCGCAGGTGGCACAGCCCGAACTGTTCGCTTCGCGAGGTTTCGGTGTCATAGCCCACGTTGTTTTCGCCGAGGGCGTCCATGTCATGCACGTCCAGCCCGAGCAGGTGGCCGAGGCCGTGCGGGAAGGCCAGGGCGTAGGCGCCGGACGCGACGATGTCCGCCGGTGAGCCGCTGAAGAACCCCAGCGCCCGCATGCCCTCGGCCAGCTTCAAGGCGGCCTGCAGGTGCACCTCCATAAAGGTCACTCCGGCACGGCTGTGTTGGATCGCGTCCTGTTGGGCTTCGAGCAGTACCTCGTACAGCTCGCGCTGATGGGGCAGGAAGCGCCCACCGACCGGCAGCGTCCGCGTCACATCGCTGGCGTAGCCGAGGGCGCTGCAAGCGGCGGCATCGTTGATCACCAGGTCACCCTGGACCAAGCGGTTGTCATGTTCAAACAGGTGCAGGATGTCGCCGCGCCGGGTGAAGATCGGGCAGTAGGCTTCCTGCAGACCCTCCCGGCCCAGCACGTGGCGCATATGGGCAACGACTTCACGTTCCACCATGCCGGGGCGGGTGGTGCGCATGGCCAGGCGGTGCATGTGCTCGGTAACCCGCAGGGCACTTTCGATCTCGGCCAGCTCCACCGCTTCCTTGATCTCGCGCAGGGCCACCACTTCGCGGATCAAGGCGCGTGACGCCTTGCCCGCCAGGCTGTTGGGCGCCAATTGCGTTAACTGCGACAGGGTCAGCGCGGTTTCGCCGCGGCACGGCGGCAGGAAGTGCACGTTGCGCCCGTAGCGCCTGGCGCGATTGACGGCGGACTGCACGCGGCTCATCGAGCGCACTTGCTGGCAGCCGCAGGCGTTGGCCAGCTCAGCCGAATCCAGAGGCTCACCGAGCCAGATCACGTCGCTTTCGGGGCTGTCTTCGACGTACAACGTGTCCAGATGATCATCCAGGTCGATGATGCCGATCAGCCCCGGCCGATTGATGCCAAAGAAGTAGCTGAAGCTGGCGTCCTGGCGAAACGGGTAGTTGTTCAGGGCAAAGTTGATCGGCGCTTCGCCATGGCCGATCAGCAACACGATCCCGTTGCTCAGGCGCTCGCGCAAAGCGTGGCGGCGTTGGGTGTAAACCGTAGGTGCAAACATAGGTATTACCTCTGCGAAGGTGTGTGGATCAAAGCTTGAGGCCGTACACCCGGCGGGCAGTGGCGGCGTCGACATAGCCGTTGCGCAGGTCCTCCAGCACCGCCTGCGGGTCGCGGTCGGCCGGCGGGCCAAAACCGCCTCCGGCGCCGGTGCGTACCCGCACCAGGTCGCCCGCGTTGAGGCCGATGCTGCTGGCCATGGCGTAGCGCTCCGTTGCCCCGTCGTGGCGCACCACTTCGACGTAATTGGGCGAGCCGTCCAGGCCTTGCTCCAGGCCCCAGGGCGGCACGACGGCACGGGTGTAGCCGCAGGTCAGGAAGCTGGCATCGGCGCGCACGCGGTAATCGATACAGATGCCGCGCCCGCCACGGAATTGCCCATGCCCTCCGGGTTCGTCATTGAGGGCCATGCGCTCGACGTACAGGCCATAACGGGCCTCGCACACTTCCACCGGGCAGTTGAAGGTTTCGCCATGCAAGCCCGAGTACACCGCGTTGTTGCCATCGCGTCCGGCCTCTGCGCCCCAGCCGCCGATCTCCGGTTCCACCAGGGTGAACGCGCGTCCGGTATCGGGGTGCACACCGCCGATGATGGTGGCGCACACCGAGGCGAAATTGCCGGCGGGCAAGCGCTCGGGAAAACGTTCGGCCAGGCAGCGCAGGATCAGGTCGTGTACGCGGATCAGGTTCTCGAAGTAGAACCCTTCGGCGGCGGGTGGCTGGGCGTCGAACAGTGAGCCGGGGCGGGTCAGTACCCGCAACGGCCGGAAGGTGCCGCCATTGGTCACGCCCTGGGGCGCCGTCAGTGCCTTGAAGGCCATTTGCGCCGCAACCACCGCCCCATCCCGGCTCAGGTTGGTGGGGCCGGCGCACTGGTCAGGGTTATCGCGCAGGTCGATGATCAACTCGCGTGCGCAAATGTGGAGGGTGACGTTGAACACGCTGCCGTCGTCCTGCAACTCCTCTTTTTGCAGGGTCCCAGGCGGCAAGCCGCGCAGTGCACTCAGGGAGATTTTCTCGCCCAGGTCCATGAACGCCTGCATGGCCGCAAGGAACACCTCGACGCCATACTTCGCACTCAGTGCCTGCAGGCGCGCGGCGCCACCGCGCACGGCGGCGATGCCCGCCCACAAGTCGCCTTCCATGAAATCCGGCATGCGCGTATTGCTGCGCAGAATCTGCTGCACTGAACGAATCGGCTGGCCACGGCTGATCAGTTTCACCGAGGCCAGGCGCAGGCCTTCCTGAAAGATGTCCGTGGCCTCGGTCGACAACGAACCCGGCACTCTGCCGCCGACGTCGTTCCAGTGCGCGATATTGGCGGTCCAGGCCACCAGGCGACCGTCGGCGAACACCGGCATGGCCAGTATCACGTCGTTGAGGTGGGTAACGCCGCCGCTGTGGGGGTCGTTGGTGATGAACACATCACCGTCCTCGATTTCACCGGGCACGGGGTGATTGATCAGGATCTGCTTGACTGCTTTGTCGAGCACGCCGACAAACGCCGGGATACCGGCCCCGGAACTGGCAATCTCGCCCTGGGCGTCGGTGATGCCGGTGCCCATGTCCAGCACTTCATAAATGATCGGGCTCATGGCCGCTTTGCGCATCGCCGTGAACATTTCGTCGGCGATGGCCTGCAACGAGTTCTGGATGATGTCCAGGGTGAACACATCAAGGTTGCTCATGACGCTGCTCCTTCATCCACGAGGGTGATATGCAGGTTGCCGAGTCGGTCGACCAGCACCTGGTTGCCGGGGTGCACCACCACGGTGGAGCCGGTGTCTTCGATGATCGCCGGCCCGCACAAGCGCATCTGCGGCTCCAGGAGGGCGTAGTCGTAGATCGCGGTGTCGTGGATACCTTCGAGGGCGAAGTCCACCGGGCGCTGGCCTTTGTGGGCAGCGGCCAGCGTGCGGCCGGTGATGGGCAGGGCTTGTGGGTTCAACTTGCCGATCTGTGCGACTGCCACCAGGTGGAAGCCAATGATTTCCAGCGGCGCCTCCAGGCGGTAGGTGTATTGCTGCTCATAGAGGCCATGAAAGCGTTGCGCGATGGCCGGCCAATGCGCGCTCAGTGACTCGCCGTTGCTCAGCGGCACTTCGACGGCATGTTCCTGGTTCTGGTAACGCAGCTTGCAATACACCTGCAGCTCGACCTGGTCCGGGGCAATCCCGTCGTCGATAAATTGCGCGCGGGCGTTGTGCATCAGGTCCTGCAGGAACCCCTCGGTGTGCGCCACTGCGCCGTAGCGCTGGGTTTCGACGAAGCGATTGATAAACAGGTCGCGGCGCAGGTCCGACAGGGTCATGCCCCAGGCGGAAAATACCGAGGCGGCGCGCGGCACGATGACTTTCCGGACCCCCAGCTCCTGGGCCAGCGCGACCGCGTGCATTGCGCCGCCGCCGCCAAAGGCCACCAGGGTCAGTTCGCGCGGGTCATGGCCGCGGCTCAACGACACCAGCTTGAGCGCATTGACCATGTTGTCGTTGGCGATGCGCACGATGCCCCGGGCGATTTCAGTGATGGGCAGCTTGAGGCGCTCGCTCAACTGGGCGAAGGCCGCGTGCACGGCGGGCATGTCCGCCGCCAGTTCACCGCCGCAGAAGTACGCGGGGTTGATCCGCCCCAGGGCCAGGTTGGCATCGGTGGTAGTGACCTGCAAACCGCCATTGCCATACGCCGCTGGGCCCGGCAGGGCGCCGGCGGATTGCGGGCCGACATGCAGTTTGTCGAACGCGTCAACCCAGGCAATCGAACCGCCGCCGTTGCCGATTTCCACCAGGTCCACCACGGGCACCATGATCGGGTAGCCGGCGTTCAGGCGATCACGTTCGATCCAATAGTCGGTCTTGATCGACACCTGGCCGTTGCGCACCAGCGAGCATTTGGCCGTGGTGCCACCGATGTCCAGCGCCAGCAGGTTGGGTTCGTCGAGCAGCCGGCCGAGCTCGGCAGCGGCCCAGAAACCGCTGGCCGGGCCGGACTCGACCATGGTGACGGGCGTGTCGCGGGCGTGGCGGACGCTGTCGACGCCGCAGTTCGATTGCATGATGTACAGCGGCGCCTCATAACCGCCGTCGCGCAAGCCGGTTTCCAGGTCGTCGAGGTAACGCGCGGCGATGGGCTGCACATAGGCGGATAGCACCGTGGTGCTGGAGCGCTCGTACTCACGCCATTCGCGCGTGATCTGGTGCGAGGCCACCACCGAGATGTCGGGCCATAGCCGCCGCACTTCGTTCAACACGGCCTGCTCGTGGGCGGGGTTGGCGTAGGCGTGTAGCAGGCAGATAGCGACGGCCTGCACGCCCTCGGCGCGAAAGGCGCCGAGCATATCGGGCAGGCCGCTGAGGTCGAGTGGCTCGCGCTCGCTGCCATCGGTGTGCAGGCGCCCGGCGAGTTCGCGCCGCAGATAGCGCGGCACGAACGGCGCGGGCTTGACCCATTTGAGGTTGAAGTAATCCGGGCGATTGGCGCGGGCGATTTCCAGGATGTCGCGAAAGCCCTGGGTGGTGATCAGGGCCGTCTTGACCCCGCGACGTTCAGTGAGGGCATTGATGACCACCGTGGTGCCATGCGCTAGGAAATCCACCGCGCACAGGTCCACCGAAGCTTTGTGCAGCACATTGATCACGCCTTGGGCAAAGTTCGGCGGGGTGGTGTCGACCTTGGCGGTACGAATGATTTGCTCGCCGGTCGTCGGGTTGCTTTCGAAATAGACCAGGTCGGTGAAGGTCCCGCCGACATCGGTTGCGACACGTATTGTTTTGCCGTCCATTCCCACGTGGCATCTCCTCAGGTAGGGGTGTAAGAGGACGCAGGCGAGCGGGCTGGCTCATCCTGTCAGGATCGATGCTAGGGGTGGGCGTAGCGGCGGGGGCGTGGGGCTGTCGTTGTTTATAATCGTGCG
>NZ_WKCB01000058.1 GCF_021606685.1 Pseudomonas syringae
TTGTCATGCACCCCACTCCACACCATCGACAACTCCGCCGCATCAATCGCAAACGGCGGATCCTCAGCCCGTAACAACGTCCCCTCCGTCAACGCGCAGGCCGCATAATCCGGCACCGTCGCAATAATCTGCGTCCCCGCCAACAACGCCCGCAACCCGCTGAACTGCGGCACCGCCAGCACCACCCTGCGCGCCCGGCCAATCCGTGCCAGGTCCAGATCGATATTGCCGCTCAGATCCCCCGAGAACGACACCATCGCATGGGGCCGCTCACAATATTCATCCAGCGTCAGCGGCGCCGCACCGTCATCGCCACGCAGCACCTTGCACGGAATATCCCGCAGTTTCTTGCGCTTGGCATTCGCCGGCAATTCGGTGGTATAGCTCACCCCCACCGTGATCTCACCGCTGGCCAGCAACGACGACATCAACAGGTAATTGGCCCGCCGCACCACCACGACAATCCCCGGGGCCTCTTCGCGCAGTTGGCTGAGCAAGGGCGGGAACAGACCGAATTCAGCGTCGTCAGACAGGCCGATACGGAACACCGCACAGCTGGTGGAAGGGTCGAAATCCTTGGCGCGGCTGACCGCGCCGGAAATGGTGTCCATAGCCGGTTGCAGCTCCTTGAGTATCGCCACGGCACGTGGCGTGGGCTCCATGCCCCGGCCGTTGCGCAGCAGCAACGGGTCGTCGAACAAATCGCGCAAACGTGCCAATGCCGCACTCACCGCCGGTTGGCCCATAAAGAGTTTTTCGGCCACCCGGGTCAGGTTCTTCTCGAACATCAGCGCTTCGAAAATCACCAGCAGGTTCATGTCGACGCGGCGCAGGTCGTTGCGGTTCATGGCGATTTCCACACAGTTGGCAGTTCATAGGATAAGCACGCAAACCGCTATTTCGATTGCATGCCTGTGCTGTCTTTTTCGACGATTTGCGCCGCTGAACCTGGCGAAATTAACAACGATTAACTCGTCAGCCGAGCGGTCCGGCGTCAAGAATGAAGCGGTCTACACTGCATCCATTCACCGGGAACGCTCCCATCGACTGCGGATATCCGTCATGGCCCGACTTGAGTACTGTACGCCCCGTTTATCCGCCACCGGTGGCCTATGCCCCCGGCGCGAGCGTATTGCCAAACAACTGATCCTCGCCAACCTCGGCGAAAGCCTCGCGATTGCCGACCTGGCCCAGGCCTGCGCGTTGTCGCGCAGCCATTTTTCCCGCGCCTTCAAGTGCAGCACCGGGCTGTCGCCCCAGGAATGGATCCGCCAACAACGTATCCAGCGCGCCAAGGAGCTGATCACCCAATCCTCCCTGAGCCTCACGCAAATCAGCCTGGAATGCGGTTTCTGCGACCAGGCGCACTTCTGCCATATGTTCACCCGCAGCGAGGGCGTCAACCCCATGACCTGGCGAAATCACCAATTGCGTCACAAGCTTCAAGAGATCGCTGCCTAGTGGTCGGCACGTACCTGGAATATGCTGGCCGCTTACTGATCCCAGAGCACGGCCACCCATGAGTGACCTCAGCGACCAGGCCATGCACTTCGGCCCCTACCGCATCCACCCGCGCCAGCGCCTGGTGCTGGAGGCCGGTCGCCCGTTGCGCCTGGGACGACGGGCAGTGGACATCCTGCTGATCCTGCTGGAGCAGGCCGGCAATGTGGTGAGCAAGCAAGAGTTGATCGCCCGGGTCTGGCCCAAAAGCGTGGTGGAAGATGGCAACCTGCGTGTGCATATGGCGGCGTTGCGCAAGGCACTTGGCGATGGCCAGGCCGGGCAGCGCTATATCGTGACGGTGGCCCAGCGCGGCTACAGTTTTGTGGCGCCACTGAGCATCGAACCGATGACCCTGCCCACCCCAGGCGCCACCCAACGCCCAAGTCACAACCTGCCGCTGCGGCGCACGCGCATGCTCGGCCGCCAGGCCTTGATCGACAGCCTGGTGCAACACTTGCCCGAGCAACGCTTTATTACCCTGACCGGCGCCGGCGGCATCGGCAAGACCACCGTCGCATTGCGCGTGGCGGAATTGTTGATCGGGCACTATCCCGATGGCATTTGCCTGCTGGATCTGGCGCCGCTGAGCGCTGCGTCGATGATTGTGCCCAACCTCGCCAGCCTGCTCGACCTGACGCACACCGAGCACGAACCACTGGCCGAGTTCGCGCGCCGCCTGCAAGCGCGTCAGTGGCTGCTGGTGATCGACAACTGCGAACACCTGCTGGACGACATCGCGCTGATCAGCGAAACCCTGCTGCGCCACGCGCCCAAATTGCACATCCTGGCCACCAGCCGCGAGGCGTTGCGCGCCGAGGGCGAACATGTGCAACGCCTCGACCCGCTGGCCTGTCCGCCCGTCTCCGGCAACCGCGCCCAGGCGTTGGGCTACCCGGCCCTGCAATTGCTGATCGAGCGGGCCATGTCCCATCAGGACAGCTTTGAATTGCATGAAGCCGAACTGCCCCTGGCGATTGATATCTGCCAGCGCCTGGACGGCATTCCACTGGCTATCGAATTAGTCGCGGCGCAGATCGAACGCTTCGGCCTGCCCGGGTTGCTGGTACAGATGGAAGACAACTTCCGCCTGCTCACCCGGGGTCGGCGCGACGCCTTGCCCCGTCATCAGACCTTGCGCGCCACGCTGGACTGGAGCTTCGACCTGCTCACCGCTTGCGAACAGATTTGCCTGCGCCGCCTGGCGGTGTTTCGTGGCGGCTTCAGCCTGGCCAGCGCAGCGGCGGTGATTGCCGGGGAACAGATTGCGCCGGCCGAGGTGCTGGGGTCGATCAGCCAATTGGTGGCCAAATCCTTGCTGAATGTGGAGCCCGGTGATGACGAGATGGTCTATCGCCTGCTGGACATTACCCGCACCTATGCCCTGGAAAAACTCAGCGTCGCCCAAGAGCTGGACGCTATCCGCGAACGCCACGCCTCGCGCTGCCTGGCGCTGATGAATCAGACCCAGGACGACTGGGAGCAAACCGCCACTCAACCCTGGATCGACCGCTACGCTCCGCTGCGTGAGGACATCCGCGCCGCCCTCGACTGGGGCCTGGGCGATGCGGGCGTACACCTGCTGGGCATTCGCCTCACCGTCAGCGCCATGCCGCTGTGGCAGGAGCTGTCGCTGCTGCGCGAACACGGTCTGTACGTGGGCAAGGCGCTGGCGCGGCTGGGGCAATCGAGTGCGCCGAGCCAGCGTTTGCACATGGCATTGCAGCTGGCACTCGGCAGTTTTTCCTATCACACCCAGGGTGGTACCGCGCAGACCGTCGAAGCCTTCGCCTGCGCACGGCGCCTGGCGGAGGCCGGCAAAGACCTGGCCGGCCAATTGCGCGCGGTGTCAGGGCAAATGGCGGTCAACCTGTGCGACGGCAACTACCGCGAGGCGCTGGTGCAAAGCCTGCACTTCGACCAATTGGGGCCGCAGGCCGAGCCGTTGCTGGCGCTGAGCGCGCAACGCCTGCGGGTGCTCGCGCAGCACTTCGCGGGGAACCAGGCGCTGGCGCAGCACAATGCCGAACAGGTGATCCAGCGCATGGCCCAGAGCGGCCATCTCAACCGGTTTACCCACGGTTTTGGCGTGCAGTACGACCAGAGCGTGGCCTCATTGACCATCCTTGCGCGCATCCTGTGGCTGCGCGGCTTCCCGGAGCGCGCGTCACGCATCGCTGGCCAGGCGCTCACGCTGGCATTGCAGATCAATCACGGAACGTCGATTTGCTACACCCTGGCCCTCGCAGGGGTAGTGATCGCCCACTACAACGGCGATACCCTCACGGCACGCGAACACCTGGATTTGCTGGTGCAGCAGGCGCAAAAACATTCGGTGCAGCTGTTTCATACCTGGGCGCGCTGCTACGAGGGCACCACGCACATCGCCGATGTGCAGGGGTTGGGCCTGGTGGAAGACATCCTCGTGACGTTCAATGCCTTGCCGGTGGATGACGCCCTGTTCGAGCGCGCCCGAAACGGCGCGGCTGGCTGGTGCACGCCGGAGCTTCTGCGGGTGCGCGCCGAGAGCCTGGCCGACAGCCACGCCGCCGAAGCGCTGCTGCTCGAAGCGCTGGGCCTGGCGCACCAGCAAGGCGCGCTGGCCTGGGAGCTGCGCTGTGCGGCCTCGCTGGCACGCCTGTGGCAGACGCAAGGCCGTGTAGAGGCCGCACGTGACCTGCTGAGCTCAATTTATGGCCGATTTACCGAAGGCTTTGACACCCAGGACTTAGTCCGCGTACGCAGCCTGCTCGACCAGTTGCAGGACAAACGGCCGGCCTGAAAACGGGCCCAGGTAGTGCCCGTAGCCCTGCTGCAAACGCGCCACTTGCAGTGGGTCGCGCAGTTGCGCCAACGCATAGCTGCGCACGCAGTTGAGCAGTCGGTAGCGCGGGTAGCCCGGGCCTGGCTCGAGGGACAGCAGCGACGTGCCGACCAGGC
This sequence comes from Pseudomonas syringae, assembly GCF_021606685.1. Lineage (GTDB taxonomy): Bacteria > Pseudomonadota > Gammaproteobacteria > Pseudomonadales > Pseudomonadaceae > Aquipseudomonas > Aquipseudomonas syringae_R. The sequence continues at coordinate 4,441 of NZ_WKCB01000058.1, forward strand.
GGGCCAGCAAGTAGGACAGGTCAGCGTGTTCGAGTTCGGTGCCGGCGACCAGTTCGCTCAAGGTGGGCAAGCTCACCGCCATCTTGAACAAGCCCAACTGCAGGAACAGCCAGCGCTCCGGCAGGCTGAGGCGCTCGTAGGTCCAATCGAGGGCGGCCATCAGTGATCGATGACGCTCCACCGCCGTGCGGCGGCCCCGGGTCAGCACCTGCAAGCCCCGGCGCAACTGCGCCTGCACGCCGCGCACGCCCAGGGCGTCCACTTGGGCGGCGGCCAGTTCAAGCGCCAGGGGGATACCGTCCAGGCGCCTGCAGATATCGCGCAGCGGCGCCAGGTCCTGGGTTCGCAACACAAACCCCTGTTGACTGGCGCAGGCGCGCGCAACAAACAACTGCACCGCCGGATACGCCAGCGCCTGTTCAACACTGCCCAACGCCAACGGCGCAGGCAGCGCCAGTGGCGGCACGCGCAGCAGCCACTCTCCCGTGGCCTGCAGCGCTTCACGGCTGCTGAGCAGCACGCTGACCTGGGGCGCTTGTTCGCGTAACACGCGCAGCAGATGCCGGCAGGCACCGAGCAGTTGATCGGCGCCGTCGAGCACCAGCAATAACTGCCGGCCGGCCAATTGGCGGCACAGCTCGGTGGCGCTGCCGCTGGGTTCCAGGTGCAGCGCCGTGGCCACGTGGCGCAACATCGCCAGGGGCGCCTCGACGGTGGCCAGGTCGACCCACCATACGCCGTCGCGGTAGCGTGGCAGAACGCGCTCGGCCAAGGCCAGGGCCAAGGTGCTCTTGCCCACGCCAGCGCAACCGGTGAGGGTCATCAGGCGTTGCCCGGACAGGCGCCGCACCAACAGCGCAAGCAGTTCGTCGCGGCCAATCACCGGGCTGAGCCGGGTCGCCAGGTTGTGCCGGGGCAGAGCCGCCGCGACTGCGCCCTGCACGTGTGCGGCAAAGCTGTAGCCGCGCTGGGGGTCGTTGAGGATCAGGCGTTGGCCGGTGAAAGCACGGCGCAGCGCGGCGATGTGCACCCGCAGGTTGTTCTCTTCCACCACGCTGTGGGGCCAGACCCGTTCGATCAGAACGGCCTTGCTGACAAACTGCCCAGGCACCTCCAGCAGCACCGCGAGGATGTCCAACGCCCGCCCGCCAAGGGGCACCGGCCAGCCAGCCTTGCTGACCAGCCGCTGCTGTCGGTGAAAGGCATAGGCGCCGAAGCGCACCGTGCCATCAGCGTCAATCGCCTGAGGGTTGTTCATGTCTGTCATCGCGCTGAAACACCCGGCCTTGGGCGTTCGCGCGTCCTTTTCCATGGGCTTGACGTTATCTTGCCAGCTACCGATGACAGGACAATGCTGGCACAGGGAGCGACACGGACAATCGGGTGCGCGAGACGGACATCCTGTCGTTAACTGAACTGCTGTCGGTATTGGGTAGGGTTGAGGCCGAGTTTTTCACTGAACAGAAAGCGCATATGCCGCACGCTGCCAAAGCCTGCGTGAAAGGCCACGGTCTTGAGTGGCAGGTCGGTGGTTTCCAGCAACTGCCGGGCACGGTCGATGCGCGCGCCTTGCAAGAAGGCCATGGGCGTCATCTGCACGTCCTTGGCGAACAGCCGCGCAAAGTGGCGCGCACTCATGCCGGCCAACTCGGCCATGGACTCAATGGTGAACGCTTGCTCCAAATGCGCCAGCACATGGTTCTGCACCCGCGTGATCGCGGTTTCCTGGGGCGCCACGGCGGCGGTCATCGGGCTGAACTGGGCCTGGCCGCCCTGGCGTTTCATGACCACCAGCAGCACCTTGGCCACTTCCACCGCGACGTGCTTGCCATGGTCCTGGGCCACCACCGACAACGCCAGGTCGATACCCGCAGTCACCCCGCCCGAGGTGATCAAGCGCCCATCCTGCAAATAGATGCGGTCGGTTTCGACAATCGCCTTGGGGAACGCCCTGATCAGCCGCTCGGTGTAATGCCAGTGAGTGGTCACGCGGTGATCGTCCAACAGCCCGGCATATCCCAGCACAAAGGCGCCGGTGCAGATTGAACCCAGGCGCCGTACCCGCGGCGCCGCCGCCTTGAGCCAGGGCAACAGCGCAGGGTGGCATTCGTTATAGGCGCCCGGGCCGCCTGGCACCAGCAGCAGGTCATAGGCGCCCTGTGCCTGCTCGAGCTGCAGGTCGGTCTGTACCGCCACACCATTGGACGCGCGCAGAGCGCCGGGCTCGGTGCCGATGGTGATGATCTGATAATGCTCCGCCGGCGGCAGGTAGCGGTTGGCAATGGAAAACACTTCGAGCGGCCCGGCCATGTCGAGTAGCAGGAAGTCCGGGAACAGCGCCATGGCCACGGTTTTCATAAAACAGGGAATCCATCGATAAGGAATGCGGCAGGCATTATGGCACGTCCGCAATTGTCAATCTGAGGGCGACAGTTATTCAGAATTCAGCTTCTTAATGAATTTATCAGTAACCATTAATCTTCTTCTCAACGCCGGAGCCCTGCATGTCGCAGCCCGCTCCCACTTGAGGACACTACCATGCTGACCCTTCGCAAAGCTTCCGAACGCGGCGCCGCCAATCACGGTTGGTTGAAGTCGTTCCACACCTTCTCGTTCGCCAACTACTGGAACCCTGAAGAACAAGGTTTTTCCGACCTGCTGGTGATCAACGATGACCGCGTCGCCGCCGGTAAAGGCTTTGGCCAACACCCGCACCGCGACATGGAAATTTTCTCTTATGTGCTCGAAGGCGCTCTGGAACACAAGGACACCCTGGGCACCGGCTCGGTGATCCGCCCCGGCGATGTGCAACTGATGAGTGCCGGCAGTGGCGTGGCCCACAGCGAGTTCAACCACAGTCAGACCCGTGGCGTGCACTTCCTGCAAATCTGGATCGTGCCCGCCGTGGCCGGTGCCGAGCCGCGCTACCAGCAGGAGCACTTCAGCGAGGCGCAGAAACGTGGGCGCTTGCAACTGATCATCTCGCCTGACGGTGCCGACGGTTCCCTGAGCGTGCGCCAGGATGCACGGGTGTATGCCGGGCTGTTCAACGGCGCCGAAAGCGCAAGCCTGGACTTGCCGCCGGATCGCCACGTGTACATCCACGTGGCCCGCGGCAGCGTTGAAATCAATGGCCAGCGCTTGCAGGAAGGCGACGGCGCCCGGGTACGTGATGAGCAGCAGATCCGCTTGAGCCACGGCGCGGACGCCGAGGTGCTGGTGTTCGACCTGCGCCCTCAAGAACGGCCGCAGATGCCGTGACGGTTAGGCGATGGCCCGTTCAAACGGGTCATCGCCGGCATCGATAGTCACCATCAGCGCAATGAAGTTCTCTAAAAAAATGCAACGCGTAACATCCGACCCATACCCGCAACACCCCAACTAAAACACTCGGAGCACACCCTCATGAAACGCCAAATCTTGCTTAGCCTCGCTTTCTCGGTACTCGCTGCAAACGCATTTGCTCACCCTGTTGTCGCTGAAGGCGGCTCGGATCGCCTGATCGAAAGTCGTGTTGCCGAAGGCGGTGCAGATCGCTTGCTGGAACGTCGCATAGCCGAAGGCGGTGCGGATCGCTTGCAGGAACGTGGCCTGGCTGAAGGTGGTGCGGATCGTTTGAAAGACCGTGGTCTGGCTGAAGGTGGTGCAGATCGTTTGAAAGACCGTGGCCTGGCTGAAGGTGGTGCAGATCGTTTGAAAGACCGTGGCCTGGCTGAAGGTGGTGCGGACCGTCTGCGCGGCAACAACGCTTGACCCCGCACTGTTTGCGGGGCACCCCAAACCGGCCTGATCAGCCGGTTTTTTTTCGTCTGCAGTACGGGGCTTATTCGGCCTTGCTATGCGCCGTTTCCAGCCGCCAGGCAGGCTCCCTATAGGCCTGTTTCGCGCCCGACAAGCTGACGGCCACGTGGTTGAGCAACCCTTCGGCGTTGTACTTGGGCACCAGTGCGCACACCAGCAAGAGCACCAGCCCGCCAGCCATCAATGCCGGGGGCACCTGGACCTGTGCAGGCTCAATACGCCACAAAAACACCATCGCCGCGACCGCCCCCAGTACTGCGCCGGCCAGCGCTTCATTGAGTGGGTGGATATAGGGCGCAACGCAATAGGCACTGAACCACCCACTGGCCAACAGCCCCGCCACCGCCGCCGGCCAGCGCAACGTCGGGTTGAACCGGCGCGCCACCAGGCTCGCGCCCACCGTGAGCATCAGGCACGTATTCATGGCATGGCCACTCAAAACGGCAATGTCCAGGTACTCGAATGACAAGCCCCAGCCTTTGAACAACACCTTGCTCAACGCCACAATCGCATACGTGACCACGACCGTGGTTGCCCAGACCCTGAGCGCCCACGGGTTGGAATACCTTAACCACACGCCGATGATGATGGCGGCCGGAATCATGACGGTGATACCGCCAAATTGCGCAAGTTCTGCTCGCATCGTTGCCCGACCATTGAGGTGCCCGTTCCGGCGCCCATCAGACCTTAGCCCCGGGGAAATTACAACGCTGCCGGGCGGCATCGCAAAGTCTTCAGAGCATGAACGGCCACCTCAGAAATGCAAATCACTGATACACAAATCAACCTATGATTCTAGTTTTTTATAATTAGGTTAGAACCAATCGGCATTTTACAGGCCGTGCCCCTGCCCCTACTTTGGACGCGAATAACCGACCCCCTGCACGGTGGAGGTGTTAATCGCGCACTCGACAAGGACAGACCATGAGCATTGAATTCATCGGCTACATTGGCGGCCACCACGCTTCCGAGATCCACCCGCGCAGCGGCCCTACCCTGCAACCCGATTATGTCGAAACCGTGGCCCGAGCCCACGAAGAGGCGGGTTTCGACCGCGCCCTGGTAGCTTTCCACTCCAACAGCCCGGACAGCACGCTGATCGCCTCGCATGCCGCCAGCGTCACCAAAAAGCTGCAGTTCCTCATCGCCCACCGCCCAGGTTTTGCCCAGCCCACCCTGGCCGCACGTCAGTTCACCACCCTGGATGTGTTCAATGGCGGGCGCACCGCCGTGCACATCATCACCGGGGGTGATGACCGTGAACTGCGCGCCGACGGCAGTCACATCGGCAAGGACGAACGCTACGCGCGCACCGACGAATACCTCAGCGTGGTGCGCCAGGAGTGGACCAGCGAACAGCCGTTCGACTTCACCGGCACCTACTATCAGGTCGAAGGCGCGCACTCCACGGTGAAGTCGCCGCAGCAGCCGCACATCCCGCTGTACTTCGGCGGCTCGTCCAAGGCCGCAATCGAGGTGGCGGGCAAACATGCCGACGTGTACGCCCTGTGGGGTGAAACCTACGAGCAAGTGCGCGAGATGGTGACCCAGGTGCGCGCCGAAGCGGCCAAGCATGGGCGTACGATTCGCTTCAGCCTGTCGCTGCGGCCGATCCTCGCTGAAACCGAGGAACTGGCGTGGGCACGTGCCGAGAGCATCTTGCAGCAAGCCACTGCACTGGCCGAGAAGAATGGGTTTGTGCGCCGCGAACCACCGAATGAAGGCTCACGCCGGTTGCTGGCAGCCGCGGCGCAGGGGTCGCGCCTGGATAAGCGTTTGTGGACGGGGATTGCCGGCCTGCTTGGCGCGCAAGGTAATTCGACATCGCTGGTGGGCACGGCTGAACAGGTCGCCGAAGCGTTGGTGGACTACTACGACCTGGGAATTACCACGTTCCTGATTCGCGGCTTTGACCCGCTCAACGATGCGATTGATTACGGCAAGCGGCTGATTCCGCTCACCCGTCAGCTGATTGCAGAGCGCGAACACGCCAAACAAGTCGCTTAAAAACACCGCATAACAATTGTGGGAGGGGGCAAGTCGAATCGTCGCACCGCCCCTCCCACATTTTGCTCTTCATTTGGTCCGGGATCAGTTTTTGTAGTCGGTATCGCTGCGCTCCAACTGCCGGATCAACGCATTCCAATGCCGCGCCACGCCCGGGCCTTCACCGCTGCTGTGCGCCTTGGCCTGTTCTTCGACTTTGGCCACCACCTCCACCGGCGGGAAAATCAACTCAGCGTTTCCTGCCGCCTGCGCCGCGACCTGGATATTGCACGCACGCTCCAACTGCTGCAGCTGCTGAAAGGCGTGCTCAACACTGATACCCGCCGTCAACAAGCCATGGTTGCGCAGGATCATCACGCTCTTGTCGCCCAAATCCGCCACCAGCCGCTCACGCTCGTCCAGGTCGAGCGCGATGCCTTCATAGCCGTGGTACGCCACTCGCCCTGAAAAACCAATGGAATGCTGGGAGATCGGCAGCAGGCCGTCCTTCTGCGCCGACACCGCAATCCCGTCGCGGGTATGCGTGTGCAACACCGCTTGCAGGTCGTGGCGTGCGCCATGGATGGCGCTGTGAATCACGTAGCCTGCGTAGTTGATGCCAAGGCCGGTGGGGTCGTCGACGATGGTCCCGTCGAGGTCGACCTTGACCAGGTTGGACGCGCTGATTTCATCGAACAACAGGCCGAACGCGTTGATCAGGAAGTGCTCCTCCGGGCCCGGCACGCGGGCGGAGAAGTGCGTATAGATATGGTCGGTCCATTTGTACAAGGCCGCCAGGCGGTAAGCGGCGGCCAGTTTGACGCGCACCTCCCACTCTTCCGGGGTAACGCGCTGGCGGACAGTGTTGGAAACGCTGGAGATCGAGGTGACGCTGCTCATGGCAAAACTTCCTGGATGGCCTAAAGGACTTCCAGGCAAGCCTAGGGGATGCAAAAAAATAATAAAAAGCACATTTTAATCTAAGCTAATTATTATATTTTTTTATATCCCACGCAGGCTCACGCCGCGTTGCGGATCTTGTGCAGCGAATCCGCCACCCACTTGCCAAAAGCATCCACCGGCCCCTGCAAATTGCCGAGGAAGTGCGGGTAGATCAGCCACAGGTCCATCACCGGTTTGAAGTCCTTGAGCGGCATCACCGCCAGTTGCTCGCGGTGGGCGCTGCGCTCCAGCAACGGGCGCGGCACCAGGCCCAGGCCCAGACCGTCGGCAACCAGACCCAATTGCAGCTCGGTGCCGAAGGTTTCCAGGTTGACCCGCAAGGCCAGGCCCTGGTCCGACAGCGTGCGTTGCAGGCCGGCGCGGAAGCCGCAGCCATCCGGGTTGAGGATCCAGCCGTTCTGGTACACGTCCGCCAGCTTGCAAGGCTTTTTCGGCAACTGGGCCTTGGCGCAGACCACCACCAATTCCATCTTGCCGATGGACTCACCCACGACGTTATCCGGAAAGATCTTGCCCGCCGGGAACAGCGCAGCCGCAGCGTCCAGCTCGCCGCGCTCGATCTTGCCGACCAACTGGCTGCCCCAGCCGGTGGCGACCTGGGCGCGCAGGTCGGGGTATTCGGTGCGCAGGTGCTTGAGCGCGTCCAGCAACACCACATCGCCGATGGTCTGCGGCACGCCCAGACGCAACAGGCCGGTGGGCGGTGCGTCGGTAGCCACGAGTTCGCGCAGGGCATCCATCTCGCGCAGGATCAGCCGGCACTGTTCATACACGCGCGTGCCGATCAGCGTCGGCTTGAGTGGCTTGGTGTTGCGGTCGAACAACTCCACGCCCAGCGCCTGCTCGAAGTTCTGCACGCGGCGGGTGATGGCCGGCTGGGTCAGTTGCAACGACTCGGCGGCATGGCTGATGGACTGGCAACGAATCACTTCGACAAAGGCATCGATATCGTCAATTTTCATTTGGGCCGCACATAGAGAACAGTCATTAAGATGTGTGCGAAGCATAGTTGCAGGAACGCTGGCTGGATAGTCCGGGCTGTGATCGATAACGTCTAACGCTATGCAGACCGGTTCTAAATTACCTTCAGCTATAAGCTAATCATTAAAAAATAGCATATTAACCATAAACATTATGCTTAGATAAACCCATCACCCGCGAACACGATGGAAGTGCCATGACCCAGGCCCGACACCCCGAGAGACTCAGAGCCTTTATAGGCGCCCTGGCGGAATTGATCGACGGCAATCCACGCGAAGGCGACCTGTTGCACCGTGGCGGCAAGCTGCTGGCACAACTGGTCAGCCATGATGACTGGCTCCCCGATGAATTCGCCCAGCCCAACCCCGAGCGCTATCAGCAGTTCTTGCTGCATGCCGATTCGCGCCAGCGTTTCAGCATCGTCAGCTTTGTGTGGGGGCCGGGGCAAAGCACGCCGATCCATGACCACCGCGTGTGGGGGCTGATCGGCATGTTGCGCGGCGCGGAGTTTTCGCAGGGTTTCGAGCGCGCGCCCGACGGCAGCCTGGTGGCCGAGGGCAAACCGATTCAATTGGTGCCAGGGCAAGTCGAAGCGGTATCGCCCAAGGTCGGCGACATCCACCAGGTGAGTAATGCCCACAGCGACCAGGTGTCCATCAGCATTCATGTGTACGGCGCCAATATCGGTGCCGTGCGCCGCGCGGTGTACCAGCCCGACGGCAGCGAGAAACTGTTTATTTCCGGTTATTCCAACGCCTTCCTCCCGAACATCTGGGATTTGTCCAAAGAAAAGAGCCCTGCCCTATGAGCACCATCTCCACCTCAAGCGTTGCCCAGATTCGCCAGGCCCTGCTGGACCGTACAGAAATCGCCCTGGTCGACGTGCGCGAAGAAGCGCCGTTTGCCGAATCTCACCCGCTGTTTGCCGCCAATATCCCGCTGTCCAAGCTGGAACTGGAGGTGTATTCGCGTATTCCACGCCGCGATACCCCCGTCATCGTCTACGACAACGGTGAAGGCCTGGCCGCCCGCGCCGCCGAGCGCCTGGTTGCACTGGGCTACACCCGGGTCAGCTTGCTCGAAGGTGGGCTGGACGGCTGGCGCAAGGCCGGTGGCGAGTTGTTTATCGACGTGAATGTGCCGAGCAAGGCATTTGGCGAACTGGTGGAAAGTGAGCGTCACACCCCGTCCCTGGCCGCCGAAGAAGTGCAGGCGTTGCTCGACAGCCAGGCCGATGTGGTGGTGCTCGACGCCCGCCGCTTCGACGAATACCAGACCATGAGCATTCCCACCGGCATCAGCGTGCCCGGCGCCGAGTTGGTGTTGCGCGCCCGCGAACTGGCACCGGACCCGGCCACCCGCATCATCGTCAATTGCGCCGGGCGCACACGCAGCATTATCGGCACCCAATCGCTGATCAACGCCGGCGTGGCCAACCCCGTCTCGGCACTGCGCAACGGCACCATCGGCTGGACCCTGGCCGGGCAGAAACTCGCCCATGGCCAGTCGCGCCGCTTTGCGCCGACCGCTGAAGAGCATCGCCACGTCGCCGCCCAGGATGCACGCCGAGTGGCCGACAAGGCCCGCGTCGGCCGCGCTACCCTTGATGACCTGCAGCGCTGGCAACAGGAATCGAACCGCACCACCTACCTGTTCGACGTGCGCACCCCGGAAGAATTCGAAGCCGGCCACCTGCCCGGCGCCCGCTCCACACCGGGCGGCCAACTGGTGCAGGAAACCGACCATGTCGCCAGCGTGCGCGGTGCGCGCCTGGTGCTGGCGGATGACGATGGCGTGCGCGCCAACATGTCTGCGTCGTGGCTCGCGCAGTTGGGTTGGGAGGTGCACGTGCTGGATGACCTGCAAGCCGTGCATTTCAGCGAAACAGGCGCCTGGGTTGCGCCGGTGCCCGCCCCGCCACAGGCCGAACTGATCAGCCCGCACACCCTCGCCGACTGGCAGGCCCATGGCGACACCGTGGTGCTGGATTTCACCGCCAGCGCCAACTATGTCAAACGCCATATCCCCGGCGCGTGGTGGGCCCTGCGCGCGCAATTGCCCGAGGCCCTGGCCAAGGCGCCGGCTGCGCAACGCTACGTGCTGACCTGCGGCAGCAGCCAACTGGCGCGCCTGGCGGTGGCGGAAGTCGAGGCCATCACCGGCAAGCAAGTGTTCCTGCTGCAAGGCGGCACGGCCGCCTGGATCAACGCGCAACTGCCGCTGGAAGAAGGTGAAACCCACCTGGCCTCACCGCGTATCGACCGCTACCGCCGGCCATACGAAGGCACCGACAACCCCAAGGAAGCCATGCAGGCGTACCTGGATTGGGAGTTCGGCCTGGTCGACCAGTTGGCCCGCGACGGCACCCACGGTTTCTATGTGATCTGAGCGCAATGACCGAGCTGAGCTGTGATGTGTTGATCATCGGCGGCGGCCTGGCCGGTACGTGGGCCGCCATCGGCGCGGCCCGCGAAGGCGCGAAGGTGATCCTGGTGGACAAGGGTTACTGCGGCACCAGCGGCGTGACCGCCACGGCCGGCCCCGGCCACTGGTGGGTGGCACCCGAGGCACGCGAAGCCGCCATCGACAAACGCCTGGCCACTGCCTATGGCCTCGCGGATGCGCGCTGGATGGCCCGCGCCCTCGACACCACCTGGACCAGCCTGCCGGGCCTGCGCGACTACTACGACTTCCCACAAAACGAACAGGGCGTGACCCAATATCGCGGCCTGCGCGGCCCGGAATACCTGCGGGGCCTGAGGCGCCGGGTGCTGGACAGCGGCGTGAAGATCCTCGACCACCACCCTGCCCTCGAACTGCTGCGCGACGACCACGCAGCGGTGGTCGGTGCACGCGGCTGGCGACGCCAGGCCGGGGGCGACTGGTTGATCCGTGCCGGCGCAGTGGTGCTGGCCACCGGCGGTTGCGCGTTTCTGTCGCGCCTGCTGGGCAACCACACCAACACCGGTGACGGCTACCTGATGGCCGCCGAAGCCGGTGCCGAGCTGTCGGGCATGGAGTTTTCCAACTACTACTGCATTGCGGCCGCGGGCAGCAGCATGACGCGCTCGATGGTGTACAGCTTTGGCGATTACTTCGATGCTGCCGATCGCCCGCTGGGCATCACCAACGGCCCCACGTTTACCGATGACCTGGCCCGCGCGCTGCTCAATGGCCCGGTGTACTGCCGCTTGAGCCGCGTGCCCGCGGACATCCGTGCGCAGCTGCCCAGCATCCAGCCCAACCTGATGCTGCCGTTTGACCGGCGCGGGGTTGACCCTTATCGCCAGCGGTTTGCAGTGACCCTGCACCCTGAGGGCACCATCCGCGGTGTCGGCGGTTTACGCCTGATCGATGACGATTGCCAGACCACCGTACCCGGCGTATTCGCCGCCGGTGATGCCGCCAGCCGCGAGCCGATTGCCGGTGCGACCTCCGGCGGCGGTGCACAGAACTCGGCGTGGGCGCTGTCCACCGGGCAATGGGCCGGGCGTGGCGCAGCGCGGCTGGCGCACCAGAAGGCCGCGTACCTGGGCGCCGTGCGCGGGTTTGATGGCGCGGCGTGCGCAAGTGCCGGGTTGATCCAACGCATCCAGGCCGAAGTCCACCCGCTGGATAAAAACCTGTTTCGCTCAGGCAGCCAACTGGAACGTTCGCTGCGTGAACTGGACAACGTCTGGGACCAGATCAGCGCAGGCACCGCCACCAGCGGCAACCCCCTGCGCGCCCGCGAAACCGCCGCCATGGCCGCTACCGCCCGTTGGTGCTACACCGCCGCCGCGCTGCGCAAGGAGAGTCGCGGCATGCACCAGCGCAGCGACGCCCCCACGCAAAGCCCGCTGTATGACGCGCATCTGCGCATGTCCGGCATTGAGCAGATAGACGCGCGCTTCGACCCGCCATAACGCTTATGTGGCGAGCGGGCTTGCCCGCGTTGGGGGGCGAAACGCCCCCAAGACCAAACGCTTGCGGCGTGTTTGAAAGAACCCGAACGCTTCGATAGGGCCGCTTCGCGCCCCAACGCGGGCAAGCCCGCTCGCCACAGGTTATTCAGGCCTGTTCCCAGCCCTGCCCATAGAAGGCCAACGATCCATGCTCGAACTGATCTACTCCGACCTGTGCAACGGCTGCGGCCAGTGCGTCGCCGTGTGCCCCACCAATGTGCTGGCCCTGGACGCTCAGGGCACGCTGCGCATCGCCGAGCAACAGGCCTGTCAGACCTGCTTCATGTGCGAGCTGTATTGCAGCCGCGACGCACTCTACGTCGACCCGGACGTCGAGCAACTGCGCCACCCCGACCCCCTGGCCGTGCGCGCAGCGGGCCTGCTCGGCCAGTACCGGCGCGACTCCGGCTGGGATGAATGGGCGCATGACCCTCGGCATCGCAATGAACATTGGCGCATGGATGGCATTTTCGCGTTGGCACGCAGCAATCCACCAAATGCAATAAGCGAATAATCAATCATCACATAATCAATTATTTTAATAATTACCTTATAACCAAAAAGAACTTCACAGAGCGTTTTTATGGGAATAACGTGAAGTCCTCACCGACCCCTTCTCCAGGCGGAGGTAACCGAACCCTTTCTCGATCTGCCTGGAGCCTGCATCCCATGGTCCTTAGCACCCCGTTCAAACGCCTGCTCCTGGGCACCGCGCTGGCCCTTGGCCTGGCCACCACCGCCCACGCCGCCGACCTGCAACCCCTGCGCGTGGCCAACCAGAAATCCACGATCAAGGCGCTGCTGGAAGTCTCCGGCGAAAGCAAAAACGTGCCCTACCAGATCCAGTGGTCGGAATTCCCCTCCGCCTCGCCCCTGGGCGAAGCCTTGAACGCCGGGGCCGTGGACATCGGCGCCCTGGGCGATGCGCCTTACGTGTTTGCGCTGGGCGCCGGCGCGTCGCTCAAAGTGGTCAGCATCATCCACGCCGAAGGGCGCAACACCACCGCCCTGCTGGTGCCCAAGAATTCGCCGATCAAGAGCGTGGCCGACCTCAAGGGCAAACGCATCGTCACGGGACGCGGCTCCATCGGCCATTACCTGGCGATCAAGGCCCTGGCTACGGCAGGCCTGACCACCAAAGATGTCGAGTTCGTCTTCTTGCTGCCCAGCGAGTCACGCCTGGTGCTGGACAACGGCACCGTCGACGCCTGGTCCACGTGGGACCCCTACACCACCGTCGTAACCTCCCAGAGCCAGGCGCGGATAATTGCCAGCGGCAACACGCTGCTCAGCAACCACCTGTACCTCGCCGCCACCAGCCAGGCCATCGCCGACAAGCGCGCGCAACTCGACGACTTTGTCGCCCGCGTCGACCGCGCCTACGCCTGGGCCAACACCCACCCCGACGAATACGCCGCCGCCCAGACCAAAATCACCGGGCTGCCGCTGGCCGTGCATGTGGCCGTGGCCAAGGAGACACACCTGTCGCCGGTGCTGATCGACGATTCAGTCATCAGCGGCCTGCAAGCCACAGCCGACACCTACCAAAAAGAAGGCTTGCTGACCAAGCACATCGACGTGTCGCAAGGTTTCGACAAGAGCTTCAACGCCAAGCGTGCCCCCCTCAACCAAGCATCGCGCTAAGGAGCAGAACATGAGCAAGTCACCGCATTTGAAACCCCGTTATTTGAAACTCGGCGCCATGGTCCACGGTGTGGGCCACGGCTGGGGCGAATGGCGCCATCCGCAGGCGCAACCCAACGCCAGTACCAACTTCGCGTTCTACAAACAGCAGACTGAACTGGCCGAAGCCGCCAAGTTCGACTTCGTGTTCATTGCCGACAGCCTGCATATCCATGCCAAATCCAGCCCGCATTACCTCAACCGTTTCGAGCCTTTGACCATCCTCTCGGCCCTCGCGGCGCTGACCACGAATATCGGCCTGGTCGCCACCGTGACCGTCAGCTACACCGAGCCCTACCAGGTGGCGCGCCAGTTCTCGTCCCTGGACCACATCAGTGGCGGCCGCGCCGGTTGGAACGTGGTCACTTCCTGGCTCAGCGGCACCGCCGACAACTTCGGCAAGGCCGAGCACCCGCCCCATGCCGTGCGCTACCGCATCGCCAAGGAACACCTGAATGTGGTCAAGGGCCTGTGGGACTCCTGGGAAGACGACGCCTTTGCCTACAACAAGCACAGCGGTGAGTTTTTCACCCCAAGCAAACTGCATGCGCTGAACCACAAGGGCGAGTTCTTTTCGGTCAAAGGCCCACTCAACATCGCGCGTTCTCGCCAGGGCCAGCCGGTGATTTTCCAGGCCGGCACCTCGGAGGATGGGCGTAACTTCGCCGCAGAAAACTCCGACGCGATCTTTGTGCATGTCGACAGCATCGAAGAAGGCCTGGCCTACACCCAGGACCTCAAACGCCGCGCCAAAGGCTTTGGCCGGGACGTCGACAGCCTGTCGATCCTGCCGGGCATCCGCCCGATTGTCGGGCGCGATGAGGCCGAGGTGGAAAGCCGCTATCAACAGGCCGTCGACCTGGTCACCGTAGAAGACGCCATCGTCGCCCTCGGCCGCCCGTTCAACGACCATGACTTCAGCAAATACCCGCTCGATGAGCCGTTCCCGGAACTCGGCGACCTGGGTTCCAACAGCCAGAAAGGCGGCTCCGACCGCATCAAGCAACTGGCCAAGGACGAAGGCCTGACCCTGCGCGAAGTGGCGCTGCGCTTCTCGCGGCCCAAGCGTGATTTTGTCGGCACGCCTACGCAAGTCGCCGATGCGATCCAGACCTGGTTCGAGCGCGGCGCCAGCGACGGCTTCATCATCAACTCGGTACTGCCCGATGGCCTGCAGTACTTCACCGAACTGGTGGTGCCGGTGCTGCAACAGCGCGGCCTGTTCCGCACCGAATACACCGGCCACACCCTGCGCGACAACCTGGGCCTGGAGGCGCCGATCAACCGCTACAGCGTGGAGGTTGAAGAACCGCAGGAGGCACTGGCATGAGTGAATCCCTCAATGCTCAGTTGGCTGCTCTGCACGCCGAGCGTGTAGCGACCTGGGCGCCAGCGGCGTTGCAGATCAATATCGACCAGCGCCAGCGCCTGGTGGATGAGGCCCGCCCGGATGACTACGTGCAAGTCGGCGACGAACTGGACCCCTTTACCCTGCTCAACGTGGAAGGCGGCGAACTGACCCGCGACCTGCTGCTGGCCGACGGCCCGGCGGTGCTGGTGTTCTTCCGCTTTGCCGGCTGCCCGGCGTGCAATATCGCCCTGCCCTATTACGCACGCCAACTCTACCCACGCCTGCGCGAACTGGGCGTGCCGCTGGTGGCGGTGAGCCCGCAAGTGCCTGAGCGCCTGGTGGAGATCAAGACCCGCCACGCCCTGCAGTTGCTGGTGGCCAGTGACCCCGACAACACCCTCGGGCGACGCCTGGGCATCCTCTACAGCTTCGACGAGGCGTCGCGCAATGCCGCGTTGGCCAAGGGCAACCCCATCGGTGAAACCACCGGCACCGGCACCTGGGAGCTGCCGCAGCCAACGGTGGTGGTGATCGCCGGGGACGGCAGCGTCGCGTTTGTGGAGGTCAGCCCGGATTGGTTGGTGCGTACCGAAGCGGAGCCGGTGTTGCAGGTGGTTGAACACCTGCTGGCCCAACAGCCCGTACGTCTGGCCATCTAAGCCCACAAATCCCCTGTGGGAGGGGCTTGCCCCCGATGAGGGTGTGTCAGCCAGCAGTTGATGGGGCTGAACCTCCGCCATCGAGGGCAAGCCCCCTCCCACACTTTTGACCGAGTACATTCTGATGACACAACCTTCCTTACGCTCCGTGGAAGTCGCCAACTTCGAAGCCCTGCTCGAACGCCTCAGCGCCGAGTTGGCCAGTACCGCGCACCTGTATGACGAGAGCGGCGCCTTCCCCCACGCCAACTTCCAGCTGCTGCACGAACACGGCCTGGTCGCTCTCACCGTGCCCAAGGCCCTCGGCGGCGGTGGCGCGAGCCTGCCCCTGGCGCGCAAAGCGATCAGCGCGATCGCCAAGGGCGAACCCTCCACCGCACTGATCCTGGTGATGCAATACCTGCAACACACCCGCCTGCAAGACAGCAAAACCTGGCCGCAGCACTTGCGAGTACAGGTGGCCGAGGACGCGGTGCGCAACGGCGCGCTGATCAACGCCCTGCGCGTCGAACCCGACCTCGGCACCCCGGCCCGTGGCGGGCTGCCGGCGACCACCGCGGTGCGCACCGCCGAAGGCTGGCGCATCAGCGGGCGCAAGATCTATTCCACCGGCAGCCACGGACTGAGCTGGTTCAGCGTGTGGGCGCGCAGCGACGACGCCGACCCGCTGGTGGGCGCCTGGCTGGTACCCAAGAACAGCCCAGGCGTGAGCATCATCGACACCTGGGACCACCTGGGCATGCGCGCCACCTGCAGCCATGAAGTGGTGCTCGACAATGTACTGGTGCCCCTGGACCACGCCGTCAGCGTCAGCCCCTGGAGCGCGCCATCACCGGAGCTGGATGGCGAAGGTTTCCTGTGGATGTCGGTGTTGTTGTCCTCGGTGTATGACGCCGTGGCCCAGGCCGCACGCGACTGGCTGGTGAACTGGCTGCAAGAGCGTCAGCCCTCCAACCTCGGCGCCGCGCTGGCGACATTGCCGCGCTTTCAGGAAACCGTCGGCCATATCGACACCCTGCTGTTTGCCAACCGCAGCCTGCTCGACGCCGCCGCCGAGGGGCATACCCCGGCCGCCAACGCCGCGCAGCTCAAGTACCTGGTCACCAATAACGCCATCCGTGCGGTGGAACTGGCCATCGAGGCGTCCGGCAACCCCGGGCTCTCACGCCACGGCCCCCTGCAACGGCATTACCGCGACGTGCTGTGCAGCCGCGTCCACACCCCGCAGAACGACGCGGTGCTGCAAGGCGTCGGCAAAGCCGTGTTCGCCCAGCGCCAAAAGGAACGCACATGAGTCAGGTGATTATCGCCAGCCAGCTGGACGAAGATTTCAATGCGGTGATCCGCGAACGCCTCAAGACGCTGCACCCCGACGCCGAGGTAATCGGCGTGCCCGTGGGCGTGCCGAGCGACCTGCCGCCCCAGGCGAATATCCTGTTGCTGCGCCCGATCAACGTGCGCGGCTACACCGCCCCCGACACCCCGCCGCCGGGCTGGCCGTATGGCGCGCAATGGGTACATTTGGTCTCGTCGGGCATCGACTTCTACCCGCGGTGGCTGTTCAACGGCCCGCCGGTGACTACCTCTCGGGGCAGTGCCGCCGACAACCTGGCCGAGTTCGCGCTGGCAGCGATCTTTGCCGCGTCCAAGCACCTGCCGGACATCTGGGTAAAGGACTCGCAGTGGAATTTCACCGCGCTGCGCCCGCTCAAGGGCACCACCCTGGGCCTTCTGGGCTATGGCGCGATTGGCGAGAGCCTGGCGCAAAAGGCGCTGGCCCTGGGGCTCAATGTGGTCGCGTTGCGTCAGAGCCAGGCCCCGTTCGGCGCCGGTGTGCAAGCCGCCAAGGACATCCACGACCTGTTCGCCCGCGCCGACCACTTGGTGGTGGCGGCGCCGCTGACCGAGGCCACGCGGCACATCATCAACCGTGATGTGCTGGGGAGCGCCAAGCCGGGCCTGCACCTGATCAACATCGCGCGCGGCGGCCTGCTCGATCAGGAGGCTCTGCTGGAGGCGCTGGATAACGGCCAACTGGCCCTGGCCTCGCTGGACGTGACCGAGCCGGAGCCGCTGCCGGATGGGCATCCGCTGTACAGCCATCCGCGTGTGCGGTTGTCGCCGCATACGTCGGCAATTTCGACCAACAGCAAGCAAGAAATTGCCGACACGTTTTTGGCGAATCTGCAGCGGTATATCGACGGCCAGGCGTTGGCTAACCTGGCGAATTCATAACGCCAAACAAAGATCCAACTGTGGGAGCGGGCTTGCTCGCGAAAGCGTTGGTTCAGTCACCGCGATGTTGACTGACATACTGCTTTCGCGAGCAAGCCCGCTCCCACATTGGACCGTGAGGCATTACTTGATGCGGTAGTGGAAGGTGTTGCGCACCGCCGGTACCGCCACGGCCTGGCCATCAACGATCCTCGGCTGGTAGCGGAAGGTGTTCGCCGCCGCCAATGAAGGCCGGATGAACAGCGGGTGGCAACCGTCGAGCACCTTGGGGTTTTCCACGCGGCCCTGGGGGTTGACGGTGTATTCCACCGAGCAATCGCCTTCGATGTTCTTGTCCAGGGCGCGCTCGGGGTAGTCCGGCGCTTGCTTGCTCAGGGGTTGGTATTGGCGGCTGTCGAACGCCGGCGCCGGTGCTGGCGCAGGCGTGGCGACGCGGGGTTTTTCTGCGGCCAGCCGCGCCTGGTCCAGGCGTTGCTGCTCCAGCTCGCGGTTGCGTTGCTCAGTGGCCAGGCGCTGCTGTTGCTGCTCGATTTTCTTGTCTTCGACGCGTTTGCGCGCCAAGGCGGCCTTCTCGAGTT
Organism: Pseudomonas syringae; assembly: GCF_021606685.1. Classification (GTDB taxonomy): domain Bacteria; phylum Pseudomonadota; class Gammaproteobacteria; order Pseudomonadales; family Pseudomonadaceae; genus Aquipseudomonas; species Aquipseudomonas syringae_R. Next base: position 22,622 of record NZ_WKCB01000058.1, read on the forward strand.
TTTGCGCCTGGATCTGCGGGTCGATGGTGGGTTTCGCTGGCACGGGAGCCGGAACGACCACCGGTTCAGGCGGCGCCACCGCGACCGGCTCAGGCACCGGCGCAGGCTCGGGCGCTGGGCGCATCATCACCAGTTGGGTATGCATCACGCGCGGCGCGTCCACCGGTGGTTTTTCCGCCGACCAGCCCAGCATCAGCACCGCCAACACACCCACGTGCAAGGCCACCGCCAGGCTCGCGGCAAGGCTGTTTCTCCAGACACCGGACGTTTGCCGGGGCGTCATCGCAAAGGTTGGACTGTGCATGATCATCGCCGTCATTGCGGGGCCTCGGTCACCAGCCCGAGGTTACTGACGCCGTTTTTCTGCAACACCGCCATGGCAGCGACCACGCGGCCGTAGCCGGCGTTATCGTCGGCGCGGATATACACCTGCGTGTCGCTGCGCGCGGCCACCACTTGCATGACCTTGGCGCCCATTTCATCCAGGCTCACGGCGCTGTCGGTCTGGTGCTGGGTGTCGAGTTCACCGCCCAGGTTCCAGTAGTAACCGCCGTCGGCTTTGACCGACAGCGTGAGGATCTGTTGGCGCGTATCCGTGGCCAGCGCCTCTGCGGCAACCTTGGGCAGTTCGATCTTCACGCCTTGGGTCAGCATCGGCGCGGTGACCATGAAGATCACCAGCAGCACCAGCATCACGTCGATATACGGCACCACGTTCATCTCGGCCTTGGGCCCGTGCTTGCGTTGCGGCCTTACTAACATGGGAGCGCTCCTGCTCAGGCGGCCACGGCCAGGTTGATCGGCGTGCCGCGCAAGGTGCGGTGCAGGCGCACTTGCAGTTCGTTGCCCAAGGCGTAGTAGCGGGTGAGCAAGGTCTGGCCGCGTGCGGCGAAACGGTTGTAGGCAATCACCGCCGGGATCGCCGCAAACAGGCCGATGGCCGTGGCGATCAACGCTTCGGCGATGCCCGGTGCCACCGTCGACAGCGTCGCCTGCTGAACCTGGGACAAGCCGATAAAGGAATTCATGATGCCCCACACGGTGCCGAACAGGCCGATGTAGGGACTCACCGAACCCACGGTCGCAAGGAATTGCAGGCCTTTTTCCAGCTCGATTTCCTGCTCGGTGATCGCCACCTGCAACGCGCGCTCCACGCCTTCCAGCACGGCCGGATCATGGCTGTGCAGGTGCTGGTATTCCTGCACGCCGGCGATGAAGATCGGCGCAATGCCGCCCTCGCCTGCCTGCAGAGTGTCGCGGTACAGCGCCTGCAAGTCCGGCGCGGCGCGAAAACGCAGCACAAAACCGTTCAACTGGCGCTCCAGGCGCCGCAGCACACTGCCGCGCTGGATGATCAGGTACCAGCTGAGCAGTGACGCCAGCAGCAAGGTGACCATCACCGCCTTGACCAACAGGCTGGCGTCGCTGATCAAACCCCAAATCGTCATATGTTCCATCGTCGCGTGCATGGTGGATCTCCTATTCGAATTAAAACGTGTGACCGGGTGATGACGGCTCAGGGCAATTTCAGTGCGCGGGTCACATCGGCCCACGGCACAAATTTGAAGTTCTGGGTTTGCTCGGGCATCCGCTTGCGCCCGTCCTGCACCACCAGCATGCCTTGGCTCCAGGGTCCGCCGAGGTTGATGGCGGTCACCTCCAGGCCGTCGGTTTCCGAGGCGCCATCAATGCCGGCGGCGGCGTTCAGGCCGACGCGGAAGGCCCCGTGGCTGGCGAACGGCGGCTCGGCATCCACCACCAGGTAACTGTCATTGCCTTGGCTGGAGATCACCAGGTAATCGCGCTTGTCACTCTGGTACAGCGCCAGCCCCTCGACATCCGCGTGCAGTTGCGCGCCGACCTTGATCACGCTGGTCAGAGTGGCCGGCTGGTCGGCGCGGGCATCCACCGCCCACACGCCCACGTCTTCTTCGCCGATAAACAGGCGCTGGCGCTGGTCGTCGGCCACGCAGCCTTCGGGCTGGCTGTCGACCTTGAACTGGCGCACCAACTCGCCCTGCACCCGGCCTTGCGGCGCGCTCAGGCGGTACTGCAGGAAAGTGCCGTCCTTGCCGTTGGCGATTGCGTAAATCTCGCCGCTGGCCGGCTGGAACAGGCAAATGCCGTAGATGTCCTTGAGCGGCGTGGGCACCTCACCGGCTTCACGCAGTTCACCGCTCTGGCGGTCGATGCTGAACAGGCTGAGGCTGTTGCGATCGCGATTGCTCGCCACCGCCAGATCGACCGTTTGCTGGCCGAGCTTGAAGTTGGGGCGTACATCCACGTTGTTCAGGCGACCGACTGCCAGCTCTTGCAACAACTTGCCGTCGAGGTCGTAGGCCAGCAGGCCCTGCTTTTTATTGGTGCCGAGCACACGGCTCTTGGCCGGGGTTTCAGGGTGAACCCAGATCGCCGGGTCATCCGCCGCATCGCCCTGGCGGCCCACCGGGTCGGTTTGACGCACGGCGGCCACCTCCGCCAGCACCGGTTCGGCGGCGACCGGTTTGGCCTGCCAGTCGAGTCTGGCCTGGTACAGCGTGCCGCTGTCATCGTCACGCACCAGCACGTGGCGACCATTGACTGCCAGTTGTTCGGGCTCTTTCAGGCCAGGCAAGCTCAGGCTCGATTGCTCGACCCAACGTTCGCCGGTTTGCTGGAACAGGTGCAACTGCGCGGTCTTGGGGTCCAGCGCAACCACCCCACCCGGCACCAGTGCCATGGCCCCGGCTTCGCGCTTGGGGGTGTCGAACAGCGCCACCGGCGTGCGTTTTACCTCGGCTTCCGGGTGCGCCGGGTAGGCCCACCAGCCGACGTTTTCTTCATTCACCAGCACCTGCTGCGTGGCGTCATCCACTTGGCAGAACTGTGCTGACGGCGGCAGCGGCAGGCCGCGTACGCGCTGGGGTTGACTCAATAATGTGGCGCCATTGCCCACCAGCCATTGCTCGCCCTTGCCCTCTTCGCCCACCAGGAACACAAACAGGTTGGCCGCCGCGTCTCGGTACAGGCACAGGCCATTCACCGGGTAGTCGCGGGTTGGCAGGTACAGCGGTTTGCCAAAGGTCTTGTTGGACGCATCGAGGCTGATCAGCAAGGCCTGCTGACGGTCGTTATCGAGGCTGGCGACCAGCACCTGGGCACCGGCGGCGCGGGTGTCGAGACTGCTGAAGTTGCCGTTGAAACGCGCCAGTTCGGCCCCCTTGTTGTCGAGCAACTGCAGCCCGTTGCGGGTGCCTGCGGCCAGGCGTTCGCTGCCGTTGGGCAGGAAGGCCACGGCGTCGGCGCTCAGGCCTGGGGCCCAAGGGGTCAGGGCGAGGTCGGCGGCCATTACCGGTGAGCAAGCGGCCAACGCTATCAGCAGGTACAGCTTGGAAATTCTCATGAACAGGCAAATCCTTCGAATACGATGAAGATCCAATGTGGGAGGGGGCTTGCTCCCGATGGCGGTGTATCAGCCAATAAATGTGTACCTGACCCATCGCCATCGGGGGCAAGCCCCCTCCCACATTGGAATCGAGGTGTGGGTTAGAAATGGGTAAAGGTCAGGCCTACTTTGTAGGTAGGGCCGTACTCCTCGTACTGGCCGTTGTAGCTGCGGTGGCCGGTGTAGACGAAGTACGACTCATCGGTGAGGTTCTGGGCCTCGAAGCTGACTTGCAGGTTCTTGGTCAGCGAGTAGCGCGCGCTGAAATCGACGAAGGTTTGTGCATCCACATGCAGGTCGTGGGCCTTGTCGTTGATCGAGGCCAGCTCGTACAAGTAGGCCGATTTGTAGTTGGCCGAGAGGCGCAGGCTGAGCGTGTCGTTTTCCCAACCGAGCATCAGGTTGCCGACGGTGTCGGACTGGTTGGGCAGGCTGATGTTGCGTTTGCGGTTCGTGCCACTGGCGGCGTCGAAGCCTTCGATATCCGCGCTGGAGCGGCTGAAGGTGCTGTTGGCGCCGACCAGCAGGCCGTTCCACGGCGCGGGCAGCCAGTCGAATTTCTGCGAATACGCCAGCTCCAGCCCGTAGAGCTTGGCGCTGTCGCCGTTGGCGTAGGTATGGGCCTCGGCGAAGTTGGCCCAGGCGCCGGTGCCGGCGAGGTCAGTGTTGTAGACGAAGTTCTTGATGTCCTTGTAGAACACGAACGCCGAGACGGTGCCGGCGCGGCCCATGAAGTGCTCGATGCCCAGGTCCAGGTTGCTCGACTCCAGCGGCTTGAGGTCCGGGTTGCCGAAGGTGGCTTCGTCATCGTCGATCACGAAGCCTGGCGCCAGTTGGCCAAAGGTCGGGCGCACCACGGATTTGGTCCAGGCCGCGCGCACCTGGGTGTTCTTGTCGATGCTGTAGCGCGCATGCAGGCCCGGCAGCCAGTGGTGGTAACGACGCTTGGTTTCGGTGGGGGTGAACACCCCGTCGGTGGCGCCGGTGCCCTTGGCTTCGAACTCGGTGCCCTCGTAGCGCAGGCCAGCGATAAAGCGCCAGTCGTCGATGTCGAGCGTGTTCATCAGGTAGCCGGCGTTGATGTCTTCGCGGATCGTGAAGTCGTTGACCCGTGACTCGGTTTCGTCATAGAAGTCCGCCGCGTTCAGGCCGCCAATCAGCTCCTTGAGGCGGCTGGCACTGATACCGGGGCCGTACTTGCCGAGGCGGTAGTCAACGCTGCCCTTCTGGAACTGGGTGAGGTTGAGTTGCTCGGCGGTTAACCCGAGGGTGTCGAAGTCTTCATAGACCCAGGCTTCCAGGTCGTTGTCCTTGTTGCGGCGGCTGACCTTGCCACCGAATTTGACCTGGGAGGCGTAACCGCTCAGGTCGTAGTCGCGGGCCAGGTCCAGGCGCAGGTTCTTCTCGGTGTCCTTGGTGTTCTGTTTTTCCCAGTCGACCTTGTCGAGGGTGAAATTGCTGGCGTCGTAGAAGCCGGCGCCGATGATCGGGCGGGGCTTGTCCTTGTCGTAGAAACCGCTGTTGGCAAAGTCGCCGCCGTCAAAGGTGGCCCCGGCAATGTGCCCCGGGCTGTCTTCGCTGGACTGGCTGTAGCCGGCCTGGCCGCTCACGGTCCAGAGGCCGAGCATGCGTTCGCCGCCAAAGACGTAGGACTGGATTTCTTGGGTTTCTTCGCGGTTTTTCAGCTTGCGCTTGGCTTCGGCGTCGCCCAGCTCACCGGCGGCTTGCGGGTCGGCAAACTCGATGCTCGTGGAGTTGCGGGTTTCGGTGTCGGTGTAACGGCTGTACAGGGTGCGCAGGTAGTAGCTGCTGAGGTCATCGGGCTTGTAGTCGAAGTTCAGGCCGCCACCGGCGCGTTCGCGGCTGATGTCGTAGTCGCGCTGTTCAAACTCGTTGAGCCTGGCACCGTCGCTGAAGTCCCAGGCACCGCCGGTTTCAACGTTGTCCGAGCCAAAGTCGCGCTTCTGCCAGCTGAGGGCGGCGGCCACGCCAAAGTTGTCGATGCCGTCACCGAGGCTGAAACGGTTGCTGGCGGCACCGGAGAATTTGGGGCTGGTCTGGCTCGTGTTCTTGTCGTAGCTGGCTTCGGTGCTGCCGGTGTAGAACAGGCCCTTGTGGTCGAAGGCTGAGAGGCTTTGCACGTCGACGGTACCGCCGAGGGAGTTGGCGTCCATGTCCGGGGTGAGGGTCTTGATCACTGACAAAGACTGCACCAGCTCGGAGGGCAGCACATCGAGGGCCACGGCGCGGCGTGCGCTTTCCGGGGCGGGCACCAGGGTGCCGTTGATGGTCACGCTGTTGAGGTCAGGGCCCAGGCCGCGCACGCTGACAAAGCGCCCTTCGCCCTGGTCGCGCTCGACGCTGACACCGGGCAGGCGCTGCACCGCTTCGGCGACGTTTTCGTCAGGCAACTGGGCCACGCCGTCAGCATGCACCACGCTTTTGATGCTGTCGGCGCTGCGCTGTTCTTTGAGCGCCTGGTCGATGGCGGCGGCCTGGCCGACCACTTCGACATGCTCGGTATTGGCCGCCTCAGCCGCCTGGAGCCGCTCGCTGGCCATCGCCAGGGCCAAGGCAGTAAGCGTGAAGCGGACGAGCCCGGTGCGCTTGTACATGCAATCCTCCCCAAAGAATCCGTTGGCGCCAGGCAAGAGGCCCGGCAATTGGGAGGGCAAGCTAGGGGTAGGGGATGACGGTTCTGTGACAGGGGTTGGCGTAGAGGCCCGTAAACCGGGGGTTTCACTGGGTTGTGAACCTGGAATGAGCTGAAATGACCTGTGGAGATCAACTGTGGGAGGGGGCTTGCTCCCGATAGCGGTAGGTCAGCTGGCCTGTCTGCTGGCTGATACACCGCTATCGGGGGCAAGCCCCCTCCCACATTTTTGAGTTTTGTTGTCAGTGAGCTGAGCTGATTCGACCCTCCCCCGCCGTAACGCAACCGTCACATCCATCTGCTGTGCTGGCGCCCATCGCTTAGTTGCCCAAGGACTCGCGGCCATGTTTTCCGTGCTCAAACCCCACCGTTGCAAACTTGCCCTGTTGCTCATCGCCGCCAACGCCGGGCTGATCCTGCACCTGGCCTGTGGCGATCTCAAAAGTGTCAGCGAATGGGTGTGGCTGGACATCCTCGGCGAAGGCGGCTCCGCCCTGCTCGCCCTGGTCTGGCTGGGCCTGGTCCTGAAAAGCCGTCCCGCCGGACGCGTCACCAACTACCTGGCACTCGGCCTGTCGTGCATCTTTTTTTCCTGGTGGATCGACAGCCTCGACGAGTTCATCCGCCTGCCCGACAGCATCACCTGGGACCATTGGCTGGAGTCCGGGCCGATGCCGGTGGGCATGATCCTGCTGACCATCGGCATCTACCACTGGCACCGCGAACAGCTGGCGATCAGCGCACAGATGGAAAAGCGCGAACGGCTGTTCCGTGAGCATCGGCTGTTCGACAAGCTCACGCCGCTGGCTGGCGCCGACTACCTCAAACAGCAATTGGCCAACAGCCTGGAGGACAGCCGCGAACACCAACAGCCGTTGTCACTGCTGGTGTTGGATCTGGACAACTTCGCTGCCATCAACCAGGCCTACGGGCATGCCGAGGGCGATGCGGTACTGCAGGCCCTCAGCCATTTGCTGTTGCTCAACCTGCGGCGCCAGGACTTGCTGTGCCGCCTGGCCGGCGACCGCTTTGTGGTGCTGCTGCCCAATACCGGCGAGCGCCAGGCCCTGGGGCTCGCACTGGAACTGCAACAGGCGGTACGCGGCCTGGCCCACAAAACCCGGCTGCACGGCGAGCGCCTGCAACTGGCCGCAACCACCGCCGTGGTGATGGCCCTGGACGAGCCCCCGCAGGCGTTGCTCAAACGCCTGAACCTGGCGCTGGCCAGGGCCAAGCAACCGCTTGCGAAAAGCGCCTGAGATGGCCGTTAAAACCAGCTGGTATGAAGCCGACAGCCGCTTCATCCCGGGGCACTACCAACCCGCTACATTGATCGACCTGGCCCTGTCGCGCGACATCGACAGCCATCGCCTGCTACGCGGCACCGGGCTGTTCCACGAGGACATCCTGGCCGGCAACGCACGGTTGAGCCCACAGCAATTCCTGGCACTGATCGGCAACAGCCGCAAGTTACTCGACGCCGACGACAGCAGCTTTCTGTTCGGCCAGCGCCTGCTGCCCGGCTATTACGGCGCGGCCAGCCATGCCCTGGGGCATGCGCAGAACCTGCACCAGGCGCTCGACATCCTGATCCAGCAACAGGTGCTGCTCAGCCCGTTGGTCACGCTGCAACTGGAGCTGGATGAGCACCACGCCTACCTGTATTGGCTGGACAGTTGCGGGGCCGGCGAGCACTGGCGTTTTTTGCTCGAAGCCAGCATGACCTCGCTGATTGCCATGAGCCAATGGCTCAGCGGCGAGCGCCTGCCGTGGGCGTGCAGTTTCAGCCATGCCGAGCCGCGGTATGTGGAGCAGTACTGGGTGCACTTGGGTGAAGGCACACGGTTCGAGCGACCGCTGGACATGTTGAGTATCCCGCGTGAATACCTCACCCGCGCCTGGCCCGGCGCCTCGGCCACTGCCGGCCAGGTCGCGCGCCAGCAAGCCCGCGAGCAGATCGACCAGTTGGGGTTTACCGGCAGCTTTCTCGACAGCCTCTACGACTACCTGCGCGATCACGTCCGCCAGCCGCCCAGCCTGGAGCAGGCGGCCCAGGCCTTCGCCATGAGCCCGGCAACCCTCAAACGCAAGTTGCACAAGCACGACACCGGTTTTCAGCAGCAGGTGGACCGGGTGCGCAAACAAGTGGCGTTGCACCTGTACCAGGTCAAGGGCTACAGCAACGAGGCCGTGGCGGCGTACCTGAACTTCAACGATGCCGCGAATTTCCGGCGCGCCTTCAAGCGCTGGACCGGCAGCACGCCAAACCTGATCCGCCAGCTGTTCAACAGCCGCTAGCCAGGCGCTCGCGCAAGAAGTCCACCAGCGCCTGCACCGGCCGTGAGCTTTGCCGGTGTTGGGGATACACCGCCGACAGGGTCAGGGCTTCGGGGGCGAACTCGTCCAGAAGCGTAACCAGGCGGCCGTCCTTCAAGGCGTCGCCGACGATAAACGTCGGTAAATAGGTAACGCCGAGCCCGGCAATAGCCGTATCGCGCAGCAAGTCGCCGTTGTTCACGCGCATGCGCCCACACACGTTCAGCGCCTGCAGCTTGCCCTTGAAGCGCCATTGCACCTGGCGGCCATGGCCATAAGGCAGGCAGTCGTGTTCGGCGAGGTCATCGGGTTTCTGCGGGGTGCCGCGCAGGGCCAGGTAGTCGGGGCTCGCGCAGTACACACGGGGGATGCTGGCGATGCGTCGAGCAATCAGGGTGGAGTCTTCAAGGGTGCCGATGCGCAGCACCAGGTCATAGCCTTCGCCGATCAGGTCGACCGGGCGGTCGCTGAGGTCGACCTCTACCGCGACCTGCGGATTGCGCTGCAGAAACAATGGCAACAGGCAGCCCAGGTGAGCCATGGCAAATGACAACGGCGCGCTGAGCCGAATGGTGCCGCGCGGCTCGCTGTTCTGGCCGGCGATCCCCTGCTCCACTTGCTCGACTTCACTGAGCAGGCGCAAGGCGGATTCGTAGTAACTCTGGCCGAGTGGCGTGACATCCAGCCGGCGCGTGGAACGGTTGAGCAGGCGCACGCCCAGGCGGTCTTCCAGTTGGATCAGGCGGCGGCTGACGAATTGCTTGGACAGGCCCAGCTGTTCGGCGGCGGCCGTGAAGCTGCCGGACTCCATGACCTGGCAGAACAGGCGCATGTCTTCGAAGGGGTTCATTGTCGCTTCTCGGTGGACATTTTGATGGTTTATAACCGCATGGTCGCAGCACTACAAATCAAATGTGGGAGGGGGCTTGCCCCCGATGGCGGTGTATCAGTCAAACATATTGAGACTGACACACTGCTATCGGGGGCAAGCCCCCTCCCACACTGGTTACCTACAGGCTGAAGGGCAGCTTATTTGGCCGTGAAGGCCGAGTAGCTGTTCATCAGGTTGCGGTAGTTGGGGATGCGCGGCGACAACAGGTTGGCCAGGCCTTCCATGTCGTTGCGCCAGTCCACTTGCAGCTCGCAGGCCACCGCGAACCAGTTCACCAACTGCGCACCGGCAGCGGTCATACGCGACCACGCGGCTTGTTGCACGGTTTCATTGAAGGTGCCCGAGGCGTCGGTGACCACGAACACCTCGAAGCCTTCGTCGAGGGCGCACAGGGTTGGGAACGCTACGCACACATCGGTTACCACACCGGCGATGATGATTTGCTTGCGGCCGGTCGCCTTGACGGCCTTGACGAAGTCTTCGTTGTCCCAGGCGTTGATCTGGCCAGGGCGGGCAATGTACGGCGCGTCCGGGAACAGCGCCTTGAGTTCTGGCACCAGTGGCCCGTTGGGGCCGCTTTCAAAACTGGTGGTCAGGATGGTCGGCAGGTTGAAGAACTTGGCCACGTCCGCCAGGGCCAGCACGTTGTTCTTGAATTCGTTGGGGGAAAAGTCCTGCACCAGGGAGATCAGGCCAGTCTGGTGATCGACCAACAGAACGACAGCGTCATCTTTGTTCAAGCGCGAGTAAGTCATGGGGTAACTCCTTTGGGGGTTTGATTAGAAGGCAAAGCACGAACAGCCAAACGCACCCCAGAAACCCTGGAAGTCGCTGACCGGCACGCTGGACAGCCGCGCTTTTTCATGGCTGTGGGCATGCACGCCGCACGGGCCGCTGCACTGGTGAACTTGTGCCTGCAATGGCGAAGTCGGACGCCAGTGACCCGGCACCTTGACCACCGGCGACCAGTCCGGCAGCACCGGCACACGCGGCGGGGCGAAATCTTCGAAGTCGCCGGCGCCGTACACCACCTTGCCGCCGACCACGGTCAGTACCGATTCAATCCACTTGATGGCTTCTTCATCGACGCTGAAGAAGTCCGCCGACAGCGCAGCGACGTCCGCCAACTGCCCGACCTTGATCTGGCCCTTCTTGCCCTGCTCCGAGGAGAACCAGGCGCTGCCATGGGTGAACAGCTCCAGCGCGGTGAGGCGCGGCAGGCCTTCGGCGTGCAGCTCCAGGCCGCCGACGGTGCGGCCGCTGACCATCCAGTACAGCGAGGTCCACGGGTTGTAGCTCGACACCCGCGTGGCATCGGTGCCCGCCCCCACCGGCACACCTTCGGCGAGCATGCGCTTGATCGGCGGCGTGGCTTCGGCCGCCTTGGCGCCGTAGCGCTCGACAAAGTATTCACCCTGGAACGCCATGCGGTCCTGGATCGCAATACCGCCACCGAGCGCCCGCACCCGCTCGATGTTTTTCGGCGTGATGGTTTCGGCATGGTCGAAGAACCACGGCAGGCCATTGAACGGGATGTCGCGATTGACCTTCTCGAACACGTCGAGCATGCGCGAGATGGATTCGTCATAGGTGGCGTGCAGGCGGAACGGCCAGCGCTGCTCCACCAGGTGGCGCACCACCGGCTCCAGCTCCTGTTCCATGGTCAGCGGCAGGTCCGGGCGCGGCTCGAGGAAGTCTTCGAAGTCGGCTGCCGAAAACACCAGCATCTCGCCAGCGCCGTTGTGGCGCAGGTAATCGTCGCCCTGGTGCAGGGTGACGCTGCCGGTCCAGTTCTTGAAGTCGCTGAGTTCTTCCTTGGGCTTCTGGGTGAACAGGTTGTAGGCGATGCGCACCGTCAGCTGTTCGTCCTTGGCCAGTTGCTCGATCACCGCGTAGTCATCGGGGTAGTTCTGGAAACCACCGCCGGCGTCGATCGCGCTGGTCAGGCCCAGGCGATTGAGTTCACGCATGAACTGACGGGTCGAGTTGACCTGGTATTCCAGCGGCAGTTTCGGGCCCTTGGCGAGGGTCGAATACAGAATCATCGCGTTAGGCCGCGCCACCAGCATGCCAGTCGGGTTGCCGTTGCTGTCGCGCACGATCTCGCCACCCGGCGGGTTCGGCGTGTCCTTGGTGTAGCCGGCCACGCGCAGGGCGGCGCGGTTGAGCAAGGCGCGGTCATAAAGGTGCAGCACGAACACCGGGGTGTCAGGCGCGCCCTGGTTGAGCTCTTCCAGGGTCGGCATGCGTTTTTCGGCAAACTGGAATTCGTTCCAGCCACCGACCACGCGCACCCATTGCGGCGTCGGGGTGCGGTCGGCCTGGTCCTTGAGCATGCGCAAGGCATCGGCCAGGGACGGCACGCCCTCCCAGCGCAGTTCGAGGTTGTAGTTCAACCCGCCGCGGATCAGGTGCAAGTGCGAGTCGTTGAGGCCGGGGATCACGGTGCGGCCCTTGAGGTCGATGACCTGGGTGCCGCTGCCCCGCAGGGCCATGGCTTCACCGTCGGTGCCGACGGCGACGAAACGCCCCTCGCGGATGGCGACAGCGGTTGCGCGCGGGTTTTCACGGTCCACAGTGTGGAATTGGCCATTGAACAGAATCAGATCGGCGTTCATAGGGTTTCCTTTACAGAGGCTTCAAGCCAGGGAGCGAACAGGCGGGTAGCCGCCGGCATCAGCAGGTAGACCACCAGCACCACAATGGTCACGGTGACCAGGAAGGTCGCCACCACGTAATTGGACAGGAACGGGTGCAGGCGCAGGATCGGGCCCCATACGATGGGCACCAGCAGGGTCAGCGGCAGGATCACGCACAGGGTGACCACCGCCTGCTTCCAGCGTGGGGGTTTGGCGCCGGTTTCTGTCTCGGGGTTGAACCAGAACTCGTTGACCGCGCCGATTTCGGTGTTGTCGCCGTCGGCCAGCATGGAGCCGGCTTCGGTGATCAGGGTTTTGCGCTCGGGGGAGTCGAGCCAGGTTTCCAGGTCATCGGTGGAGCGGTAGCGCAGGACGCAGGTGAACAGCGTCAGGCCGTTCTGCTTGCTGCGTACCACGTCGACACCTAGGTGGCCGGGGCGCTCGCCGGCGATGCGCACGATGCGGCGCAGCCAGGCTTCGTAATCGGCTTCACGGCCTTGTTTGATCAGGTGTTTGACGACCAGGGTGACGACTTCGTCGGGTCCTGTCTTGGGTGCTGGGTCCATGGGGTGCCCCTCTGCCTTGAAGTTTCAGCGATGAGGGGAGTGTGCAGGGATGGGGGTGGGGAAAATTGGATGTACGTGCTGTTTGGGGTTGGGTACATATCCGTTGGTTGGGTGATGGCGGATAGTGGTTCCGCCCTTACGGCGGGTCACTTTTGGAAAAGAGCCCCAAAAGTAACCAAAAGGGCTCTTGCCCCAACACTCGGCACCTCGCCTCCGGCTCGGTGTGCCCTCACTCCGGCTTTGGAGCGTGGGCCGCCGCGATGGGCCATCCATGGCCCAGCGCGGCTAACCCGGCGTCCTGCCGGGTTGCCCACGCTCCAAAGCCTGCGTTCGGCCAGCGTGTTTAACGGGGCGCCTAAGATCAAGATCACGATCAAAAGCTTCAGATCAAAAGATCGCTGACTTCGTCAGCGCAAAGGATGTAAGGGCCGGATCAAAAACAAAGCGAGGCGGCCTGACAGCCGACCTGATCCTCGAAGCCGTACTCGGTTCAAATGTGGGAGGGGGCTTGCTCCCGATAGGGGTGGGACAGTCACAGATGCATTGACTGACACACCGCTATCGGGAGCAAGCCCCCTCCCACTTTTTGACCGCAATCAACAGACGTAACTCCGGTCGGGTCCAAGGCCGCCAAGCCCGCCCACAACCCCCGCTTTTGCTCTACACCACTCAGGCCGCAAGGATGTAAGGGCCAGATCAAAAACACAGCCAAGCGAGGCGGCCTGACAGCCGGCCCGATCGTTGAAGCCTTACTCGGTTCAAATGTGGGAGGGGGCTTGCTCCCGATAGCGGTGGGGCAGTCACAGATGCATTGGCTGACACACTGCTATCGGGAGCAAGCCCCCTCCCACATTTTGACGGCAATCAACAGACGTAACTCCGGTCGAATCCAAGGCCGCCAAGCCCGCCCACAACCCGCGCTTTTGCTCTACACCACTCAGGCCGGCTGTCAGGCCGCCGTGCTTTTGATCTTGATCTTAGGCGCCCCATTAACCACGCTGGCCGCACGCGGGCTTGAATCCGTGGGTAACCCGGCAGGACGCCGGGTTAGCCGCGCTGGGCCAAGGATGGCCCATCGCGGCGGCCCACGGATTCAAG
>NZ_WKCB01000059.1 GCF_021606685.1 Pseudomonas syringae
TGACTACCCTAGCCATCACTCCCACTGCCTTGGAATACCCCCCATGCACCCACGTACCGATTTCTACACCGCCTCCCCAGACGCCATGAAAGCCATGCTCGCCCTGGAAGCCGCCGTCGGCAAACTCTCCATCGAGCTGCCCCTGCTCGAACTGATCCGCCTGCGCGTCTCGCAGATCAACGGCTGCGCCTTCTGCCTCGACATGCACACCGCCGACGCGCGCAAAGGCGGTGAAACCGAACGCCGCCTGTACACCGTCTCCGCCTGGCGCGAAACGCCGTTCTTCACCCCGCGTGAACGCGCCGCGCTGGCCTGGGCCGAAAGCCTGACCCTGCTCAGCCAGACCCACGCCCCCGATGAGGACTTCAACACACTGGCCGCCGAATTCAGCGCCCAGGAACAAGTCGACCTCAGCGTGGCGATCGCCACCATCAACAGCTGGAACCGCCTGGCCGTCGGCTTTCGCAAGATGCCCAAGTAAGCCTTAGAAGTTGACCGAAGCACTCAGGCGCGCCGTCAATGGCGCGCCCTGGAACAGATAGTCATCGCCCATGTACTCGCCCGCGTCGCGCCAGTAGCGCTTGTCGAACAGGTTGTCGACGCTCAGGCGAAACACCGTCTCGTAGCCGTCCACCTGGGTGGTGTAGCGGCTGCCGATATTCACCACGGCGTAATCCCCGACCTCGACATCGCCGCTGCGGTTGGCGTACTTCTTGGCGCTGTATTGCACGCCGCCCAACACCGCCAGGCCGTTGACCCATGGCAGCGCATAGTCGGCGTACACGCTGGCGCGCAGTTTGGGCACGTTGATCGCTTGATGGCCCTCATAGTCCGTCGTGCCGCTGCCGGTGACCCGCGCGCGAATCGCCGCCACGCTGGTAGCGATCTGTAGGCGCTCGGTGGCCCAGCCGTTGGCCGAGAGTTCCAGCCCGGTGTTTTTCTGCTCGCCCTGTTGCACGTAGTTGAACGCACCCGTGCCGTCCGGCTTGGCGTATTGGTAGGCCTGGCGGGTCTGGAACACCGCGGCGGTAAAGCTGACGCGGCGCCAGTCGTACTTGACCCCGGCTTCGATTTGCCGCGAGGTGGTGGGCGCCAGGGTTTCGCCGGCGTTGGTGGTGGTCCACGGTGCCTCACCCCCCAGCGACAGGCCTTTGCTGTAGCTGGTGTACAGCGATAGGTTTTCCACCGGTTTGTAGATCAACGATGCCTGGGGCAGGAACTCGTATGTCTGGGTATGGCGTTGTTGATCGCCATTGTTGTCGAAGGCTTTTTCATCCAGGCGTACTACGCGGCCGCCGAGGATCGTTTGCCATTGTTCGTTGAAGCGGATGCGGTCGGTGACGAACAGGCCGTATTGGCGGCTGTCGAGGCGTCGGTGCTTGTCGTTCAGCGGCACGTCGGTGGGGGGGAAGGTCGGCGCGTCAACGTCGATATTGGTACTGCCGATGTACTCGTTGACCGACTGGCGCTTATCGACCACCCGGCGAAACGCGCTGGTGCCAAAGGTCAGTTCATGGCCCAGGCTGCCTGTGTCGAACAGCCCGGTCATGGCCGCCTGCACTTCGTCGTCGCGGCGGGTGTCGTCGGGGCTGCGGTAGTCGTAGATGTCGTAGTCGCCCGTGGGGCCGAAGCTGGCGGTGCCGCAATTGGTCACGAAGAAGCAGCCATAGGCAAATGAGCTGTAGTCGTCGATCACCACCTTGCTGCGCGCCGCGCTGACGCTGCCTTTCCACTGGTCGCTGAAGCGGTATTCGAATTTGCCGTTAAGGTTCAGCGAGTCGATGCCGACCTGTTTGGAGCCGCTCTGATGGCCCAGCAACTTCTTGGGCGAGGCATCGTGCGGTACCTCGGTACCGCCCAGTAACTGGTAGCCCGGCACCGAGCGCTGCTGTTTGTTCTGGTATTCGGCGTCCAGTTGCAGCACGGCATCGGGGCTGATGTTCCAGTCAAAGGCCAGGGACACAAAATCGCGCTGGCCATTGGCGTGTTCCACATAGGAATTGAGGTCTTCATGGGCCACGTTGGCGCGCAGGCCGAACTGCTGCTCGCTGCCGAACCAACCGCCGACGTCGGTGGCGATATAGCCGCTGCCACGATCGTCGGTGGAGACTGTCACCGAGCGCACATCCTGCGGGCGCTTGGTCACGTAGTTGATCACGCCGCTCGGCTCGGAGATCCCGCTCTGCAGGCCGGCCAGGCCCTTGAGCACTTCCACTTGCTCCTTGTTTTCCAGGGCGACGTTCTGCTCACCGGTGATGGTGCGCCCGTTGATCTTGTAGCTGCTGGCGGCGTTCAGCGAGAAGCCGCGCACCACAAAATTTTCGTAGTAGCCGATGGGCGCATAGCTGTCGCCCACCGAGGCGTCGTTGCGCAGTACTTCACTGAGCAGGCGCGCTTGCTGGTCCTTGATCAGCGCGGCGTTGATCACCGTAATCGAGGCTGGCGTGTCCAGCAACGGCGCTTCATCGAAACCGCCGACCGCTGCGGTTTCACTGCGGTAGCCGGACGCGTCCTGGCCCTGGACCTTCACCGCCGGCAGTTCGATTTCAGCGGCAAAGCTGCTGCCGATGCCGCCGCTGAGCAGCAGGCTGAGGGCGAAACGTGAGTGGACGGCAGGACGAAAACGCAAAACCATGGGGGCAGGGCCTTAAAGCGCAGGGCAGGGGGCGCATAAGCTAGGGTGAAGTGCGGGGTTTTACAAGTTATTGAGAATGGTTCTGTCGTACCACATGGCAAATGTGGGAGGGACGGTGCGACGATTCGACTTGCTCCCGATCGCAGTGTGTCAGTCACCCGGAATATTGAATGATCCACCGCTATCGGGAGCAAGCCCCCTCCCATACGGTTAACCGCGCTTTTTCAGCAGGGTTTCGCTGGGCAGTTCCTTGAACAACGCGCGATAGCTGTTGGAAAACCGCCCCAAGTGCCAGAACGACCAATTCATAGCCACCTCGGCCACGGTGGTAGTGGCTGAACTCAACAATTCCCGCCGCGCCCCATTCAACCGGCGCAAGCGCAACCACTGCGCCGGGCTCATCCCTGTGTAGGTCTTGAAGCCCTGCTGCAACTGGCGCAACGGCACCCCGGCGATCTGCGCCAGCTCCAGCAGGTTGACGGTTTCGTCCGGTGCGTCCGCCGACCATTCGCCGACGCGCGCCATCAGCAGGCGTTCTTCGCTGCGCCGTTGCAAGGCGCTGCGGTTCAGGCACACGCAGGCGTTGTCGAGGATGAACAGGCAGTCGTCGAGCAGCTGCTGGGTGAGGGCGTCGCGGCTGATCGGGTCAGTCAGCGCCGACAGGCGGGTGAGGGTGCCACTCAGCCAACGGCTGAACAGCGCGTTCTGCTGACAAGTCAGCGGCGCCATGAACAGGCCTTCGAATTTCGCCACGTCCAGGCCGTGGCGCTGCACGAACTGTGGGCCAAACACCACCGCCACTTCGCGGTAGTTTTCCGGGGTGATCCAGGTGTTGCGGCTTTCGCCATTGAGCAGGTACAGCGCGTTGTCGCTGCCGTCGAAACAGAACGCCAGGGCGCCAGGTGGTGCGTTGAAATGCTGCTCCACGCGGGTGTTCATGCACTCTTCATAAACCTCGACACCGTGCAGGTCGAGGTAGCGGATCTGCCCGGCAAAATGCCCCGGGGACATCTGCTGGTACTGCTGGACCCAGCCGGGTGTCGCACTGCATTGGGCGGCCACATCACCGGTGGTGAAGGCCTGTACGCGCAAAGCGGTTGCCTGTGTCATGGGGTGATCCGTGCGCACTCTATTGGTGCGTTGGGCTGCGTGCAAAGTGGATAGATGCCGTGTAAAGGCTGGCCCAAGATAGACCTCAATGCGCCGGCAGTACAAGCCGGCGTGGCATCCCACCCATGACGAGGTCCTTATGAACGCCCCCTTCGATCAGCTGTACACCTGGCTGAAAGAACACAAGATTACCGAAGTCGAATGCGTGATCAGTGACTTGACTGGCATCGCCCGCGGCAAGATTGCGCCCACCAACAAGTTCCTGCATGAGCGAGGCATGCGCCTGCCGGAAAGTGTGTTGCTGCAAACGGTAACCGGGGACTTTGTCGACGACGATATCTACTACGACCTGCTCGACCCGGCCGACATCGACATGATCTGCCGCCCGGTGGCCAACGCCACCTATGTGGTGCCCTGGGCCATCGAGCCCACCGCCATCGTGATCCACGACACCTTCGACAAGCAGGGCAACCCCATCGAGCTGTCGCCGCGCAATGTGCTGAAAAAGGTCCTGCAGCTCTATACCGACCAGGGCTGGCAGCCGATCGTCGCGCCGGAAATGGAGTTCTACCTGACGCAGCGCTGCGAAGACCCGGACCTGCCATTGAAGACTCCGGTGGGCCGCTCCGGTCGCGCCGAAACCGGGCGTCAGTCGTTTTCCATCGACGCCGCCAACGAGTTCGACCCGTTGTTCGAAGACGTCTACGACTGGTGTGAACTCCAGGGCCTGGACCTCGACACGCTGATCCACGAAGACGGCCCGGCGCAGATGGAAATCAACTTCCGTCACGGCGATGCCCTCGACCTCGCCGACCAGATCACCGTGTTCAAGCGCACCCTGCGTGAAGCCGCGCTCAAGCACAACGTGGCCGCCACTTTCATGGCCAAGCCGGTGGCCGACGAACCGGGCAGTGCCATGCACCTGCACCAGAGCGTGGTGGACATCGCCACCGGCAAGCCGGTGTTCGTGAATGCCGACGGCAGCATGAGCCCACTGTTTTTGCACCACATCGGCGGCCTGCAGAAGTACATCCCCATGCTGCTGCCGATGTTCGCGCCCAACGTGAACTCGTTCCGGCGCTTTTTGCCCGACACCTCCGCCCCGGTCAATGTGGAATGGGGCGAAGAAAACCGCACCGTCGGCTTGCGCGTGCCCACGTCCAGCCCCGATGCGATGCGCGTGGAAAACCGCCTGCCGGGCGCCGATGCCAATCCTTACCTGGCGATTGCCGCTAGTCTGCTGTGTGGCTACCTCGGAATGATCGAACAGATCGAGCCCAGCGCTGCGGTGGAAGGCCGCGCCTATGAGCGGCGCAACCTGCGCCTGCCGCTCACCCTCGAAGACGCGCTGGCGCGGATGGAGGAGTGCGACACGGTCAAGAGGTACCTGGGTGACAAGTTCGTGCGCGGCTATGTCGCGGTCAAGCGCGCCGAGCATGAGAATTTCAAGCGGGTAATCAGTTCCTGGGAGCGTGAGTTCCTGCTGTTGAGCGTCTAAACAATCATAAAAGGGGTGTCGATATGCGTCTTGTGAACAAGCTTTTCCCGCTGGCCCTGGTGGCGCTGTTCTGCAGCACCAGTCAAGCGGCGCAAACCGTGAGCGTCTACAACTGGACCGACTATATCGGCGAGACCACCTTGGCCGACTTCCAGGCCAAGACCGGGATCAAGGTGATCTACGACGTGTTCGACTCCAACGAAACCCTGGAAGGCAAGTTACTGGCGGGCCGCACCGGGTATGACGTGGTGGTGCCGTCCAACCACTTCCTGGCGCGCCAGGTGAAGGCCGGCGCCTTTCTCAAGCTGGACCGCGCGCAGTTGCCCAACTTCAAGAACCTCGACCCCAAGCTGCTCAAGCTGCTGGAGAAAAACGACCCGGGCAATGCGCACTCGGTGCCCTACCTGTGGGGCACCAATGGCATTGGCTACAACGTCGACAAGGTCAAGCAGGTGCTGGGCATCGACCATATCGACTCGTGGGCGGTGCTGTTCGAGCCGGAAAACCTCAAGAAGCTCAACCAGTGCGGCGTGGCCTTCCTCGACTCGGCGGATGAGCTGTTCCCGGCAATCCTCAACTACATGGGCAAGGACCCGCGCAGCGAAAACCCCGACGACTACAAACAGGCCGAGGCCAAGCTGCTGACCCTGCGCCCGTACATCACCTATTTCCATTCATCCAAGTACATTTCGGACTTGGCCAACGGTGATATCTGCGTAGCCTTTGGCTATTCCGGCGACGTGTTCCAGGCCGCCAACCGTGCCAAGGAAGCCAACAACGGGGTGAATATCGCCTACTCGATTCCCAAGGAAGGCTCCAACCTGTGGTTCGACCTGCTGGCGATTCCCGCCGACGCCGGCAACCCCAAAGAAGCCCACGCGTTCATCAACTACCTGCTCGACCCCGAGGTGATCGCCAAGGTCAGCGCCTCGGTGGGTTACGCCAACGCCAACCCGGCGGCCAAGGCGTTCATGGACCCGGAACTGGTGAACAACCCTGAGGTGTACCCGTCCCAGGAGGTGCTCGACAAACTGTATATTTCCACCACGCCCACCCCGGCGACCATGCGCCTGATGACCCGCGCCTGGAGCAAAGTGAAGACCAATAAATGAGCCAGTCCAACGACCACGCCCAGTCCTACTACCGGGCCACGGCCAATGCGATGCCGCGGCGCCCGCCACTGGGCGCCGACCTGAGCGCCGATGTATGTGTGATCGGCGGCGGGTTCACCGGCGTCAACACCGCCATCGAACTCGCCCAGCGCGGGCTCTCGGTGATTTTGCTCGAGGCCCGGCGCATCGGTTGGGGCGCCAGCGGGCGCAACGGCGGGCAATTGATCCGCGGTATCGGCCATGACGTTACGGGGTTTGCCAAGTACGTGGGCGAGGAGGGCGTGCGTTACCTGGAGCAGGCAGGCATTGAGTCGGTGGCGCTGGTGGGCGAGCGCATTCGCGAACACGCCATCGCGTGCGACCTGCGTTGGGGTTTCTGTGAACTGGCCAACACCGCAGCGCAGTTCGCCGCATTCAAGGGCGAGCAGGAGGGCCTGGCGCGGCTCGGCTATGCCCATGAAACCCGCCTGGTTGCCGCGCTGGATATGCCGCAGGTGGTCGGCTCCAGCGTCTACGCCGGGGGGCTGGTGGACATGGGCTCCGGCCATTTGCACCCGCTTAACCTGGTGCTGGGCGAGGCGCAGGTGGCCGAGTCCCTCGGGGTGCGGATCTTCGAGCACACCGAGGTGCTGGAGCTGATCCACGGCGACACCGTGCAGGTGCGTTGCGCCACGGGCACTGTGCGTGCGGCCAACCTGGTGCTGGCGTGCAATGCGCACCTGGAAGCGCTTGAGCCGCGATTGAGCGGCAAGGTGCTGCCGGCGGGCAGTTACATCATCGCCACCGAACCGCTGGCGGTGGAGCTTGCCCAGCAACTGATCCCGCAGAACCTGGCGCTGTGCGACCAGAAAGTCGGCCTGGATTACTACCGGCTTTCCGCCGACCGCCGCTTGTTGTTCGGCGGTGCCTGCCATTATTCGGGGCGCGACCCCAAGGACATTGCCGCGTATATGCGCCCCAAGCTGCTCAAGGTGTTCCCGCAGTTGGCGAACACGGCCATCGAGTTTCAGTGGGGCGGCAAGATTGGCATCACCGCCAACCGTTTCCCCCAGGTCGGGCGGTTGCAGCAGTACCCGAATGTGTTTTACGCCCAGGGCTATTCCGGCCATGGGCTGAACGTGACCCACTGGTGCGCGAAGCTGTTGGCGCAAGGCATTCACGCCGGTCACAGCCCTGGCCTGGATATTTTCAGCCAGGTCCCGCACATGACGTTTCCGGGGGGCAAGGCGCTGCGCTCGCCGCTGTTGGCATTGGGGATGCTGTGGTATCGGTTGCGCGAGCGGCTGTAATCCGTCTGTTGAATCCGGACTCAGCGCGACTGGAAAACATGAAGCACTTTTTCTCAGGCACTTTTTCCACGGCTGTTCAACTGTCCGTACGGTCAGTTACTGGCAGTGAAACGTTTTAGTAAATTCCGCTCCCGTTTGCACTGGCCGCCTGTCTGGCGGCGGATTTTCAATCCAGGGAGTAAGGAAATGTTCGACATCAATAAACACCAGCATGACTTCTTTTATAACCTCGCGACCGTGATCGACGGCATCGTCCCCGATGACCTGTGTGATGCGCTGGCCACGCGCGTCAATACGATCATCCAGGCACAAGGGGTCGACTGGGTCAGGCACCAACACCTGGGCACCGATGCGGTGTCGGACCTGGGCGGTGAATATAACCACCATATCTTCAAGGGCGATGACATCCGCTGGTACCTGCCGGAATTGACGGCGATCTACCACAGCCTGGTGCCGTTGGTCAGCCTGGTCACGCACACCGACACCGTGGTGTCGCCGTACCCGCTCTCGGATATCAATATCAAGGCCTACCCACCCGGCGGCGGCACGCTGGGCCTGCACTACGACACCAACGGCATCACGGTGCTGCTGTTTCTCACCACCAACCAGGAAGCGCCGCTGCGCATGCAGATCGAGCGCGCCCACCCGAGCCAGAAAGAGCCTTGGACCGAGCACAGGAAAATCTACGCCAGAAAAGGCTCGCTCTTGATCATGCAGGGCCGCAAGACCTTGCATGACAGCGAGCCGACCCTCAACGAGCAAAAGCTCTCGGTGGTGTACAACTACTACGAGCGCCACGACACCTACCGCCACGAAGACTTCGACAACTTTGTGTACTACGGCATCCAGCCCAAGTCGCTGGCATGAGGGGCGCGCTATGCAACTGAGTAAAACTGATTTATTCGCAGGCCTGGCCGTCACGGCGATCTGGGGCGCCAACTTTTCGGTGATCGGCCTGGGCCTGCAAACCCTCGACCCGTTTGTGTTGACGCTGCTGCGGTTCACCTTTTGTGCGGTGCCCCTGGTGTTGTTCATCAAGCGGCCACCGGAGGTGTCCTATGCCACGCTGATTATCTACGGCGTGCTGTTCGGCGCCGGGCTGTGGGGCGTGGTGAACGTGGCGATGTACCACGGGCTGTCGGCGGGGATGTCATCGGTGTTTTTGCAGTTCAGTGCCTTTTTCACCATCCTGATGAGCCGCTGGTTCCTGGACGAACCGATCAATCGGATACAGGGCGCGGGCATGGTGTTCTGCGCGGTAGGGTTGCTGCTCATCCTGCAACTCTCGGACGAAGTGTCGACCACCGTGGGCATCGTGCTGGTGCTGTTGGCGGCGCTGTCATGGTCGCTGTGTAACCTGATCATCAAGGTCCGCAAGCCCGAGGACATGGTGGCTTTTATCGTGTGGTCCAGCCTGTTTTCCATCCCGATACTGTTGCTGATGACCCTGTGGTTCGAGGGCGCGGAACCGCTCTACAACCTGATCACCGACTTCACCTGGGGCGCCGGCTTTTCAATTGTGTTCCAGTGCTACGTCACCACCATCGTGGGGTACCGCATCTGGAACAACCTGATGAAGAAATACCCCGCGTCGGTGGTTGCGCCACTGTCGCTGATGGTGCCGGTGTCCGGGTTGCTGACCTCGTACGTGTTCTTTGACGAACAGATGCGCAATGAGCAGGGGGTTGCCATCAGCCTGGTGCTGATCGGTATCGCGCTGTTCGTCAACTCGACCCGCATCCATCAACGCCTGGTCAAGCCTCGGGGGCAGTCGACACCTTCCTGAAGGTTTCCACCAGCGGGCGCAGACGCTGTTCGCCGCCGAACCGCGCGCGGATATCCTGGTCAACAACCTGGGCATCTTCAACGACGTGGACGTCTTCGAAGCGCCGGACAGCGAATGGACACGCTTCTACGAGGTCAATGTGATACTGCCGGTACCGCGTTGCGGGTCGATGGCGGTATTGTCGACAGTATGGCGATCTGAATTTTCTTATCTTGTGGAGTATGTATCGTGGCAACAGCGTCTTCTGTGATTGAAATCCCGGTGTCGGCCGACCAGGTCTGGCAATTGGTCGGTGGCTTCAACAGCCTGCCGGATTGGCTGCCGTTTATCGTCAAGAGCGAACCCAGCGACGGCGGCCGCGTACGTCACCTGCAGACCGCCGACGGTGGCGTGGTGGTCGAGCGTTTGCAGACCTTTGATAACGTGGGCCGCACCTACAGCTACACGATCGAGCAATCGCCGTTTCCGGTGAGTGCGTATCTCGCGACCTTGCAGGTTGAGGCGCTGAGCGAGTCGTCGGCGAAGGTCACGTGGTCCGGCGTGTTTACTCCGGCGGCGGGGACTACCGAGCAGGCAGTGGAAGAACTGTTTGCGGGCGTCTACAGCGGTGGGCTTGAGGCGTTGCGGGCGAACTTCCCGGCCTGATCTACCCGCCAATGCAAAACCGAATGTGGGAGGGGGCTTGCTCCCGATAGCGGTGGGTCAGTTAGTGAAGTGCTAACTGACACACTGCAATCGGGGGCAAGCCCCCTCCCACATTTTGGTTGAGGTGAGCTTCAGGCCTCGGGCATCAACTGCTGGCGGCATTCCAGAATAAGGCGTGCGCCACCGCTCTCACTGCTGCCCACTTCCAGCTTGAACCCGTGCAAGTTGATGATCGCGGCCACAATCGACAAGCCCAGGCCGAAGCCGCCTTGCTGGTCGCTTTCGTCCACCCGGTAGAAGCGCTGGAACACTGCGGCGCGTTCCGCTGCCGGGATGCCCGGCCCGGAGTCGTGCACTTCGATGCGGGTGCTGCCGGCATCGTTGAGCCCGCGCAGGATCACTTCGCCGCCCGGCGGGGAAAACTTGATCGAGTTGCTCAGCAGGTTGGCCAGCGCCTCGAACAACAGCGCGCGGTCGCCGGTGATCCATGGCAGCGATTCGGGGGTTTCCAGGCGCAGTTGCAGCTCGCCTTCTTCCGCCAGCGGCAGGTAGAAGTCGTGCAGCTCGCGCAGCAGCGGCAGCGGGTCCATCACCAGGAAACCGGAGCGGCGCTGGTGATCTTCCAGCTCGGAGATGCGCAGCAGCCCGCGAAAACGCGCCATCAGGGTGTCAGTTTCGGCAATCGCATCGTCCAGCTTCACGGCGTAGCCGGAGTCCTGCTCGGCCTCCTGGCGGATGCGATACAGCTGCGCGCGCAGGCGGGTCAACGGCGTGCGCAGGTCGTGGGCAATGTTGTCGCACACGCCCTTGACCTCGTTCATCAGCTTCTCGATCCGATCAAGCATGGCGTTGACGATGGCCGCGAGCATGTCCAGTTCGTCCCGCCGGTTGGACAGCGGCAGGCGGTGGGTGAGGTCGCCAGCGACAATCGCTTCGGCGCTGGCCTGGATTCCGCGAATCCGCCGCAACGGGCGCCGGCGCAATAAATGCCAGCCGGCGGCGCCGGGGATAATCGTCAGGGACAGCGCCCACAGCAGCGCATGCCAGATGATGCGCGTCACGCCGAACAGCGAACCGTTGGCGCGCACCAGCACCAGCCAACGCCCATCGTCGGTGTGGGTGGCGACGGCGTCGCAGCTGTCCTTGGGCAACTTGGGGTCGTCGGAATTAACGCAATTGACCAGCGCGTGGATCTTGCCGTCCAGCGGCAGGTCCGGCGGGATCGCCCGGATCGGCCCGCTCAAGGGCCGAAATTGTTCGTCGAACAGGCCGTAGGCGTCCACGCCCTTCATGTCGAAGGTCATGCTGGTGGTCAGCGCTTCCACCAGTTCTTCACCGTCAAAGCGCTGGAACAAGTGCTGGCGCTGCATCAGGGAATGGCGCGACAGGTCGCTCAGGTAGCCCGAGACTTCGTAATACAGCACCCCCATGAGGATGCAGCTCCAGGCCACGAACAACGAACTGTACAGCGCCAGCAAACGGCTGCTGGAAGAGCGCCAGCCCTTAGAGGGGTTCAGCAATGACATAACCGGAACCTCGTACCGTGCGGATCAGCGGCGTGAGGCCCGGTGGATCGATTTTCTTGCGCAGGCGACCGATGTGCACATCGATCAGGTTGGTGCCCGGGTCGAAGTGATAACCCCAGACCTCTTCGAAGATCATCATCCGCGAGAGGATCTGCCCGGTGTTGCGCATCAGAAATTCCAACAGTTTGTATTCGGTGGGCAGCAGGCTCAGCGGCTGTTCGGCGCGGCTGGCTTCGCGGCTGATCAGGTTCAACTCCAGGTCGGCCACGCGCAACGCGGTTTCGAATTCCTTGACCGTGCTTTTGCGCCGCAGCAGCACTTCGACGCGGGCGGCCATTTCATCGGAGGCGAAGGGCTTGGTCAGGTAGTCATCGCCCCCGGCACGCAGGCCGCGCACGCGCTCATCCACATCGGAGAGGGCGCTGATCATCAGAATCGGCGTCGACACGCCGATGGTGCGCAGGGTGGTGACGATGGCCAGGCCGTCGAGTTCCGGCAGCATGCGGTCGAGGGTGATCAGATCGTAATCACCACTCACGGCACGGACCAGGCCTTCACGGCCGTTGTCCACCCAATCTACGTCCAGTCCATGGCTACTCAGCTCGGCGACGATCTCGCGGGCCGTTACGGCGTCATCCTCGATGGTCAAAATGCGGGTCATAGGATTACCTGGTGAGCGATTCACACTAGAAGTACGGGCATTTTGCCAAGAAATGGCTGAATGCTTCCTAAATAAAACTTCATGTTGGCAAAACTGACACAAATTTCATCGTCGCTTGCCAGGGCATGCATAACGCCCGCCTGCAACGGTCGTTTCTTGCAAGTTGCATGGTTTATGTAAGTTCAATTTACTTAACGTGTTGAAAAATAAAGAGTTTAAATTATTTCCCGGCTGGCACGCTGCCTGCACTGTCCCTTTTGAGAGTTGTAACACCATTTTTCCTGCCGGGAGCAAAACAACAATGATCACATCCTCATCCACGCTGCAAGAGTCGAGCACGCACTCCGGGGTTTCCTGGGGCGCGATATTTGCCGGGGCTGCCGCTGCGGCGGCGTTGTCGTTGATTCTGGTATTGCTGGGTTTCGGCCTGGGCTTTTCGGCGGTTTCGCCGTGGGCCGACAGCGGGATCAGCGCCAAAGGGCTTGGCATTTCCACCATTATCTGGCTGGCGTTTACCCAGATCGTCGCATCGGGCTTGGGCGGTTACATTGCCGGGCGGTTGCGCGTGAAGTGGGCCAATATGCATGGCGATGAGGTGTACTTTCGCGACACCGCCCATGGTTTCCTGGCGTGGTCCGTGGCTACGCTGATCACCGCGACCCTGGTGGTCGGTTCGGTCAGCAGTGTGGTCGGTGGCGGCGTGCAGGCCGGTGCCAGCGTGGCGTCGGGCGTGGCACAGGCTGCCGGCACTGGCGCGCAGGGTGTGAAAGGCGATGACTTTGGCTATTACGTCGACAGCCTGTTCCGCGATGACCGCCCAGCGGCCGTCAGCGATGACGCTGCCCATGCGGTGGTTGCGCGGATCTTCACCCGCACCCTGAGCAACGACGGCCAACTTGCCGCTGAAGACCGTGCCTACCTGGCGCAGTTGATCAGCCAGCGTACCAACCTGAGCCAGGCGGATGCCGAGGCGCGTATCGACAAGGTCTACGGCGACGCCCGCAAAGCCATTGAAGACGCCAAGCTCAAAGCCAAGCAAGCCGCGGATACCGCTGCCAAAGTCGCTGCCTGGACTTCGTTGTGGATGTTCATCGCCCTGTTGATCGGTGCGTTCTTCGCCAGTTTCGCTGCGACCTTTGGCGGTCGTCGTCGGGATGCGGTGGTGTACGTCGAAACCGAAAACTACGTTCGTTAATTCAAGGAGAAAGTCATGCGCTCACTACTGCTGTGGTTCCTCGGTGTGCCTATCCCGGTCATCATCCTGATCGCGATCTTCATGCACTAAACCTGAGCCAGTCTCGGTTCCGTGTGGGAGGGGGCTTGCTCCCGATGGCAGTGTGTCAGTCACGCTTTATATTGACTGGTACACCGCCATCGGGAGCAAGCCCCCTCCCACATTTGGTTTGGTGCAATCCCAACCAGTGGTTGACCCGCGCGCCGGCGGTGATCATCGGCTGCACCGTGGCGAACGGGCTTGGTGTGGCGAGCGGGCCTTTTGTGGCGAGCGGGCTTGCCCGCGTTGGGCTGCGAAGCGGCCCCAATAAGGCCACCGCGTTCTTTCAGGTAGGGCGCGGCGGCTGGTTCTAGGGCCGCTTCGCGCCCCAACGCGGGCAAGCCCGCTCGCCACCGGCTCAGTCGTCGAAGCCGACCTGCTCGTGAATCTCATCCACCTTCAATTCCAGGCGGTATGCCACCGCAATGAACAACGCCTGGCACAGGCAGAGGGTGGCGCTCAACGAGCGGAAGGCAAACGAGGAACCTTCGTTCACCAACAGCACCGCGTTGGCCCGCTTGGCCAGGGGCGAGAGGTTACTGTCGGTGATGATCAGGGTCTTGGCCTGGTGGTGCTGGGCAATGCGCAGGCAGTGCTGGGTTTCTTTGCCGTAGGGCGTAAAGCTGATGGCGATCACCAGGTCATTGGCGCGCACGCTGCGCATCTGCTCGCGGTAGCTGCCGCCCAGGCCCGAGATCAGGTGGATACGCTTGTTGGTGTGTTGCAGGTTGTAGACCAGATAGTCGGCCACCGCGAAGGAGCGGCGCACGCCGACCACGTAGATATTGTCGGCATTCACCACCAGGTCCACGGCCTTGTCGAAGGCCGCGTCATCCAGCTCCAGCCCCAGGCGCTCGATGCCGGACAGCGTGGCGTTCACGCACTCGCGGGCCAGGTCGCCGCCGCTGGCCTTCTGCGACTTGTTGGCGATCATGCTGCGAATGCGTTGCTGGTAATTCTGCACCGGCGTGGTCTTGTGGGTGTAGGCCTCGCGAAACAGCGCCTGCATTTCACTGAACCCGCTGAACCCGAAACGCTGGGAAAACCGCACGATGGCCGACGGGTGCACTTCGCATTCGCGGGCGATATCGCTGATGCGGTCCACCATGATCCGGTCGCTCTGCTGGCTCATATAGCTGGCGATGCGTTTGAGCTGGCGCGGCAGGCTTTCGTATTCGTCGGTAATCAGCTGCAACAGACGTTCGGCATTGATCGGAGGGCTGGCGACGGTGTCTTCCAGGGTGGTCTCGGGATCGGTGCGGGACATGGGCAATCCTTCTGGCGTGTTCTTCTGATGCGCTGATGGGTGGCGCAAGTCTACAGGGTAGGCGCAAAAAAATACCCCGGCATCACGGCCCCCGTGGGCTGCTGAAACGATGCACGGGCGCTGGTGTGCCATTATGCAGGCTTATTGGAAAAAATATTCCACTAAAAATAATTATGGAATAAATATTGATTGCCGCCGCCGGACGTTCTAGTCTGCTCCCACCAAGAGCGTTTGCCGTCGCCACGACGGCACAACGCAGGCTGATAAAAATAACAGGAGCCAGCATGGGCCAGACTCGTTTTGCCAGTGGGCGTCAATTGGATCTGATTTGCCTCGGGCGCCTGGGCGTCGACCTCTATGCGCAGCAAGTTGGTGCGCGGCTTGAGGACGTGTCCAGCTTTGCCAAATACCTCGGTGGTTCCTCCGCCAACATTGCTTTTGGCACGGCCCGGCTGGGGCTGCGCTCGGCCATGTTGAGCCGGGTAGGGGACGACCACATGGGCCGCTTCCTGGTGGAGTCCCTGGCCCGTGAAGGCTGCGACGTCAGCGGCATCAAGGTCGACCCGGAACGCCTCACTGCCCTGGTGTTGCTTGGCCTCAAGGACCGCGAAACCTTCCCCCTGGTGTTCTACCGCGAAAACTGCGCCGACATGGCCTTGCGCGCCGAAGACATCAACGAAGCGTTCATCGCCTCCAGCAAAGCCTTGCTGATCACCGGTACGCATTTCTCCACCGACGGCGTGTACAAGGCCAGCATCCAGGCGCTGGACTATGCGGCCAAGCACAACGTCAAGCGTGTGCTGGATATCGACTACCGCCCGGTGCTGTGGGGCCTGGCGGGCAAGGCTGACGGCGAGACGCGGTTTGTTGCCGACCAGAATGTCAGCCAGCACGTGCAAAAAATCCTGCCGCGTTTTGACTTGATCGTCGGCACCGAGGAAGAATTTTTGATCGCCGGTGGCAGTGAAGACCTGCTCACCGCCCTGCGCACCGTCCGCGACCTGACCCCGGCAACCCTGGTGGTCAAGCTCGGCCCCCAGGGTTGCACGGTGATTCACGGCGCGATCCCTGCACGGCTGGAAGACGGCGCGATCTACCCCGGCGTGCGCGTTGAAGTGCTGAACGTGCTGGGGGCCGGCGATGCGTTCATGTCGGGCTTCCTCAGCGGCTGGCTGAACGATGCCAGCGATGAGCGTTGCAGCCAGTTGGCCAATGCCTGCGGTGGTCTGGTGGTGTCGCGCCACGCCTGTGCCCCGGCGATGCCGACGCCTGCCGAACTCGATTACCTGTTCAACAGCCCGGTGCCGATCACCCGGCCCGACCAGGACGTGACCCTGCAGCGCTTGCACCGGGTCAGCGTGCCGCGCAAGACCTGGAAGCAGCTGTTCATCTTTGCCTTCGACCACCGCTGGCAGCTGGTCGACCTGGCGCAACGCGGCGGCCAGGACCCGAGCCGCATCAGTGACATCAAGCAGCTGTTCATCCAGGCCATCGAACGCGTGGAAGCAAAGCTCGCCGAGCAAGGCGTCGAGGCCGATGTGGGCCTGTTGGCCGACCAGCGCTTTGGCCAGGACGCGCTCAACGCTGCCAGTGGTCGTGGCTGGTGGATCGCGCGCCCGGTAGAAGTGCAGAACTCGCGCCCGCTGGCGTTCGAGCACGGCCGTTCGATCGGCAGCAACCTGATTGCCTGGCCCCAGGAGCAGATCATCAAATGCCTGGTGCAATTTCACCCTGACGACGAACCTTTGCTGCGCCTGGAACAGGAAGCGCAACTCAAGGCGGTGTACGAGGCCTCGCTGGTCAGCGGCCATGAACTGCTGCTGGAAGTCATTCCGCCCAAGGATCACCCGTCGACTTACCCCGATGTGCTCTACCGTAGCCTCAAGCGCCTGTACAACCTGGGCATCTACCCGGCGTGGTGGAAAATCGAGGCGCAATCGGCCGAAGACTGGAAAAAGCTCGACGCACTGATCCATGAACGTGATCCGTACTGCCGTGGCGTGGTGCTGCTGGGCCTGAACGCGTCGGCGGAATTTCTTGCCGATGGCTTCCAGCAAGCCAGTCAAAGCACCACCTGCCGTGGCTTTGCCGTGGGCCGCACGATTTTCCAGGCGCCGAGCAAGGCGTGGATGGCGGGGGAGATTGATGATGAAACCCTGATTCAGCAGGTGCAGGCCACGTTCGAACAACTGATCAACGCCTGGCGCAGTGCTCGAAATTAATTAAGGACAAATGTGGGAGGGGGCTTGCCCCCGATAGCGGTGTATCAGGCAACACATTTCTAACTGAACTAGCGCTATCGGGAGCAAGCCCCCTCCCACCTGAAGCAGATCTCATGCAACTTGTGAAAAACAATAAAAGGTGCAGCCATGCCCGCAATCCGAATTGGCATCAACCCGATCTCCTGGAGCAACGACGACCTGCCGGCCCTGGGCGGTGAAACGCCGCTGAGCACCGCTTTGAGCGAGGGCAAGGACATCGGCTACGAAGGTTTTGAACTCAACGGCAAATTCCCCAAGGACGCCAAGGGCGTCGGCGACGTGCTGCGCCCCTACGACCTGGCGCTGGTGTCCGGCTGGTATTCCAGCCGCCTGGCGCGGCGTTCGGTGGCCGAAGAAATCGAGGCGATTGCCGGCCATGTCGAGCTGCTCAAACTCAACGGCGCCAAGGTGCTGGTGTACGGCGAAGTGGCTGACTCGATCCAGGGCTCGCGCATTCGCCTGATCGAGCGCCCGCGCCTGCACAGCGAGCAAGCCTGGCAGGACTACGCCGACAAGCTCACCGAGCTGGCGCGCTTCACCCTGTCTCAGGGCGTGCGCCTGGCCTACCACCACCATATGGGCGCCTACGTCGAGTCGCCGGAGGACATCGACCAGCTGATGCGTCGAACCGGCCCGGAAGTCGGTCTGTTGTTTGATTCGGGCCATTGCTACATGGGCGGCGGCGAACCGCTGGAGGTGCTGCGCAAGCACATCGACCGTGTATGCCACGTGCATTTCAAGGACGTGCGCAAACCGGTGGTGCAACTGGCGCGCAACCAGATGTGGAGCTTCCCCGACTGCATCGTCAACGGCACCTTCACCGTGCCTGGCGACGGCGATATCGACTTTGCGCCGTTGCTCGATGAACTGCTGGCCGCCAAGTACGAAGGGTGGCTGGTGGTGGAAGCCGAGCAGGACCCGGCGGTGGCGCCCAGCTATATCTACGCGAAAAAGGGTTATGACACCCTGCGCGCGCTTCTCAGTGAGAGGACTAAGTGATGAGCCTGTTGGTCAAAAGCAGCAAGCGCGGGCAAACCATGGTTGCCCTGGAAGAAGGGCGGCTGGAGTACGTAGGGTTCAAAGCCTACCGCCTGAGCCTGGGCGAGACCTTGCCGGTCAGCGCCGGTGACCAAGAACTGTGTCTGGTGCTGCTCAGCGGCCGGGTGAATATCCAGGGTGAAGGTTTCAACTGGCAGAACCTGGGGGATCGCCAGTCGGTGTTCGAAGAAAAATCGCCGTTCGCCGCGTACCTGCCGCCCGGTACCGATGCCCAGGTCAGCGCTTTGAGCGATGTGCAGATTGCCGTCTGCGCCGCGCCGGGTGCCGAAGGGTACGCGCCTCGCCTGATCCGCCCCGAGGACTGCAAGCGCAGCGTGCGCGGCAAAGGCGCCAATACCCGCTATGTGTGCGACATCCTGCCCGACAGCGAGCCGGCTCACTCGCTGCTGGTGGTGGAAGTGCGCACGCCGTCAGGGCACTCGTCAAGCTACCCGCCGCACAAGCACGACACCGATGACCTGCCGCACCAGAGCTTTCTGGAAGAAACCTATTACCACCAGATCAACCCGCCCCAGGGTTTCGTGTTCCAGCGGGTGTACACCGACGACCGCAGCATCGACCAGGCCATGGCCGTGGAAAACAGCGACCTGGTGGTGGTGCCCAAGGGGTATCACCCGGTCAGCGTGCCGTACGGCTACGAATCCTATTACCTGAACGTGATGGCCGGCCCCAAGCGCGCCTGGCATTTCCACAACGACCCGCAGCACAGCTGGCTGCTGGACCTTTAAACGGTTTGGACGGAGAACAACAATAATGAAGTCGCCTCTACGCTTTGCCCTCAACCGCATGGTCGCACCCAACCTGTCCCTGCCGGACTTCATCGAGTTGGCGGCCGCGCTCAAGTGCGACGCCATCGAGATCCGCAATGATCTCAAGAACCGTGAAATCGAATACGGCACCCCCGCCAGCCGCGTGCGTGAGTTGTGCGCGGTGCAGGGCATCACGGTGCTGTCGATCAACGCGTTGTACCCCTTTGATGTGTGGAACGACGAGCGCCGCGCCCAAGCGCTCAAGCTCGCCACCTACGCCCGTGAATGCGGGGCCCAGGGCCTGGTGATGTGCCCGTTCAATGAACCGGGCGACACGCGCACCGACGCCCAGCGTGCCGCCGGCTTGCGCACCGCGCTGAGCGAGCTGGCGCCGATCCTGCGTGAGCATGGGATTCTCGGGTTCGTCGAACCCTTGGGCTTCGAGGAGTCGGCCCTGCGCCGCAAGCGCGTGGCGGTGGACGCGATCAAATCCATCGGCGGCCTGGATGTGTTCCGTGTGGTGCACGACACCTTCCACCACCACTTGGCGGGCGAGCATGAATTCTTCCCGGAACTGACCGGCCTGGTGCATATCTCCGGCGTGGAAGATGCCGAGGCGCCGCTCAACTCGATCCGCGATGGCCACCGCGTGCTGGTGGGCGAGGGCGATATCCTCGGTAATGCCGCGCAGATCGACACCTTGCTCAGCACCGGCTACAGCGGCTACCTGTCGTTCGAGCCGTTTGCAACCAGCGTGCATGAATTGGCCGATA
This sequence comes from Pseudomonas syringae, assembly GCF_021606685.1. Lineage (GTDB taxonomy): Bacteria > Pseudomonadota > Gammaproteobacteria > Pseudomonadales > Pseudomonadaceae > Aquipseudomonas > Aquipseudomonas syringae_R. Next base: position 19,645 of record NZ_WKCB01000059.1, read on the forward strand.
TCCAGCAGGCGATCGGGGCGAGTATTGCCCATTTACAAACTCCCCGGACCTGATGCCGGCCAACGTGTGGGAGCGGGCTTGCTCGCGAATGCGCTGTATCAGTTGAAGAGTTTGTATCTGACACAGCGCATTCGCGAGCAAGCCCGCTCCCACACTGGATCACTGTTGATCGACAGATTTGCATTCATACAAGGTGCGAACATGACCACAACACGATTGACCATGGCCCAGGCCCTGGTGAAATTCCTGGATAACCAGTACATCGAAGTCGATGGCGTACAGAGCAAGTTTGTCGCCGGGGTCTTCACCATTTTCGGCCACGGCAATGTGCTGGGCCTGGGCCAGGCCCTGGAGCAGGACAGCGGCGACCTGGTGGTGCACCAGGGCCGCAACGAGCAGGGGATGGCGCATGCCGCCATCGGTTTCGCAAAACAGCACCTGCGCCGCAAGATCTATGCGTGCACGGCGTCGGTCGGGCCGGGGGCGGCGAACATGCTCACCGCTGCGGCGACCGCCACGGCCAACCGTATCCCGCTGCTGCTGTTGCCGGGCGACGTCTATGCCAGCCGCCAGCCCGACCCGGTGCTGCAACAGATCGAGCAGTTCCACGACCTCAGCATCAGCACCAACGACGCGTTCCGCTCAGTGAGTAAATACTGGGACCGCATCAACCGCCCCGAGCAGTTGATGACCGCGGCGATCCACGCCATGCGCGTGCTCACCGACCCGGCGGAAACCGGCGCGGTGACCCTGGCTTTGCCCCAGGATGTACAGGCCGAAGCCTGGGACTACCCCGACTACTTCCTGCAAAAGCGCGTGCACCGCATCGACCGTCGCCCGGCCACGGCGGCGATGATCGGCGATGCGCTGGCCGCCTTCCGAGGCAAGCGCAAACCGCTGATTATCTGTGGTGGCGGGGTCAAGTATTCCGGCGCGAACGCCGCGTTGCAGGCGTTTGCCGAGCGCTTTGATATTCCCTTCGCCGAAACCCAGGCGGGCAAGAGCGCGGTGGTTTCAAGCCACCCACTGAACCTCGGCGGTATTGGCGAAACCGGCTGCCTGGCGGCCAACCTGCTGGCGCCTGAGGCGGATCTGATCATTGGCATCGGCACTCGCTATACCGACTTCACCACCTCGTCGAAATCGCTGTTCAAACACGCCGACGTGAAGTTCCTCAACCTGAATATCAGCCCTGCCGACGCCTTGAAGCTGGACGCTGTGCAGGTGTTGGCCGACGCCCAGGTCGCCCTTGAAGCGCTGGCCGATGCCTTGGGCGATTACCGCTCGGGCTGGGGCGCGCAGATCGCGGATGCCAAGGCACAGCTGGAGGCCGAAGTCGAGCGCGTGCATCAGGTGGAATATGCCGGCGATGGCTTCGTCCCCGAGGTCGACGACCACCTGGACCGCGCCGTGCTGCGCGAATTTATCGAGCTGACCGGCTCCTGCTTGACCCAAAGCCGCGTGCTCGGCGTGCTCAATCAAACCCTGGCCGATGACGCGATCATCGTCGCCGCTGCCGGCAGCCTGCCCGGCGACTTGCAGCGCGTGTGGCGCAGCAAGGGCGTGAACACCTACCACGTCGAATACGGTTATTCGTGCATGGGCTACGAGATCAATGCCGCGCTCGGCGTAAAGCTGGCCGAGCCGAGCAAGGAGGTCTACGCCCTGGTCGGGGATGGCTCCTACATGATGCTGCACTCGGAGCTGGCCACCTCGATTCAGGAACGGCGCAAGATCAACGTGGTGCTGCTCGATAACATGGCGTTCGGCTGCATCAACAACCTGCAGATCGGCAATGGCATGGACAGCTTCGGCACCGAGTTCCGCTACCGCAACCCCGAGAGCGGCAAGCTCGACGGCGGCCTGGTGCCGGTGGACTTCGCCATGAGCGCGGCGGCCTATGGCTGCAAGACCTACAAGGTCAGCAGCGTGGAACAGCTGGAAGCGGCCCTGGCCGATGCGCGCACGCAAACTGTCTCGACGCTGATCGATATCAAGGTTCTGCCCAAGACCATGGTCCACGGCTACCTGTCGTGGTGGCGGGTGGGCGTGGCGCAGGTGTCCACCAGCGAACGCACCAACGCGGCGGCAAAAAAACTCAATGAACAGCTGGCGAAAGCCCGGCAGTACTAATAACAAGAGGAGTGTTTGTATGTCTTTGAAGCTGGGTGTTATCGGTACGGGCGCCATCGGCCGTGACCACATTCGTCGTTGCAGCCAGACCCTGCTCAATAGCCAGGTGGTGGCGGTGACCGACATCAACCTTGAGCAAGCCGCCAAGGTTGTCGCTGATTTGAAGCTGGACGCCGAGGTGTACCCGGACGGCCATGCGCTGATCAACTCGCCCGAGGTCGAGGCGGTGCTCGTCACCTCCTGGGGCCCGAGCCATGAAGAATTCGTGCTTGCCGCCATCGCCGCCGGCAAGCCGGTGTTCTGTGAAAAGCCGTTGGCCGTCACCGCCGAGGGCTGCCGCAAGATCGTCGAGGCTGAAGTGGCGCACGGTAAGCGCCTGGTGCAAGTGGGTTTCATGCGCCCGTACGATGAAGGCTATCGCGCCCTCAAGGCCGTGATCGACAGCGGCCAGATCGGCGAGCCCCTGATGCTGCACTGCGCGCACCGCAACCCGACGGTGGGTGAGAACTACAAGACCGACATGGCGATCACCGACACGCTGATCCACGAACTGGACGTGCTGCGCTGGCTGCTCAACGACGACTACGTGTCGGTGCAAGTGGTATTCCCACGCAAGACCAGCAAGGCCCTGGCCCACCTGCGTGACCCGCAGATCGTGCTGCTGGAAACTGCCAAGGGCACGCGTATCGACGTGGAAGTGTTTGTGAACTGCCAGTACGGCTACGACATCCAGTGCGAAGTGGTGGGGGAGACCGGTATCGCCAAATTGCCGGAACCGTCCCAAGTGCAACTGCGCAGTGAGGCCAAGCTGTCCAACGCGATTCTGATGGACTGGAAGGACCGCTTTATTGGCGCCTATGACGTTGAGTTGCAGGCCTTCATTGATAGCGTGCGCGCCGGGCAAGTCGGCGGCCCGTCGGCCTGGGACGGCTTTGCAGCGGCGGTGGCGGCGGATGCGTGTATTGAAGCGCAGAGCAGTGAGCAGATTGTGAAAGTCAGCCTGCCGGAGCGTCCGCACTTCTACGGCTAAATCACAGCTGCATAATTGGAATGCAGTCAGTGTGGGAGGGGGCTTGCTCCCGATAGCGGTGTGCCAGTCAAGCATTTTTCATCTGGCCCATTGCTATCGGGAGCAAGCCCCCTCCCACATTTGATTTGGGTTTCCACTTCAAGTAAGGAGTGAATGTATGCGAATCGGACTAGTCGGCTACGGCCACGGAGGGCGCTTTTTTCATGCGCCGCTGATTGCAACACTGCCCGGCGCCACGTTCGTCGGCGTCGTCACCCGTTCCCCCGAGCGTCGCCAGCAATTGGCAACCGACCACCCAGGCCTCAAGGCCTTCGATTCCATCGGCCAGATCGTCGAAGCCGGCGTGGATGCGCTGGTCATCTCCACCACCCTCAAAGGCCGCCCGGCGCTGGTGCTCGAAGCCATCGAACATGGCGTCGCCGTGGTCAGCGACAAACCCTTTGCCGCCAACGCCGAACAGGCCCAGGCGCTGATTACCGCCGCCGAGCGCCATGAGGTGCTGCTGAGCGTCTACCAGAATCGGCGCTGGGATTCGGACTACCTGACCCTGCGCAAACTCATCGATGCGGGCGCCCTGGGCACCATCAGCCGCTTCGAATCCCGGGTGGAACGCTACAGCCCGCAGGCGGTGGGCAATGCCAGTGGCGGAGGTTGGCTGCGCGACTTGGGTAGCCACTTGGTGGACCAGGCATTGCAACTGTTCGGCCCGGTGGATCGGGTGTTTGCGCAACTGCACTACACCAGCGAACACCCTACGCTGGACCACGGCTTCTTCGTTTCCCTGACCCACGCCAATGGCGTGATTTCCCACCTGTGGGGCAATGCCCTGCAAAACAGCCAAGCCCCGCGTTTTCGCGTGAGTGGCAGCTTGGGTTGCTACACCGTGGACGGGCTGGATGGCCAGGAAGAGGCGCTGATGGCCGGCAAGTCGCCGAAAACCGAGGGCGAGCATTGGGGCGCCGAGGAGCATCGACGCTGGGGCTGGTTCGAACAAGGCCCGGAGCGCGAGCGCGTCCCCTCGGAAAAAGGTTGCTGGACCCAGTTCTATTCCCAGCTGCAAGCCGCCGTGCAAGGGCAGGGGCCGTTGCCGGTAGACGCCTATGACGCGCTGGAAACCACCCGTATATTGGATGCCGCACGCCTGAGCGCCGAGCGCCAGCAGGTGGTTTCGACAAAAATAGAATAAAATTCTAAAACAGGTTGATATGGAAATTATTTTCCAATAAAGTCTTTTCCAGGTTGCATAAAGTACGTCTCGGACTTGATCCAGGCGACTCAACAAAAACAAGATCAAAACAACCAGGTACCGTCAGATGAAAATCTTCAACGCTGTACTGCGAGTTTTACGCCCTGCCCACACGCCACGCGGTCTGCCCCGCGCCCGGCCGTTCTACTTCTCCTTCCTTAATGTGCTGTGCGTCGAAAACAAAGGCGCGCTGGTCTGCTGCATCCCTGGCGCACCGGTGGTTCGACTGTCCGCCGAGCGCTGATAAACGCAACGTCCAAAAAACCAACAAGAAAGTGGAGACAGACCGTTCATGAAGACCCCGATCCGTTTTACCGCACTGGCCCTGTCCATGCTGCTCGCCAGCGGTGTTGCCGCGGCTGCCGACCTCAAGATAGGCGTGAGTATGTCCGCCTTCGATGACACCTTCCTGACCTACCTGCGTGAGGACATGGACAAGCAAGCCAAGTCCTACCCCAAGGGTGACGGCGTGCAGCTGCAGTTTGAAGACGCCCGCGCCGATGTGGTGAAGCAACTCAGCCAGGTCGAAAACTTTATCAGCCAGAAGGTCGACGCGATCATCGTCAACCCGGTGGACACCGCCTCGACAGCCAACATCATCAAGGCTGCCACCGCCGCGAAAATTCCGCTGGTGTTCGTCAACCGCCGCCCGGACAGCCCAACCCTGGCCCCAGGCGTCGCCGCTGTGACCTCCGATGATGTCGAGGCCGGCAAGCTGCAAATGCAGTACATCGCCGAAAAACTCGGTGGCAAGGGCAACATCGTGATCCTGCTGGGCGACCTGGCGAACAACTCCACCACCAACCGCACCAAGGGTGTGAAGGAAGTCCTGACCAAATACCCGGGCATCAAGATCGAACAAGAGCAGACCGGTATCTGGCTGCGTGACAAGGGCATGACCCTGGTCAACGACTGGCTGACGCAGGGCCGCGACTTCCAGGCGGTGCTGTCGAATAACGATGAAATGGCCATCGGTGCCGCCATGGCATTGAAGTCGGCGGGCAAGAAGGGCGTATTGATTGCCGGTGTCGACGGCACGCCGGACGGCCTGAACGCGATCACCAAGGGTGACATGACCGTGTCGGCCTTCCAGGACGCCAAGGGCCAGGCTGACAAGTCGGTAGAGACGGCGCGCAAGATGGCCAAGAACGAGCCCATCGAGCAGAACGTGGTGATCCCGTTCCAGCTGATCACGCCGGACAACGTCAAAGACTTCAAGTAGCCCTTACATAACAACAATAAGCCGGCAGGGCGGTCGTGCCCGCCTTGCCGATGGAGTACCTCTTTATGCTCGCTCATGCCGCTGTCTCGCAGCCCCCCGGTGTCCAGCCGTTACCGCTGGACGAACCCTACCTGCTGGAAATCGTCAACATCAGCAAAGGCTTTCCCGGCGTCGTGGCCCTGGCCGACGTGCAACTGCGTGTACGCCCTGGCACCGTGTTGGCGTTGATGGGCGAGAACGGTGCGGGCAAGTCGACGCTGATGAAAATCATCGCCGGCATCTACCAGCCCGACGCCGGCGAAATTCGCCTGCGCGGCAAGCCGATCGTATTTGAAACACCGCTGGCGGCGCAGAAGGCCGGGATCGCGATGATCCACCAGGAACTCAACCTGATGCCACACATGAGCATCGCCGAAAATATCTGGATCGGCCGCGAGCAGCTCAACAGCCTGCACATGGTCAACCACCGCGAAATGCACCGCTGCACCGCCGAGCTGCTGGCGCGTCTGCGCATCAATCTGGACCCGGAAGAACAGGTTGGCAACCTCAGTATCGCCGAGCGGCAGATGGTCGAGATTGCCAAGGCCGTGTCCTACGACTCCGACATCCTGATCATGGATGAACCGACTTCCGCGATTACCGAGAAGGAAGTGGCCCACCTGTTTTCGATCATTGCCGACCTCAAGTCCCAGGGCAAAGGCATCGTCTACATCACGCATAAAATGAATGAAGTGTTCGCCATCGCCGATGAAGTGGCGGTGTTCCGTGACGGCCACTACATCGGCCTGCAGCGCGCGGACAGCATGAACAGCGACAGCCTGATTTCAATGATGGTAGGCCGTGAGCTGAGCCAGTTGTTCCCGGTGCGCGAAACGCCGATTGGCGAGCTGTTGCTGTCGGTTCGGGACCTGCGCCTGGACGGCGTGTTCAAGGGCGTGTCCTTTGACCTGCATGCCGGCGAGATCCTCGGCATTGCCGGGCTGATGGGCTCGGGCCGCACCAACGTGGCGGAGACCATTTTTGGCATTACCCCAAGCGACGGCGGGCAGATCGAACTCGACGGCAAGGCGCTGCGCATCAGCGATCCGCATATGGCCATCGAACATGGCTTTGCGCTGCTGACCGAGGACCGCAAGCTCAGTGGCCTGTTCCCGTGCCTGTCGGTCCTGGAAAACATGGAGATGGCGGTGTTGCCGCATTATTCGGGCAATGGGTTTATCCAGCAGAAAGCCTTGCGCGCGCTGTGCGAGGACATGTGCAAGAAGTTGCGGGTGAAGACGCCCTCCCTGGAGCAGTGCATTGACACCTTGTCGGGCGGCAACCAGCAGAAAGCCTTGCTGGCGCGCTGGCTGATGACCAATCCACGTTTGCTGATTCTCGATGAGCCGACCCGGGGCATCGACGTCGGCGCCAAGGCCGAGATTTACCGGTTGATCTCTTTCCTCGCCAGCGAAGGCATGGCGGTGATCATGATCTCCTCGGAGCTGCCTGAAGTGCTGGGCATGAGCGACCGGGTGATGGTGATGCACGAGGGCGAGCTGATGGGCACCCTGGACCGCGCGGATGCGACCCAGGAAAAAGTCATGCAGTTGGCCTCGGGTATGTCCGTGGTCCACTGAAGAATTGCACAGAATAAGAAGGTGATTGGCTATGAACGCAATAACAGACAACAAGCCTGCCACGGCACCGGTCAAGAACCGGCGGCGACTGCCGACCGAGCTGAGCATCTTCCTGGTGCTGATCGGCATCGGCCTGGTGTTTGAGCTGTTCGGCTGGATCGTGCGGGATCAGAGCTTCTTGATGAATTCCCAGCGTCTGGTGCTGATGATTCTGCAAGTGTCGATCATCGGCCTGCTGGCGATTGGTGTGACCCAGGTGATCATCACCACGGGCATCGACCTGTCCTCGGGCTCGGTGCTGGCGCTGTCGGCGATGATTGCCGCCAGCTTGGCGCAAACCTCCGACTTTTCCCGCGCGGTGTTCCCGTCCTTGACCGACTTGCCCGTGTGGATCCCGGTGGCGATGGGCCTGGGGGTGGGGCTGCTGGCCGGTGCGATCAACGGCAGCATTATCGCCGTCACCGGTATCCCGCCGTTTATTGCGACCCTGGGCATGATGGTCTCGGCCCGTGGCCTGGCGCGTTACTACACCGAAGGCCAGCCGGTGAGCATGCTGTCGGATTCGTACACGGCCATCGGCCACGGTGCGATGCCGGTGATCATCTTCCTGGTGGTGGCGGTGATCTTCCATATCGCCCTGCGCTACACCAAATACGGCAAGTACACCTACGCCATCGGCGGCAACATGCAGGCGGCGCGTACTTCAGGGATCAACGTCAAGCGCCACCTGATCATCGTCTACAGCATCGCCGGTCTGCTCGCAGGCCTGGCCGGCGTGGTGGCCTCGGCACGCGCCGCCACCGGCCAGGCCGGCATGGGCATGTCCTATGAGCTGGATGCGATTGCCGCTGCGGTGATTGGTGGTACCAGCCTGGCGGGCGGGGTAGGGCGCATCACCGGCACCGTGATCGGCGCGCTGATCCTCGGTGTGATGGCCAGCGGGTTTACCTTTGTCGGGGTGGACGCATATATCCAGGACATCATCAAGGGCCTGATCATCGTGGTCGCGGTGGTGATCGACCAATACCGTAACAAGCGCAAGCTGAAACGCTGAATGAGCTTGAGGGTGGTGCACAACTAAATGCGGGAGGGGGTTTGCCCCCGATGGCGGTGGGTCAGTTGATAAATCTGTTGGCTGACATACCGCTATCGGGGGCAAGCCCCCTCCCACATTTGATAATCACCCGGCAGATCCAACCGTTTGTCTTCTATATAGCTCCACACACTTGAATTTCTTGCTATAAACGCACTCCGATAACCATTCGCCAAGCCCGTCCTGGTGCCTTTTGGGGGTATATCGGAAAAAATGCCTGTCTTTTCAGTTGCTGCGCCCTCAAGTCGGCCTTAGACTGCCGCCCCTCGTAAATTGAGTGCCGGGTGGCGCTTGGAATGGACGGCGCCCTTCCGAGACCTGCAAAGGTCGGCCGGAACGCTCCCTTATTCGCCTTAATGCACGTATTTTTTATAGAGAAATCAATGACAAAGGAAAAGTTGCTGGCCATGCCGGCGGATGACTACATGAATGCCGAACAGCACGCTTTTTTCGAGCAGTTGCTGCAAGACATGAAAGTGGAACACCACGAGCGCATTGAACAGAACCGTATCGCCATTGAAAGCCTGGACACCCCGGCCGACCCGGCTGACGCCGCTTCCGTTGAAGAAGAGCGTACCTGGCTGGTGAACGCCATCGACCGCGACCAGCGCATGCTGCCGCAGTTGGAGCGTGCACTGGAGCGCATCAAGGAAGACTCCTTTGGCTGGTGTGATGACAGCGGCGAGCCTATCGGCCTCAAGCGCCTGCTGATCAGCCCGACCACCAAGTACTGCATCGAAGCGCAAGAGCGCCACGAGCAGATCGACAAGCACCAGCGCCAAGCCTGATGCGCTGAAGCGGGGGCGCCGCGCCTGTGGCGCCCCAAGGCTATACCCGTTACACCCCGTCTATTGATCTGCTGCACGCCACCCCACTAAAGGCCCATGGATAATGGCCCGATAGTGGCGTTTAATGCAGCGACAATAATGACAATCAGCGGGGTAACGAAGATGGCTGGAGACGGATCTCTGATGGGCGCAGCAGTGCCACCGCACACGGTGGCGCGCGGGTTGCCCGGCTGGCTGACGCCGCTGATGCAGAGCACCGCCCTGGTGCTGGTATTGCTGGGCCTGGCGTTTGCCAGCCTGCCGTTATACCTCTGCCTGCCACTCGCCTTACTGGTCATCTGGCTGCCTCGCCTGAAAAGCCGTACACCCGTGCTTGCTTCTTCCGACGCCGTTGATTCCATCGGCGAGTTGACGCGCGACCTGTCCTACACCACCAGCCATAACGCGTTGTCCGCCGCCGGCGTGGCCTATTCGGTCAAGCAATTGGCGGCGCGCTTACAGTCGCAGTTGAGCGCCGCCAAACAGATTGTCAGCAGTGCCCAAGTGATGATCGGTACCGAAAAGGTCACTTCGCAGCTTAGCCGTGAGGCGCTCGAAGCCGCCAGCCAGGCGCACCAGCGCAGTACCCAGGGCCGCGAAGTGCTGGCCCAGTCGATCACCCGGATGCATCAGCTCAGCCAGCGTGCGAATGCCAGCCGCGAGCTGATCGAGGCGCTGAGCCTGCGCAGCGAGGAAATCCAGCGGGTGACCCTGGTGATCCAGTCCATCGCCAGCCAGACCAACCTGCTGGCGCTGAACGCGGCCATCGAAGCGGCGCGCGCTGGCGAACACGGACGTGGTTTTGCGGTGGTGGCGGATGAAGTGCGTGGGCTGGCGGGCCGCACCGCCACGGCCACCGACGAGGTGGGGGTGATGGTCGCGGATATCCAGCAACGCACCGCCCAGGTGGTGGAGCAGATTCGCCAGCTCTCGGCGGACCTGCACACCGGGGTCGAGCAGGTCGAGCACGCCGGCGAGCAATTGCAGAGCATCGCCAGCCTGGCCGCGGATGTGGAAGGGCAGGTCCATGAGATTGCCCAGGGCGCCGACACCAACCGCACCCAGCTCGACAGCCTCTTCCATGCCGTGGAGCAAATGCGCAGCGACCTCGCCGTGAGCGACCAGCAGACCCGCCAACTGGCTGACGCCGCCGTGCAGATGGAAGGGCAGGCGGAAACCATCAGCGAGCGGCTGGCGGAAGTCGGGCTGGATGACTATCACCAGCGCATCTATGACCTGGCGCGTGAAGGCGCGGGCCACATCGCCGCGCAATTCGAGGCGGATGTGCAGCAGAACCGGATCAGCCTGGACGACTTGTTCGACCGCAGTTACACGCTGATCCCCAACACCAGCCCGAGCAAGTACCACAGCCGTTTTGACGGTTACACCGATCAGGTGTTGCCAGCAATCCAGGAAGCGCTGCTGCCGCGTCACGAGGGCCTGGTGTTCGCCATCGCCTGCACGCCCCAGGGCTATGTACCGACGCACAACAAGGCGTTTTCCCAGGCGCTGACCGGCGATAGCCAGGTGGATGCGCTGCAGAACCGGACCAAACGCAAATTCGAGGACCGTACCGGCATTCGCTGTGGCAGCCATCAGCAAGCCGTGTTGCTGCAGACCTACACCCGCGACACCGGCGAACTGATGCATGACCTGTCGGTGCCGATCATGGTCAGGGGCCGGCACTGGGGCGGGTTGCGCCTGGGGTACAGACCCGAGGCGGCGCAGGGTGGGCGCTAGGGGTTATTGCGGTTGATGCAGGCGTTGGTTCAGCTCATCCACCGCCATTGCCCAATCGGCGTCATCACGCAGCTCTTCCTTGAGGAACTGGGCTTGCTGGGGGGACCAGAAGGGCGCATCGATCAGTTTCACGTCTTCAGGCAGCGGATGCGCGACAATAAACGCATCGATGGCCTCTGGGGATGACTCCAGGCCCAGTTGTTCGAACAGGGTTTCAAGGGTGGGGATTGGCGCGTCCATTATCGTTCTCCATGCAAGGGGGGATGTTATGCATGGGAGGCTTGTGACGCGGCATAGTTCTGTTGGAAATCGTTGTGCTGTGCTCAGGCGTTCAGTGCACCCGAATCCACCGCGCTTTTGAGGGCCTTGGCGGCGTCCTTTGCGGCGATGGCAGCAGCGTCGGCAGTCTTGAACCAGCGGTCTTTTTCCACTTGGTGGGTGGTGATCGTGGTCAGCGGTGGCTTGGCCCGCATCACAATGACCGCTTGAAACTCACCGTCTACCTCACGTACGTCGCCATGGATGAAAAATTCGCCGATATCAAATTCCGTCACGTATAGCCTTCCCTTGGAGATAACTGCACTGGTAGAAACCTGGGCCTGAGGCACAAACTTCAGTGGACGCGCCAGTATGGCAGTTGTTGCGGGTCGGCGGCGCAGTAAAGTCATCCGGGTGACGAAACGATCCCGCCATGGGGTTCATACAGGCTGGCTTCGAGTTTTTTCGCCAGTTCGCAGGCCTTGATATGGTCGCTGCGAAAGCCTTTGATTCGGCCGCTGATCACTTCACGGATATGGAAGAAGTTTCTGCCGGCGGGCACCACTTGGTAAAGCACTGCATTCTGTCCCCCGTCGCAGCCGCGCAAGCGGTAGTATTGGGTCTCGTCCTGACAGGATGAATGGGTGCGCGAAGACATAGCGTGGTAGGTGGTGTGTTGCATGGCCTGCTCCTTTCGATCTATCCGGTTGACCCAACTGTCGTATTTTGAGTGGTGTTGACCTGTGCAGCTGTTTTAGTATGTTGTCGGCAGCCCATGCCTGGTTCCACCGCCAAGTGTGTGTTTTTGTGCTGGTGTCGGAAATCTACGTTTTTAATTGGGTTATTCTCTGAAGTTGTTCGACCCGTATTCTCGGGCTGTTGAACCTGTGATCTCCTGTGATGCCTGATGACCTTGCACAAGGTCCATCGCGTACGCCTGTACTAGTCTTATGGCGCTACAGCGGGATTTTTCTTCAGTTTTTTTCAGTGCTCGTGCCGTGATGGCCGGTGTTTTTGTGCTGCCTGCTGCGGCGGACAGTGCTTTTTTCGATATGGGGGCGTTTCCTTGGCAGTCAGTAATCTGGATATGCACGCGTTATTCGTGCTGGGTGATTTGCGCGCAAAGTTGGTCAAACAGTTTCAATCCCGTTTCGTTTACGTCACTGAGCAGACGCCGGAAGGCATCTACATCGCCGAAATCGATACCGAGGCGGTGTTGGTGGTCGATGACAAACCACGCCTTGAGCTCAAAGTGGGTGATCATTTTCGCGCGGCGGTCTTGCCCAGTCGTGAAGGCGGCAAGTTTGAATTGAAGTTCCGCGACATCAAGTTGACGGTCTATGGCCTGGGCGACTACGCCTTTGTTTCCACCGCCGACGGACACGGCATTGTGTTCAAGGAAGGCCACAGCGTGATGCTGGTGTTTGCCGCCAACGAGCAACTGCAGGACGGCCTGACCAAAACCCTCAAGGCCGTGACCGGCAAGGCCGCCAAGTGGCGCAAGGGCGAACTGGTGACCTTCAAGGCCAGTGAGTGATTCATAAACACCGCGTACATTCTTATCTCCCGGAACCTCTACTACAGTTGAGTTGACTTAACTATTCAGAGGCTTCGCGCATAAGCAGCAAAGCCGTCCGCTATTGGCTGCGATATCGCGAGGTGCGAAGGCATGAAAGGATTGAGAACGCTGTTGGCTGCGTCCCTGACGACCCTGGGACTGTCGGTGGCCACGTTGCCGGTTTCGGCCGCCGAGGCACCGATACATTTCGCCGACCTGAACTGGGAAAGCGGCAGCCTGATCACCGAAGTACTACGGGTGATTGTCGAGAAGGGCTACGACTTGCCCACCGACACCTTGCCCGGCACCACCATCACCCTGGAAACCGCGCTGGCCAAGAACGATATCCAGGTGATCGGTGAAGAGTGGGCTGGCCGTAGTCCGGTGTGGGTCAAGGCCGAGGCTGAAGGCAAGGTGGTAGGCCTGGGCGATACGGTCAAGGGCGCCACCGAGGGCTGGTGGGTGCCGGAATACGTGGTCAAGGGTGACCCCGCCAAAGGCATCAAGCCGATGGCCCCGGAGCTGAAAAGCGTAAAAGACCTGGCACGTTACAAGGACGTGTTCAAGGACCCGGAGTCCCCAGGCAAGGGGCGTTTCCTCAACAGCCCCATCGGCTGGACCTCCGAAGTGGTCAATAAACAGAAACTCAAGGCCTATGGCCTCGACGACAGCTACGTGAACTTTCGCAGCGGCTCGGGCGCGGCACTGGATGCCGAAATCGCCTCATCGATCCGTCGGGGCAAGCCGGTGTTGTTCTACTACTGGTCGCCGACGCCGCTGATGGGGCGCTACAAGCTGATCCAACTGGAAGAACCACCGTTCGATGCCGAGGCCTGGAAGACACTGACGGATGCGGATAACCCCGACCCCAAGCCGACGCGCTCCTTGGCATCCAAGTTGAGTATCGGCGTGTCCACGCCGTTCCAGAAGGCACATCCGCAGATTGCCGCGTTCTTCGAAAAGGTCGAGTTTCCGATTGATCCGCTGAACCGGGCCCTCGCGACCATGAGCGAGCACCACACCGCGCCACGGGAAGTGGCGCAGGCATTCCTCAAGGAGCATCCTGAGGTGTGGAAAGCGTGGTTGACCGAAGACGTGGCGCAGAAGGTTGAAGCGAGTTTGAAGTAGTGCGCTGATCTCAAAGGTAATAGAAATCAAATGGTCGGAGCGGGCTTGCTCGCGAAGGCGGCGTGTCAGGTATACATTCTTCAACTGACACAGCGCCTTCGCGCTCCCCCCCTTTACCTGCATTGCAAATCCAGTAATTAAACAACCCGCCAATAGAGAGGCTTTTTTCAGCCAGAACCCTGACAACGTCGGCTTGAAAACAACGCGCTCGTCAGCTTCCGACGAAATACCTGCAAAAAATTCCATGGCGACTATCCTGTTTCGCACCTTTTCGGGGAGAACCAGCCATGAGTTTTGTCATCGCACGATGGATCGTCGGGGTCTTTACCTGCATCAGCATGGTGCACCTGTACTGGGCCGCCGGCGGCAAACTCGGCAGCCTCGCCGCCATCCCGCAACTGCCCGGCGAATTCGCCAGCGGACCACGCCCGGCCTTCAAACCCTCTGCGTTAGGCACTTTTTTGGTCGCGATGGGGCTGGTAGCGATTGCGCTGCTGGTCTGCCTGCGGGCAGGGTTGTACTTTTCAGCGGTGTCCCATGGCGCATTGCAATGGGGGATCAGTGCGATCGCCGTGCTGACGTTCGCCCGGGCGATTGGAGATTCTGAGTTGGTGGGGTTCTTCAAGAAGGTGGGCGGGTCGAGGTTTGCCAGGCTGGATACGTATTTTTACTCGCCGTTGTGTTTGGTGTTGGGGGTGGGGTTGTTGGTGGTGGCGTGGGGGTGATTTTCGTTTGGTTCGCCTAAGTCCCGGTTACGCAGTCATTGTCGTCCATATAGATCAAAAATGAAAATTTGTGTCCGTCACCCATAATGGATAGCCGGTCGTTTCAAATAAAAGACGTTCAAGCTTTCGCGAGCTTTCGATTTCACATGTGTCCTCTCTGTTGAAGGTTGGGTTTTGATTTTTCTATAGAATTATTTCCTCTCGTGAGGTTAGGTCTTTAATGTCGGGCTAACTTTTATGGTTGGCTCTATAGTGTTGTATCGAGGTTTTTTAACTGTTCTATTTTTGTTCGGGGACAGCGATTACGGTTGCATAAAGTACAGGTTGGACTTGGAGCCGATAATCTTTTTGGCCTTACCCTTTTGCAAATAGTCATTGAATTCACCCTCCAAAAATTCTCTGTCAGTATATTTTTTGAATCGGTGGGGTACTTCACAGGCGTACATATACAGTCTCCAAGAGTCGAACCCGTCTACCCTTTCGTCTGGTCCGTAATCGAAGTCGACACATATTTCAGAGAGGTAAACACTGCAGCCAATTCCATGTAGCTCGTAAGTTACGTCGTCAGTGACTGAGCCTCTTCGCGGGATTTTGTTGGAGCGCCATAGTCTCAGAATGTTTTTAGTGCCGAATGCTTTTTCAAGCAGTTCTGTCGATTTTTTTACCTGTGCTAAATATTCTGTTATCAAATTTTCAAGGGTTTGAGTATTCATCGTCTTGGTCTATCCAATCTATCAAGTCCAACTTGGTTTGACGCATCTACTACGTCTTTTATGCTGTTGAATGCTGCTTTGTGGGATTTGATGTCTCTGATTAGCTCTATCGTAACAGGCGTGTGTGTTTGTCTTGCGGCCGCAGCTCTGTGGTGCCCGTCAATAATATAGCGCCGCTGCTCATATTCGACCACTTCAATGGGTTCATTGATGTCATATCCGCTGCTTCGCATTTTGCGGGAGATTTCATCAACTCGCTTGGTTGAACGTTTTCCTTCGATGCTATGAGTTCTGTTCAATGTTTTACTATCGACCCCATGGATGAGAGGGGCAGATGGAAGCCCTTCATCTGCGTAGGCTTTTTGGCTTGGAAGCTCCTCATTTATTTTTGGTTTACAACCATCCCCACCGGGACAGGAATTTAATCCTGACGGATCCACCCACCCCGTCGGGTTAGGCACGTACTGGTACGCATTAATCCCACCCGCCAGCTTCACCGGGTCCGGCGTCAGGTAGCGACCAATATCCGGATTGTAGTAGCGATGGCGGTTGTAGTGCAGCCCGCTTTCCTGGTCGAAGTATTGGCCCTGGAAGCGCAGGGGGTTGTCGATTTTTCCGGCGTCGAGGCGGGCGATTTCGCCGTAGGCGCGGTAGTGGGCGGACCAGACGATTTCGCCGTCGGGGTTGGTGAGTTCCTGGGGCGTGCCGAGGTGGTCGAGTTGGTAGTGGTAGGGTTTGGTTTGTTTTGGAC
>NZ_WKCB01000006.1 GCF_021606685.1 Pseudomonas syringae
GCGGAGTGTCAGTCAATTATTCAGTGACTGACACTCCGCCTTCGCGAGCAAGCCCGCTCCCACATTTTGATTCGGTTTACATCCCGGGATTTTCGGCGTTTCAGCCTTTGATTTCCTGGTAGCGCTTCTCCAGCTCCTGGCGGATCTGCCGACGCTGCTGAGCCTGCACGAACCGGCGTTTGTCTTCACTGTTGTGCGGTTGCAGTGGTGGGACGGCGGCGGGTTTGCGCTGATCGTCCACGGCAACCATGGTGAAGAAGCAGCTGTTGGTATGGCGCACCGAGCGCTCGCGGATGTTCTCGGTCACCACTTTGATGCCCACTTCCATCGACGTGTTGCCGGTGTAGTTGACCGACGCGAGGAAGGTCACCAGCTCACCGACATGGATCGGCTCGCGAAAAATCACTTGGTCTACCGACAACGTCACGACATAACGGCCGGCATAACGGCTCGCGCAGGCATAAGCCACTTCGTCGAGATACTTGAGCAGGGTGCCGCCGTGGACATTGCCTGAGAAGTTGGCCATGTCAGGGGTCATCAATACCGTCATCGACAGCTGGGCGTTTCCGGGTTCCATAGCACACTCACGGGTTTGTAGGCATTGGTTGGGGAGGCACCTCTGCGGGTGCTGGAATCTTTTGCAGCGCCATCCCTAACGGGACGCCGGTGGGCGGCTGGTCGTCACGCCTGCGCCGATCTGTTTCCATATATTGCACCGGCTTTCTGTTGGAAGTCGCGGTGTTAACCTTCAAAAGCCCATCTCAGGGCATTTCTTACGATCAAGGCAGACTTTTCCTTCCGCGCTTTGCGACCGAACAAAGGCGCGTGTGGAAGTGGGAAAAGCGCCAGTACCCTCAAGGAGCCCCTCGCCATGCACGCCATCAGCTTTATCCAGGACCTGGCCGTGATCATGTTGGTGGCAGGGGTGGTCACCATCCTGTTTCACCGGCTCAAGCAACCGGTGGTGCTGGGGTACATCGTCGCCGGCTTTATCATCGGCCCGCATACACCACCGTTCGGCCTGATCCACGACGAAGACACCATCAAGACCCTGGCCGAACTGGGGGTGATCTTCCTGATGTTCTGCCTGGGCCTGGAGTTCAGCCTGCGCAAGTTGTTCAAGGTCGGCGCCACGGCGTTTATCGCGGCGTTCCTGGAAATCATCCTGATGATCTGGATCGGCTACGAAATCGGCCGCTGGTTCGACTGGAACACCATGGACTCGCTGTTCCTCGGCGCGATCCTGGCGATTTCCTCGACCACCATCATCGTCAAGGCGCTCAACGACCTCAAGATGAAGAACCAGCGGTTCGCCCAGCTGATCTTTGGCGTGCTGATCGTCGAAGACATTCTGGGCATCGGCATCATCGCCTTGCTGTCGAGCATTGCCGTCAGCGGTACGGTCAGCTCCGGCGAGGTGTTTTCCACTGTCGGCAAGCTCTCGCTGTTCATGATTGTCGCGCTGGTCATCGGCATTTTGCTGGTGCCGCGCCTGCTCGCCTACGTGGCCAAGTTCGAAAGCAACGAGATGTTGCTGATCACCGTATTGGGCCTGTGTTTCGGCTTCTGCCTGCTGGTGGTCAAGCTGGAATACAGCATGGTGCTGGGCGCCTTCCTGATCGGCGCGATCATGGCCGAGTCCCGTCAGTTGATTAAGATCGAGCGCCTGATCGAACCGGTTCGCGACATGTTCAGCGCCATCTTTTTTGTGGCAATTGGTTTGATGATCGACCCGCAGATTTTGCTGCAGTACGCCTGGCCGATCGCGGTAATCACCGTGGCGGTAGTGCTGGGCAAGATGTTGTCCTGCGGCCTGGGTGCCTTTATCGCCGGTAATGATGGCCGCACCTCACTGCGTGTAGGCATGGGGCTGTCACAGATTGGCGAGTTTTCCTTCATCATCGCTGCGCTGGGCATGACGTTGCAGGTGACCAGCGACTTTCTGTATCCGGTGGCCGTAGCGGTGTCGGCGATTACCACGCTGCTGACGCCTTACCTGATTCGCGGTGCTGACCCGCTGTCGTTGAAGATTGCGGCGGTCATGCCCAAGCGCATGAGCCGGGTGTTTGGCATGTACGGCGAATGGCTGCGCAGCATTCAGCCGCAGGGTGAGGGCGCGATGCTGGCGTCGATGATCCGCAAGATCATCCTGCAAGTGGGGGTGAACCTGGCGCTGGTGGTGGCGATCTTCTTTGCCGGCAGCTACTTCGCCGTGCGTATTGGCGGGTATCTGGAGGGCTGGATCAGTGACCCGAGCTGGCAGAAGGCGTTGATCTGGGGTGGGGCGTTGCTGCTGTCGCTGCCGTTCTTGATCGCGGCGTACCGCAAGCTCAAGGCGCTGTCGATGCTGCTGGCGGAGATGAGCGTAAAGCCGGAGATGGCCGGGCGGCATACCCAGCGTGTTCGGCGGGTGATCGCCGAGCTGATTCCGCTGTTGTCGCTGTTGGTGATCTTCCTGCTGTTGGCAGCCTTGTCGGCCAGCATTCTGCCGACCAACAAGTTGCTGGTGCTGATCGCCGTGGTCACGGCGGCGGTGGCGGCGGTGCTCTGGCGGTGGTTTATCCGCGTGCATACGCGGATGCAGGTCGCCTTGCTGGAGACGCTGGATAACCACAAGGATTCGCCGGAGCACTAACTAGTGCGGCATGGGGTGAGCGCGCTTGTTGTGGCAAGTGAGTTTATTGTGGCGAGCGAGCTTGCTCGCGTTGGACTGCGCAGCAGTCCCAAAAAGCTCACCTCGCCACACCTGAAAGAACCCATGTGCCGGGCTGGGGCTGCTTCGCAGCCCAACGCGAGCAAGCTCGCTCGCCACAAAGTCTTGCCGCCACAATAAGGCTCGGTTAACACCCAAAGCCCTTCTGCACAGGTATCAGCTTTCCAGCCAGACGTCCCGCGCCCAGTGCCATACCGATTCCCAGGTTTCTTCGGTGACCAGCTCTTCTTCGCCCGACCACAGCACCACGGTGCCGTCTTCTTCGACGCAGTAGTAGTCGTCGCCGTCCTGGCAGATCGGGATCATGCTGCGGTCAACGCCGGCATCCCAAGCGTTGGCGGCAACGTCCGGCAAGTAGGTGTGCGATTGCGGGTCGGTGACGGTCACCGGCTCCAGGCTGCCGTAGACCACGTCGCTGACGGTCAGCAGGAATTCGCGGAAGACAAACGGGATGTCGATGAACAGCTGTTCTTCGATTTCCACCAGTTGGTCTTCGTCAGGCAGTTCCAGAGGAACCGGGACCGGTTCGTTGGCTTCACGCAATTGTTCGATGATTTCTTCCACGGCCGGGATCCTCTTGCTAGATGGCGCGGTTTATAGGGGCGTTTTATACAGTAGCTCGCTATAAGTGCAACCGTGAAATAGAAATCCCGGCGTCAGCACATTGCCTGTGACAACGGCGGACTAGAACTGTTTCTCCAGTTTTAGGCTGATGCTGTTTTTGTCGTAGGAGTAAAGCCAGTCGATATTGCTCTGCACCTTGCTGTATTTGACCGTGAGGCTGGGAACGATGTCGTACACCGCCAGGCGCGGCGCACGCAGAATGAAGGTGTAGCCTTGTTCTTCGTCATAGCGTCGGTCATCGAGGATTGCGCTGTAGGCATCGTACTGACGCTGACGGTACGAGGCGAAAAGGACTGCGCTGACGCCGAGGTCAAAGTCCTTGGCGACCCCCAGGCGTACGCCTTTTTGCAGGTAGGCCGCCGTGCGGTCGCGGGTGTTACGGTCGGTGATATCGACGCCGCCGAACACCGTCCACTGGCGCGGCAGCACTTGAAACAGCGTGGCGTACACCGACCGGGTGCCACCGTCGAGGTTGCTGTTGATCTCGTGCTTGTACGCCATGTCCTTGTAGTCGCCTTCGAGCTTGAACATGCGCGTGGCGGACAAGGTGTGCATCCACTCACCGTGCAGCCCCCAGGCGCTGTACATGGCATTGTCGCCAATGGTGTTGAACTCGTACGACGGCCCGAACGCGTACTGGTTGCGCGCGTCGTGGTAGCTGTAGCCGGCGTTGTTGATCACCGTGCCTTCGTTGTACATGCTCTCTTTTTCGTAGGCCTGGCCATACAGTAATGAGCGTACGAACAACCCATGGTGGCCGCTGATCGCCACGCGTTTGTTGAGCGTGGCTTCGTAGTCCTGGCCATGGGCAGACACGGCCTTGGGCAGCGAGCGTTTGACCAGGATGGTTTGCTGATCGGTGACGAAGCGGTAGGTCACGGTACTTTCGGAAGACTGGTTGAGGTTGTCGCTCCAGGTCGGGCCGATGGCGAAGGAGCCTTGCCAGTCTTCACGGTGGTCGAGCGCCTGGATAAAGCTGTCGACCGTCTTGCCCAGGCCCATTGCCTGTGCGTCTGACGGGCTGAGGCCGGTGCTGATCTGCTCGAACCCGACTTTGGCGTCGCGGTCCTTGCGATTTTCGAACTGTACCCGCGCCAATTCCAGGCGGCCGGGCAGGAAGTCGGGTTGTAGGGCGAGCAGTTCGCGATAGTCGCTTTCTGCCTGGTCCAGATCGCCGTCGGCGCGGGCCAGGCCGCCATTGGCGTAGGCGGTGAGCATCGGGTCGTGGCCGGGCAGGGCGGTGTAGCGTTTGAGATAGTCGCGGGCCTGGGGCCATTGCTGACGCTGGACGGACACGTACACCGCGCGGCCCAGCTCATCCAGGTTGTTGCCGACGGTGTAGGTCTGGCCGTCGATGTCCAGCAGTGGCGCGCTGCCGTCGCTGGGCAGTTCATCCTTGAGCAGCTCGCGCTCCTGTTTGTTGGCGCGGTACTCGATGGTCTGGTTAAGACGCAGGGTGGTGTCCTGGTCGGCGGCGAACACCGCCGGGGCCATGAACAGCAGCAAAGAAAAGGGCAACAGGTGCAGCGTGAGGGGGCGCTTGCAGTAGGGCTGGGGCATTACCGGGCTCTCGGAATCGCTTCAAAACGCCAAAAGCAAGTGCCTGACCGTCAGGCACTTGCTTGCGGGTGCTACATCAGTTCACGCCGCGCTTACTTGGCTACGCCGCCGAAAGCGGTGTCGTAGTCGCGGTTGGCGAACTTGGCGATACCGGCCAGCGACGCGGTAGAACCTGCGCCGAAGAAGCTGCCTTGGGTGGTGCCGGTGGACAGCAGGCCGTTGGTGGTGGGGTTCAGGGCTGCTGCGGAGCCGCTGAAGGCGGCGGTGGTGGTGTTGATGTTGGCGTTCACCGCCACGCGCAGGTTGGCGTTGGCGATCGAACCGGTCAGGGTCGGCGAGGCCGTGCCGAAGGATGCGGTCAGGTCGCCGGACAGCACGTTGGCGCCGGAGTAGTTGTTGATGCCTTGTACCGCATAGGTCACGTTGGCAGTTGGCAGTACGCGGCCGGTGGTGTCGCCGGAGTAGTACACGACGCGGGTCGGGTCGTTGTGGGTGCCGTTCTGCGACCACTCGCCGTAGTACACCTGCTGCGTGGCGACCTGTTTGAAG
Source organism: Pseudomonas syringae (assembly GCF_021606685.1). GTDB lineage: Bacteria > Pseudomonadota > Gammaproteobacteria > Pseudomonadales > Pseudomonadaceae > Aquipseudomonas > Aquipseudomonas syringae_R. The sequence goes on from NZ_WKCB01000006.1 coordinate 5,447, forward strand.
TCAAAGTTGCCCAGCGCCGCATGGGAGGCTGGCATCATGGCCGGGGTGATCGTGGTAACGCCGTTGGCGTCCGTGGCAACCATGCCTTTAAGGCCGCTGAAGCCTACTTTTGCACCGCCGTAAAACGCCAGGACGCCAACGGCCGGCTGGCCTGGAGTGCCAGGGTGGTTCACGGTACCCGTGCCGCCAGTGCCTTCAACGACAATTGCGCCGGTATAACTTTGCCCCGAAGAAACATCTGCTTGAGCAACGCCAGCCAAACCAAGAAGAGCCACTGCCAATACTGTGTAGTTGAAAGTTTTCATTTCATCATCCATTGAGTGAATTTAATTAAGTCAACACGTCAAGCATCTGCCAAGTTCTCTTAGCCTCCCATGGTGCACCTCACAAGTTAGAACGTAGTGGTAAAGCCGATTTTCAGTGTTCGACCCGGTGCGGGCATGGCCGAACGGGTTAAGGGATCGATGTAATAAAGGTTGCTCAAGTTGGTGCCGGTCAGTTCGATGGACGCGTCATCCGTCAACTTGTAATTGACGTACGCGTCGTAGGTAATAATGCTGTCCCACGACATCGGTGTATTGATGTAATAACTGACCATCGCGCTGTCTGGGTAATTACTGTAGAACTTGCTTTGGTGCTGACGGTAATAAATCGCGCGCCCGCCAACTTCAAGTTTGCGATTAAAGAAGCGCGCGCCCAGCCCCAGGTTGGCCGACCATTCCGGCTGGGCCATGCTCACCAGGTAACCGCCCACAAAGCCGTCCTCCACACAATTGGGCGTGCTGCCGTTGGTGCTGATCGCGACGGCCGAGTCTTCGTCACAGACTTTGTTTTTCAGCACATGGGCGATGCTCAGGTCGGTAAACACACGGCCGTTGTCGTAACGCCCCTGGAACTCCACCCCGGAAGTTGTCTGTTTCTCCAGGTTACTGAAGCGTAACTCCGGGCTGCGCTCAATGACGTTCTTGATGGTGTTGTGGTAATAAGTCAGTTTTATATCGGCGCGTTCACTGCCGCCCCAGCCCGCTAGGTTATGGATATACGCGGCTTCATAGTTATACGCATGTTCGGGCTCCAGCCCCCAGGGATTGACCGATGAAGAAAAGCCAAGCGTACTTTCAAACATGCTGGGGTAACGAATAGCTTCGCTATAACGGAAATACACTCTGCCGTTTTCCGAGGTGTAAAAAGTGGCGGACACATTGGGTGCCCAGTCACTGTCCTTCTGGTGTTTAGCACTGACATCTTTTTGATAGCCGATGTTATTGCCGGAGGCACTGCACGCGATGATGTTTTCACCTGCATTCAAACCATTGATGCAGGGGTTGTTGGCGCGCGAGTATTTGCCTTTTCCGTTACTGGCCCAGTTCGCTTGATGCTGGGTGTCCTGAACACGCGGCGTGTCTTGCTTGATCTGTTCTATTTCTTGCAGGCGCTGGGCTTCCGGAATGCCGAACATGTCCCAGAAGAACTGGTTGGCCGCGACTTTCTGATCGACATCGGCTTGCCACTCGGCCGTGCTCAGCGTTTTTCGGGTGGTGTAACTGACGGTCCTGCCGGACTCCACGAACTGCGTGGTGACCCCGGTGCTGTCCTGGGTTTGCTTCAAGTAATCATCAAACGCCCAATACGACGAATACCGCGCGCCTGCCGTGAATTTGGCGAAGGTCACCGGGCGCCAATCGAAGTTGAAGTTGTACTCGCGCTCATCACGACGCCCGGCCCGTGGGTTCATGCGCAAGGTGTCGAAGATCGCAGGATCGTAATAGTCATCCTTGGAACTGAGCTTTTCATGCTGGTAGCTGGCGCCGAGGGTCAGGTCCAGGCTGTCGAGCATCTTGAATTTATTGCTTAGGGTCACCCCGGCCCGGTCATGCTGGGCGTTGGCCACAGCGGTGTTCCTGAACTGCGGGTTGGCCGCGCTGGTGGCATTGGGCACGCCGCCGCTGGTGTAGGTATCGCTTTGAGTGTTGGTGGCCCAAAAGTTGGAATAGAAATCCACCCACGGGTTGTCCTGGGGCTTGAGGTTGTATTCCAGGTTGTAGGCTTTGCTCTGTACATGGCTCAGGGGCCATTGCGGTACGCCGCTGGTTTCGGCGTCGAACTGGTCGCCGGGGCGGAAGAACGAGATACGCGACGGCATGATTTCGCCGTACAGCGAATCGGTGTCGCGGTAGCCGAACTCCAGGGATTGGTCCTCATCGATCTTGAGTTTGGCCTTGGCCAGCCAGGACTCCATCTTGCTCGAGGTATTGGGCACTTCATCGCCCGGCTTGTAGATATTGGCCAGGTTGGGGATGTAGTCGAACTGGCCGTTGATCTGCTTGCCGGTGGAGTAGAAATCGGTCTTGTTCTTGCCCGCGTAGTGGTTGCCTTTTTCGCGGTAGGCGTAGGCGGCAAGCAGCTCGAATTTTTCCTGGCGAGTGCCAAGGGCCAGGCGATAGGCCGTGTCGTCGCCGGAGAACAGGTTGTTGTCGCGCCCTGTGCGCGGGTGTTTGTAAAGCGACGGGTCGTAGTAGGAATAGATCGGGATGTACTGGTAGTCGGCAGGCGGACTTTGCCCGGTCATCAGCGTCGGCAGCTTGGGGGACACCGCGTTGTTGCTGGCTTCCATTTTCAGCTCGCCACCGTACTCCTGGCCTTCCTTGAGGATGTCATCCACGTTCAGGGTGTTGGCCACCACCGCACCGCCGACGCCGCTGTAGACGTTGCGTTCAAGGTTTGGCCCCTTGAGCACCTTGATGCTGCCAATCAGGTTGGGGTCGATGTAGTTACGGTTGTTGGCGCCCATGTAACCGCGATACACCGTCAACGCCTGTTCGGTGCCATCGATGGTCAGCGGCACGCGGCCGGGGCCCTGGATGCCGCGTACGTTCGGGTCCAGCGCGCCACTGTTGCGGCCGTCGCCGCTGTAGACGTTGAGCATGCCCTTGAACATATCGGCGGGCGCGGCGCCTTTGTAGCGTTCGATCTGCTCCTTGCCGGAGTAGACCGAGGAGGTGTCCTGGTCGTAGACGTCGTTGTAGCCCTTTTCGTCGCGCGACTCCTTGCCCTCCATGCCGAGCACGTAGATCGGCGCCAGGTCGCCTTGCTGGATGGCACTCGTGCCTTGCGCGGATTGCACCTGGATGACAGGCCGCTCAGGCTCGCCGACCAGGCTGTAGGTGACGGCCTGATTGGCCAGCAATTGCTGCAATGCGGCGTCCAGGGAGAGTCGGCCCTTGACCGGGTTGGCGTTGCGACCGGTGAGGTCGTTGCTGCCCAGGTAGAGTTCCACGCCTGCCTGACGTGCCAGCAGCACAAGGCCGGCATCCAGTGAGGACGCGGGCACATCGAAGTCGTGATAGCCGCCACGAGTTTGGGCGTGTGACGCGCTGGGCACGAAGTTGCCCCGCGTGGAGCTGATATCTGCAGCATTGGCGCACAGTGCAAAAACCGCCAACTGAATGCCCAGGCTCAGTTGCGTGCGGTTTATCGCTTTGCGCTTCTTGTTCTTCTGTTGCATGTGCAAAGCCGGCCTCACTAAAGCAAATAAGAGTTATTCACATGTAGTAGAAACGCAGCAGCCACACAAACGCGATAGATCGATATGATCTATGTATCAGGATTTATATGAATATGCAGAGTGGGCGCGGCGTGGCGCCGATCGTCAATAGATCAGCGTCAGGCCGGGCAGGTCGAGTACGCGCCCGTGGGCCTGGTCCGCCAGGCGCTTGAGGGCGTCGTCGAGATGATCCAGGCGCATGACAGCGCTGATACGAACATCGCTGAGGGCGTCGCCTTTCACCATCACCAGGCCCGGACGATAGCGATTGATACGGGTCACGGCATCGCTCAGACGTTCGCGTTGGAAGACCAACTGGCCCTCCTGCCAGCTGGCCAGCTCATCGGGGCGAGTATTGAGCGGCACAATGCCGGTTTTCGGACTGAAGCGCAGGCTGTTGCCTTGCTCGAGTTGCGCCGAGCCCGCCGCATCATCGCGTTGCTGGGGCGTCAGATTGACTTCGACCTGATGCTGCAACACCCCGACCCAGCCTTCGCGGTCCTTACCCACACCCACCAGGTAGCGTGTTCCGCGGGCGGTGATATCGGCGCCGGGGGCGCGCACGGTAAACGGACGCCGCTCCTGATCACTGACCGGCGCCGGCGTAAACACGGCTTCGCCCTGGCTCAGGCGCACAAGCCGGGTTTGCTCGTTGTAGGCAATGCTCAACAGGCTGTGGCTGCCCAGCTCCACGCGGCTGCCATCCACCAGCGTGATCTGGCGGGTTTCACCGAAACCGGTGTGGTAATCGCTGTTCAGGGATTTTAACCAGAAGGGCGGGGCCAGCCACATCCAGCAACCCAGTGCCAATGCGACCACGGCACCACCGGCGGGCAGCGGCCGGCGAGTCCAGCGGGCACGCGCTGGGCGTTGGGGTTTTACGTAGCCGGTACGGCGCTTGAGCATGGCGGTTGCTTGCCAGGCGCGATCAGCTCGGCTTGCGGCGGCGGCATGCCGGGGGTCGGCCGCCTGCCAGCGCTGGAAAGCCTCCAGCTCACGGGGCGAGAGCTGTCCTTGGCGGTGACGCATCACCCAGTCGGCAGCGTTGCGCTCTACCGGGTCGATAGTCTGAGGGGAGTCGTTCACGGTTCTGACTGGTTACCTTCTTGCGTCCTGGAATACCCAAGGCTTAATCCTCTGAGTCGGGATCGAGTGCCTTGCCGATCCTGGCCAGTGCCATCGCCATGTGTTTTTGTACAGAGCTTGTGGATATCCGTAAATAGCGGGCGGTCTCTTTGTGCGTCATTCCTTCAACGCGGCAAAGCATGAAGATATCACGGGTGCGCTCCGGCATCCGTTCCAGCAGGCTTTCCAACTGCTCCATCGCCAGGGCATCGAACGCCAGTTCTTCGGGGCCGCTGGCCTCATCCACCAGGGTCGCGAAATAAGCCGCGGCGTCGTTATCGAAGCGCTTTTCGCCGTAGCGCCGATGATGGTCAATCATGAGGTTGTGCGCTACCCGAAACAGATAGGAAGGCGCGCAAAGAATGCGCTCCAGATTCTCCAGCTGGGCGATGCGCAGGAACGTGTCCTGCACCAGGTCCGACGCCAGGCTGGGGGAGCATTTTTTGCGCAGCAGATAACGATGCAGCGCAGAGGCATGTTGATTGAACAGTTTTTCCAGCACGGCGGCACGTTCCTATGCTCGGGCAGAACCGGGAGAGGACACGAGTATAGTGAGAACCGTTCTCATTAATCCAGCAAAACTGTTCAAAGCTTTTGGGCCGACAAAAAAAGACCCCGGCTGCGTATTTCCTTTACAGGTAATACACAGCCGGGGCTGTTTACAGCACGCTCAAGGCGCTACGCGGTCAGCCGTTCTGGCGGATACCGGCAACCAGCCATGGCTGGTTCTCGCCTTGGGCACGTTCCATGTTCCAGCTTTCGCTGAACACTTCGCCCTGGTCGAAACGCGAGGTCTTCGACACACCGCTGAAGGTCAGGGTGGCGATGGTCTTGTCGGCGCGATCATCCACACCTTCCAGCTGTACGCGCAGGTCGTCGATGTAGGTCGACTGGAACGCGTCGCCGATCTCGGCACGCTCGCGCTTGAGGAACTCCAGCAGTTGCGGGGTCACGAACTCGGAGATCTTGTCCATTTCGTTGGCATCCCAGTGCTGCTGCAGGGACTGGAAGTGGCTGCGGGCCGCTTCGACGAAACGCTCTTCGTTGAACCAGGCCGGTGCGTTGATCACCGGGCGGGCAGCGGCAGGCGCTGCCGAACCACCGAAGATCGAGCCCATGGCTGGCTTCTGCTCGAACACTTCACGCTGCATCGGCGCGCCGGCCGGAGCCAGGTGCTCCTGCTGCTTGCGGCGACGGGCGGCGATAAAGCGGAAGATCACAAAGGCGATGACCGCCAGGATCAGGATGTCGAAGATCTGCATGCCCTGGAAGCCGCCGCCCATGAACATGGAAGCGAGCAGGCCACCGGCCGCGATACCGGCCAGAGGGCCCAACCAGCGCGAAGCACCGCCGGCCTTGGCAGCGGCGCCTGCAGCACCGGCTGCGCCTGCGGTTGCAGCTGCACCGCCCATGCCACCGGCGGATGGAGCCATTTGGCTGGTCTGGTGAGTCGGCGCCGAGCCCATGCTTTTGCCGCCACCGAAGCGTTTGGCGTTGGCGTCGAGGCTCATCGTCAGGCCGATGCACAACGCCATGGCGATGCTAAGAAAACGTTTCATATAGGGAATTCCCATTTGTGGATTGCACGCGCGCCATGTTGCACAGGTGTAGTGACAGTGGCTAGCGGCATAATGTTTCGGGCTTTTGCGTAAGACCAATTCGGATTGGTTTGTAGGACTTATTACAGATATTGGCCCGCGCTCGTTAAAAACAAGGGCGGGCCATTAACCTTCATGTAGGCAAATGTTTCAGACGGCTTCGAGCTTCGCGTAGCCCATCATCAGCCACTTGCTGCCTTCGGCGAAGTTCACCTGCACGCGTGCCTGGGCGCCGGCGCCTTCGAAGTTGAGGATCACGCCTTCGCCGAAGATCGCATGCTTGACCTGCTGGCCCAGGCTGAATGGAGTTTCCGGAATCTCTGAGCCAGCGAACATGCTGCTGGAGTTCTGCTGCTGGCCGCCGCCGAACGGGCGGCTGACGCTGTTGGACAGGCGCACTTCCTGGATCAGCCCCTTGGGCACTTCACGTACGAAGCGCGACACCTTGTTGTAGGTTTCGCTGCCGTACAGGCGTCGGGTCTCGGCGTAGGTCATCACCAGGTTCTGCATCGCCCGGGTGATGCCCACGTAGGCCAGGCGGCGTTCTTCCTCAAGGCGGCCGGGCTCTTCCAGGCTCATCTTGTGCGGGAACAGGCCTTCTTCCATGCCCACCAGGAACACATAGGGGAATTCCAGGCCCTTGGCGCTGTGCAAGGTCATCAACTGGATGCTGTCTTCATGCTCGTCGGCCTGGGTATCGCCGGCTTCCAGCGAGGCGTGGCCGAGGAAGGCGGCGAGCGGAGTCAGCTCTTCGTCTTCCTCGGTGTTTTCGAACGCCCGCGCGGCGCTGACCAGTTCCTCAAGGTTTTCTACCCGGGCCTGGCCTTTCTCGCCTTTTTCCGCTTCGTGATAGGCGATCAGCCCGGACTGTTCGATCACGGTCTGGGTCATCAAGTGCAACGGCATTTCTGCGCACTTGGCGGCCAGGTTCTCGATCAGCTCGACAAACACACCCAGCGCGCCGGCAGCACGGCCGGTCAGGCCTTTATTGGCGATCAGCAGGCGCATGGCCTCCCACATCGACACATCGGCATGGCGCGCGTGGTCGCGGATCGCTTCAACGGTTTTCTCACCGATGCCGCGCGCCGGGATATTGATCACCCGCTCCAGCGCTGCATCGTTGCCACGCCCTTCGAGCAGGCGCAGGTAGGCCATGGCGTTCTTGATTTCCGCGCGCTCGAAGAAGCGCTGGCCGCCATAGATGCGGTACGGAATACGTTCGCGCAGCAAGGCTTCTTCCAATACCCGCGATTGGGCGTTGGAGCGGTACAAAATCGCGATGTCGCTGCGCGCCAGGCCGGTTTTCAGCGCGCTTTCGATGGTTTCTACCACGTAGCGCGCTTCATCGTGCTCGTTGAACGCGGCGTACAGGTTGATCGCTTCGCCTTCGCCGCCGTCGGTCCACAGCTCTTTGCCCATGCGCCCGGTGTTGTTGGCGATGAGGGCGTTGGCAGCCTTGAGGATCCCGGCGGTGGAGCGGTAATTCTGCTCCAGGCGGATAGTGATCGCGTCCGGGAAGTCGTCGGAATACTGGTAGATGTTCTCGATTTTCGCGCCACGCCAGCCGTAGATCGACTGGTCGTCGTCGCCCACCACCATCAGGCTGTCGCCGCCCTTGGCCAGCAGGCGCAACCAGGCGTACTGCACGGCGTTGGTGTCCTGGAACTCGTCCACCAGGATGTGCCGGAAGCGTTTCTGGTAATGGGCCAGCAAGCCCGGGTTGTCGCGCCACAGGTCGAGGGCGCGCAGCAGCAGCTCGGAGAAGTCGATGACGCCGGCGCGCACGCAGGCCGCCTCGTAGGCTTCATAAATGCTGCGCATGGTGGCCAGGAACAGATCGCCGCTGGCTTGAATGTGCTGCGGGCGCAGGCCTTCGTCTTTCTGGCCGTTGATGAACCACTGCGCCTGGCGCGCCGGCCAGCGTTGCTCGTCCAGGCCCAGCTCGCGGATCACGCGCTTGACCAGGCGTTGCTGGTCGTCGCTGTCCAGAATCTGGAAGGTCTGGCTCAGGCCGGCTTCCTGCCAGTGCGCCCGCAACAGGCGGTGCGCCAGGCCGTGGAAGGTGCCCACCCACATGCCGGCCGGGCTGATGCCCATCAACTGCTCGATGCGGTGGCGCATCTCGGCAGCGGCCTTGTTGGTAAACGTCACCGACAGGATGGAGTGCGGGGACGCGTTTTCAACCTGGATCAACCAGGCGATACGGTGCACCAGCACTCGGGTTTTACCGGAGCCAGCACCGGCCAGGACCAACTGACGGCCAACGGGGGCTGCAACAGCCTGGCGTTGGGCATCGTTGAGGGAATTCAGCAAAAGAGAGAGATCATCGCGCATCGGCGCATTCTAGGGGCCTAAGGGGGCCCGGGCAAATCCCAATGCCGGGTGGTCGGCGGAAAATATTCCGGGTGATGACTGGTCGGTCAACGGCCGCAGCCCCCGTCGCGTCTCGCTCAAGCCGTCTGGCCTCTGGGTTTGCGGTGGCTGAACGTGCGGTTTTTATGACGTGGAGCAGTTTGGCGCAAGCGCTTGCTTGTGTATGCTCCGTCGACGTTTCGGGCTCACCATTATAAGAACACTGCCTATGACCCTCAGTCCTGATCTGTTCGGCCCCTCGGTGGCGCCTGCGCAGGTTATCCGCAAACATTACGCCACTCAGATGGCGGTCGAGCGCACACGCCTGCTGTATCAAGGCTCGCTGCTGCCGACCTTGTTGATGTTGGTAAACGGCCTGGTCTGCGCATGGCTGCTCTGGAACCCCAAGCAATACCTGCTGGACAGCATCTGGCTGGTCTGGCTGCTGGCGCTGGTGGCGATGCGGGTCATCCAGGTGGCCGCCTTTGATTCGGCCATGCCCAGTCGTCAGGCCCAGCCGGTGTGGGGGCGCATGTTCATGCTGGGTTCGGCGGTCAGCGGCCTGACCCTGGCCACCGCCGCCATCGCCCTGGTACCGGTGGACAGCTTTATGCAGCAAGCCTGGGTCTTCGGCCTGATCGGTGCCGCGACGTTGTCGGCCAGCGTGGCCTATGCCGTGAGCCTGCCAGCGTTCCTGTCCTTCGCCGTACCGTGCCTGGTGCCGGCCATCGCGTATCTGTTCTGGAATGGCGCGCCGCAGCAGCAAGGCTGGGGTGTACTTGGCCTGATCCTGCTGGGGTCCCTGAGCGTGGTGGCGTGGCAGGTCAACCGTTTGACCCAGCGCGGGCTGTTGCGACGTTTCCAGAACCAGGCGTTGATCGAGCATTTGCAGCAGGCGCAGCAGCGTAGCGAGCAGTTGAACCAGGACCTGGTGCGTGAAGTCGAGCAGCGCCGGCAGGTCGAACAAGAGTTGCGTGAGGCACACATCGGCCTGCAGGACCGCGTGGCGCAACGCAGCCAGGAACTGGATGCCACCAGCCTGGCCCTGAATAAGAGTGAAGCGCGCCTGGCCATGGCCCTGCAAGCCAGCGAGCTGGGCCTGTGGGACTGGAACCTGCAGACCGACGAGGTTCACCACACCCAACTCAAGGAGCTGTTCGGCCTGGAGCCCGAGTACGTTACGGCGATGCTCAGCCACCTCAAGCCGCGCCTGCACCCCGACGATTTGCCGCTGCTCAAGCGCGCGCTGGTGGAACACCTCAAGGGGCGCAGCGAGGACTACCTGGTGGAGTACCGCGTGCGCCATGGCGATGGCCACTGGGTGTGGATCGAAGACCGCGGCCGCGCCGTCGAACGTGCGCCCAGCGGCCGGGTCACGCGCATGCTCGGTACACGCCGCGACATCAGCGCCGGCAAGGCCCTGGAAGAACAGCAGCGTCTGGCATCCACCGTTTTTGAAGCCGCCAGCGAAGGGATTGTGATCCTTGACCCGGACTACAAACTGATCGCCGTCAACCAGGCCTTCAGCCGTGTCACCGGCTTTGATATCGACGACATGCTGGGCCGCAACGTGGTGGAGTTGCCCAGCAGTCGTGACGCGCGTCGCCACTTCCCGGTGATCCGCCAGGCGTTGCTCAGCCACGGCACCTGGCAGGGTGAACTGGTGGAAACACGCAAGAACGGCGAGTTGTACCCACAGTGGCTGCAACTTAACGTTGTGCGCGATGTGCGCGGAAAAGTCAGCCATATCGTGGGCTTCTTCGCGGATCTGTCGGCACGGCGCGAGTCCGAAGAGCGCATGCGCTACCTCACCCACTACGACGAGCTGACCGGCCTGGCCAACCGCTCGCTGTTTCGCGAACGCCTGCGCGAGGCTCACCAGCGCGTGCGTCAGGGCGGGCGCAGCCTGGCGTTGCTGCACATCAACCTCGACCGCTTCAAGTTGCTCAATGACAGCCTCGGCCATGAAGTCGCCGACCAGCTGTTGCAGAAAATGGCGCGCCGTTTGATCAATGCCTTGCCGGAAGCCGACACCATTGCGCGCTTGTCCGGCGATGAATTCGCGGTGCTGTTTGACGCCTACGGCAACCTGTCGAGCCTGGCGCGCGTGGCCACACGCTTGCTGGCCAAGCTACGGGTGCCGGTGACGGTGGAAGGGCATGAGTTGGTGGTCAGTGCCTCGATGGGAGTCAGCCTGTTGCCGGACAATGCGCGGGAAATTTCCGCGTTGGTCAGCCAATCGAACATGGCCATGCAGCACGCCAAGCACTTGGGCGGCAATAATTTCCAGTTCTATACCGACAGCCTGCAAGCCAGCACGCTTGAGCGTTTGCAGCTGGAGAACCACTTGCGCAAGGCCATCGAAGAGCGCCAGCTCACGGTGTTCTACCAGCCCAAACTGTGCCTGGCCACCGGCAAGCTCAATGCGGCCGAGGCGTTGATCCGCTGGGAGCATCCACAGTGGGGCATGGTGCCGCCGGGGGACTTTATCGGCCTGGCTGAAGAGACCGGCCTGATCGTGCCGCTGGGCGAGTTCGTGTTGCGCCAGGCGTGTTGGCAGGCTTGCGAATGGCAGCGCCAGGGGCTGGCGCCGATCCGCGTGTCGGTGAACCTGTCGGTGCATCAGTTGCGTCAGGGCAAGCTGGTCAGCCTGGTGCGCCAGGTGTTGGAAGAGACCGGGCTGGACCCGCAATACCTGGAGCTGGAGCTGACCGAAAGCCAGCTGCTCGACAGCGTTGAACACATCATTGCGACCTTCCAGCAATTGCGCGACCTGGGCGTGAAGCTGGCCATCGATGACTTTGGCACCGGCTATTCGTCCCTCAGTTACCTCAAGCGCATTCCCGTGGACTACGTGAAGATCGACCAGACCTTTATTCGTGGGCTCGGCCAGGGGCGAGAGGACGCGGCCATTACCCGGGCCATCATCGCCATGGCGCACGGCTTGGCGCTCAAAGTGGTGGCCGAAGGGGTGGAGGATCAGCAGCAGTTGGATTTCCTGCGCGGGGAGCGCTGCGATGAGGTGCAGGGCTACCTGATCAGTCGGCCGATGGCGGCAGAAGGGCTGGCAGATTTGTTACGGAAAAATGCAGATTTTCCCTAGTGGCGCGTCGCAAGCCCCTGTGGCTACAACCTGGCTGCCCTTAGATTCAAAGGCGGGCAGGGCGATTTAGTGACGCATCGGGCGGGTAAAAGGCTAATTCTTGTAGTATAACTACAAGCTTGCTACATCCCTGGCACCTGCCAATAACAAGAGTCCTGCCCTTTGAACCTGTTGCAACATATCGCCCAGTCGCGCCACCTGTTACGCAAATCGGAACTCAAGGTTGCCGATCACGTGCTGCTTGACCCTGCGGCTGTGATGCACAGTTCCATGGCCGACCTGGCCCACAGCGTGGGCATCAGTGAGCCGACCATCGTGCGCTTCTGCCGCGCCATCGGTTGCTCCGGGTTCCAGGATTTGAAACTCAAGCTGGCACAGAGCCTGGCCGCCGGTGCCAGCTTCGGCCAGTTTGCGATCCACGAAGACGACTCTGTCGCCGACTACAGCCTGAAAATCTTCGACACCACCCTGCACACCTTGATGGAAGTGCGCGAGAAGCTCGACCCGGTGGAGCTGCAAAAAGCCGTGACGGCCATGTCCCAGGCCCAGCGCGTCGAGTTCTACGGCTTCGGTGCCTCCGGTGCAGTGGCGGCGGATGCCCAGCACAAATTCTTCCGGTTGCTGCTCACGGCGGCGGCCTACAGCGACCCGCATATGCAAGCGATGTCGGCGGTGACCTTGAAGCCCACCGACGTGGCGATCTGCATTTCCCAGTCGGGCCGTTCCAAAGACCTGCTGATCACCGCCAACCTGGTGCGTGAAAGTGGCGCGACCCTGATCACCTTGTGCCCGAGCCAGACGCCGTTGGCGGAACTGTCCACGGTCAACCTGGCGATCGACGTGCACGAAGACACCGAGATCTACACGCCGCTGACCTCGCGTATTGCTCACCTGGTGGTGATCGACGTGCTGGCGATGGGCGTGGCCATGGCGCGCGGGCCGAGCCTGGTCAACCACCTCAAGAGTGTTAAACGCAGCTTGCGCAGCCTGCGTCTCTCGCCCAAATCGGTCAAAGCCCTCGACGACTGACTACAGTCCAAACCCATTCCAAATGTGGGAGGGGGCTTGCCCCCGATTGCAGTGTGTCAGTCACTGAATGTTTTGGCTGATACACCGCTATCGGGGGCAAGCCCCCTCCCACATTTGCATCTCCTGTGTGCCCAGAATCTTCACCAGGCTGTCATCGCCGTGTCATCCCCCAAGCCCATCCTGAACTCCCCCGTACTCGCATTGGGAGACTCCAAATGGCCCGGCACTTTGAAGACAGCAACAGCTCCGTCAAGACCCGTCGTCAGCAGGAAGACCAACGCCGCATGGCGTTTCGTCGTGCAATCGAAGATCGCTGTGACGAGCGCCAACTGCTGCAAAGCATCAGTGACTACCCGGAACTCCACTGGCAGGCACCCGTGGCTGCCCAGCGAAACGTTCAGCCAACGCGCTGATCTGTAGCCGCTCACTGCGAATAAAGCCCAGGAACGCATGGGCCACCGGTGACAGGCGCTTGGCCTTGGCCTGCACCAGGCACCAGCTGCGGTACAGCGGCAGTTCCTCCACCGGCAGCTCCTTGAGCCCGCCGGTGGCCAGTTCCATGTTGACCGCATGGCGCGTCAGCAAGGCCACGCCCAGGCCCGCGCACACGCATTCACGCTGCGCCTCGGCCGAGGCCACTTCCACCGTCTGGGTGAAGTGCACGCGTTTCTCCTTGAAGTACTCCTCACACGCCAGCCGCGTGCCGGAACCCGGCTCACGCAGCAGCAGCGTGTAAGGCTCCAGGTCCTGCAGGCGCAGCGGCCCTTGCAGGCTCAATGGATGGTCGGGCGGCGCCACGGCGACGATCGGGTTGTTGAGGAACGGCAAGAACTCCAGGCCCATGTCCTGGGGCACCATGGACATGATCACCAAGTCGTCGCGGTTGTCCGACAGCCTGCGAATCACCTGCGCGCGGTTGACCACGGTCAGGTGCAACTGCACCTCCGGGTGCTGGCGCTTGAAGGCGGCAAACAGGTGCGGCACGAAGTATTTGGCGCTGGATTCGATCGCCAGCTTCAACTGGCCTTGCAGCGAACCTTGCATGTCCGACAGCTGCATATCGAGGTTTTCCAGGCGCCCGAAAATATCCCGGCTGGCCCGTTGCAGGGCTTCGGCAGCCTCGGTCATGTAGAGCTTTTTGCCGACGTAATCGAACAATGGCTGGCCGATCAGCTCTTCCAGCTGGCGAATTTGTAGGCTAACGGCCGGCTGTGTGAGGGACATTTCCTCGGCTGCACGGCTGTAAGAGCGCAAATCACAGACTTCATTGAAAATCTGCAACTGACGCAATGTCATACGCATCAATGACTTACGCAATATTTAAGCCCTTTCTTCCGAGACCGTTCGGCCAACTATAAGTCTTTGCTTATACACAACCCAATTATTATTGATTTTTGTTAATCCCTGCTGAGGCTTAGTGTGTGTCTCGCGACTGTCATGAAACATTTGGTCACGCGCCGACCCGGGTCTAGCGGGTCGAAAAACGCAGCAATCGGCTCAAGGGAATTTCCAAGTGATAAAAAAGATCCTGATCGCCAACCGTGGTGAAATTGCCGTACGAATCGTGCGTGCCTGCGCCGAGATGGGCATTCGCTCGGTCGCGGTCTATTCCGATGCCGACCGCCATGCGTTGCACGTCAAACGTGCCGACGAAGCTCACAGCATTGGCGCCGAGCCCCTGGCCGGTTACCTGAATCCGCGCAAGCTGGTGAACCTGGCCGTGGAAACCGGTTGTGATGCACTGCACCCCGGTTACGGCTTCCTGTCGGAAAACGCCGAACTGGCGGACATCTGCGCCGAACGGGGGATCAAGTTCATTGGCCCCTCCGCTGAAGTCATCCGCCGCATGGGCGACAAGACCGAAGCGCGCCGCAGCATGATCAAGGCCGGTGTGCCGGTTACCCCTGGCACCGAAGGTAACGTCGCGGATATCCACGAAGCCCTGACCGAGGGCGACCGCATCGGTTACCCGGTGATGCTCAAGGCCACCTCCGGTGGTGGCGGTCGCGGTATCCGCCGCTGCAACAGCCGTGAAGAACTCGAACAAGCCTTCCCCCGTGTGATTTCCGAAGCCACCAAGGCTTTCGGGTCGGCGGAAGTGTTCCTGGAAAAATGCATCGTCAATCCCAAGCACATCGAAGCGCAGATCCTCGGTGACAGCTTTGGCAACGTGGTGCATCTGTTCGAGCGCGATTGCTCGATCCAGCGGCGTAACCAGAAGCTCATCGAAATCGCGCCAAGCCCGCAGCTGACGCCTGAGCAGCGCGCCTACATCGGCGACCTGTCGGTGCGCGCCGCCAAGGCCGTAGGCTACGAGAACGCTGGCACCGTGGAGTTCCTGCTCGCCGAGGGCGAGGTGTACTTCATGGAAATGAACACGCGGGTGCAGGTGGAACACACCATCACCGAAGAAATCACCGGCATCGATATCGTTCGCGAGCAGATCCGCATCGCGTCCGGTCTGCCGCTGTCGGTGAAACAGGAAGACATCCAGCACCGTGGTTTCGCGTTGCAGTTCCGCATCAACGCCGAAGATCCGAAGAACAACTTCCTCCCCAGCTTCGGCAAGATCACCCGTTACTACGCACCCGGCGGTCCCGGCGTGCGCACCGACACGGCGATCTACACCGGCTACACCATTCCGCCGTACTACGACTCCATGTGCCTGAAACTGGTGGTGTGGGCGTTGACCTGGGAAGAAGCCATGGACCGTGGCCTGCGAGCCCTGGATGACATGCGCCTGCAGGGCGTGAAGACCACCGCCGCCTACTACCAGGAAATCCTGCGCAACCCGGAATTCCGCAGTGGCCAGTTCAACACCAGTTTTGTGGAAAGCCACCCTGAGCTGACCAACTACTCGATCAAGCGCAAACCCGAAGAGCTGGCCCTGGCCATCGCCGCCGCCATCGCCGCCCACGCAGGCCTGTGAGGAATACAACAATGACTAAGAAGATTTTCGTAACCGACACCATCCTGCGCGACGCCCACCAATCGTTGCTGGCGACCCGCATGCGCACCGATGACATGCTGCCGATCTGCGACAAGCTCGACAAAGTCGGTTACTGGTCCCTGGAAGTCTGGGGCGGCGCGACCTTCGACGCCTGTGTACGCTTCCTCAAAGAAGACCCGTGGGAGCGGCTGCGCAAACTGCGCGCCGCGTTGCCTAACACGCGTCTGCAAATGCTGCTGCGCGGCCAGAACCTGCTGGGCTACCGCCACTACAGTGACGACGTAGTCAAGGCGTTCGTCGCCAAGGCCGCCGTGAATGGCATCGACGTGTTCCGCATCTTCGACGCCATGAACGACGTGCGTAACCTGCGCGTGGCCATCGAAGCGGTGAAAGCCGCCGGCAAGCACGCCCAAGGCACCATCGCCTACACCACCAGCCCGGTGCACACCGTCGAGGCCTTCGTGGCCCAGGCCAAGCAGCTGGAATCCATGGGCTGCGACTCGATCGCGATCAAGGACATGGCCGGCCTGCTGACCCCCTACGCCACTGGCGAACTGGTCAAGGCACTGAAGGCCGAGCAGAGCCTGCCGATCTTTATCCACTCCCACGACACGGCGGGCTTGGCCGCGATGTGCCAACTCAAGGCCATCGAAAACGGTGCCGACCACATCGACACTGCTATCTCCAGCTTCGCCTGGGGCACCAGCCACCCAGGCACCGAGTCGATGGTCGCGGCCCTTAAAGGCAGCGAATTCGACACTGGCCTGAGCCTGGAACTGCTGCAAGAGATTGGCCTGTACTTCTACGCGGTGCGTAAGAAGTACCACCAGTTCGAAAGCGAATTCACTGCCGTCGACACCCGTGTGCAAGTCAACCAGGTACCGGGCGGGATGATTTCCAACCTGGCCAACCAGCTCAAAGAGCAGGGCGCCCTCAACCGCATGAGCGAAGTGCTGGCCGAGATCCCGCGTGTGCGTGAAGACCTCGGCTTCCCGCCGCTGGTGACCCCGACCTCGCAGATCGTCGGCACCCAGGCGTTCTTCAACGTGCTGGCTGGTGAGCGCTACAAGACCATCACCAACGAGGTGAAGCTCTACCTGCAAGGCGGCTACGGCAAAGCCCCGGGCACCGTGAACGAGAAACTGCGTCGCCAGGCCATCGGCAGCGAAGAGGTGATCGACGTACGCCCGGCCGACCTGCTCAAGCCGGAAATGACCAAGCTGCGTGGCGAAATCGGCGCGCTGGCCAAGTCTGAAGAAGACGTGCTGACCTACGCGATGTTCCCGGACATCGGGCGCAAGTTTCTTGAAGAACGCGACGCCGGCACCCTGGCCCCTGAAGTGCTGTTGCCGATCCCGGAAGCCGGCGGCGTGGCGCGTGCCGGTGGCGAAGGTGTACCGACCGAGTTCGTCATCGACGTGCACGGCGAAAGCTACCGCGTGGACATCACCGGTGTCGGCGTGAAAGCCGAAGGCAAGCGCCACTTCTACTTGTCCATCGACGGCATGCCCGAAGAAGTGGTGTTCGAACCGCTCAACGAGTTCGTCAGTGGCGGCAGCAGCAATCGCAAGCACGCCACCGCGCCGGGCCATGTCAGCACGGCGATGCCGGGCAATATCGTCGACGTGCTGGTCAAGGAAGGCGACGTGGTCAAGGCCGGCCAGGCCGTGCTGATCACCGAAGCCATGAAGATGGAAACCGAAGTGCAGGCAGCTATTGCCGGCAAGGTCACCGCCGTTCACGTGGCCAAGGGCGACCGGGTCAACCCGGGTGAAATCCTGATTGAAATCGAAGGCTGATACAGCCTTCGACACTACCGCTTAATCCTCGGGGGGGCAGGTGCCCCCCTTTTTTTTCGCCTGCGATAAATCAGAAGGCCAGGGTCCATTGGCCCGTCAGGCCCTGGTTGCGGCTGTAGCTGCCGACCTCGGCGGTGTAGGCCAGGCCCAGGCTGTGTTGCGATGACAGCGCCAGCTCCAGCCCGCTTTGCACGGCCAGTCTGTCACGGTCCAGGGCGGTGCCTTGGATGCGGAAGTCACTGTTGAAGCCCGGCCTTTGCACCCAGGCAGAGGATTGGCGCACGCTGCCGTTGACCTCGCCATAGAGGTGCTTCCAGCTGGCGCTCAGCTGCGGTTTGAGGGCCATACTGCTACCCAGTTCAAACACGCTGGCCAGGCGCAGACCCAAGCTGCTGCTGAGGTTTTGCTGGGTCTGAGCGCCCACGTTCAGCGCGGCATGCCCGCCTTTTTCGGTGTAGCGATCGCGGTGATAACGCTGGTAACCGACACTGGCAAACGGTTCGACACTGAAATAGCCCGAGTCCAACCGGTAGCCCAGTTCGGCGAACGCGTTCTGGCTGTTGGCGTTGTATTGACCGGTTGGCTGTTCGCGGTAATCCGTCCCATCGAGTGCCACGCTGCGTTTGTTTTGACCGACATGGTTGCTGTGGCTTGCCCCGAGGCGCAGCCCCAGCGGCCCATCCTGGCGCACGGCGTAGGCGCCCAGATGCCAGCTGTCCAGCCCGCCCTTGAAGCGTGCGGCGCTCAGGTCACTGGTGGACTTGGCTGCCATCACACCGACCCGCCAGGCCGGGTCTATCGCCCAGTCGCTGCCCAGCATCAAACCCTGAGTGCGGTGCTGCAGGCTCATGCTGCCGCGCTGCCCTTCAAGTTCGCCGGTGTTGCCCAGCACCTGGAACCAGGCGCGGCCACCGCCGGTGTCATCACCCAGGGCTGTGTGGTCGCTCAACTGGCGCGTGGCCGCCAGCAGGGTGTCGTTGATCGGCTGCATGCTGTTTTGGGTGGCGGTGCCAAGGTTGGCGTGCTGGCTGCCCGCCAGTTGCTCGAGGACCGCGCCCAGGCGCCCAGGCGTTAGCGTGCTCAAGTCCCGGCCGATCGTTTCAAGCCGGTGTTCCTCACTTTTTTCGAGCACCCCGGAATTCAGGAGGGTATTCACGGCGTGATCCAGTACGCCGGCGACCTGCCGGCCGTTATGGGTGGTTGCGTGGTCGGCGAAATAGAAGTCGGCGGCGGAGACCGGCTCGGCGAGTGTGGAGGGTTGCTGGCGGGTTGGCTCGTTCAGGGGCGCTGACGTGAGCCACTCGTCGGTGGGTTCCATGTCGCCGCGCGCCTGGGCCAATGGGATGCTGGCTGCGCCCAGTGCGAGGGCGAGTAAAAGTCGATGTGGTGTAGATGGCATACGGTCCCAACCTCTGTGATATGAGGCCGGGAATGTAGGTGAGGCACGGGGGGATAACTGTCAGGGCAGGCATCCCTTGCGCGCGGGACATGTCTCTAGTCTTGAGCGATTAGCACTCAGGCCGATTATCCGCGGCGCACATAGCCCTTGCCGTAGTGACGCTCCATGCGCGCCTGGATCAGTTCCAGTCCGATGGACATGACCCAGTAAATGATCGCCGCGGTGGTCAGCATCTCGATGTAGCGGTAGCTGGAGCGGCCATACGACTGGGCGAGGAACATCACCTCCCAGACGCCCATCACCGAGATCAGCGAAGAGTCCTTGAGCATGGAGATGAATTGGTTGGTGGTCGGCGGAATGATGGTGCGCATCGCCTGGGGCAGCGTGACGTGCCAGAAGATCGCGCGGTCGCGCATGCCCAGGGCCATGGCGGCCTCCCGCTGGCCATGTGGCACGCCGAGGATACCGGCGCGGAAAATCTCGCTGAGGTAGGCCCCATAGTTCAGGGACAAGGCGATGATCCCGGCGGCGATGGCGCCAGGCACAATCCCGAGCTGGGGCAAGCCCAGGTAGATCAACAGGATCTGGATCAGCAGCGGCGTGCCGCGAAAGAATGAGGCGTAGAACGTGGCGATGCCGAACGCCACGGCGCTTTTGGACAAGCGCGCCAGTGCCGTGACAAACCCCAGCAGCGACGATGCCAGGATCGAGCACAGGCACAGGAACAGGGTCAGCGCTGCCCCCTGCAAAAAGCCGTTGGGCGCCAGGTGCAGGCCGACGAGGTTGGGCAGCTTGTCGAGGATGATCGAGAACTTGAGGTCAAAGCTCAGGAAGAACCCGGCAAACAGACAGAGCATCGCTGCCCAGGTCAGGTACAAGCGTGTGCGAAAGCCCAGCAGTGGTCGCGCAGGTTTTGGAAAAACACTCATTGGCTGATGTCGGCACCGATCCATTTTTGCGAAAGTTTGCTCAAGGTGCCGTCCTGTTTCAACTGCGCAAACACCTCACGGACTTTGGCGTCCCACTGCGCATCGCCTTTTTCGATGGCCACTGAGTTGGGTTCGGCGTACAGCGGTTCACCGGCCAGCTTGAAGCGCTTGTCCTGGTTCAGGCGCGGTTGTGCGGTAACCAGGTTGGTGAGGATCGCATCCAGGCGCACCCCGGCACCCAGGCCCAGGTCCTGGAAGGCCACGTTATCGGTATCGTAGGGCGCGATCTGTACGTCTTCGAACGGGTATTGCAGTTGCTTGTCTTCGGCGCCTTCAATCACCAGGTTCTTGTTCAGGTAGCTTTCATAACTGGAGGCGCTGGTGAGGCCGACTTTCTTGCCGCTCAGGTCCTTGGCGCCGTGAATGCGATCATCCTTGGCGTTGACCACGATCACGGCCGGGGAAGCGTAGTACTCCACCGGGAAATCAAACACTTGGGCGCGGGCCTTGCTCGGGGTCATGGAGCAGATGCAGATGTCGTAGCGGCCACTCCAGCGGCCGGCGGCAATCACGTCCCAGGACGGGGTCTCCAGGCGCAGTTTTACGCCGAGTTTGTCTGCCACGGCCTTGGCCACATCCACGTCAAAGCCGTCGAGTTGGTTCTGCTCGTTCAGAAACGAGAACGGCGGGTAGCTTTCCATCAACACGCCCACCAGCTCTTTCTTCTGTTCGATCCGGTCCAGGGTGGCGCCGCCGAAGGCTTGAGTGGAGGCAGCCAGAATCGTCAGGCCCAAGGCCAGCAGCGGTTTAAGTTTCAAGGACGGACACCTTTATAAAAAAGAGTTGATATGTAGGAAATTGAACGTATTAAATAGTTATAAGAACGACTCTCATAGTGAGTTATTTTCATAAGCTTATGAGTAAAAGGCATATGGGCGCAGAAACAGTAATCCTCGATGGTGGCATGGGCCGCGAACTGCAACGCCGTGGTGCGCCGTTCCGGCAGCCGGAGTGGTCGGCGCTGGCCTTGAGTGAAGCCCCGCAAGCGGTGGAGGCGGTGCACGCGGCTTATATCCAGAGCGGTGCCAATGTGATCACCAGCAACAGCTACGCGGTGGTGCCTTTTCATATCGGCGAAGCGCGGTTTGCCGCCGAAGGGCAGGCCCTGGCGGCGTTGGCGGGGGAGTTGGCGCGCAGGGCGGTGGACGCCTCCGGCAAGCGCGTGCGTGTGGCGGGCTCACTGCCGCCGCTGT
Organism: Pseudomonas syringae; assembly: GCF_021606685.1. Classification (GTDB taxonomy): domain Bacteria; phylum Pseudomonadota; class Gammaproteobacteria; order Pseudomonadales; family Pseudomonadaceae; genus Aquipseudomonas; species Aquipseudomonas syringae_R. The sequence goes on from NZ_WKCB01000006.1 coordinate 26,528, forward strand.
TTGGGTCGTATCGCCCGGACCTGTTCGAGCCGCAGCGTGTGTCTGAACTGCTGACGCCGCTGGTGCAGGGCCTGGCGCCCCACGTCGACCTGTGGCTGGCGGAAACCCAGAGTTCGATTGCCGAGGCGCAGGCCATCCACGCCGGGCTGCCGGCGGATGGCAAGCCGTTCTGGCTCTCGTTTACCCTCAAGGATGAAGACACCGATGAAACACCCCGCCTGCGCTCCGGCGAACCGGTAGCTGACGCGGCCCAAGCGGCGGCGCTGCTGGGCGTGCAGGTGCTGCTGTTCAACTGCAGCCAGCCCGAGGTGATTGGCGCGGCCATCGACACCGCGCGCCAGACCTTCGAACGCCTGGGTGTGACGATCCAGATCGGCGCCTACGCCAACGCCTTCCCGCCACAGCCCAAGGAAGCCACGGCCAACGACGGCCTCGACCCTTTGCGCGAAGACCTCGACCCGCCCGGCTACCTGCACTGGGCGGCCGATTGGCAGGCGCGCGGGGCCAGCCATCTGGGCGGTTGCTGCGGGATCGGGCCGGAGCACATTGCGGTGCTGGCCCAGAAGCTGGCGTAGCTGAATCGACCCATACCCCCCTGTGGGAGCGGGTTTCTTATCGGCACTCAGTCAGTGTTTTCAGTTGGCCTGAACCGGCCTGGTTCGCCTCGGACAACCACGCCTCAAACCCCGCGCCAATCGCAGGCCATTCCCCATCCAGAATCGAATACCACGCGGTGTCGCGGTTCTGCCCCTTGACCACCATGTGCTGGCGGAACACCCCTTCAAAACTGAAACCCAACCGCTCGGCTGCGTATTTGGAGCGGGCGTTGCCGTTGTTGCACTTCCACTCCAGGCGGCGGTAGCCCAGGTCGAACGCGTGCTTGGCCAGCAGGTACACCGCTTCGGTGCTTTTCGGTGAGCGTTGCATCGGTGCGCCGAAGGTCACGTGGCCGATTTCGATACGGCCCTGGGCCGGCACGATGGACATCAGGCTGAGGATGCCCTGTACCTGGCCACTGGCACGGTCGATCACGCTGAAAAAATACGGATCGCTGCTCGCGGCGTGGTTGTTGAGCCAGGCATCGAATGCGGCGCGTTCGGTAAACGGGCCGTAGGGCAAATAGTCCCACAGCTTGGGGTCGGCGCCGGGGCCCTCGAGGGCTTGCCAGAGTTGATCGGCGTGGCGGGCTGGGTCGAGTTTTTCCAGGCGGATAAAGCGCCCTTCAAGCAGTTGGACCGTGGGCGCCGGGGCGCCTTTCCAGTCGGCGAGGGAAGTGGGCATGCTGCGCTCCTTAAAGACCTTTGCGAAATTGGATGAAACCTGGGCGTTCGGCGATGCGCTCATACAGCTGGATCGCGGTGGCGTTGGTCTCGTGGGTTAACCAGTGGACCTTGCAGCAGCCGTCAGCCTTGGCGGTGCTGTAGACGAATTCGATCAGCTTGCGGCCGACGCCCGTACCGCGTTGGGCCGGGTCCACCAGCAGGTCCTGTAAGTAGCAGGAATTTTCGATGCTCCAGTTGGAGCGGTGGTAGATGAAATTGACCATGCCCACCGCCTTGCCATCCTGCCAGGCCAGCGCCGAATGGGTCGGCTCGCTGGCGTCGATCAGGCGCTGCCAGGTGCTTTGGCTCACGGCGTCGGGCAACTCGGTGTTGTAGAACTTCAAGTACGCCTGCCACAGCGGCAACCAGGCGACGTGGTCGGCGGCGGTGACTGCGCGGATGTCGATCTGGCTCATTCTGAAACTCCTTGGGGAATAAAGCGTGCAAGGGTCTGGTCGCGCACGTCAGTGCTGGCCGCCAGGCCTTCGCGCACGCCGGCAATGTCTTGAGCGCTGCGGTTCTGGCTGAGTTTGCGTTTGCCGATCAGGCGCTCGATGGGCAAGGCAAAGCCGACGATGGCCTTGAGCATGCCGTCAATGTAGTCGGCGGGGGCGTCGCTGACTTTCCACGGTTGGGTACGGCCGCCTTCGTGGCGGTCGGTGAGGGCGCTGACCAGCGTGAGCAGGCGCTCGGCGTCGGTGAACACCTGCGGCTGGCCATAGGCGTGCACTGCCAGGTAATTCCAGGTTGGCACCACTTTGCCGTGCTCGGCCTTGGCCGGGTAGAACGCCGGGCTGATGTAAGCCTCGGCCCCGGCAAAAATCACCAGCGCCTCACTGCCATTCTGCAGGTCCTGCCATTGGCGATTGGCCTTGGCCAGGTGCCCGTACAGGGTGCCGTTGGGGCCTTCATCGGGGTTGAGCAGCAACGGCAAATGGCTGGCCACCAGGCCTTGCTCGCCAAACGTCACCAACTGCGCCAAGCGCGTGTGGTGTATCAGTTGCTGCAGTTCGGGTAAATCGTCGAGAGCAAAGGCGCGGGGTGTGTACATAAAGATTTTCCTTGGCGAATACCTTCATCCTAGGCAGGCTAATGGTTCGTTGTAAGAGCCATCTACAGCCAATTTCATGGGTCCAATCCGATGCCGCCGATCGAGCCACCGCTGTCGTTCAACCCTGCCGGTATCGAGCTGGACCGCCGCTACGGCCTGACGCGCCAGCTGTACCAGGCCTTGCGCCAGCGTGTGCTGGATGGGCGGCTGGTCAGTGGCACGCGGCTACCGGCCAGCCGCGACTTGGCAGCGGCGTTGTCGATCTCCCGTAACAGCGTGGTGCGCGCCTATGACCAGCTGTATGCCGAGGGGTTTATCGAAGGGCGGGTGGGGGATGGCACCTACGTGGCGCAATTACCGCAAACGCCTGAGGCGGCAAAAAAACTATCCACAAAAGTATCCACAGGGTTTTCAACAGGCTTATCCCCAGGGTTATCCACAAATTGGTTGGATTCGCCGGTCATTTCCTCCAGTCAAGTTATCCACAGCGCAGCCTTGGGGCGAGTGGAAAACAACCACTTGCCGCTGCCGCCGACGGGGCCTCCCCGCGCTTTTCGGGTAGGAGTGCCGGCGTTCGATCTGTTCCCTTTCGACGTGTGGGCCAAGCTGAATGCGGCTTTCTGGCGCAAGCCGGACCTGCAGCAACTGTGCTATGGCGACCCGGCGGGTGATGAGCGCTTGCGTGGCCTGATCGCTGCGTACCTGCGCAGCTCGCGTGGCCTGCAATGCACCGCTGAGCAAATAGTGATCACCAGTGGCGCGCAACAGGCAATCAGCCTTTGTGCACAGTTGCTGGTGACGCCCGGCGACGGCGTGGCGATTGAAAATCCGGGGTATCGCGCCGCAGGCCACGCTTTCGCGGTTGCCGGGGGGCGCCTGCACGGCGTGGCGGTGGACAGCGAAGGCATCGATTGCGCGGCGCTCAATGCCATCGAGCAATGCCGCCTGGCCTATGTCACGCCTTCTCACCAATACCCCATGGGCGTGGTCATGAGCCTGGCGCGACGCCTGGAGTTGTTGGCCTGGGCCGAGCGCACCGGTGGCTGGATCATCGAGGACGACTACGACGGTGAATACCGTTACAGCGGCGCCCCCCTGGCGCCGCTGGCAGCCCTGGACCGCAGCGGGCGAGTGCTCTACGTCGGCACGTTTGGCAAGGTGGCGTTCCCGGCCTTGCGCCTGGGCTATCTGGTGCTGCCCGCAGGGCTGGTGCAGGCCTTCGCGCGGCGCCGGGCGGTGGACGTGCGCCATTCCGAGGTCAGTACCCAGGCGGTGATGGCCGAGTTCATGGCCGCCGGGCATTTTCAGCGGCATGTTAGGCGCATGCGGCGCGCCGCCTTGAGCCGGCGTAATGCCTTGCTGGCCGAATGGCCACAGGGTGTCGAGGGGGTGGGCAGTGTGCCCGCCGTCGCGGCGGGGCTGCACCTGACGATCCCGGCGCAAGGGGTGGCGCGCGAGCAGGCATTGATCGCCAAAGCCGCGAGCGTTGGGGTGGAAATCAACGGGTTGAGTCACTATTGGCTGCCTGACTCCTGCGCCCCGGTGGACCAGCGTGCAGGCCTGGTGCTCGGCTTTGCCGCCGTGCCCGAGGCGCAGATCAGCCAGGCCCTGGCGCGGTTGCGTCAGGCCTGGCAATAACCGGCCTCAGGTGGCCAGCGCGGGCGCCTTGCTCAAAAACAGCGTGCGGGCTAGGTGCGGGCCGATTTTGGCGCGATAGATGGCTCGGCGTAGCTGTTCCGACATCCCTTCATACTCTTCGAAAGCGCCCCCCAGCCGACGTTGCTCCTGCGTTTTCAAATGGGCGGTGGTATAGGCCTCGTTGGGCGCATTCAGGCTTGAGTAGTGAAAATGCGCATACCACAGCGCTCGCCTGGTTTTCTGGTCGCGCACCTCGTATTCCTGCATGAAGTCTTTCTTGGGGCCTTTGAGCCGGCGGCGAGTACCTACTGCATGAATGCTCACTTCACCCTCGGCGAATAGCAGTTCCAAATGGGCTGCCTTGGGCAGACGGTTCTTGAACATGTCGAGCCTGACGCGCCGGCCTGTGCGGTAGAGCTTTTTCACGGCCTCGCCAAGTTGCCGGATCAGCGCCTGGGCGTTGGTATCGTCGGTTTCGTTCGTGGCGTTGGCGGCCCGTTCGACGACTTGTCTGGCCTGCTCCAGGGTGCGCGCCTGCCGCTCGAATTTTTCTTCGATCTCCACCGGCAGCCGGTGAAGCTGGTCGGCTTGTGCGGTGGTGCGCTCGATAAAACCCGTGACATCGTCCAGCAATGCCTGGGCGTTTACGATGCTCTTGGCCAGGCTCACGGTGGGTTGGCGACCCGCGGATGGGGACGGGCGAGTGTGTTCTACCCAGTCGCCTGAGGCTTTTTTGTGAAAAGTGGCAATGATCTCGTGGGTAAGGGGTGCCCTGACGTCCACCAGGCTTGGGTCATCCGTACGAGGTTCACCGACCACCACACCCTTGAAGCGCGTTCGGATGACCTTTTTCTGGAATGAGGTGGATGCGCTCGTTGCCGCTGCTTCGGCCTTGGCATCGAGGGCCTTGCGTTCCCGTAGCGCGTTGTTCAGCGAGCGCATGGCCCGTTGGGCGTATTCGTCGATCTGCTTGCGCAACTCCTCCACCGAATCCCTGACGATCAGCTCGGGGTATTCGCCGGGCAGGTCCAGCAGGTTCTGGTTGACCACGGTAAATTGATCGGCGACTTCGTCCAGCGTCTCGATGTAGGCGTCCAGGTCGGGCGCCGACCGCCTTTCCACCAGCTCCCGGCAACTCTGGACGCTGAGTTGGGCCGCCTGAACAATGTCGTTGACCCTTTGGCGGGCCTCGGTCATGTCCGCCGTGCTGTTTTCCTGAAGACACAGGGTGCGAGCCAGGGAAATACGCAGGCCTTTCAATTCGTCCACGTCAAACGAGGGCAGGTCTTTGCGGATTTCGAGTTCCAGTTCCGCACCCTCGGCGCCGAGGTCCTTGAGGAGTTTGAAGCGCGAATGAAGGTATTCCAGCTGGGTGATCAAGTTCTGGGCGCAGTCGGCCATGCGCCGACGGGCAAAGACCTCTTGCGGGTCACTGTCCATATGCTGTCCGGCGGCGGCAAGGTCTTTTTGGAAGACCGTCACTTGTTCGTCGATACCGGCTTTTGTAACGAGTAACTGATTCTTCAGATAGCCGAGCAAGCGGGACGAATACTCCGGCACGACGTCGATCAGGTTCAAGGAATTGAGTTGGGCGATCACCGTGTCGTAGTCCCCCCGTCGTTTTTCCAGCGTGGCGAGAAATGTTGTGAGGGCGCTGGCGGAAGTGCTTGGCGGTGCCGCCCGGCTGACCGAACGGGCGGCCGTCAAGGCGGCACTGTGCTGTGCTTCCTGGCGGTCGAAGGCCTCCAGTTGTTCACGCAGGCCGGTAATCGTGGCGGGCCTGAGCCGCTGGCCTCTCTTCATCCGGCTACGAAACCCGGCGCCGCGCAGGCGCAGGCGTGTGTCGATAAACCATTGGCCCGCGCGGTTGTTGACCAGGACCGGGCCCTGGCGCTCCGGCTGTTTGGCGTCGACGATCATCACGGTATCGTTTTCGTCCACTTGCACCTTGAACCAGCGTTCGCCCACGGGGGCATACCATTGGTCGTCGAGCGGGTAGAGGTGCTGATGCGAGCCAGGCTGGGTATGCTGCGCGCCCAGCGCTTCAGGGCGGGTCACGCTGAAGCTGTCGAGGGTCTTTTTCAGGCTCGAGGGGCTGCGGGTCAGGGCACCCAGGGTGTGCAGCGAAGGCTCGTGGCCGGCGGGCAGTTCGGGTGTCTGGATCCCGGGTAGTTGAAGGGTGGGCAGTTCGCTTGGCTGCTGGGTCGAGGGGGGCGTTTCCTGGCGGCTCTCCACGACTTTTTCCGCATGTGCAGCCGGCGATTGGCGGCTGGCCAGGTGCAGCGCCAGGGCCATACCCAGGTTGAGAAATATATCGGTCAACGCTGACCATTTGGCCTCGCTGTCGCCACCTTCGCTGGCGTCGATGGCTTCCTGCACGTCAGTGATCAGTTGGCCGATCCAGGCCGCAGTGCCGACGGTTTTGCCCAAAAAGGGCAAGGCAGCATTGAAGATCATCCAGCCGGCCCGTTTGAAACTTTCCCAGCGCGCTTCGGCGTTCGACACTGACTGCTTGTCGGCCAGGTCCACCAGCGCTTTCGCGTTGGCGATGAACAGTGACGCCAGATCGTCTTCGTGAAGGGTCTGGTTGCCGAGAATGACCGGCCCCGTCATGGTCAACGCCAGCCATGGCTCTACCAGTAGCGTGGAGAGCGTGCTGGGTGAGGCCAGCAGGGTGCTGGGAAAGACAAATTGTGCGTAGTCGGACCGCACGGTGTCGGGCAGCCAGGCCAGCACTGACTCGCGCAGTTCGGTGTTTTGTTTGATGGCGTAAATCAGGTTGTGTGGCGAGGCGAACTGCATCAACTGCGCAGATGATTGGGGGCGATACAGCAGGCACGGGCCGTCGGCCTGGTTCTGCGGGCCGATGACGAACATATTGGCAACCTGGTCGGCGGCCTGACTTGTACGACGGGTAGGGATAAACGCCAGGGGTCGAATGACCACGGTGTAGCCGTCCACGCGGCGCTGGTTGGGGTCGCGTGCCATGGCCGCACAGACATAGCGGTAGCCTTGTTCATCAACGCCAAACTGCTGGCGAATCTTGTATTGCAGCCCCAGCAACGGCAACTGCAGGCGTAACTGATCGGTATAGAGGGTTTGCCTGAGCTGCGATTGCGCTGGATCGTCGAGCAGGGTGGTTTTAACCAGCTTGGGGTACTGCTCGCCGATATTCGCTTGAGTGATCAGGTCTTGCAGGTACGTCACGCTCATCCAGGTCGGCAGGCTGCGGCCATCTTTGTACTGTGCAACCTTGTTGCCCAGTGGCAAAGCGATCAGGTTTTGCAAGGCCAGTTCTTCGAGACTGAAGGTGACGGTGCTGGTCAGGCCTGGGGCGGTGAATAGCCCCCAGACGACCTGGCTGGTCACGGTGATTTGTACGTATTTAAGCTTGAGCATCAGTTGCTGGCTGAGCTGAGTGCCCGTCGCTACCAGGCCCAGGTCGGTTTTCTGGGTGGCCGTCAAGGCCTTGGCCATGGCGTCTGCGAGGGCCTGAAGGGCGTAATCGCCAATCAGCGGAATATCATCCTGATAGGTTTTATTGCCGGTGCGGCTATTGAGGGTCGCGATGTCGAACAGGTGGCGGCTATAGCGGGACAGCTCGGTAGAGCTGGCGCCTTTCAACCAGTCGGGTATGGCGTCGCTGACTTTTTCCAGTTTTTCCCTGTCGTCCGACGACAACTGCCCGAACTCCAGTTGCCCGCGCTCGGGGATATCGTCTTGGGTCGGCTGGGGCGAACGGGCCAGGTTGATTCTGCCAATGGCATCGAGTTGCAGGCCGATAAGGGCGCAGGCCTGATACTCGAAAAAATCCCCCTGGGGCTCATAGAGCCGCCACTGCAGCGCCTTGTCATTGGGGTTGACGGTTTGCAGGGCCAGCGACTTGCCCAGGTCGTCCAGGCTATCGAACTGTTGATACCCGCCGGCAATCGAGTACGTGAGGATCATCGTGTGCTGGTCGTGGGTGCCGACCAGCACGGCGAGTGCGGCAAGGTTGAGGTGCTCGGTGCGTGTGCCTTTGTCGATATCGATGTCGATCAGGTAGGCATGGGTGCGGTAGGTGTCATTGGGCAGGCGTACGGCGTAGTCCGGGTACAGGAACACATTCTTCGCCATGGCGCGTTCATCCTCGCCCCAGCCTACCGACTCCTTGATATCCCAGACGGCGCGCAAGGCATTGGCGAAGGCCTGCCAGCGGGTGCCGCGGGGTCCATTGGTCTGGTTCCAGAATTCCAGTTGCTGTTCCTGATACGCGACGAACAGCAGCGGGGCAGACTCATTGATCAGGCGGGCGATGGCGTCGATGCGCACGGGTAGGTGGATGTCCGTGCCGACGCTGGCGCGGTCGGTCAGGTAGTGCTTGCCGTCGATGTAGACCACGGGTTCTTTGGAAACGGCGCGCCGGGCGAGTGCGCCGGCGAGCGATTCGTGATGAGGCACGCCGGGCACCACAAGGTCGTCGATGATCAGCCAGTGTGGCGAGACGACAATGGCCAGGTCGGGGTCGATGTCCAGTTCGGGGTACAGCTCCTTCAGCGCCGGGCGCAAAACGTTCGCGGCGACCTCGCGAAGGGAGGGCCCGGTGGTCAGCTGGGTGAGCAGGGCGTTGCCATTGAGGGCTTCCTGCTCGGTGGAGGGGTGAGGCATGGCGGCGTTCCTTGCTGGCAAAAAGGCGGTTTGATTGCCAGAAAGTAGCGATGCCTGCCGGGTGCAAGGTGGTAGTTAACTGTTGAAGTTGTGGCGAGGGAGCAAGCGCCCTCGCCGCAGGTGTGTCAGGTTCCTGATTTGATCTTGGTCCACGCGCGGGTGCGGGCGCGTTCGGCATCCCGGCCCAGCGGTTTCAAGGTGTAGAGCGTAGCCATGGCCGCCTCGGTGGGGTACAGGTTGGGGTTGTTGCGGATCGCCGGGTCGACCAGGCTGGTCGCGTCCTTGTTGGGGTTGGGGTAGCCGACAAAGTCGCTGATCGGCGCGATCACCCCGGGCTGCAGCAGGTAGTTGATAAAGGTGTAGGCATCCGCGGGGTTTTTCGCGCCCTTGGGAATCGCGAGCATGTCGAACCAGATCGGCGCGCCCTCTTTGGGCAGGCGCATGTCCACCGTCACGCCGTTCTTGGCCTCTTTGGCACGGTTGGCGGCTTGCGAGAAGCTGCCGGAATAGCCCACGGCCACGCAGATGTCACCGTTGGCAATATCGGCCATGTACTTGGACGAGTGGAAGTAGGTGATGTAGGGGCGGATCTTCATCAGCAACGCCCCGGCTTTTTCATAGTCCTTGGGGTTGCTGCTGTTGGGGTCCAGGCCCAGGTGTTGCAGGGCCAGGGGCAGGATTTCCGACGGCGAATCCAGCAAGGCCACGCCGCACTGCTTGAGTTTGCTGATGTTCTCTTCCTTGAAGATCAGGTCCCAGCTGTCCACCGGTGCATCGGCGCCGAGCGCAGCCTTGACCTTGTCGGGGTTGAAGCCGATCAGGATGGTGCCGTACATGTACGGCACGGCGAATTTATTGCCCGGGTCGTTGGCTTCGATCAGCTTCATCAGCTTGGGGTCGAGGTGGTTCCAGTTCGGCAACTGGCTGCGGTCCAGCGCCTGGAACACGCCGGCTTCGATCTGTTTGGCGAGGAACACATTGGACGGCACTACCACGTCATAGCCGGAGTTGCCCGTGAGCAGCTTGGCCTCCAAGGCTTCATTGGTGTCGAAGATGTCGTAGACCAGTTTGACCTTGGGGTTCTGCGCCTTGAAATCGTCCAGCGCCTTGGGGGTGATGTAGTCGAACCAGTTATAGACCCGCAGGGTCTTTTCTTCGGCGTGCGCGGCGCTGCTCAACACCGCGGCGCAGAGCACGAGAGACTTGAGCATGTTCATTGGGCTGCTTCCTCGAAACCTTCAAGCACGTTGACGGCATTGATGCCGATTTCTTCCACCGCGTAACCGCCTTCCATCACAAACAGCGTCGGTTTGCCCAGGCGGGCGATACGCGCACCCATGGCCAGGTAATCCGGGCTGTCGAGTTTGAACTGTGAGATCGGGTCGTCCTTGAAGGTGTCCACCCCGAGGGAGACCACGATGACGTCGGCGCCGTAACTCTCGATTTCGCTGCAGGCCTGTTCCAGCGCGGCACTCCAGGTCTCCCAGCCGGAGCCTGCGGGCAACGGGTAGTTGAAGTTGAAGCCCGCCCCCGCACCTTCGCCCAGCTCATCGGCATAGCCCAGGAAAAACGGAAACTCAGCTTCCGGGTGGCCGTGGATCGAGGTGAACAGCACATCGCTGCGCGCGTAGAAAATCGATTGAGTGCCGTTGCCGTGGTGGTAATCCACGTCAAGGATCGCGACTTTCTGGTGGCCTTGATCGAGAAACGTCTGGGCGGCGATCGCCGCGTTGTTGAGGTAGCAATAACCGCCCATCAAGTCGCTGGCGGCATGGTGCCCGGGCGGTCGGCACAGGGCGAAGGCACTGTGGGCACCTTGCTGGATCGCCTGTTGCGCGGTGAGGGCGACCTGGGCCGCGCTATATGCGGCTTGCCAGGTGCCGGCGGTAATTGGCGCGCCGCCGTCGAAGCTGTAATAGCCGAGTTGGCCATGCAGGCTGGTGGGCAATACGCGGCGCAGGGTGCGGGCGGGCCAGGTGTAGGGCAGCAAGTCGCCGTCCTGGCCAAATTCGGTCCAGCGTGCCCACGCACCTTTGAAGAACTCGAGGTAGTCAGTGCTGTGGATACGTTGCAGCGGCGCCAGGCCAAAGTCCTGGGGCGCTTGCACCGGGCCTAGGTCACGGTCCTTGACCCGTTGCAGCACATGGTCGGCGCGCGAGGGCATTTCAAAGCAGGGCATCAATTGCCCGTCCATCAATTCGCAGCGGCCGTGGTGCAGGTGGTGATCGTCCGAGTAGATCGTCAGCATTTTGTTGTTTTCCGCAGGCTGTGTCGGTGCATTCAGTCTTGCGGTGGGCGGGGTTTATGAGAATGGCAGGAGCGGCCAAAAGGGGATAAATATGGCCAAAGTATCTGTCCGCAATTCGCCCCATTTATGTGCAAGCAAGCCCGCTCGCCACAGGTGGGGGGCATTCTTGCCTGTATCACGCGCGAAACTGGCTCGGCGCCACGCCGCTCCAGCGTACGAAGGCATGGCGGAAGCTCGCGGTTTCGCTGAACCCCAGCGCTTCCGCTATCCGATAGATCGGCCACTCATCCTCCCCCAGCAACTGTTTGGCCCGCTCGAAGCGTAGCTCGTCGAGCAGTTCCTGATAGCTGCAGCCCTGGTCGTGCAGGTGGCGGCGCAAGGTGCGTGCCGAGCAGTTCAGCTGCCGCGCCAGCCCTTCAAGGCCTGGCGCGGCCTGCAGTTGGCTGGCAAGCACTTGGCGGACCCGCCCCAGCCAGGCTTGGCGCCCGGTGAACTCAAGGTTCTGTTTGCGGCACCGCTCGGCCATGGCCTGGTGGGTTACGGCGTCGGCCAGGGGTAACGGCTGATTCAACCAGTGCTGGTCGAAGGCAAAGGCATTGGTGCTGGCCTGAAACTGCAAGGGGCAGTCGAAGCGTTCGCGGTAGCGCGCTTGGTAGTCCGGCGCATCGTGCTCAAAGCGGGCGCCAAGCAGCGGCAGCGGCTGGCCGAGCAGGTCGTCGCAGATGACTTTCAGCGACACCAGGCAAAACTCGACATTGAAGGTTTCCAGGGTCGGGTTCTCGCGATAATCACTGGCGCTGAACCAGATCCGCTCGCCGTCCTCGACCAGGCTCAGCTCGAAAAGTGTTCCCAGCAGCGCCGGATACCGCAGGGCCAGGCGCAAAGCGTCACCTAAGGTGGCACTGGTGAGCAGGGCATAGCCGAGCATGCCGTAGGACGAAACGTGCATGCGCCGGCCCAGTTCCAGGCCGATATCCCGTTGCAACGCCACGGCATTGGCGCACACGTGCATCTCCTGGCGGGTGGTAATGCGCGTGTCGGCGCGGCTCAGGTCTGCCGCGCAGATGCCGCTGCCGGCCAGCAAGGTGTCGCCGGGCAGGCCCCGTTCCTTGAAGGTGCCAAGTACCAGGGAGACCGCGTTGAGGGTGGTGAGGTGGGAATGCAGCATGGACACTTCCAGCCAGGGGGTGGCTGGAAGTGGAGCAAGTTATATGCCGGTCAGCTCAGTTCGCCGCACAGGTCGAGTTCGACCAGGCGCCGTACCTCAGCGTTAGCCAGGCCCGCGCCGAGCAGCGCGTTGAGCTTGCCGAACAGCGCTTCACGGGTCATCCCGCCGCCCGACAGCACGCCCACGCCACGCAAGCGGCTGCCGGCTTCGTAGACATCCAGCTCCACGCCGCCTTCATGGCATTGAGTGATTGCCACCACGACCACACCCTTGTCCTGGGCGCGTTGCAGGCTGGCCAGGAACGCCGGGTTGTCGCTGGGCCCGGTGCCGCTGCCGAAGCATTCCAGCACCAAGGCCTGGATGCCGCTGTCGACCAGCGCGTCCAGTTGCACGGCGGCAATGCCCGGTACCAGCGGCAGCACGCCGACATTCGCCAGGGCCTTGGCGTGACGGTAATCCAGGGTTGCCGGGACGTTGCTCGCCTTGGCCACGCCGCCGTTGCGTTGCAGCGCGGCAAACGGATGGCGACCAAAGCTGCGGATTTTCGCGCAACGGGTCGGCGCCATCAGTGCACCGTGAAAATACAGGTGCACGCCCGGCGCGAGGCCGTCGCCCAAGGCTGCCAGCGCACCGCTGACGTTTTCCCAGGCGTCGCTGTCCGGCACACCCGCCGGCAGCATGGAGCCGGTAAACACCACCGGCGCCGGCAGGCCCAGCAACTGGAAACTCATGGCCGCCGCGCTGTAGGCCAGGGTGTCGGTGCCGTGCAGGATCAATACGGCGTCGCAGCCCTCGTCCACGGCGTCGACCACGGCAGTGCGCAGGCGCTGCCAGTAGGCCGGGGTCATGTTGGCGCTGTCGATCAGTGGCGCCATTTCGCGAAAGCGCCAGGCGGGTACTTGCGCGTCGGCAAGCTGTGCGCGCATGCGGGCTTCGAAACCGGATGCCGGGGCCAGGCCGTTGGCACTGGCCTGCATGCCGATGGTGCCGCCGGTATAGAGCACCATCACATTGTTAGCTGGTTGCATCGAAAAATCTCCTGAACGAAAAACGCCGCCGGGCCCAGAGCATGCCCAAGGCCGGGCGGCGTGTCATCTATCTACATTCAGCGTTGCGTTTGCGCGCCCAGTTCAGCCGATGCTTGAGCCGCTGGCTCAGGCTTCACCGGGTTGGCCGGCCAGGCCTTGCGGTCCAGGTCCAGGTCGGGGAACTGGCTGGAGTCGAACACCGGGGTCTTGATGCCCGCCGCGCGCTGGTTGTCGTAGTCGTTCAGGATGCGCATGGCGATCTTGAACAGGAACGCCAGGGCGAACAGGTTGACGAACGCGAGCATGGTCATGGTGATGTCGGCGAAGGCGAACACGGTGCCAAGGTTCTCGATGGAACCCCAGAAAATCAACACCAGTACCAGGGCGCGATAGCCCATCAGCACCTTGCGATTGTTACCGACCAGGAAGCGCAGGTTGCTCTCACCGAGGTAGTAGTTGTACATGATCGAGGTGAACACGAACAACGCCAGGGCCACCGAGATGAACATGCGGCCCCAGTCACCGACCACCGCCGCCAGGGAGTTCTGGGTCAGGGCAATGCCGTCGCCTTCAAAGCCTGGGGTGTAGAAACCGGAGAGCAGGATCAGCAGTGCGGTGCAGGTGCAGATCACGAAGGTGTCGAGGAACACGCTGAACGCCTGAACCACGCCTTGGGCGATCGGGTGTTCTACCGAGGCCACTGCCGCCACGTTAGGCGCACTGCCCAGGCCGGCTTCGTTGGCGAACACGCCGCGTTTTACACCCATGATGATCGCGCTGCCCACCAGGCCACCGAAGGCTTGGTCGAGGCCGAAGGCGCTCTTGACGATGGTCGCGAGCATGGCGGGTACGTGGTCGAATTGCAGCACGATCACGTACAGGGTCACGGCGATGTACACCAGGGTCTTGACCGGCACCAGCAGGTCGGCGATCGAGGCGATGCGCTTGATCCCGCCGATGAACACCAGGCCCAGCAACACGGCCAGGGCCAGGCCGGTGTAGGTGGTGTCCAGGCCAAACGCGTTGTTCAGCGAGTGCGTCACGGCGTGTGCTTGCAGGCCGTTGAAGGCAAAACCGAAGGTCACCAGCAACAGGAACGCCATGACCATACCCAGCCAACGCTTCTGCAAGCCGTGCTGAATATAGTAGGCCGGGCCGCCACGGTAGGTGCCTTCGACGTCGGTGCGCTTGTACAGCTGGCCGAGGGAGCACTCGATAAAGCTCGACGACATGCCCACCAGCGCGGTGACCCACATCCAGAACACGGCACCCGGGCCACCCAGGGTCACGGCAATGCCGACGCCTGCGATGTTACCGGCGCCGACGCGGCCGGCCAGGCTGAGCATCAGCGCCTGGAACGAGCTGAGTTGGCCGGAGCTGCTCTTGAGGCTGTCTTTAAACACCGAGAACATGTGGAAAAAGTGGCGCAACTGCACGAAACGCGAGCGGATCGTGAAATAACCGCCGAGCCCGACAATGAGCACGATCAGTACTTTCCCTGAGAGGAAGTCGTTGATGACTTCGAGCATGGAGTGTTCCTCGCTGATTTTTCTAATGGCAAACGCAGGACGGTTCGACGTGTCGCTCAGCACCAGGCAGTGCACGACGTTCGACCCCAATCCTTTTGCGGGTGTTGTTATTCATGCGGTTTCGCGCTCTCCAGGACCTCGTTACCGACGATCTCTGACGCGAAGAGGGGCGGCACTATACCTAGGCGAGCATCATCCGTCTGCACGGGGCGATTAAAGGTTTCAGCCGGGCTGAATAGGGAAAGTCGGATTTGCAGGGCGATATTGGATTTTTTATGGGCTTCATTTCACAACCTTGAGGCAAAAAAAAGGGCCTGAAGAACGAGCCTTCAGGCCCTCAAAAGGTGAGAGGTGTCTAGTCCCTCAACCTGGTGAGCGGTGCAACAAACGCTTAGGCCTTCAACGGGACCAAGCGTGGAGCGATCATGTTTTCGGGGCGCAGGATGTCGTCGAGCATGGCGTCGTCGAGCAAGCCTTCTTCGCGCACCAGTTCCAGCACGCCGCGACCGCTTTCAAGGGCGATACGCGCGATGCGGGTGGCGTTTTCATAGCCGATGTAGGGGTTCAGCGCGGTGACCAGGCCGATGGAATGCTCCACCAGTTCGCGGCAGCGCGCTTCGTTGGCGGTGATGCCGACGATGCAGTGTTCGCGCAGCATGTCCATGGCGCGTTGCAGCAGGCGGATCGAGTCGAAGATCTTGAAGGCGATCAGCGGTTCCATCACGTTCAGTTGCAGCTGGCCGCCTTCGGCCGCCATGGTCAGGGCCAGGTCGTTGCCGATGACTTGGAACGCCACTTGGTTCACGGCTTCGGGGATTACCGGGTTGACCTTGCCGGGCATGATCGAGCTGCCTGGCTGGCGCGCTGGCAGGTTGATCTCGTTGATGCCGGTGCGTGGGCCGCTGGACAGCAGGCGCAGGTCGTTGCAGATCTTCGACAGTTTCACCGCGGTACGCTTGAGCATGCCGGAGAACAGCACGAAGGCGCCCATGTCGGAGGTGGCTTCGATCAGGTCGGCGGCAGGAACAACCGGCTGGCCGCTGATAACGGCCAGGCGTTGTACGGCCAGGGCCTGGTAACGCGGGTCGGCGTTGATGCCAGTGCCGATGGCGGTGCCGCCCAGGTTGACTTCGGTCAGCAGCTCCGGCGCCAGGGTTTTCAGGCGGGCCAGGTCTTCACCGAGGGTAGTGGCGAAGGCACGGAATTCCTGGCCGAGGGTCATCGGCACGGCGTCTTGCAGTTGGGTGCGGCCCATTTTCAGCACGTGGCTGAACTCGACGCCCTTGGCGGCGAAGGCCTGGATCAGGCTGTCGAGGCTGGCCAGCAGCGCGTCATGGCCCAACAGCAGACCCAGGCGGATCGCGGTCGGGTAGGCGTCGTTGGTCGACTGCGCCATGTTCACGTCGTTGTTGGGGTGCAGGTACTGGTACTCGCCCTTGTTGTGGCCCATGGCCTCCAACGCGATGTTGGCGATGACTTCGTTGGCATTCATGTTGGTTGAAGTGCCAGCGCCGCCTTGAATCATGTCCACCACGAACTCTTCGTGGAAATCGCCGCGGATCAGACGGGCACAGGCTTCGCTGATGGCAGCGTGCTTGGCTTCGCTGAGCTGGCCCAACTCGCGGTTGGCGTCAGCCGCCGCTTGCTTGACCATTGCCAGACCGACCACCAATTTCGGGTAATGCGAAATCGGAACGCCCGAGAGGCGGAAGTTGTTCACCGCTCGCAGGGTCTGGATGCCGTAATACGCTTGAGCCGGTACTTCAAGTACGCCAAGCAGGTCTTTTTCGGTACGGAATGATGCAGCGGAGGACATGACGGAAATCATCTCGATAGGGACCCGGAACAGGCCGGAACACCGCGAATGCTAGGCTTGTGGAAGTTTTTGGGCCAATGCTGTTAAACACTGGCCTATGCATAAACGGCATAATGTGAGTGTGACCCGGCTATCATGGCGGGCGTGTGTGCCAAAATGGTGCGTACCCGTGGGAGGCAGTGATGAACCTTGAGAGCAAATGGCTGGAAGACTTCAGCGCCCTGGCGGCAACCCGCAGCTTTTCCCAGGCGGCGGAACGGCGCTTTGTCACTCAGCCGGCGTTCAGCCGACGTATCCGCAGCCTGGAGGCCGCGCTGGGCCTGACCCTGGTCAACCGCTCGCGCACCCCGGTGGAGCTGACGGCGGCGGGGCAGTTGTTCCTGGTCACCGCACGCACGGTGGTCGAACAGCTCGGTGAAGTGCTGCGCCATTTGCATCACCTGGAAGGCGGGCAGGGCGAGGTCATGCAAGTGGCCGCCGCCCACTCCCTGGCACTGGGTTTCTTCCCGCGCTGGATCGCGCAACTGCGCAACGAAGGCCTGAACATCGCCACACGGCTGGTGGCCACCAACGTTGGTGATGCCGTGCACGCCCTGCGTGAAGGCGGTTGCGACCTGATGCTGGCGTTCTACGACCCTGATGCAGCGATGCAGATGGACGCGGAAATCTTCCCGTCGCTGCACCTGGGCAACACTGAAATGCTCCCGGTGTGCGCCGCCGACGCCGATGGCAACCCGCTGTTCGACCTGGAAGGCGAGGGCAGCGTGCCGTTGCTGGCCTACAGTGCTGGCGCGTTCCTCGGCCGTTCGGTGCACCTGCTGCTGCGTCAGCGCGCGCTGCGCTTTACCACCGTGTACGAAACCGCCATGGCCGATAGCCTCAAGAGCATGGCGTTGGAAGGCCTGGGCATTGCCTGGGTGCCGCAATTGAGCGTGCGTGCCGAACTCGCTCGCGGAGAACTCGTTGTCTGCGGCGGCCCGCAATGGCATGTGCCGCTGGAAATCCGCCTGTATCGCTGCGCCTTGGTGCGCAAGGCGAATGTGCGGTTGTTGTGGCGCAAGCTGGAAGGTGGCGCGGCGCAAACCACCTGAGCCGAATACCGGGCAAATGTGGGAGGGGGCTTGCCCCCGATAGCGGTGTATCAGTGACAGATAAGTGCCTGACACACTGTCATCGGGAGCAAGCCCCCTCCCACCGGTTTTTGCGGTGTGTGGGACTGACTTGAAAGTCAATAAAACCGCCACTTTGCGCCACTGGACAGATGGTCATCCGAGGGGCTGTTTATCTGGATTATTACGGTATACTGCGCGGCCTTCGGCCGGTCCAACCGGCCAAATTTCGTACAACAAGCCACGCCGGATTTCCCGCGTGGCTTGTTGTTTTTTGACGCGCCTGCGGGCGCCCAGAGAGAAGAGGCACGACGATGAGTGCATTGGTTGGCGTGATCATGGGCTCCAAGTCCGATTGGTCCACCCTTAGCCACACCGCCGATATGCTGGAAAAACTCGGCATTCCCTACGAAGTGAAAGTGGTCTCCGCCCACCGCACTCCGGATTTGCTGTTCCAGTATGCCGATGAAGCAGAATCCCGTGGCATCGAGGTGATCATCGCCGGTGCCGGCGGTGCAGCGCACCTGCCGGGCATGTGTGCGGCCAAGACCCACCTGCCGGTGCTCGGTGTGCCGGTGCAGTCTTCGATGCTCTCGGGCGTGGATTCGCTGTTGTCCATCGTGCAGATGCCGGCCGGTATCCCGGTGGCCACCCTGGCGATCGGCAAGGCCGGCGCGATCAACGCAGCCTTGCTGTCCGCCAGCATCCTGGGCGCCAAGCACCCGCAGTTTCACGCGGTGCTGAAAAAATTCCGTGCCGAGCAAACAGACAGCGTGCTGGACAATCCAGACCCACGTATCGCCTGAGGTTGTTGACGATGAAAATCGGTGTAATCGGTGGCGGCCAACTGGGCCGTATGCTGGCCCTGGCGGGTACTCCGCTGGGAATGAACTTCGCGTTCCTGGACCCGGCGCCGGACGCCTGCGCCGCCGCATTGGGTGAACACCTGCGCGCTGACTACAGCGACCCGGATCACCTGCGCCAGCTGGCCGAGGAGGTCGACCTGGTGACCTTCGAGTTCGAAAGTGTCCCGGCCGAAACCGTGGCGTTCCTGTCGCAGTTCGTACCGGTGTACCCGAGCGCCGAAGCGCTGCGCATTGCGCGCGACCGCTGGTTCGAGAAGAGCATGTTCAAGGACCTGGGTATCCCGACCCCGGCCTTCGCCGACATCCAGTCCCAGGCAGACCTGGACGCTGCCGTCGCCAGCATCGGCCTGCCGGCGGTGCTGAAAACCCGTACCCTGGGTTACGACGGCAAGGGCCAGAAAGTCCTGCGCACCGCTGCCGATGTGGTCGGCACCTTCGCCGAGCTGGGCAGCGTTGCCTGCCTGCTGGAAGGCTTCGTGCCGTTCACCGGCGAAGTGTCGCTGATCGCCGTGCGGGCCCGTGATGGCGAGACGCGCTTCTACCCGTTGGTGCACAACACCCACGACAGCGGCATCCTCAAGCTGTCCGTGGCCAGCACCGAGCACCCGCTGCAGGCCCTGGCCGAAGACTATTCCAGCCGCGTGCTCAAGCAGCTCGACTATGTCGGCGTGATGGCGTTCGAGTTCTTTGAAGTCGACGGTGGCCTCAAGGCCAACGAAATCGCCCCGCGTGTGCACAACTCCGGGCACTGGACCACCGAAGGCGCCGAGTGCAGCCAGTTCGAAAACCACCTGCGCGCGGTTGCGGGCTTGCCGCTGGGTTCCACGGCCAAGGTCGGCGAGAGCGCCATGCTCAACTTCATCGGGGTTGTGCCGCCGGTGGAGCAGGTTATCGCGATCGATGACTGCCACCTGCATCACTACGGCAAGGCCTTCAAGGTCGGGCGCAAGGTCGGTCACGCCAACCTGCGTTGCAAGGACCGTGTCACGCTCGAAGCGCAGATCCTCAAGGTGCAAACGCTGATCGCCGAGCAATAAGCCCGGGCCTGGCGGGAACCATTCGGTGACCGCCATCCTCTGATTGCAGGATGCCAAAGCCTGTCTAGGCTTTGGCATGACTCATATTCAATCAGAGGGAAATGCCATGGGTATCATCGGAACCATCTTCATCGGCTTGATCGTCGGTCTGCTCGCGCGTTTCCTCAAGCCAGGCGACGACAGCATGGGCTGGATCATGACCATCCTGCTGGGTATCGCCGGCTCCCTGGCCGCGACCTACGGTGGTCAGGCGCTGGGTATCTACCAGGCTGGCCAGGGCGCGGGCTTTATCGGCGCACTGGTTGGCGCGATTGTGCTGCTGGTGATCTACGGTCTGATCAAAAAGAAGTAATCAGCCTGCAAAGTCCTCTGCGCTGCGCAAGCGCAGAGGGCTAGAATGCTCGGCACTTGTACTTGCCGAGCCTCTCCATGCGCCGTTTTCTGTTGACTCTCCTCTTGCTGGGCACTGGCCTGGCGCACGCCGGCGAACTGCCGGAAACCGACTGGCTCGACTTGATGCCACTGTCGGACCAGAAGGCCCTCGAGGCCATGCCCGAGATCGACCACAACTCCCCCGAAGCCCAAGGCACCTTCACCGACAAAGGTGGCTTGAAGCAAAGCAAAGGCTTGCCGGCGGTGATGTATTCCACCAAGACCGTGGCGGCCATGAACGGCAAGAATATCCGCATCGGTGGTTATCCGGTGCCGTTGGAAACCGACGCCAAGGGCCGCAGCACGCTGTTTTTCCTGGTGCCGTACCCGGGCGCGTGCATCCACGTGCCGCCGCCGCCGCCCAACCAGTTGGTGTTGGTGCGGTATCCCAAGGGGTTGAAGCTGGATGATATCTACACGCCGCTGTGGGTCACGGGCACGTTGAAGGTGGAGAAGGTGAATAACGATTTGGCCGATGCTGCCTATGCATTGGATGCCGGCAAGGTGAGGGTGGTGAAGGAGTCGGATCTCTAAACCGCAACACAGAATCAATGTGGGAGGGGGCTTGCCCCCGATGGCTGAGTGTCAGTCACTATCTCTGGTGACTGATTCACCGCCATCGGGGGCAAGCCCCCTCCCACATTTTGATCCCGGTTTACAGGGCGATACTTGTGATGCTCACACCTAAGGTGTGGCTTTCGCCTGGCGCCAGCTCAACCACATCATCCAGTACATTCGCCGTCTCGATGCACAGCATGCCCTGCCAGCCATCGTCGGCCATGTCGTCAAAGGCCTTGGCGCGTTCGGTCCAGGGGTTCCAGATCACCGTCGACTTCGAGCCCTCGGCGGTCAGCTGAATACGGCGCTGCCAGTCTTTATCGACAATATTCAGCTGCGCGGGTGTATCGAGGTAGATGCGATCCGTCTCGGCGGTGAAGTGCAGCAAGCCGGATTGCGTCTTCTCGGACCAGCCATCGGCGGTATCGATATACGCCGTGCCGTCCAGGCCTTCGACTTGCACGTTACGCACATCGCTCACGGCGAAGTAGGTATGCAGCGCCTGGCTGAGGGTCACGGTGTCGGTGCCACGGTTATGGCTGGTCAGGCGGATGTGCAGCTGATCGTCCAGCAGCAGGCTCAGCGTGAGGTCGACCTGATGGGGCCAGCCTGCAAAGCCGCCCGCAGGCACCGGCAGCAGCAGGTCAACGCGCAAGGCTTGGCCTTCAAGCGCAGTGCCCGCCAGTTCCCACAGCGCCGTGCGCACAAAACCATGGGCGCCAGCCGGCTGCTCACTCTGGCGCATCGCCTTCACGCTTTGCGGGTTACGATCAAACACGCCAAACCATGGCCAGCACACGGGAACACCGGTGCGGATGCCTTTGCCCTGCTTGAACACCGCCTCGGGGTTCGGCCAGATCAACGGCTGTTCGCCTGCGCGCTGGTAGCTGAAAATATGCGCGCCCTGTTGGGCCACCATCAGCTCGGCACCGTTGTGGCGGATGCGCCAGCAGTCCAGCTCGTCGATTTTCACGCTTTCAACGTGGGGCGTAGGCATACAAAGCACTCTTCATGGCAGGCAATGGGGCAATTGACCGTCAAAACCCGGCGAGGTTTAACGTGCGCGCGACGGCACCGACCGCGTGCGGCCGCTGCCATCGATGGCGACGAACACGAACACCGCCTCGGTGACCTTGCGCCATTCGCTGGACAGCGGGTCGTCGCTCCACACCTCGACCATCATCTGGATCGAGCTGCGGCCGATTTCCAGGGCCTGGGTATAGAAGGACAGCTGCGCGCCCACCGCGACCGGAACCAGAAATGCCATGCGATCAATGGCCACGGTGGCCACTCGACCGCCTGCGACCTTGCTGGCCATCGCGGTGCCGGCCAGGTCCATCTGCGCGACCAGCCAGCCGCCGAAGATGTCGCCGAAACCGTTGGTTTCACGCGGGAGTGCGGTGATTTGCAGGGCGAGATCGCCTTGCGGGATAGGGTCTTCTTGTTCGAGTTCGATCATGCCGTGAATGCCTCTCAAGACTGCGGGTCTGGCGCGTGCGTGGGCCGAGTATATCGACACCCTGGCGCCGCGACGACCGTCTGTAGTTGATTTGGTCGGCAATTGGCGGCTGTATGGCGGGTTTTTCCGGCAACTGTGCTTCTGATGTGCTTTTCCAAGCGATTTGCTATCTTGCCGAACCCGTCCTGGCCCAGCCAGCCCCTCGGATCTGCCGTCCTGACTAATAAGAGAAGCCTTGCCATGTCCTCCGTGCCCGCAAGCAGTGCGCAACCGTCGCGCCCGCTGACCCGCAACGACTACAAAACCCTGTCGCTGTCTGCCTTGGGCGGGGCGCTGGAATTTTATGATTTCATTATTTTCGTGTTTTTCGCCACCGTGGTCGGAAAACTGTTTTTCCCCGTGGACATGCCCGAATGGCTGCGCATGATGCAGACGTTCGGCATCTTCGCCGCTGGCTACCTGGCACGTCCGCTGGGCGGCATCATCATGGCGCACTTCGGTGACCTGTTGGGCCGCAAGAAAATGTTCACCCTGAGCATCTTCATGATGGCCGTGCCGACCCTGATCATGGGCCTGCTGCCGACCTACGCGCAGATTGGCCTGTGGGCACCGCTGCTGTTGCTGCTGATGCGCGTCATCCAGGGCGCGGCGATTGGCGGTGAGGTGCCAGGCGCCTGGGTGTTCGTCTCCGAACACGTGCCGCCGCGCCATATCGGTTACGCCTGCGGCACGCTGACCAGCGGCCTTACCGCCGGCATCCTGCTGGGTTCGTTGGTGGCTACCGCGATCAACACTATTTATAGCCCGGAGCAGGTGTCGGATTTCGCCTGGCGGATCCCGTTCCTGCTCGGCGGTGTGTTCGGCCTGTTGTCGGTGTACCTGCGCCGCTGGCTGCATGAAACGCCGATCTTCGCCGAGATGCAGCAACGCAAGACCCTGGCCGCCGAGTTGCCCTTGCGTGCCGTACTGCGTGACCACCGGGGCGCCATCGTGCTGTCGATGCTGCTGACCTGGCTGCTGTCGGCCGGTATCGTCGTCATCATCCTGATGACCCCGACCGTGCTGCAGACCGTCTACCACTTCAGCGCGACCGTTGCGCTGCAAGCCAACAGCCTGGCTATCGTGACCCTGAGCCTGGGCTGTATCGCCTCCGGCGCCCTGGCTGACCGCTTCGGCGCAGGCCGTGTGCTGATCGTCGGTTGCGCGCTGTTGCTGGCAACCTCGTGGACCCTCTATCACAGCCTTATCACCCACCCTGACTGGCTGTTCCCGCTGTACGCCTTGACCGGGCTGTTCGTCGGCACCATCGGCGTGGTGCCCTACGTCATGGTTAAAGCCTTCCCACCGGTGGTGCGCTTCAGTGGGCTGTCATTTTCCTACAACGTGGCGTACGCCATTTTCGGCGGCCTGACGCCGCTGGCGGTGTCATTGCTGATGAAGGAAAGCCCGATGGGCCCTGCCTACTACGTGGCTGTCCTGTGTGTGATGGGCATGGTCGTCGGCGGGTACCTGTGGAAGCGCGGGCGTTAACCACTGACCGATAACCCCTGTGGCGAGGGAGCTTGCTCCCGTTGGGCGGCGTAGCGGGCCCCGAAAGGCGGGAGCGCTACGCACTCCAGCGCGAGCCAGCTCGCTCGCCACGGGTTGTGTGCTGTACAACGATTACAGGGTATTTCCAGGTAAACGCTTCAACGTCCTCGCAAGTCCCGTCTCCATGGGGTCTTCTCCCTCCAGCAGCGCGCTCTGCCAATACTGGCCTTTCATCTAATTGTCATATTCCAGACATAGAGTGTTCACACGGCCTACCGATACTTGGCCCCGATCCAACTATCCCTATCTGCTAGGAGTAAGGCATGAAACTGAAGCGTTTGATGGCGGCTATGACTTTTGTCGCTGCTGGCGTTGCGACTGCTAACGCGTTCGCCGCTGTTGACCCAGCTATCCCGAGCTACACCAAGACCACTGGTGTGTCGGGCAACTTGTCCAGCGTCGGTTCCGATACCCTGGCTAACCTGATGACCCTGTGGGCTGAGGGCTACAAAAAGGAATACCCGAACGTCAACATCCAGATCCAGGCTGCCGGTTCCGCCACCGCGCCACCTGCGTTGACTGAAGGCACCTCCAACCTGGGCCCGATGAGCCGCAAGATGAAGGACACCGAGCTGGCTGCCTTCGAGCAGAAGTACGGCTACAAGCCAACCGCTATCCCGGTTGCCGTGGATGCCCTGGCGGTGTTCGTGCACAAAGACAACCCGATCCAGCACCTGACCATGGAACAAGTCGACGCGATCTTCTCCTCGACTCGTCTGTGCGGCGCCAAAGCCGACGTCAAAACCTGGGGTGACCTGGGTGTGACCGGCGACCTGGCCAACAAGCCGGTTCAGCTGTTCGGTCGTAACTCGGTATCCGGCACCTACGGCTACTTCAAGGAAGAAGCCCTGTGCAAAGGTGACTACAAGCCAAACGTGAACGAACAACCAGGCTCGGCCTCGGTTGTGCAGTCGATCAGTTCCTCGTTGAACGGCATCGGTTACTCGGGCATCGGCTACAAGACCGCCAGCGTGAAGACCGTGGCCCTGGCCAAGAAAGGCAGCACTGACTTCATCGAAGACAGCGAAGAAAACGCCCTGAACGGCAAATACCCGCTGTCGCGCTTCCTCTACGTTTACGTCAACAAAGCCCCGAACAAGCCACTGGCCCCGCTGGAAGCTGAGTTCGTGAAACTGGTGCTGTCCAAGCAGGGCCAGGAAGTTGTAGTGAAAGACGGCTACATCCCACTGCCCGCCAAAGTTGCCGCCAAGGCACTGGCTGACCTGGGTCTGAAAGAAGGCAACTAAGCCTGTAATACCGGGTGTAGCAGCGGGCCCTGTGGGAGCGGGCTTGCTCGCGAAGGCGGTGTATCAGCCGCCATTGTGTCGAATGACACACTGCAATCGCGAGCAAGCTCGCTCCCACAACAGCCCGCCTGCACCTCTCATTTTTTAGTCCGCTGCCTGCACCGCTACGCGGCGGATTTTCTGCGTCACTGCATTGTCATCTTTCTGTCATACAGGATCGCTAGGGTGTGCGCATGAATGATCTGGCCAATTCCACCATGACGACGACTTCTCCCCCCAAGCGCATTGATTTCAATACGCCTGAGCTGCAACGCAAGCGCCGCATCCGCGCGCTCAAGGATCGCCTGACCCGCTGGTACGTGCTGGTGGGCGGCCTCGCCGTCCTCGGCGCTATCACCTTGATCTTCTTCTTTCTGGCCTACGTGGTCGCGCCGTTGTTCCAGGGCGCGTCGCTGACCAAGGAAGACGCCTTGACGCCGGCCTGGTTGCAGGACGCCGGCAAGCCGCTGCTGATCTCCATGGAAGAACAGAACCAGGTCGCCATGCGGGTTTCCGACAAGGGCCAGGCATTGTTCTTTGAAGTCGACACCGGCGCTGAACTCAAGCGCGTCGACCTGCCACTTCCCGCCGGTACCAGCGTTGCCTCCATCGGTGAGGATCAACCGGGCAGCCCGCTGGTGATCCTTGGTCTGTCCAATGGCCAGTCTCTGGTGTTCCGCCACACCTACAAGGTGTCTTACCCGGACGGCAAGAAAACCATCACCCCGGCGATCGAATACCCTTACGGTGATACGCCGATCGTGCTGGACGACGCGGGTCGCCCGCTGGAGCACGTAGCGCTCAACGCCACCGACTCCGCGCTGGTGGTAGCCGGTTCGGCCGGCGCGCACTTGAATGTGCTGTCCTTGAGCCGCGAAGAAAACATGATGACCGGCGAAGTTACCAGCGAGCAGAAGCGTATCGAGCTGCCGCAAATGACCGAACCGGTGAAGGCGATCTTCATCGACCCGCGCCAACAGTGGTTGTATGTGATCAATGGTCGTGCCCTCGCTGATGTCTTCAGCCTGCGCGACAAGAGCCTTAACGGTCGATACAAATTATTGGAAGATGGCAACGCCGAAATTACCGCCAGCACGCAGTTGGTGGGCGGCATTTCGTTGATCATCGGTAACTCCAAAGGCGGTCTGGCCCAGTGGTTCATGGCCCGTGACCCGGATGGCGAGCAGCGCTTCAAGCAGATCCGTACCTTCCAGATGGGCACCGCGCCGATCGTCGAGATTACCGCCGAAGAGCGTCGCAAAGGCTTCACCGCCCTCGACGCGTCCGGCAAGTTCGGCGTGTTCCACAGCACCGCGCACCGCACCCTGCTGGTTGACCCGGTGGTCGACGGCCAGGGCGTGTTCGGCATGTCGCCACGGGCCAACCGTGTGATCGTCGAAGCCGGCGGCAAGCTGCAGCCGTTGCTGCTCGATAACCCGCACCCGGAAGTGTCCTGGAGCGCGTTGTGGAGCAAGGTCTGGTACGAAAACTACGACGAGCCTAAATACGTCTGGCAATCGACCGCCGCCAACACCGACTTCGAACCCAAGATGAGCCTGGCCCCGCTGACCTTCGGTACCTTGAAGGCCGCGTTCTACGCCATGCTGCTGGCCGCACCGCTGGCCGTTGCCGCCGCGATCTACACCGCCTACTTCATGGCCCCGAGCCTGCGCCGCAAGGTCAAGCCGGTGATCGAACTGATGGAAGCGATGCCGACGGTGATCCTCGGCTTCTTCGCCGGGCTGTTCCTGGCGCCGTATGTGGAAGGGCACCTGCCGGGGATTTTCAGCCTGCTGATGCTGTTGCCGATTGGCATCCTGGTCGCCGGCTTTATCTTCAGCCGCCTGCCTGAGTCGCTGCGCCTGCGGGTTCCCGATGGCTGGGAAAGCGCGATCCTGATTCCGGTGATCCTGTTCGTGGGCTGGCTCTCGCTGTACATGAGCCCGTACCTGGAAACCTGGTTCTTCGGCGGCGACATGCGCATGTGGATCTCCCACGACCTGGGCATCACCTACGACCAGCGCAACGCCCTGGTGGTCGGCCTGGCCATGGGTTTCGCGGTCATTCCGAACATCTACTCCATCGCCGAAGACGCCGTGTTCAGCGTGCCGCGTGGCCTGACCCTGGGCTCGCTGGCCCTGGGCGCTACGCCGTGGCAGACCATGACCCGTGTGGTGATCCTGACGGCCAGCCCGGGTATTTTCTCGGCGCTGATGATCGGCATGGGCCGCGCAGTGGGTGAAACCATGATCGTGCTGATGGCCACCGGTAATACCCCGGTGATGGAGATGAACCTGTTCGAAGGCCTGCGCACCCTGGCAGCCAACGTCGCGGTGGAAATGCCCGAGTCGGAAGTGGGCGGCAGTCACTACCGCGTGCTGTTCCTCTCGGCGCTGGTGCTGCTGCTGTTCACCTTTGTCATGAACACCCTCGCCGAGCTGATCCGTCAGCGTCTGCGCAAGAAATACTCGTCGCTTTAAGAAAGGTAGAAGTCTGTGAAACAGAACTCCCTGAATGGATGGTTCAAGAGCGGCGCCCCTGGCGTCTGGATCAGCGGTGGCGCGGTGTCCATCGCGGTCATCATGACCATTGGTTTGCTGGCTGTGATTGCGGTACGTGGTTTGGGCCACTTTTGGCCGGCTGACCTGATCCAGGCCAACTACAGCGTACCGGGCCAGGAAAACCATATCGTCATCGGCGAAGTGGTGCAGAAAGAAGAAGTACCCCGCGAACGCCTGAAAAGCGCGGGCCTGCCTGTGCCGGACCAAGGCCCGGAATTCATGACCCGCGAGCTGATCAAGGTCGGCAACCGGGACTTGAACGGCAACGACTTCACCTGGATCGTCGGCGAGTGGTTGAAAGACCAGACCAAGCCGGTGGAACTGATGGCGATCGAGCGTCGTGAGTGGGGCAACTTCTACGGCACCCTGGTCAACGTCAAGCAGGATGGCAAGATCATCGCGCAAGGCGAAGCCGCGTGGCCGGAGCTGCAAGCCCGCGTCGACCGCGTCAACGCGCTGGCCGCCCAGCTCAAGAGCCTGGAAAAAACCGATATCGGCGCGATCAACGCAGGCCTGGAGCGCATCCGCCTGCACGGTCGCAAACTGGAACTGGAAGGCAAGCTCGACGCCGCCGCCCAAGCCGACATGGACTCCGGCCGCGCCGAGCTGAATGCGCGTTACCAGGACATCGAAGCGCGCCTGGCCGACCTGCATGCCCAGTTCAACCGCGACTCGCTGACCGCCCGCGATGGCAACGGCAAGGAAGTGGAAATCGGCATCGGCAAAGTGGTGCACGCCTACCAGCCGAACGCCATGGGCACGATGACCAAGATCGGCTTCTACTTCAGCAAGGTCTGGGAATTCCTCAGTGATGACCCACGGGAAGCCAACACCGAAGGCGGGATTTTCCCGGCGATTTTCGGCACCGTGATGATGACCCTGATCATGGCGATGATCGTGACGCCGTTCGGCGTGCTGGCGGCGGTGTACCTGCGTGAATACGCCAAGCAGAACGCCCTGACCCGGATTATCCGCATCGCCGTGAACAACCTGGCCGGCGTACCGGCTATCGTTTACGGCGTGTTCGGCCTGGGCTTCTTCGTGTATGTACTGGGGGGCTCGGTTGACCGCCTGTTCTTCGCCGAAGCCTTGCCGGCGCCGACCTTTGGTACCCCGGGCCTGTTGTGGGCCTCGCTGACCCTGGCGCTGCTGGCTGTGCCGGTGGTGATCGTGGCCACGGAAGAAGGCCTGGCGCGGATTCCTCGCACGGTGCGTGAAGGTTCCCTGGCACTTGGCGCGACCAAGGCGGAAACGCTGTGGAAGATCGTGCTGCCGATGGCCAGCCCGGCGATGATGACCGGCATGATCCTCGCCGTGGCACGTGCCGCCGGTGAAGTGGCGCCGCTGATGCTGGTGGGTGTGGTGAAACTGGCGCCGTCGCTGCCGCTGGACGGCAACTACCCGTACCTGCACCTGGACCAGAAGATCATGCACTTGGGCTTCCATATCTATGACGTCGGCTTCCAGAGCCCCAACGTCGAAGCCGCACGGCCACTGGTGTACGCCACTGCCTTGCTGCTGGTACTGGTGATCGCCACGCTCAACTTGTCGGCGGTGTGGATTCGTAACCACCTGCGCGAAAAATACAAAGCGCTGGACAGTTAATTGAAGTGAGCGCGGACTCAATGTGGGAGCGGGCTTGCTCGCGAAAGCGGTGTATCAGAAACACATGTGCTGACTGACATACCGCTTTCGCGAGCAAGCCCGCTCCCACACTGAACCGCGCCAGACACAGATTTTTAGTAAGCCGCCAGCCGATCCAGAAGCCTGCGGTTCAACACAACGAATTGGTAGCACAGGGAGCATCCCATGCAACACGAAACCCATTCCCACGGCATCAACATGTCCGCCCTGGGTCGCGACAAGCAGAGCCTGAGCCTGGCCCAGGAAACTGTGGCCATCGAAGTGCCGGGCCTGAGCCTGTACTACGGTGAAAAACAGGCGCTGTTCGACGTCAGCATGAACATCCCCAAGCAGCGCGTGACGGCTTTTATCGGCCCGTCCGGTTGCGGCAAGTCCACGCTGCTGCGTACCTTCAACCGCATGAACGACCTGGTGGACGGCTGCCGCGTTGACGGCGCCATCAACCTCTACGGCACCAACATCTACCGCAAGGGCGAAGACGTGGCCGAGCTGCGTCGCCGTGTGGGCATGGTGTTCCAGAAGCCCAACCCGTTCCCCAAGACCATCTACGAAAACGTGGTTTACGGCCTGCGTATCCAGGGCATCAACAAGAAGCGCATCCTCGACGAAGCGGTCGAGTGGGCCCTCAAAGGCGCGGCGCTGTGGGACGAGGTCAAAGACCGCCTGCATGACTCGGCACTCGGCTTGTCCGGCGGCCAGCAGCAGCGTCTGGTGATCGCGCGGACCATCGCGGTGGAGCCGGAAGTACTGCTGCTCGATGAGCCTTGCTCGGCACTCGACCCGATCTCGACACTGAAAGTGGAAGAGCTGATCTACGAGCTGAAATCCAAGTTCACCATCGTCATCGTGACCCACAACATGCAACAGGCGGCGCGTGTTTCCGACTACACCGCGTTCATGTACATGGGCAAGCTGGTGGAGTTCGGCGATACCGATACCCTGTTCACCAATCCGGCGAAGAAGCAGACCGAAGACTACATCACCGGTCGTTACGGCTAGGAAGCTGTGGTTCTGATTGCACTGACGCTGCGGTTCTCCGCACCTTACCGGACGCTCCAAGGACGCCAACATGATTAGCAAAGAAGGCCTTACCCACCACATCTCCGCGCAGTTCAACGCCGAGCTTGAGGAAGTGCGCAGCCACCTCCTGGCGATGGGCGGGCTGGTGGAGAAGCAAGTCAACGACGCCGTGACTGCGCTGATCGAGGCCGACTCGGGCCTGGCCCAGCAAGTGCGTGAGATCGATGACCAGATCAACCAGATGGAACGCAACATCGACGAAGAATGCCTGCGCATTCTGGCCCGTCGCCAGCCGGCGGCCTCGGACCTGCGTTTGATCATCAGCATTTCCAAGTCGGTGATCGACCTGGAGCGCATCGGTGACGAAGCCACCAAGATCGCCCGCCGCGCCATCCAGCTGTGCGAAGAAGGTGAAGCGCCACGGGGTTACGTGGAAGTGCGCCACATCGGCGACCAGGTGCGCAACATGGTGCGTGATGCCCTCGACGCCTTTGCGCGCTTCGACGCCGATCTCGCGTTGTCGGTGGCCCAGTACGACAAGGTTATCGACCGTGAGTACAAGACCGCCCTGCGTGAGCTGGCCACCTACATGATGGAAGACCCGCGCTCTATCTCGCGGGTCTTGAGCATCATCTGGGTGCTGCGTTCCCTGGAGCGCATCGGCGACCACGCGCGCAACATCTCCGAGCTGGTGATCTACCTGGTTCGCGGTACCGACGTACGGCACATGGGCCTCAAGCGCATGAAAGCCGAAGTTGAAGGTTCGGCCGACCAAACCCCTAATGTTCCGGGCGAAACTGACGATAAGTAAGGTTGCCCGAGAAATTAACGCCCGGCCTTAGGCCGGGCGTTTTCGTTTGGGGCAGCTGAATTTTTTGCGTATCGGGTGCAATAAAGTCCGAACGTGACTGCAGAGTTTTGGCAAAATGCCATCAGTCAGGCGTACTGCGTGCCAAGGTTTTTATAGGATGAAGGGTCGATGAGTAAAGTCAGTGTATTGGTGGTGGATGATGCCTCGTTTATCCGCGACCTGGTGAAGAAGTGCCTGCGCAACTACTTTCCCGGGATCAAGCTTGAAGATGCGGTGAACGGCAAAAAGGCCCAGGCCATCCTGATGCGCGAGACGTTCGACCTGGTGCTGTGCGACTGGGAAATGCCCGAGATGTCCGGCCTCGAGCTGTTGACCTGGTGCCGTGAGCAACCGCACCTCAAGGCGATGCCATTCGTGATGGTGACCAGCCGTGGCGACAAAGAGAACGTGGTTCAGGCTATCCAGGCCGGCGTTTCCGGCTACGTCAGCAAGCCGTTCACCAACGAACAGTTGTTGAACAAGGTCAAGCAGGCCCTGCACAAGATCGGCCGTCTGGACGCGCTGGTTGCCAGCGCACCGACCAAGATGAACTCGGCGTTCGGCAATGACTCCCTGAGCGCGCTGACCGGTGGCAAGCCGGAAGCCGTGCGCGCGGCCCCAGTGGCGGCGGCTGCGCCTGCGCCCAGCAAAGGCTTGCTCAACAGCCCACCCGTGCAAGCCCCGAGTGCAGCGCCAGCGGCCGGTCGTGGCCAAGGCCAACTGCGCCTGTCCAGCGGCACCCAGCAATGCGTTATCAAGGCGCTGAGCATCAAGGAGGCGCTGCTGGTGGTACGTCGCAGTGAAGTCCTGCCTCAGGTGCTGGAAAGCGCGGTACTCGACCTTGAGCAAGGCGACAACGCCGAAGTGGCTCGCCTCAACGGCTACCTGCACGCCATCGTCGCCTTCGAACCCAAGCCTGACAGCGACTGGCTGCAACTGACCTTCCGGTTCATCGACCAGGACGCGCAGAAGTTGGACTACATCTCCCGCCTGATCGCCCGCGGTACGGCGCAGAAGCATTTTGTGCCGGGTGCGTGATCTACACAGCGCCCAGAACAAATGTGGGAGCGGGCTTGCTCGCGAAGGCGGTGTATCAGTCAACCTCTCAGGTGACTGACACCCTGCTTTCGCGAGCAAGCCCGCTCCCACCTGTTGATCCTGATGGTTTAGCCCAGGGTGTTGCTGCTCAATCGAGCAACAGCACCTTGGCCAGCACGATTTTCGGCCCTTTCATCTTCTTGATGATGATCCGCAGGCCTTCAACCTCCAGCACTTCTTCTTCTTCGGGCACCCGCTTGAGGGTGTCGTAGATCAGCCCGGCCAGGGTTTCGGCTTCGATGTGGTCCAGGTCGACACCCAGCAGGCGTTCCACCTTGAACAGCGGCGTGTCGCCACGTACCAGCAGTTTGCCCGGCTGGTAGGCGAGGATGCCGCGCTCGGCCTTGCGGTGTTCGTCCTGGATGTCGCCCACCAGCACTTCCAGCACGTCTTCCATGGTCAGGTAGCCGATGATCTTGCCGTCGGCTTCTTCCACCAGGGCGAAGTGCGCGCCGCCTTTACGGAACTGTTCCAGCAACTGCGACAACGGCATGTGACGTGACACGCGCTCCAGCGGGCGGGTCAGCTCGGCCAGGTTGAACGACTCGGGGATGTGGTCCAGGGCTGCCAGTTCCAACAGCAGGTCCTTGATGTGCAACAGGCCGACAAACTCGTTGCGCACCGCGTCATACACCGGGTAGCGGCTGAACTTGTGGCGACGGAACAGCGCAAGGATTTCCTTGAGCGGCGCGTTGAAGTCCAGGGTTACCAAGTCTTCCCGGGAGTTGGCCCAGTCGACCACTTCCAGCTCGCCCATTTCCACGGCCGAGGCCAGCACGCGCATGCCTTGGTCGCTCGGGTCCTGGCCACGGCTGGAGTGCAGGATCAGCTTGAGTTCTTCACGGCTGTAATGGTGCTCATGGTGCGGGCCTGGCTCGCCTTGGCCGGCGATGCGCAGGATCGCGTTGGCGCTGGCGTTGAGCAGGTAGATCGCCGGGTACATGGCCCAGTAGAACAGGTACAGCGGCACCGCGGTCCACAGCGACAGCAGCTCGGGTTTGCGAATCGCCCAGGATTTGGGCGCCAGCTCACCGACCACAATGTGCAGGTAGGAAATCACGAAGAACGCCGCAAAGAACGACACGCCCTTGATCACTTCCGGCGACTCGACACCCATGGCGCCCAACAGCGGCTCAAGGATGTGCGCGAAGGCCGGTTCACCGACCCAGCCCAGGCCCAGGGAGGCGAGGGTGATACCCAGCTGGCAGGCCGACAGGTAGGCGTCGAGCTGGCTGTGCACCGTGCGCAGGATCTGCCCACGCCAGCCGTTGGTATGGGCAATCGCCTCTACCCGGGTGGAGCGCAGTTTGACCATGGCAAATTCCGCCGCAACGAAGAAACCGTTGAGCAGTACCAGGATCAGTGCAAAAAGAATCATGCCGAAGTCGGCAAAGAGTGTGGCGAAGGTGATACCAGGGGAAGGGTCCATGATGGGGTTTTGCAGGTTCCGTGTGTTCAATAAGGGGTGACAGAAGGGCCTGAAGGGCAGGCGCAAGTCGGCCAATGTAGCGGCTGACGGGGCGCTTGCCTAGTGCCTGCTGCCGGGTGGGGCGTGGAATGCATACCTGGAAACGGCGCATGACCAATGTGGGAGCGGGCTTGCTCGCGAAGGCGGTGTATCAGTCAATAAATCTATCGACTGATAGACCGCCTTCGCGAGCAAGCCCGCTCCCACACTTTAGGTAAGTGTCGTGTTCAACTTATTCATCTGTTCCAACTGCCTGCGATCGCGTCACCTGCGCCGGCGGGAAATGGCAGGTGAAGGTACTGCCATGGCCCAGCACGCTGCTGATTTCCAGGCGCGCGCGGTGGCGCAGCAGCACATGCTTGACGATGGCCAGGCCCAGCCCGGTGCCGCCGGTGTTGGAGTTGCGGCTGGAATCGACGCGGTAGAAACGCTCGGTCAGGCGCGGCAGGTGCTTGGCGTCGATGCCGATGCCCGAGTCTTGCACGCTCAGGTGCGCGCCGTGCCCGTCGGCCCACCAGCGGATGCGGATGGTGCCCTTGTCCTGGGTGTACTTCACGGCATTGAACACCAGGTTGGAAAACGCGCTGCGCAATTCGCCTTCGCTGCCTTTGAGCAGCACCGCCGGGTCGGCGTCCAGGGTGA
This sequence comes from Pseudomonas syringae, assembly GCF_021606685.1. Classification (GTDB taxonomy): domain Bacteria; phylum Pseudomonadota; class Gammaproteobacteria; order Pseudomonadales; family Pseudomonadaceae; genus Aquipseudomonas; species Aquipseudomonas syringae_R. Next base: position 60,595 of record NZ_WKCB01000006.1, read on the forward strand.
TCTGTTGCCCACGCTCGCCGGAAAGCGCCTGGGCGTCGTTCTTGATGGTCTGCAACAGGCTATGTACGGCCACTGGCTGGTTGTCCGACGGGTAATCGGTCGCCTCCAGCTTGGCCAGCAACAGCAAGTCGTTGAGCAGGGTTTGCATGCGTGAGCCTTGTTGCTGCATTTGCTGCAGGGCACGGCTCCAGCGCGGGTTGATCTCGTCGACGTTGTCCAGCAGCGTTTCCAGGTAACCGCAGATCACCGTCAACGGCGTACGCAGTTCGTGGGAAACGTTGGCGACGAAGTCTTTGCGCATCTGCTCCAGCTGGTGAATGCGGGTGACATCGCGCACCAGCATCAAGTGCTCGTTGTTGCCATAGCGCGTGAGGTACAGCTGGATGCGCACGCGGTCATTGGTGGGTGAGGGGATTTCCAGGGCTTCGTCGTAATTGTCCTGCTCGAAGTACTCCTTGAAGCGCGGATGGCGCACCAGGTTGGTCACCGGCTGGCCGCTGTCCTGGGGCGTCTTGAGGCCCAGCAGGGTTTCGGCCGCGCGGTTCCACCACTCCAGGTTGCCATCGCTGTCGAGCATGATCACCGCGTCCTTGAGCGCGGCGGTAGACTCCTGCACGCGGTCGAGCACGGCTTGCAGGCGCCCGCGTACCCGTTGGTCGCGGCGCTGCAGGTGGTAGATGCTGTCAAACACTTCGCCCCACAGGCCGTAGCCGTCGGGGGGCGCTTCGTCGGGTTTGTGCCGGCGCAGCCATTCATGCAGGCGCAGCAGCTGTTTGAGGGTCCAGCCCAGGTACAGCGCGATGCCGATGGCCAGGCTCCAGCCGTAATAGCCAGTAACCAGCCCGACCAGCATGCAGCCGGTGATCAACAGAAGCATGTGGCGGATCAGGGTGCCATGCCAGTTTTGGTTCACTTGAACATGCGTCCTTGTCAGCTGTTTAAGTCAGGCGCTTGAATTCACCCAGTGGCCGGCTCAGCCCTTGGTGGAGAACCGATAGCCGGTGCCGCGCACGGTTTGTACCAGATTCTCGTAGGCGTCGCCCAAGGCTTTGCGCAGGCGGCGGATGTGCACGTCAACGGTGCGCTCCTCCACATACACGTTGCCACCCCAAACCTGGTCCAGCAACTGGCCACGGGTGTAGGCGCGCTCCTGGTGGGTCATGAAGAATTGCAGCAGGCGGTATTCGGTCGGGCCCATCTCGGCCGGCTTGCCGTCGATGGTCACGCGGTGGCTGATCGGGTCCAGCAGCAGGCCGCCGACTTCGATCGGTGCTTCGCCATCGGTGGGGCCGGCGCGGCGCAGTACAGCTTTCAGGCGCGCTACCAGTTCCCGTGGGGAAAAGGGCTTGGTGATGTAGTCATCGGCACCCACTTCCAGGCCCTGGATCTTGTTGTCCTCTTCGCCTTTGGCGGTCAGCATGATGATCGGGATATCCCCGGTCAGCTCATCGCGCTTGAGACGGCGGGCCAGTTCGATGCCGGAGGTGCCGGGCAGCATCCAGTCCAACAGGATCAGGTCCGGCTTGCGGTCGACGATAATGGCATGGGCCTGCTGGGAGTTTTCAGCCTCCAGGCAGTCGTAGCCGGCCATTTCCAACGCAACGGCGATCATCTCGCGGATGGGCGCTTCGTCGTCAACAATCAGAATGCTCCTGCCAACCATGCTCAAAAATCCTCTTGTCATTTAACTGTCTTGCGCCGCATTAGATAACGGAATTATTGCAGTCGTGTGACAGTAATTTAGTCGCTCGGGCAATTCGCGGCACTCTGGGCTACGCTTTGGGTCCGAATCCTGACAACCACAAAAGGAAGGTTCAGATGACTTACAGCACGATTTCCTGGAAAGCCCTGCTGGTCAGCGCAGCGCTGGCCCTGCCGGGCCTGGCGTTTGCGGCGGAGCCGGCGATGACCAACGACGGGATGCTGGTGGACCACAAAGGGCTGACCCTTTACACCTTCGACAAGGATGCTGACGGCAAATCCGTGTGCAAGGACCAATGCGCGACCAACTGGCCGCCGCTGAAGGCGGATTCCACCGACAAATCGACCGGCGACTGGACGGTCATCACCCGTGACGACCAGACCAGCCAATGGGCCTACAAAGGCAAGCCGGTGTATACCTACAAAGATGACAAGAAGGCCGGTGACAAGACCGGTGACGGCAAGGGCGGGGCGTGGCATGTGATCAAGCCCTGATTCGCGCTTGGGCCCCAATTGTGGCGAGCGGGCTTGCCCGCGTTGGGCTGCGAAGCAGCCCTAAAACCCGACAACTCGGTGTTAACTGATGTAGCGCGGCGGCTCTGAGAGGGGCCGCTTCGCGCCCCAACGCGGGCAAGCCCGCTCGCCACAACAAGCCTGCTTGCCGCAGCCAGCCTGGTCACGGTTAGCGGTTAACGAAACGCGTAGTCCGCCACAATCCCCAAAAATATCGCCAAACCCGCCCAGTGGTTATGCAGGAACGCCTTGAAGCACTTCATGCGGTCCTTGTCTCGTGTGTACCAGAACTCCCAGGCAAAACAGGCCGCCGCCGCCAGCAGCCCGAGGTGGAACCAGCCGCCCAACTCGAACCGAGCGCCCGCCAGCAACAGGCACAGCAGCGCCAGGCCCTGCAGGGTCAGGATGATCACGCGGTCGGCATCGCCGAACAGGATGGCGGTGGATTTCACGCCGATCTTCAAATCGTCGTCGCGGTCGGTCATCGCGTAATACGTGTCATAACCCACCGTCCACAGCAGGTTGGCGATATACAACAGCCACGCCGCAGCGGGCAGGCTGCCGGTTTCGGCGGTGAACGCCATCGGCATGCCCCACGAAAACGCCGCGCCCAATACCACCTGGGGGTAATAGGTGTAGCGCTTCATGAACGGGTAGCTTGCCGCCAGCGCCAGGCCGCCCAGGGACAGCAGGATGGTGGTTGCGTTGGTCAGCAGCACCAGCAGGAAACTGATGCCCATCAGCAGTGCAAAAAATACCAGCGCCTCTTTGGAGCTGATCTTGCCGCTGACCAACGGGCGTTGCTCGGTGCGCTTCACGTGGCCATCGACCTTGCGGTCGGCCCAGTCGTTGATCACGCAGCCGCCGGCACGGGTCAGCACCACGCCCAGCACAAAAATCACGATATTGATAAAGGACGGCGAGCCGTTGCCGGCGATCCACAGTGCCCACAGCGTCGGCCACAGCAGCAGGTAGATGCCGATGGGCTTGTCCATGCGGGTCAGCTGAATGAAATCCCAGGCCCTGGGGTTCAGGCGGTTCAGGGATTTGAGCAGACGTTGATACATCAGCGGTTCTCCGGATGGTCATGCAGGGCATGCCAGAAGCTCGGCAAGAAAATCTCCGCCACCAGCACACTCAGTGCGCCGCGGTCGAAGCGCGAACGGCGCGCCCACAGGCCGTCGACCTGGTCCGCCGTGGGCAGCCATTGCTGTGGATAACGGCACACCTCGATCGCCTGGCGGGCAAACGCGTGGTCGCAGAACAGCAATTCACCCAGGGAGCGGCTGCCCAATGCGTCCATCTGCAAGCCGTCGCCCTGCAAGGCACTGCGCGCCGCCACGCTGCGGGCAAACACCCAGGGTTGGCCATGCCCGCGCAAATACACTTCGCGCACCCAGCCGATACTGGCCGGGGCGAGGCCCAAGGCGGCGCATTCGTCCTCGCGCAGTGGCTGCCAGCCTTCGAACAGCGGCGTCACGCTGAAACCGTCATTGGACAGCCACGTCAGCCGTCGCGTCAGCGAGCCTTCGTCGAACAGCCAGTTGCGGGTCAAGGGCGCGGGCAATGGGCTCAGAAGGCTCTGGGTCAGCCATTGGCAAGCGTCGGGAGGGGCGATTGAGTGCGGCACGGTGCGTCAGTATTGGCAGCAAAAGAGGCGGCGAGCTTACCATGGCGTCCTGATCTTTTGCCGTGACGAACCAGCCCCACGCGTCGATCGTGCTTGCATCTGCCGGCCCCGATCAGTACAAAACGCCCTGAGCCGCGCGGCAACGTTGGTCTATCGACCGCCGGCCAAGATGCCTGGACCCTGAGGAAGCACGTGATGAAGAAGTGGCAATGTATTGTCTGTGGCCTGATCTACAACGAAGCCGACGGCTGGCCGGATGACGGAATCCTGCCGGGCACCCGCTGGGAAGACGTCCCGCAAGACTGGCTGTGCCCGGATTGCGGCGTGGGCAAGATGGATTTCGAAATGATCGAAATCGGTTAATTATTGTTTTCAGAACCGTATTACAAGGAGAAAGGAATGAACGCACCTGTCGTGATCATCGGCACAGGGTTGGCCGGGTACAACGTGGCCCGGGAGTTTCGCAAGCTCGACAGCGAAACCCCGTTGCTGCTGATCACTGCGGATGACGGGCGTTCCTACTCCAAACCCATGCTCTCCACCGGCTTTGGCAAGAACAAGGACGCCGATGGCCTGAGCATGGCCGAACCCGGCGCCATGGCCGAGCAACTCAAGGCCGAGGTGCGCACCCACACCCGCGTCAGCGGCATCGACCCCGGCCACAAGCGCCTGTGGATCGGCGAGGAAGCGGTGGCCTACCGTGACTTGATCCTGGCCTGGGGCGCCGAGACGGTACGCGTACCGGTCGAGGGGGATGCGGCTGAGCTGGTGTTTCCGATCAACGACCTCGAAGACTACGCACGCTTTCGCACCGCCGCTGAGGGCAAGCGCCGCGTGTTGGTGCTGGGCGTGGGCCTGATCGGCTGCGAATTCGCCAACGACCTGATCCTGGGCGGTTACGACATCGACCTGGTGGCGCCGTGCGAGCAAGTCATGCCGACCCTGCTGCACCCGGCTGCCGCCGCAGCGGTGCAAGCCGGGCTGGAAGGCCTTGGCGCGCGTTTCCACATGGGCCCGGTGCTCACTCGCCTGCAGCGCAGCGCTGACGGCCTGGAAGCGCACCTGTCGGACGGTGAAGTGGTGCACTGCGACCTGGTGGTCTCGGCCATCGGCCTGCGCCCGCGTGTCGACCTGGCCGCCGCCGCTGGCCTGCAGATCAACCGCGGGGTCATGGTGGACCGCCACCTCAAGACCTCCCACGCCAATATCTACGCGCTGGGCGACTGCGCCGAGGTCGATGGCCTCAACCTGCTCTACGTGATGCCGCTGATGAGCTGCGCCCGCGCCCTGGCGCAGACGCTGGCCGGCAACGCCACGGCCGTCAGCTACGGCCCGATGCCGGTAACAGTAAAAACCCCGGTCTGCCCGCTGGTGGTATCGCCACCGCCACGCGGTACCGAAGGCGTCTGGAGCGTTGAAGGCCAAGGCGCCGACATCAAGGCCCTGTGCCGCGACGCCAGTGGCTGCCTGCTGGGTTATGCGCTGACCGGGACCGCCGTCATGGAGAAACTGGCCCTCAACAAAGAACTTCCGCCACTGCTGGCGTAAATACCGGTCGTTCTGTCGGAATAACCCTGTTTTTGGCCCGAGAAAGGTCGCCGCGAGACTGGCGGAGCGTGCGAGGGCATGCCATCCTCACTCCCGTCTGCCGCAGAGTAGAGCCTGCGGCGCCTTGGGCGCTGCTCCGTCAGAGAGCAGCACGGACATAACAACAAAAAACCGTCAAAGAGGCTTCACTTATGCGTAAACCAGAACTCGCAGCCGCTATCGCTGAAAAAGCCGATCTCACCAAAGAACAGGCCAACCGCGTCCTCAACGCCGTTCTCGAAGAAATCACCGGCGCCCTGCACCGCAAGGACAGCGTCACCCTGGTCGGCTTCGGGACCTTCCTGCAACGCCACCGCGGCGCCCGCACCGGCAAGAACCCACAAACCGGCGAGCCAGTGAAAATCAAGGCGAGCAACACCGTTGCGTTCAAGCCGGGCAAGTCGCTCAAAGACAGCGTCAACCCGTAATAGCGGTACCGTCTGAAGGGAGGCGGGGCGGTAAAAAAGATGGGCACGCCGACTGGGTCGGGTGCCCATTTTTTGTTGGGTTTACATGAGTTCAATGACTCAATGACGTATAGATCCTGACCAACTGCTCTGTGTACTTTTTACTGTTGGGTATGCGTATACCTTTCAGGTAAACGTCCAGATGGTCAGGGTCGTTTTCGAGGAAAAACAACTCAAGCAGGTAGAGGATCAGGAAGTTCTTATAAAAGGGCAGGGTTTTGACTATTTTGTCTTCATCCTGGTTGCCTTCTTGCTCGTGAGCGGTCGACTTGAGTGCCGACAGCTTGGCGCTTACAAAGGGCACGAGACCGACTTTTCCGTGCTCGATAACCTGTTCCAGTGCCTGGATATCCAGCTTGGCGACGTTGATTTTATTGGCGTCGTGCTGGAAAAGAATGTCCGAGGGCAGGGTTTCGTTGATGTCGAGATTCAACTGCTCCTGAACCGTGAGCAACACGGCCTGATAGCGGTCGCTGCCAACGAATGCTTTAACATCGTCGAGATTTACCATGTGTCGATACCCGTGATTATTTTGGAAAGATCATATCCGGTGAAGGATCTGCGGCCTCATGGTCCCAAGGGGTCAGCGCATCAAGGTTTTTCGAGTCATGCACGCCTGTACCGCCCGTACGCTGGGGTATATCACGGTGGTGCAATTCCATCGAAACCACTCTCTCCTCAACCGCGCCCGTCTTGCGGTTGACGACTTCCACTTTCATTTGCGGAGCCAAGCCGTCTTTCATGCGGGCCAGGTTATTTTTGAATAGAGCGACGCGTTGCTTGTGGCTTCTTCCTTCCAGAATTTTTTGCGTGCAGTGCTCCAGCAGGACCAGCCCCGTTTCCCGGTCCAGTTACTGTCCCTGAAACCGTAGGTGCTGCACTTCAATGTAATAAGCCTCGCGCACCTCCTCGACGGTGTTGCCCCACACCCGATAGGTTGCGCGCCAGACGTTATGTCCGTCCGCTTCGGTCAGTTGCTCCGGCAGGCCGTTTAGGTCGTTGTGGTAGTAGCGAATTTTCTGCAGTGATCCGGTACCGTCGACGCGAGCCAACGGTTCGTAGCCTTCATCTTGATAAACGTAAAGGCTGGTCTGACTGTGCTTGTGCTCCTGCAACAGACGCAGGCCATCCCAGGTAAACCGGGTTTCACCTAGCGGATAGCCATCACTGCCATGCTCGGTTTTTTCAACCCGTCGCCCCAGCGGGTCGTAGGTCATCCTGACCACGCTGCCGTTTTCATTGCGTACTTCAATCAGCCGGCTTTCAGCGTCATACGCAAACCGCTGCACACCGCGCTTGGCGCTGCGTTTTTCGATCATCCGGCCAAATGCGTCGTAGCGGTAACGCTTGTCCTGATAAGTCAGCAGTTTGTTATGCACTACCAGCCCCGCGCCGGGTTGTGGGCTGTCCAGCAGGTTGGCGGCGGCGTTGTACTCAAACTGCTTTTGCGCGCGCTGGCATCAGCGATTGCTGAGCCGTAAGACGCCGTTGGTGTGGGTGCGTGCGCATCACTCGGCACCTTCCTGCAACGGCGCCAGCAAACTGCATAAACGTGAGCAACACTGTTGCGCTCAAGTCGCTCAAGGACAGCGTCAACCCGAATGGGTGGTACCGTGTCGAGGGAGGCGGAGACTAAAAAAGATGGGCTCGCCGAGTGCGTCGGGCGCCCATCTTTTGTGAGTGCGGCAATCAGTGACTTTTTTTCTTCTCATCCAAATAAAAGTTTAGATATTTTTTTGGCCTCTCTTGAAAAGCCCGCGCCTTACCAAAGCTATAGGCCTCGTCAAAGTGTTTATATGCCTCGGCACTCCTCCCAAGTTCCAGGAGAACCATTCCGACGTTAATCAACGGACCGGTATCAATGTCCGATTCACGACCCTCAAGAGTCTTTTGTGCCCAAGGCTCAGCTGCTTTGAAGTCGCCGTTGTCGAAGTGAAGGTTGAAAATCGACCCTGTAACCCATGATGATAAGGGCGTCCATTCGAGCTTCGGCTCAGGAAGTAAATCCCATGCTTTTTGGTACAGAGCTTGAGCTGCTGTTTTTTTGTTTTTATCATCTAGATCATTGCCTGACGTCATGACTGCCATGATTTCGTCTGCCAGTGATGGATCCTCGTCTGCCAAATTTTTCATACAATAATCCTTACTAGTATTTAGGCTTTTCCGCCGGGCCGATAAAGTCACCGGGGTCCTTGTATCTGTCTGTCAGCAGTGCGCCTTTTGATCGGTTGTGGGAATAATATTCCAGTTCGTAGTTGTCAGGGTCGCGCATCCAACCCCGCACTTCTTTGGTTTTAGCTCCGTGATAACCGCCTTTGCTGTTCCAATATTTAACAGCATCGGTTTTGTGTGCCATATCCGCATCTTTGATCGAGTACCATTTTTTGTCGGTGCTTTGGAACCGCATGTTTTTTCCTGAGCCTATTATTTTTCCTTCGGCTCTCATTCGAGCAATTACCGCTTTCCCTGTACGGCTGCCTTTACCTGGCGTTCTACCCACTGAGTTCAGGCGGCACGACAATCCGAGTGGGTCTATCCAGCCGAATGGGTTGAGCGCATAGGCATAGAAATTCAATCCTCCGTTTAAACCAATCGGATCCGGCGTAGTAAACCGCCCCACATCCGGATCATAAAACCTGAACGTATTGAAATGCAGCCCCGTTTCCCGGTCTAGGTACTGTCCCTGAAACCGTAGGTTCTGCTCTTCAATGTAATAAGCCTCGCGCACCTCCTCGACGGTGTTGCCCCACACCCGATAGGTTGCGCGCCAGACGTTATGTCCGTCCGCTTCGGTCAGTTGCTCCGGCAGGCCGTTTAGGTCGTTGTGGTAGTAGCGAATTTTCTGCAGTGATCCGGTACCGTCGACGCGAGCCAACGGTTCGTAGCCTTCATCTTGATAAACGTAAAGGCTGGTCTGACTGTGCTTGTGCTCCTGCAACAGACGCAGGCCATCCCAGGTAAACCGGGTTTCACCTAGCGGATAGCCATCACTGCCATGCTCGGTTTTTTCAACCCGTCGCCCCAGCGGGTCGTAGGTCATCCTGACCACGCTGCCGTTTTCATTGCGTACTTCAATCAGCCGGCTTTCAGCGTCATACGCAAACCGCTGCACACCGCGCTTGGCGCTGCGTTTTTCGATCATCCGGCCAAACGCGTCGTAGCGGTAACGCTTGTCCTGATAAGTCAGCAGTTTGTTATGCACTACCAGCCCCGCGCCGGGTTGTGGGCTGTCCAGCAGGTTGGCGGCGGCGTCGTAGGCGAAGGTTTCGCGTTGGCCGTGCAGGCTGTCCTGGCTGGCGATGATGCGGCCGGTGGCGTCGTAGTGCAGCAGTTGGCGATGTTGCGCAGCGGGTTGCTGGTCGAGCTTGCCGATCAGGTTGTCGGCGGGGTCGTACTCGAATTGTTTTTGCGCGGCTGCCGGCATCAGCGATGGCTGACCCGCAAGGCGCCGTTGGCGCGAGCGCAGGCGACCACTGCGGTCGTACTCGCTGCGGGTGCTGAGCTGGCCCTGGGTGCGCAGCACTTCGCGGTGCAGGCGGTCGCGTTCGAAGTCGCTGATCACCTGGCCGTCGAGGTTTATCTGGTGCAGATGGCCGCTGCCGTAGTACAGGCGATTGAGCCAGCGGCCGTCGGACAGTTGGGTCTGGATCAGGTTGCCGAGTTCGTCGTAATGGTGGTTCAGGTTTCCCGCTGCGCTTTGTTCGCACAGCAGTTGGCCGAGGGCGTCGTAGGCGAAGCCAAGGGACTGGGCGTTGCCTTGCAGGTCGGTGAAGGTGACGGCCGTGAGTTGATCGACCGCATCGTAGCTGTAGTCGGTGCGGCCATCGTCGGTGGTTTTGGCAACCAACCTGCCGACCGCATCGCGTTCCAGTCGATGAACGATGGGCGCGGGCGGCGCCTCGGGGACGACCGCCAAGCCATTGCCATACGGCGCCGCAACGGCAGTCACCTTTGTGATGTTGTCGAGCGCGTCATAGTCGTAGCGCTTGGCGCTGCCGTCGAGGTCTTGCTGTTCGGTCAGCCGATCCCCGGCATCCCACGCAAACCTATAGCGTTCGCCGTTCTCGTTGACCAGCGCCAGCAGCCGCCCGTAGCTGTCGTAGCCGAACTGCACCTGCCGTCCATGGGCGTCGGTTCGCTGGCGCACCTGGCCGCGCCGGTTGTGCTGATAGAGCGTGGTGTGCCCGGCCGGGTCGGTATAGCCCACCAGCTGCCCGCTGACGTCCCGCTGGAAGTGTTCGGTGCGGCCGTCCGGCAATTGGCTGCTGAGCAAGCGTCCCTGGGCGTCGTAGCTGAACTGTGTGCGTTCACCGAGGGCGTCGGTGATGACCTGCAGATAACCGCGCTCGTCGTAGCTGAAGCGCGTCGGGTAACCCGAACAGTCGGTATGTTCAACCAACTGCCCGAACGGGTTCCAGCGTAGCTTTTTGCTTTTACCGGTAGCGTCGATGATCTCCACGGGTTGGCCGTGATCGTCGTAGCGGTAGCGGGTGACGTTACCCAGTGGGTCAGTCTCGGCGATGCAATTGCCGCGCGGGTCGTAGCGATACTGCCAGCTGTTGTCGGCCGCGTCGGTTTCCGCCAGGGGCAGGGCCCAATGTTCCAGCCACAAGGTCGAATCGCTGCGGCCCAAGGGGTCGCTCTCGCTGATAAGATTGCCGGACTCATCGTAGCTATATTCGTAGCGCCCGCCCTGCGGGTTGGTGGCGCTGAGCAGTTGGCGTTCCTCGTTCCACTCGAACAGCCAGGTCTGGCCAAGGTTATCGCTGTACTGAATGATCTGGTACTGAGTGTTCCAGTGCCGAGTGCTGACGCGTTGCAAACCATCGGTGATGCGCGTGAGGCCGGCCTGCAAGTCGTAGTCGAACTGGTAAGCGTCGCCCTCATCGGTCCAGTGGCGCACCACACGCCATTCCATACCTTCAACCAACGCCCACTCATAGCCACAGCGCAACCCGGTCGGCAGCTGATGCTCCACCATTCGGCGCCCGGCGTCGTAGGCGAAACGCCGCTGCACCTGGCCGGTGGCATCACGCACTTCAGCCAGGCTGCCCGCAGCGTCGTAGCCATAGCTGACGAGCACTTCACGGCGGTGGTCGGGGTAGAGGCGCTCAATGCGGGTTACGTGGCCCCGATCGCGGATCAGCTCAACCTGTACCAGGTCGAAGGTATCGCGCAGCCGCGCCAGGCAATCCATGGCGTCATAGTCGAGGTAGATGCGGTTGTCGTTGCGATCACCCAGTTGGCTCAAGCGAAGCCGTGACGCATTGGCCGGCGTAGGTTCGAACAGACGGTACAGGCCGTCATCGCTCTCGATCAACAACTGCCCATTGAGGTGGCGCCGCACCGCGAGCCCTTCACCCGCGCTGAACAACGCACCGCCCAAGGGGATCGAACCCATATCGATCGGTCGGCCCTGCTCATCGGTGTAGACCAGCGTTTCACCGCCATCAGGATGGGGCAGGATGTCGACGCACACTTCATAGGCCACGCTCCAGCCTTTGCCGAACAGGCTCCCCGGTCGTTCGTCACGGCTGTTATAGAAGCGTTGCCATTCAATCGCGAGGATGCCGGGCAGCACAAAGTCCAGCTCGTCGACATCACCCAGCACCTTGGCCCCAGTCGCTGCATGCACGGGGTTCGACGAGCCCATCGCCGCGTTGGCCATCGCGCCCATCGCACTGCTGATGGCCATCGAGGTCGCGCCGCCAATCAGCATGCACGGCAGCTTGCTGAAAAATTTGCCTTTGCCGCCCTTGAGCATCAACAGCGCTGTCACCGCCAGGCCCACGCCCGGCGTTTTGCCGCTGCGAATCTCGCGTACTACCACCGAGCCGCCGCCAATGGTCACATTGGATGAGATCAACCCGGACGACACCACGGTTGCATCGCAGGTGCTGCGATCACCGCTGCGCACCGCTGGCTGACCATTGATCGTGACCTTATCCGATCCTTCAGCCAGGAACTGCGGCGGCATCGGCGGATGCTTCATGCACACAACCAGGTCCAGCGGCTTGGGCACGGCGCCAGGCGCCGGTGTAGCAACCGTGGGGCGCCACATCTGTGAGAAAAAGCTCTCGGCCATATCCAGATAACTGTCTTCTGGCGCGGGCTCTTCCAGTTCGGTACCGGCCGGCGCTACATGGGAGCTGATTGCCCCGGCGGCGCGGGCGGCGGGGATGTTGTTGGTCAGCGTGTCGGTAGAGCCGGTGAGAATGTTGGCCTGCACCGTGGGCGGAAAGAGGGCGTTGCTAAAGCTATCGCATAAATTCGTTAAACCTTTGTCTGCTCCGGTCTTGCTCATGGCCAGGCCGACAATCGTGCCCACCACCGCGCCCAGCAGGAAGCAGCCGAGGCCGCCGGTAGCGACGGTAATCCCGGTAGCCGCGACCACAGCAGCGGTCGCCACCGCCGTGATCGCGATATTGGCCGCCACCTCCAGCACCCCGCCGAGGATGTCCGCCATCATTGAAGTGTGGGACAGCGCATCGCCCATCCGAGCGGCCCAGAGTGCGTCAGACACGGGGTGTCATACCCATAAGACTTTCCATAGTCAGCCAATCGTTCTTCAGTAAGGCATGCTCATCAATGCGGTTCTGAGGCGTTTGATCAGCCGGGGGTCCTCAAGGCAGTCGGCAGGTCGCACGTTGTCCAGGGCAGGCACTTTGTGGTCGATCCACCACAACCCTTCCTTTAGCCCTCGCTTGCCACGCAGCACCACGGCCAGGTCGAGATCACCGCCCAGGGCTTTCGCAAGGGTGTGCGCGTCGTCGTCCAGATAGTCCTCTCGGTACAGCGCTACCGTGCTTTGCCAATCGGCATCGCCGGGGTATTCGTCTTCAAGTGGCATGGTCAAAATCCTGCAAAAGAAATTAAGTTGCTGCCGGTTGGGTTACGCGCGGATGGCGCGAGAATTCCATCATAGCCATTGGCTTTTGCCCAACTGCCGATTTGGTGCGTTTGTGTGTACTTGTTACCCGTAATGCTTTTGAGTGACACGCCCAATTGTTTGCGCACGTCGGCGCGCGTCAAGTCCAGCACGTTGTTGAGTTGCACCTTTTTGCTGACCAGGACGCGCGTCGACAGGTCGACGCCCCAATGCGAGACTTCGCCCAGCGCGGTCTTGCGTGAGTTGGCGCCATACACGCCGCCCAGACCTTTATCCGTATAGCGGTGTCGGGAGTCCACATTCCACTTGTGTGCCTGCCAGGTCGTGCCGATCCGTCCCGGTTCCTCGAAGCGGTAAACCGTACGGTTGACCTTGCGCCCCTTGGGTGGGCTTGAACATTTCATCAGGCCCAGTGGGTCGGCCCAGCTCAAGGGGTTGGGGGCATACTGGTAGAGGTTGAGACCGCCGGCCAGGCCAATCGGATCGGGTGTGGTGAAGCGCCCGATGTCCGGGTCGTAAAAGCGCAGCGTGTTGTAGTGCAGCCCGGTCTCGCGGTCCAGGTACTGGCCCTGGAAACGCAGGTTCTGCTCTTCGATGAAGTAAGGCTCGCGCACTTCCTCGACGGTAGTGCCCCATACCGCATGGCGCGCCTGCCAGACAGTATGGCCATCACTTTCAGTCAGCCGCTCCGGCAGGCCATTGATGTCGTTGTGGTAGTACCGAATTTTCTGCAGGTCACCCAGGCCATCCACGCGGGCCAGCGGTTCATAGCCTTCATCGGCGTAAAGATACAGGCTGGTTTGCTGGTTGCAGTGTTCCTGCAACAGTTGCAGGGCATCCCAAGTGAAACGAGTCTGGCTCAGTTGCACGCCGTTGCGGTCGCGGGTGGTTTTGGCGATGCGCCGGCCGAGCGGGTCGTAGGTCATCTCGACCACCGAGCCGTCGGCGTTGCGCACGTATGCCAGGCGCTGCTCGGCGTCATAGCTGAAGTGCTGCACGCCGCGTCGGGCGCTGTGTTTCTCGATGACCCGGCCGAAGCCGTCGTAGCGGTAGCGCTTGTCCTGGTAGGTCAACAAACGGTTGTTGGCGACGGGGCCGAAGCCGTCCAGCAGGTTGGCCGCCGGGTCATAGGCGAACGCCTCGCGCTGCCCCTGCAGGCTGTCCTGGCTGGCGAGGATGCGTCCGGTTGCATCGTAATGCAGGAGTTGGCGGTGTGTGCCGTCGGGCCGACTTTCCAAGCGCTCGACCAATTGGTCGCTGGCGTCATAACCGAACTGGGTCTGAGGCGCCGGTTGCAACCCCGCTTGGCCTCGCAGGCGGCGCTGGCGCGCACGCAGGCGGCCGCTGCGGTCGTATTCGCTGCGGGTGCTGATATGCCCCTGGGTTTGCAGGACTTCACGATGCAAGCGGTCGCGTTCGAAGTCGCTGATCACCACACCGTCCAGATTGATCTGGTGCAGGTGACCGCTGCCGTAGCGCAGGCGGTTGAGCCAGCGACCGTCGGGAAGCTGGGTCTGGACCAAATTGCCCAACTCGTCGTAGTGGTGCGCCAGGCTGCCGGCGGCCGTTTGCTCAAGAATCAGCTGGCCGAGGCGGTCGTAGCCAAAGCCGAGCTTTTGTTGCGCGCCGTCACGTCCGGTATAGGTGATGGCGGTGACTTGATCGAGTGCGTCGTACTGATAATCGGTGCGCCCGTCTGTCGTTTGTCTGGCGGTCAGGCGACCGCCGGCATCGCGCAGCAGATCATGCACGATGGGCGCCTCGGTCCCCGCCGCCGCAAGCGCCTGCACCTGGGTGACGTTATCCAGCGAGTCGTAAGCGTAACGCTTGAGGCTGCCGTCCAGGCGCTGTTCCTGGGTCAGTCGGTCGCCTGCGTCCCAGTCGAAGCGGTAACGTTCACCGTTTTCGTTGATCAGGCTTTGCAGGCGGCCGTAGGCATCATGGTGTAATTCCACGCGGCGACCATGGGCGTCTGTGCGCTGGCGTAACAGGCCGTTCGGCGCGTGCTCGAAGTGTGTCGTGTGCCCGGCCGGGTCGCTGTAGCCGATCACCTGTCCGCTGGCGTCGCGCTGATAGTGTTCGGTGCGGCCATCGGGCAATTGCTTGCTGACCAGGCGACCCTGGCTGTCATAAGCGAAAACGGTACGCTCGCCGAGGGCGTCGCTGCTGGTGTGCAACAGGCCGCGCTCGTCGTAGCGCAACTGGGTGCTGTAGCCCGAACAATCGGTGTGCTTGCTCAACTGTCCAAGCGGCGTCCATTGCAGGGTCTTGCGCTTGCCGGTGGCGTCGATGATTGCCACGACCTGGCCGTGGGCGTCGTGACGGTAGGTGGTCACGTGGCCCAGCGGATCAGTCTCGCTGATGCAGTTGCCTCTTGTGTCGTAGCGGTACTGCCAGGTGTTGCCCGCCGCATCGGTTTCCGCCAGCGGCAGCGCCCAATGCTCCAGCCACAAGGTCGACTCGCTGCGGCCCAGCGGGTCGAGCGTAACGCTCAGGTTGCCGGCCTCGTCGTAGGCAAACTGGTATTGCCCGCCGTTTGGATCGGTAGCACCCAGCAATTGGTTTTCAGTATTCCACTGAAACGCCCAGGTACGTCCCAGCCCATCGACAGACTCAATGATCTGGTGCGCTGCGTCCCAGCGGCGTGTGCTGGTGCGCTCAAGCCCGTCGGTGATGCGCGTGATACCGGCGTCCAAGTCATAGCTGAACTGGTAGGTGTCGCCCGCATCGGTCCAATGCCGCACCACGCGCCACTCGCGCTCGTCGACACATGCCCACTGGTAGAAGCAGCGCAAGCCGGTCGGCAGTTGGTGCTCGACCATGCGCTGCCCGGCGTCGTAAGCGAATCGGCGCTTCACCTGGTCGTCGGACTGGCGCACTGACGCCAGGTCACCACGGCTGTCATAGGTGTAATGCATCAGCACTTCGCGGCGCTGATCGGGGTACAGGCGCTCGATCCGGCTGACACGTTGCGGCCAGAGGGCGTCGTAGCTCAGTTCGGCGCGCACCAGGTCGAAGGTATCGCGCAGGCGCAGCAGGCGACCGCCGTCGTCGTAGTCGAGGTAGATGCGGTTGTCGTTGCGGTCCCCCAACTGGCTCAGGCGTAGCCATGTTGCGTCCTGTGGCGCGGGATCGAACAACCGGTAAAGGCCGTCCGCGCTCTCGATCAGCAGTTGGCCATTCAGGTGGCGCCGTACGCTGAGCCCTTCGCCGGCACTGAACACGGCGCCGCCCAACGGGATGGCCCCCATGTCGATGCGTCGGCCTTGTTCGTCGGTGTATAGCAACAACTCGCCACCGTCTGGGTGGGGCAGCCGTTGCACGCTGACTTCGTAACCGACGCTCCAGCCAGCACCGAACAGACCGTTACGGCGTTCGTCGCGGCTGTTGTAGAAGCGCTGCCAGTCGATGGGCATGATGCCGGGCAGGGCGAAATCCAGCTCTTCGGGGCCGCCGAGCACCTTCGCACCGGTGCTGGCATGCACAGGGTTGGATGAACCCATGGCCGCATTGGCCAGTGCCCCCATGGCCTGGCTGACCACGAACGAATTGACCCCGGCCAGCAGCATGCACGGCAAGTTACTCAGGAATTTGCCCTTGCCGCCCTTGAGCATCATCAAGGCCGTGACGGCCAGCCCGACCCCTGGCGTCTTGCCGCTGCGGATCTCGCGCACCACCACCGAGCCTCCGCCGATGGTCACATTCGGTGAAATCAGGCCGGACGACACCACGGTTGCATCACAGGTACTGCGGTCACCGCTGCGTACCGCGGGCTGGCCATTGATCGTGACTTTTTCCGAGCCTTCGGCCAGAAACTGCGGCGGCATCGGGGGGTGCTTGGTGCAGGTCACCAGGTCCAGCGGCTTGGGGACCGCGCCGGGCGCCGGGGTGGCCACCGTGGGGCGCCACATCTGGGCAAAAAAACCTTTGGCCATGTCCAGGTAGCCCGGCTCTTCGCTCGGCTCTTCGCCGGGCTCAGGCTCCGTCGTTTCGGTGCCGGATGGCTCAACGTGCGACGGCACGGCGCCCGCTGCGCGCGCTGCGGGAGTGGTGTTGATCAGGGTGTCTGTAGAACCACTGAGAATGGTCGCCATGACGGTGGGAGGGAACAGTGCATTGCCGATCCCCTCGCACATGTCACTCAAGCCTTTATCGGCTCCGGTCTTGCTCATGGCCACGCCGACGATCACCCCGACCACTGCCCCCAGCACGCACGCGCCAAGCCCGAAGGTGGCGACGGTAATACCGGTAGCCGCCACCACCGCCGCTGTCGCCAGCGCGGTAATCGCCACATTGGCCGCCACCTCCAGCACGCCGCCGAGGATGTCCGCCATGACCGAGGTGTGGGACAGCCCGTCGCCCAGGCGCGCAGCCCAGAGCAGCGCGTCAGACATGCAAAGGCTGCTTCACTGAGGCACGTCGAACACGAGTGAGCCCTTGATCGTCGCCCAGTGTGCGGCTTCGGCATCCCCCAGCGTGTCCGGCTTCACGTAACTCAAAGCCATCATCTTGCGCGTACCCGGCAGCACTAGCGCCAGCTGATATTGGAAGACCTTGTCATTGCCCTTGCTGAACTGGCTGCGCAGCTCGATAGCTTCCACCTCTTGGGCGGCGCCCAGACGCACGATAACGCTCGGCTGGCAGCGCAGATCCTGCACCTGTTTTTCCAGACGCTGGAGTTGGTCGTTGAAATTACTGTGCAGGGTTTCGCCTTCATTGAGAAGGCTGCGGCTGATGATCAGGGAAGTGCCCAATTCGGGGAACTTGAGGATGTTGATCGTCGCATCCTGCAGCTCACCGGCAGGCAGTTGAAACTGGAATTCGTTGATTCGGTACGTCATGGAAAACGGGTCTCGTCAGGAGCTTTTGGGCGCGGGGAAAATGGCTTTGATATTGGCGTCGATGCTTTTTTTGATGCCCTGGCCATCGGGTTGGGCGTCGGGGCCCTGACCGTTGTTCAGGTGCAGCACACCTTTGGTGTTGAACTGGGCGTCGCCGCTGGCATAGAAGCTGATATTCACGCCGGTGAGGTTGATCTGCCCGCTGGCATTCAACTCCAGAATGCTTTCACCGCAGACCAGGCGCAGGTTTTCGCCCACCTCGATGACGTAGCTCTGGCTAATGCTGTCGGTCTTGCGCTGGCCCACCAAGAGCACGTCCTCCTGTTTGACGATGCGCGTACGGTTATTACCGATGGTCACCGTCTCGTTGTGGCCGATGCTCTTGTTGCGGTCATGCCCAACGGAGTGGCTTTCATCCACCTCCACCACGATGTCCTGGTTACGCTCGGCATGGATATACAACTGCTCCAGCCCCTTCTTGTCCTCCATGCGGATTTCGTTGAAGTTGGCCGGCGTGCCGCCCTTGCTCGAGCGGCTTTTCATGCCGCTCTGGGTCGCGTTTTCCGGCAGGTCGTAGGGCACGGTCTGCTCGGCGTTGTACACGCGCCCGGTGATGATCGGCCGGTCCGGGTCACCTTCCAGAAAACTCACAATCACTTCCTGGCCGATGCGGGGGATCTGCATCGAGCCCCAGTTCTTGCCGGCCCAGGATTGCGACACGCGGATCCAGCATGAGCTGTTTTCGTTGGATTGGTCGTGACGGTCCCAGTAGAAATGCACCTTCACGCGGCCATATTGGTCGGTCCAGATTTCCTCGCCTTTGGGGCCCACCACCAGTGCGGTCTGCGGGCCTTTGACGATGGGCCGGTAGGTGCTGGCCAGCGGCCTGAAGCTTTGCTGGGCGTCGATGCAGGTGAGGGTGCTTTCGAACTGTGCCGAACCGGAACCGCCGCCGCTTTCCAGGCTTTCCTGGGTGATGTAGTAGCGAATGCCGACGATCAGGTATTCGCGGTTCTGGTCCTGGCGGCTGAAGCCGGTGAGGCTGAACAGATGGCCCGATCCCAGCCCCCGCGCATTGCCGCTGAAATTGATCTGCTCATGCAGGGCCTGCAGCGCTTCGATGCGGGTGCGTGCGTAGTGTTCGCCGTCTGCGCTTTGCACGTAGGTGCCGGGGTAGTCGTACAGCGGGTAGTCGCCCGCGCTGTGCGGGCGCGGCATGGCCGAGCGCACGTCGATGCTCGCGCTGGGGCGCTGAAAGTCGTAGTCGTTAAGCTCCAGCGAACCCGGCTGTACTTCCTGCGCCAGGTGCCAGTCGTGCATATGGTCGCGTTCGCGCTGCTGCTCGTCCTTGGGGTAGTACGGGATCGACGCGTAGCCCGGCACCGTGGTGTGGGCGCCGTAGGCGTCGGCCAGCACCAGCACATGGCGGTCCTGCTCGTGGCGGAAGAAGTAGTAGATGCCTTCCTGTTCCATCAAGCGGCTGACGAAATCGAAGCTGGTTTCGCGGTACTGCACGCAGTATTCCCACTCGCGGTACGGCCGGCTCAGGGCGTCTTCGAAATCCGAGAAACCGAGGTCGCGGAACACCTGCTTGATGATCTGCGGGATGCTCAGGTTCTGGAAAATCCGGCAGTCCGAGGTGCGGCTCAGCAGCCACAGCCATGGGCGCAGCGTCACCTGATAACTGGCGAACTGGCCCTTGTCGATGCTCTGGCTGCACTGCGCGACGATGCCGTGAAAGTGCCGCTCGCCACCGTCAGCCAGTTGCACGCCCACGCTCATCGGCTTGCCGAGCAACTGGTTGAGGTCGATGTTGGCGTCCAGCGACGTCAGTTGCAGCTCATAGGTGAACAGCCGCCCCAACTCTTCACCGCCACCCATGTGATTGAGCAGCAGCACGTCCGGCCCGAGGGGGCTGGTGATCTTGGCCAGGCGTGAGGCTTGGTTAAAAAGCATCGGGCGTCTCGTTAATGACTAAATGACTGAAGAAACCGATTCAAATGTGGGAGGGGGCTTGCCCCCGATGGCGGTGAATCAGCCACCTGATGCATCAGCTGACACACAGCTATCGGGGGCAAGCCCCCTCCCACATTTTGATTGTGTTTCGCCAGGTTATTCGGCGTCGCTGAAGTCGTAGTGCAATTCATTATCCCGGCTGCTGATGCGCACACCCGCCAACGCCTTGCCTTCGAGCATGCGCGTGAGGAATTCACGGCTCATGTCCGGCAGCAGGCTGTTGGTCAGAATGGTGTCGATCATGCGTCCGCCGCTTTCGGTTTCGGTGCAGCGCGAGACGATCAGGTCGACCACCGCGTCGTCGTAATCGAAGGCGACTTTGTGGGTGTTCTCCACGCGCTTTTTGATGCGGTTGAGTTGCAGGCGGGTGATCGCCTTGAGCATCTCGTCGCTCAGCGGGTAGTACGGGATGGTCACCAAACGGCCGAGCAGCGCCGGCGGGAAAATCTCCAGCAGCGGCTGGCGCAGGGCCTTGGCGATTTCCTCAGGCTCGGGAATGTTCGCCGGGTCTTTGCACACGCGGGAAATCAGCTCGGTACCGGCGTTGGTGGTCAGCAGGATCAGGGTGTTCTTGAAGTCGATCACGCGGCCTTCGCCGTCTTCCATCACGCCTTTGTCGAACACTTGGAAGAAGATCTCGTGTACGTCCGGGTGGGCTTTTTCCACCTCGTCCAGCAGCACCACGCTGTAGGGTTTGCGCCGCACGGCTTCGGTCAGCACGCCGCCTTCGCCGTAGCCGATATAGCCTGGAGGCGCGCCCTTGAGGGTCGATACCGTGTGGGCTTCCTGGAATTCGCTCATGTTGATGGTGATCACATTCTGCTCACCGCCGTACATGGCTTCAGCCAGCGCCAAGGCGGTTTCGGTCTTGCCCACGCCCGAGGTGCCGGCCAGCATGAACACGCCAATCGGCTTGCTCGGGTTGTCGAGGCCGGCGCGGGAGGTCTGGATGCGCTTGGCGATCATCTGCAGGGCGTGGTCCTGGCCGATGATGCGTTTTTTCAAGTGCTGGTCGAGGTTGAGTACGGTCTCCAGCTCGTTGCGCGCCATGCGGCCCACCGGGATGCCGGTCCAGTCAGCGACCACCGAGGCCACGGCCTGGTAATCCACGGTCGGCAGGATCAGCGGGGTTTCGCCTTGCAGCGCGGTGAGGCGCTGTTGCAGCTCGACCAGTTGCGCGCGCAGTTCGTCGTTGCCGCTGTCCACCACACCGGCTTTTTCACGCAACGTTGCACGGGTCGCGAGCAGCTCGTCCACCAGCGCTTTCTCTTCGGCCCAGCGGCTTTCCAGGCTGGCCAGGCGCTCGCGCTCGGTGCTCAGCAAGGCTTCGCTGTTGCTCTGACGCGCACCAATGTCGATGCCGATGGCATGCTCGCGGGCGATGATTTGCAACTCGGTTTCCAGCGCTTCGATACGGCGGCGGCTGTCGTCCACTTCGGCTGGCACGGCGTGCAGGCTGATGGCGACGCGGGCGCAGGCGGTGTCCAACAGGCTCACGGATTTGTCCGGCAACTGGCGCGCCGGAATGTAGCGGTGCGACAGCTTTACCGAAGCTTCCAGGGCTTCGTCGAGGATCTGCACCTGGTGGTGTTTTTCCATGGTCGAGGCCACGCCGCGCATCATCAGCAGCGCCTTGTCTTCCGACGGCTCTGCCACCTGCACGACCTGGAAGCGGCGCGTCAGCGCCGGGTCTTTCTCGATATGTTTTTTGTACTCGGCCCAGGTCGTGGCCGCCACGGTGCGCAAGGTGCCACGCGCCAGCGCAGGCTTGAGCAGGTTGGCGGCGTCACCGGTCCCGGCGGCGCCACCGGCACCCACCAGGGTGTGGGCTTCGTCGATAAACAGAATGATCGGCTTGGGTGAGGCCTGCACGTCTTCGATGACTTGGCGCAGGCGCTGTTCGAACTCACCTTTCATGCTCGCGCCGGCTTGCAGCAGGCCCACGTCGAGGCTGCGCAGCTCCACGTCTTTCAAGGCGGGCGGCACGTCACCGGCAACGATGCGCAAGGCGAAGCCTTCGACCACGGCGGTCTTGCCCACCCCGGCTTCACCCGTGAGGATCGGGTTGTTCTGGCGGCGGCGCATGAGGATGTCGACCAACTGGCGGATCTCTTCATCGCGCCCCACGATGGGGTCGAGCTTGCCGCTGCGCGCTTGTTCGGTCAGGTCCACAGTGAAGCGCTTGAGGGCCTCCTGCTTGCCCATCGCGCTCGGTGCCATGGCGCCGCTGGCTTCACCGGGCACCGCACCGGCGTTGAAACCGTCGCTGGCGCTGAGGGCGTTTTCTGGCGAGTCGCCGACATATTCGTCAAAACGTTCGCTCAAGGCTTCGGCCTTGATCTTGTCGAATTCGGACGACAAGCCCAGCAGCGCATGGCGCAGGCTCGGCGTCTTGAGAATGCCGAGCACCAGGTAGCCGGTACGCACCTGGCTTTCACCGAACATCAGGCTGCCGTAGACCCAGCCGCGCTCCACGGCTTCTTCCACATGGGAGGACAGGTCAGTGATCGATGTGGAGCCGCGTGGCAGGCGGTCGAGGGCCTCGGTCAGGTCACGCGCCAGGCGCGCCGGCTCGACGTTGAACTGACGGATGATGCGGTGCAGGTCCGAGTCCTGCAGTTGCAGCAACTGGTGAAACCAGTGGGCCAATTCCACATACGGGTTGCCCCGCAGCTTGCAGAACACGGTAGCGGCTTCGATGGCTTTGTAGGCCACGCTGTTGAGTTTGCCGAACAGTGCGGCGCGACTGATTTCACCCATGCTCTGGATTCCTTGAGGTGGTGGCGTGATCGGCGTAATGCCGGGCCAGGATTAGGTCGTCGGCATCGGCCGCAGGGCGGCCGAGCCAGGTGTTGAAGCCCAGACGGAACTGGCCGTTGAGTTGCAGCTTGGGCACTTCAGGTTGTTGCAGAACCAGGTTCAAATCCCAGTCCAATTCATGGCCCAGGTACTCGGCCACCCACGCCACCAGCTCGTTGAACGGCTGATGGCTGGGCAGCATGCCCATGTAGTCATCGAGTGTGAGCGGGCCTAAGCGGATGCGGAATTTATGCTGGCGGTCCCACACGTGGCTGCCGAGGCAGAAGTCCACGCCCAGCTGGTTGGCGCTGACGCCCACGCGGCTGCGCTCGGGCAGTTCCAGCCATTGGCCGACGTATTCTTCGATCTCGACCGGCAGGCCGAAGTACTCGCCGAGGATGGCTTTCAAGCCGTCCGGGTAGCGGGTTTGCGCCGACAGGTGGCCGCTGTAATGCAGCTTTGCGGTGTCCGGGATCAGGCCTTGGTTGAGCAGGCTCGGCATGCCCCGGCCACTCAAGGCGGCGAGGCGCGCGGACCAGTAGTCGTCGTCCGGGCGGTCGTGGCTGACCGTCGGCCGCGCTTCTGCCCAGGCCCGGTAGAACAAGCTCAGCAGGCGGTGATGAAAGACATCGAGGAACTGCTTGCTGGTGCTGTCGGCGTTGTTGCGCTGGCGTTCGCGCACGTACTCGGTGATGTGCAGCGGCAGCGGGCCGTTGGGGCCGCCAAGGCCGAAGAAGAACTGCTCGAGCCGCGCCGGTTTGCCGTCGCCACCGGGGGCGACCGAGGCCAGGGTGGCCGGGGCGAAGGTGCAATCGGCCTGCTGCCCGAGGCGCAACGGGTCATCCGCCAGGCGCAGGGAATGGCCCAGGCGCGGCAGGTTCGGCGATTCGCACTCGATACGTCGCAGCGCCTGGAAGAAGTCATATTCCCAGGGCTCCTGATGCATCGCATCCAGGGTACTCACAGGGTCGGACGCCGCCCGGGCTTGGCTTTCCATCGCATGATCTCGCCGCGTTCGGTGGTACGGATCACCGTCTCGGTAAAGCTGTTGATCGACACATAACGTGCCAGGAAGCGTTCCAGCACCGCACCGAGCAGGAACACGCCGGTGCCGCGAAACGCGTTTTCATCGAATTCCAGGGTGATTTCCAGGCCGCGCCCAAACACGATCGGGCCGGGCATCGGTAAGCGCCGGGTCACCGCTTTGCTGCTGACGTCGCGCAGGCCTTCGATCTGCAATTGCAGGGCGGCGTCGTTGCTGTCGCCGTACAGGCGCAGCAGTTCACGCAAGGCAGCGGCGCCCTGGCCCTGTTCGCTCAGCGACAGGTAGTTGAGTGACAGCTGGCTGATCAGGCGCCAGGCCTTGGCGTCGTGGGCATGGCTGGCGCGCGGGCGGCTCGGGCCGGCCACGCAGCGCACCGCCAATACTGGCGCGCTGTCGGCCAGGGTGAAGTCGGTCTTGCCGTTGCCCACGCTCATGAACAGCGGCAGGTCGCGGTTGGTGCATAGCGCGGTCACGCCGAGTTGGCGCAGGTCATGGCCGTAGGGCGCCTGGCGGCTGTCCACCAGGCTGACGAAGGTTTCGCTGCCCACGTACGTGGAGCGCGGGCCGTTGCGGCGCTGGTCGCTGGACAGCACGCGTGGCTCGCGGCGCACCGTGTAATAGGCTTGGTCGCGGCCGTAGCGGGACGGGTCGCGCACTGCATAGAACGGCAAGAACGGCTGCTCCGGCCCGGTGCCGTGGCCGGTGATACCGCTCAGCGAATGAATCTCGAAATCCATCGGCCGCGTGCGGTCGGCGATCACATGGTGTTCGTTGACCCGGTCGGACAAGTGGATACGGTCCACGCGCTTGGGGAACAGGTTGATCGCCGGGGTACAGAACGGCAAAAACTGCGCCGCGCCGACGCTGCCTTCCAGGCTCGGCTCGTGGCGGTCGAACAACACGATCAGCTCCAGCTCCTGGCCGTCGCAGCGCTTGACCGCGCGGCTCAGTTCGGCGAATTCGACGAACAGGTAGCGGTGGGGCAGAGCGAAGTATTCCTGCAACAGGCGGTAGCCCTGGAAGGCGCGCGCCACCACCGGCATGGCGGCGTCGGCATCGTCAAAACCACGGGAGCGCAGCGCGTCCTGCGGCAGGCGTTCGACCCAGTCACCGCCGGGCTTGCGTGCAAACACCGCGCAGGCGTTGCCCAACAGCTGCTCGTATAGGCGGAACGGTTGCTCGTCGGCACCACTGAGGTACAGCGGCAGGTTGTCCAGGTCGAGGCGGTTGAACGGCAGCTCGGCACCGGTGCGCAGGGTCAGGCGCAAACCGGCCTTGGCCTTGGGCTCGCTGGCGGCCAGGCGGCCGAGCACGGCGGCGGGGTTGCCGAAATACTCAGCCCCGCTGACTTGCAGCGGCCACAGCGTCACCGGGTGGGCGGTGCGGTACTCGCAGCAGGTCTGGGTTTCGCGGCCCAGGGCGGCGCGCAATACCGTATCGCGCGGCAGCGGGAAACCGCTGGCCAGGGAGCCTTCGTCGGGGTCGGTCTGCAATTGCACCACGGTCATCGACGGCGTCGGCGCCAGGTAGTGCGGGTAGGCGATTTCCAGCAGGTTGTGGGTGAAGGTCGGGTACTCGGCGTCGAGCTTGAGTTGCACGCGGGCGGTGAGGTAGGCAAACCCTTCAAGCAAGCGTTCGACGTACGGGTCGGCGCAGTCCATACCGGACAGGGTCAGCCGACTGGCGATCTTGGGGTATTCCTTGGCGAACTCGGCGGCGCTTTCGCGCACGTGGTGCAGTTCCTGGTTGTACAGCTCCAGCAGGCGCGGGTTCATGGGCGTCTCCGCTGATCGGCGTTGACCACACGCACATGGCCGGATTCCAGGTCGAGGTCGGTTTGCAGCAACAGGCGCAACGGCACCGGCTGCGCCCACAGGTCACCTTCAATCTCGAAACTCAGGGCGTTGTGGTTCATCTCGCCATGGCCGACACGGGCTTTGACCCGCAGTGTGTGGCGCAAAATGCGCGGTTCAAAGGTGGCGATGGCCTGGTAGATCAGGGCTTCGAACGCTTTGATATCCACGCTGGAAACGCTGTTGCCCGCCAGCGCCGGCAGGCCGTAGTTGACCACCGACGTACCGGCCGGGGTGTGCAACGTGGCATCGGCATCCAGCAACGACGTGGTGTTGAGCAGCCACGCCAGGTCGCGCAGTACCGAGGCTTTTAATTGGGTCAGGGACAGCACGCGTTTGTCGGCGCTTTCCTTGGGGTTGGTTGGGTCGTCGTCGGTCAACCGGTCCAGCAGGGACGGTTGCAGACGGTCGCGGGAAGCGATTTCAGTTACCACCAAAGCAGCTCCACGGACGGGTTGTGAGAGGAATAAGGGACGTGCAGCCGCCGCCCGAGGCAGCGGCTACAAGGGGCAATCAGCGTTTGGTGTTGGAACGGATGTTCCAGCCGAACTTGATCGCGCCGCCGTCTTTGGTGCCGTCGGCTTTCTGCGGCTGGTAGTCGACCATCACTTGGGCAAAGTTCAGGGTGACGTTTTCGGTCAGGCGATCATCGCTGCCCGAACCGCCGGTGCTCAGGGACGTGACCAGCACTTCTTCCAGGTTGATCACCATGTACTCGACCTGGCTTTCGCCACCGGCCTTGCGCACGGTGAGCTTGACCTTGTCGATGTGCTTGCCGCTGGCGCAGTGCATCATCAGGTTCGGCGAGGCCTTGTCGACGTATTTGGTCAGCGACAGGTCCTGGATATTCACCTTGCCCGCACCGCCGCCACCGCCCACGTGCATGTTGCCGGACTGGGCCATGCCCCAGCTCCAGTTCAGCACGTCGATTTCGTCCTTGTGGGCCTTGTCCATGGACTCGCCCTTGATGTCGCCGATCTTGATGAAAATATCAACAGCCATGTTTTCTCCCTGTGTGGCGCTTGCCACTCGATATGGTTTGTGTGGGCGTCCGCTTGTGTGGGAGCGGGCTTGCTCGCGAAAGCGGTGTATCAGCCTAAGATGTTTCGACTGACCCACCGTATTCGCGAGCAAGCCCGCTCCCACACAAGCCCCCTCCCACAGAAGAGCTAGCTCATCCGAGGTTTAGGCGCTTTTGGCCGAAGGCAGCTTCGATACCAGGCGCAGCGACACGGTCAGCCCTTCGAGCTGGTAGTGCGGGCGCAGGTAGAACTTGGAGTTGTAGTACCCCGGGTTGCCTTCGACGTCTTCCACGATCACTTCGGCGGCCGCCAACGGGTGCTGGGCCTTGGTGGTTTCGGTGGAGTGCGCCGGGTCGCCGTCGACGTAGTTGAGGATCCAGTCCTGCAACCAGCGCTGCATCTCGTCCTTCTCTTTGAAGGAACCGATCTTGTCGCGCACGATGCACTTCAAGTAGTGGGCGAAACGGCAGGTGGCGAACAGGTACGGCAGGCGTGCGGCCAGGTTGGCGTTGGCGGTGGCGTCCGGGTCGTCGTATTCGGCCGGTTTTTGCAGCGACTGCGCGCCAATGAACGCGGCGAAGTCGGTGTTTTTCTTGTGCAGCAGCGGCATGAAACCGTTCTTCGCCAGCTCCGCTTCACGGCGGTCGCTGATGGCGATTTCGGTCGGGCACTTCATGTCCACGCCACCGTCATCGGTTGGGAACGTGTGGGCCGGCAGGTTTTCCACTTCACCGCCGGACTCCACGCCACGGATGCGCGAGCACCAGCCGTAGTGTTTGAACGAACGGTTGATGTTCACCGCCATCGCGTAGGCAGCGTTGGCCCAGGTGTACTTGGAGCTGTCGGCGCCGTCGGTGTTTTCTTCGAAGGCGAAGGCTTCCACCGGGTCGGTCTTGGCGCCATACGGCAGGCGCGCCAGGAAGCGCGGCATGGTCAGGCCGATGTAGCGCGAGTCTTCCGATTCACGCAGCGAGCGCCAGCCGGCGTATTCCGGGGTGGTGAAAATCTTGGTCAGGTCGCGCGGGTTCGACAGTTCTTGCCACGAGCCCATGCCCATCACCGTTGGCGATGCGGCAGCGATGAACGGGGCGTGCATGGCGGCGCAGACTTTCGACAGCTCGCCCAGCAGTTCCACGTCGGGAGGCGACTGGTCGAAGTAGTAATCGCCTACGAGGCAACCATAAGGTTCGCCGCCGAACTGGCCGTATTCTTCTTCGTACATCTTCTTGAAGATCGGGCTCTGGTCCCACGCGGTGCCCTTGAATTTCTTCAGGGTCTTGTGCAGGTCCGGCTTGGAGATGTTGAGCACGCGGATCTTGAGCTGCTCATCGCTCTCGGTGTTATTGACCAGGTAGTGCAGGCCGCGCCAGGCGCTTTCCAGCTGCTGGAAATCCTGGTGGTGGATGATCTGGTTGACCTGGGCGGTCAGCTTGGCGTCGATGGCGGCGATGATCGATTCGATCGACTTGATCGCGTCGTTGGACACCAGGTCGGTTTGCGCCAAGGCCTGTTCGGCCAGGGTGCGTACGGCGGTTTCCACGGCTTCGCGGGCGCGCTCGGTCTTGGGTTTGAATTCTTGCAGCAGCAGGTTCGCGAACTCGCTGGCTTCTTCAGTGTGGGTACCCAGGATCTGGGTGCCTTCGCGGGCGGTATTGTCGGTCATGATTACTGGTCCCCTGCAGGCTTGGGCGCGCTGGCAAGTGCCTGAAGCAGTGCCGGGTCCTTGATCGCCTTCATGATGATTTCTTCAGCGCCGGTCTTGCCGTCCATGTAGGTCAGCAGGTTGGCCAGCTGGGTGCGGGCTTCGAGCAGTTGGTTCAGCGAGTCGACCTTGCGGGCCACGGCGGCCGGGCTGAAGTCGTCCATGCTTTCGAAGGTGATGTCCAGGCTCAAGTTGCCTTCGCCGGTCAGCTCGTTGGGGACGTGAAACGCCACGCGCGGCTGCATGGCCTTGAGGCGTGAGTCGAAGTTGTCGACGTCCACTTCAAGGAATTTGCGGTCGGCCACCGGTGCCAGAGGTTCGGCAGGCTTGCCGGCGAGGTCGGCCATCACACCCATCACGAAGGGCAGCTGGACCTTTTTCTCGGCGCCGTAAAGCTCGACGTCGTACTCGATCTGCACTCGAGGCGCGCGGTTGCGCGCGATGAATTTCTGAGAACTTTGCTTCGCCACGTTGCTGCTCCTGGTCGCTTGAGCGACGGTGTTGTTACTGCATGGCCTGGCGGTTTACTCGCCGTCCGGGCCACGCAGGTTTTCAAATTGGGACATGCCGTCGGGAATCAGATTGCGCACGATGGCCGCGAAGTCGGCGTGCACCAGATTCTTGGCCCGGTTCAACAGCACCGGCAGCGGGCTCGAAGGCTCGTGCCGGGTGTAGTACGCAAGGATTTTGTCGAGGCTGCGCAGCACGTCATCACGGTTGGCGATATCGCCCACCGGGCGGGGTGCTGCGGGGGCGGCGGCGAAGTCGACCGAGGGGGCATTGTCGTCACTGACGGCCTCGGGTTCGCTGCTGCTGTCGGTGCCTGGCACCGCTTGATTGAGGATCTGCAGCGCCTGCTTGAGCGGCTGCTTGAGGTTACTGAGGTCCACGCCCTGGGCGGAACCGACTTGATCATTGACCTGCTGCTCGATGGCTTCGCACGCCGTACGCGCAGCGCTCAAGGCGTCGCGGGTGGCTTGCAGTTGCTCGGGGTCGCTGTCGAGGAAGGCTGCGTGCAGCTGCTGCGTGCCCAGCTGCTCGTCGGCGAAGCTCATCAGGCCGCTGGCATTCAGCGCGGCGCGCAGGGTTACCGGGCCGAAGGTGCGCGAACGTGTGAGGATGCTTTCGCGCAGCAGGCGAATAGTCGCGTCGCTGGTCAAGCCGGACAGGGCGTTGATGCGCACGGTAGGGTCGTTATCGTCGTCGGCGTCCAGGCGCGGGTGCAGGTCGAGCCAGTAGTCGCGCAGCAGCGCGTTGATCAGCGTCAGGACGTCGGCAAGCCCGGCCACGCCTTGCAGGGCGAGGGAGCTTTGCAGCAGAAAATGGGTGATGCGCAGGTCTTTGCTGCGCTGCAACAGGTCGAGGCTTTGTTGCTGGATGCTGCGCCACTCCGGCGGTTCAGCGGGCAGGATCGAATCGCCCATGCTGCGCTCGGGTTGGCCCTTGGCATCACGCTCAAGTTGAAGAAATTGCGCGTCATATTCCATGTCTTCGCCACAAGGCGAAGTCGCGGAAACGGCGGCGAGCAGCAACGGCACATCCACTGAAATTGATCTCCCTATCAGCCCGTTAGATGGCGGGCAGTTCATGCATTAGTTGCGCGAGGAACTTTGCATGTTTTCTTGGTCATATAAGCGCAATGCCACTAATGTGCCATCACTGCAATGCAAGAAGTTGTGCATTTTTGGTGTAGTAGTTAGGCCTTGTCAAGGTAAGCTATTCGCCCTCTGTGACAGATGTGCGGTGCTTAACAACCCGCGCGACTGGTGGGTCGAATGGCGCACCGGGATAGGATTTTTGTCATGCAGCCCAGTTAAGATCAGCGATCATGCTGGGATTGGCAGGTTGTGGACGGTCGGAAACACGACCTGATGGGATTTCTCGGGAAACGCTGTCCCGGGGATCGACTGCGCGCGAAGTATCAGCAAGGAGGCAAGATGTCGCTGTGTTTGACTATCACTAGTTATCACAAGATTACCCCTGGGCAATGCGCCGAAAAGTCCTTGAATCAGGGCTCGATGGCGATCGGCCGCAGCGCGGATAATGACTGGGTATTGCCTGACCCCGAGCGCCTGGTGTCTTCGCAACATTGTGTTATTCAATACAAAGACGGCCGTTATTATTTAACCGATAACAGTACAAACGGTGTGGAGTTGGTTAACGCCGGTATTCGTTTGCGCAGAGGTAGCAGCGAGCCCCTGCAAGATGGCGAGTTGATCCGTATCGGCGATTACGAGATCCAGGCACGCATCGACTTCAACAGGCAGGCCGTCGATAACCAGCCGTTTGCCGGTGAGTCGCCGAACAGCTTTGAAGCGTTGATGGGCGCGGTGGCGAGCCCACCTGCGCCCACCCCGGTGATTGCCCCGCAGTTCCAGGGCGCGTCGTCGATGGACACGCTGCCCGACCTGTTCGACTTCCTCAGCCCCACCACCGTACCGCCGCCGACCGTGGCCGACCACGTGCCCTGCGAGCAACACGATTTCCGTCCGCCGACGCCGGTGGCGGTGCCTGTGGTCGAGCAGCCGTCGGTATCCGGCGCGGTGATTCCCGAAGACTGGGACCTGTTTGGCGACACGCCCGCGCCGGTCATCAGTGCGCCGCCACCGCCACCGCCTGCCGCCGTCGTCCCGCCGCCACCCGTGGTCGAGCCTGCGCTCCCCGTGGCCGATGCCCTGCAACAGCCCGACCTGCTGCAAGCCTTCCTGCGCGGTGCGGGCCTGGACCAGTTGCGCCTGGATACCGCCCAGGCGCATGCGCAGATGGAAAGCATCGGCCGCAGCTACCGGCTGATGGTCGAAGGCCTGATCGATGTGTTGCGCGCGCGTGCCAGTCTCAAGGGCGAGTTCCGCATGCAGCAGACGATGATCCAGCCGGCCGAAAACAACCCCTTGAAATTCGCCCCGAACGCCGACGAAGCATTGTTGCTGTTGCTGCGTCATGGAAACCAAGCGTTTATGGCGCCGGACCTCGCCGTGCGCGACAGTTTCGACGATCTGCGCGCTCACCAGCTGGCCGTAATGGCGGGCGTTGAAGCGGCGATCAAGCACCTGCTCAGTCGCTTCGAGCCGGCCCAGCTGGAAGAGCGCATGGGCAAGCCAGGCGGGCTGTCGAGCATTTTCAATGGCTCGCGCCAGGCGCAGTACTGGCAGCAGTTCACCGAGCTTTACAGCAATATTTCCCGCGAGGCCCAGGAAGATTTCCAGGACCTGTTCGGTCGCGAATTCAGCCGAGCCTACGAGGAACACAGCGCACGCCAGCGTCGCTGACCCGCACTACATGGATCTAACGGATAGCTAAATACGTCATTGAGGACGCAGGATGATTCCCAGGTTTTTATTCGCAGTCGCCACACTGCTTCTGCTGACGGCGTGTGCCAACGACACCGCCAAGCCCGAGGCCGCTGCCGAGGCGGACGCGGACACCGCCGCCATCGAGCTGCACTTTCACGCAATTGCCGGGCTTAACCCCGGCGCGAATGGCCAGGCCGCTCCGGTGCGGGTGCGCATTTTCGAACTGAAAAACGCCGCCACCTTCGGCCGCTCCGATTACTTCGCACTGGCTGACCGCGCGCAGTCCACCTTGGGCCTGGACCTGCTGGACCAGGATGAAGTGATGGTCCAGCCCGGCCAGCAATTGAGCATCCAGCGCGACCTCGACCCGTCGACCCGTCAGATCGGTTTGCTGGTGGGCTATCGAGAGCTGGACCGCGCGCAATGGCGCACGGTGATCAGCGTGCCGGCGCGCCAGTACAGCGAATACCAGATCAGCCTCGATGTGCGTGCCGTACGCGCCGACGTCGTGGCAACCCCATCCAGCCCTGCCCAATAGACGCAATCGGAGCCCCCATGTCCTGGAACAATCGCGTGGTCTGGTCGGAAGGCATGTTCATCGGAACGCAGCACTTCCAGCAGCATGACCGTTACCTGGAAAACCTCATCGACGCCCGTAGCCGGCCGCTGTCCGCCGGTGCCTGGGGGTTTTCCGAGTTGCTGATCGATCAGGGCCTGCTGGCCCAGGGCAAGTTGGCGATCGTCTCGGCGCGCGGCCTGTTGCCCGACGGTACGCCGTTCAACATTCCCCAGGATGACCTGGCGCCGAGCCCGTTGAATATCGACGACAACCTGCGCGACGGCCTGGTCTACCTGGCCTTGCCGCTCAAGCGCGCGGGCGCGCGTGACACCGTCGACGACGGCGAAACCCTTGGCGCTGCGCGGTA
Organism: Pseudomonas syringae; assembly: GCF_021606685.1. Lineage (GTDB taxonomy): Bacteria > Pseudomonadota > Gammaproteobacteria > Pseudomonadales > Pseudomonadaceae > Aquipseudomonas > Aquipseudomonas syringae_R. The sequence goes on from NZ_WKCB01000006.1 coordinate 92,879, forward strand.
CGTGAGCCAGGTGCGCGAAGTGCGCGACGACAACGCGCCTTTCGAAAACCGCGCGCCAGTGGCCGTGGGCTCCCGCGCCTTGCGTCTGCTGACCGCCCAGGATGGCATCAGCGATTACGCCGCCATCGGTCTGGTGCGCATCAAGGAAAAGCGCGCCGACCGCGCATTGGTACTGGATGACAGCTACATCCCGCCAGTGCTGGATGTGGCCGCGAGCAAACCGCTGACGGCGTTTCGCAGTGAACTGCTCGGCCTGCTGCACCAGCGCGGCGAAGCCCTGGCTGGCCGCGTGGTTGCCTCGGGCGCGGGTGGCGCGTCGGAAATTGCCGATTTCATGCTGCTGCAACTGGTCAACCGCGCCCAGCCGTTGATCCAGCATTTCAGCCAGTTGAGCCCGCTGCATCCGGAGCGCTTCTTCAGCGAACTGGTCAGCCTGGCCGGTGAGTTCTCGACCTTTTCCACCGCAGGCCGTCGCCCCCAGGAATACCCGCACTACCAGCACGACGAGCTGGCCTTGAGCTTCGCCCCGGTGATGGCGGCCCTGCGTGAAGCGCTGTCGATGCTGATCGACAGCAAGGCCACGCCGATTCCGATTGTCGAGAAAGCCTACGGCATCCACGTGGCCATGCTCGCCGACAAAACCCTGCTCGATAGCGCCAGTTTCATCCTGGTGGTACGCGCCGACGTGCCCGGCGAAACCCTGCGCGCGCGCTTCGGCCAGCAAAGCAAGGTCGGCTCGGTGGAGCACATCCGCGACATGGTCAACCTGCAACTGCCGGGCATCGGCCTGCTGCCATTGCCGGTGGCGCCGCGCCAGATCCCCTACCACGCAGGCTCCACTTACTACGAGTTGGACCGGGGCAGCGAACACTGGCAGCAACTGAACAACTCGGGCGGTTTTGCCTTCCACATCGCCGGGCAGTTCCCGGGCTTGAACCTGGCCTTCTGGGCGATCCGAGGATAAACCGCGATGCATCCCAATGATGACGACCGCACCCAGTTCATGCCGCGCCCGGGTGGCCGGGCGCCGGAACCTGCGCGTGCCGAACCTGCCCCCTTGTCGATGCCGGCCGCGCCGATGCTCACCGGCAAAAGCCAGGGCCTCAACCCGCTGGAAAGCGCCGCCGGCCCGCTGCTGGCCCTGCTGACGCGCCTGCGCAACACCATCGCCCACCCGGCGCCGGCCAGCTTGCGTGCGCAATTGCTGGCCTACCTGCGCCAGTTCGAAGAGCGCGCCGAAGCCGCCGGTGTGGCGCGCAACGAAGTGCTGCTGGCGCGCTACGCGCTGTGCACGGCGCTGGATGAAGCGGTGCTCAGTACGCCGTGGGGCAGCACCAGTGACTGGGGCAAGCAGAGCCTGTTGATCACCGTGCACAACGAAGCCTGGGGCGGTGAAAAAGTCTTCCAGTTACTCGATCACTGCCTGCAAAGCCCGCGCGAGCGTTTGTACCTGCTGGAGCTGTTGTACCTGTGCATGTGCCTGGGTTTCGAAGGCCGCTACCGCGTGATGAACGACGGTCGCAGCCACTTGGAAGCCCTGCGCGAACGCACCGCCGCTGCGATCCGCAGTGCCCGTGGTGAACACGAACGTGAGCTGTCGCCGCACTGGCGTGGCGTGAGCGTGGCGCGCGATCGCCTGGCGCAGTTCATGCCGCCGTGGATCGCCGTGGCCATCGGCGTTGCGCTGTTGCTGGCGTTGCTGTTCGGCCTGCGCCTCAAGCTGGCCTCGGATGCCGAGCCGGTGTTCAAGAATATCCATGCCCTGGGTGAGATCCCGGTGCAGGCCATCGACCGTCCGGTGGCGCAACCCAAAGTGATCGAGCGTCCGCGCCTGGCGGGCTTCCTGGTGGAAGACATCAAGGCTGGCCGCGTGGCGGTAGAAGACAAGGTCGACCGCTCCGTGGTGACGATTCGTGGCGATGAACTGTTCGCGTCGGCCAGCTCCAGCATCCGCGATGACTTCGAGCCGCTGATGCTGCGCATCGCTGATGCCATCCGCAAAGTGAAGGGCCAGGTGCGCGTCACCGGGCACAGCGACAACCGCCCGATTGCCACGCTGCGCTTTCCGTCGAACTGGGCGCTGTCCGAAGCGCGGGCCAAGTCGGTACTGGAAATCCTCGCGGCCAAGACCGGCCAGGGTGATCGCTTCAGTGCCGAAGGCAGAAGCGACACCGAGCCAGTCGCTACCAACAGCACCGCTGAAGGCCGTGCCCGTAATCGTCGGGTTGAAATCACCGTATTGGCGGAGGGCGTCGAGTGAAGGCGTTTTTCAGTTTCATGATTCGCTGGGTGATCCCCGTGCTGGGCCTGATCGCCCTGAGCCTGATCATCTGGTTTGTCGGGCCGTTGCTCGATGTGCTGGTGCCGGAAGGGCGGCGCTGGGCGCTGATCATCCTGGTGTTTGCGCTGTGGCTGGCCTACCGCGTGTTCTGCATCATCCAGGCCCGCCGCCAGGCCGCCCAAGTGATGCGCAGCCTGGCCGCCGAAACCCCCGCCGACCCCAACAGCGTGGCGACTGCCGAAGAGTTGTCGACCCTGCGCCAACGCATGGACGAAGCCCTGGCGTTGCTGAAAAAGGCCAAGCTGGGCGGTGATGAGCGCCGCAATCTCTACGAGCTGCCGTGGTACGTGATCATCGGCCCGCCGGGCTCGGGCAAGACCACGGCGCTGGTCAATTCCGGGCTGCATTTCCCCTTGGCCGCGCAGTTGGGCGCCGGCGCAGTGCGTGGCGTTGGGGGGACGCGCAATTGCGATTGGTGGTTTACCGACCAGGCCGTATTGCTCGACACCGCTGGCCGCTACACCACGCAGGACAGCAACTCCACGGTGGATAAAGCCGCGTGGCTGGGCTTTCTCGACCTGCTGAAAAAGCAGCGCTCGCGCCGCCCCATCGATGGCGCGTTTATCGCCATCAGCCTGTCGGACCTGTTGCTCGGTACCGACGCCGAGCGCGCTGCGCATGCGGCCGCCATCCGCCTGCGTATCCAGGAGCTGTACACCCAGCTGGGCGTGCGTTTCCCGATCTACCTGATGCTGACCAAGCTCGACCTGGTGCCGGGCTTCATGGAGTATTTCGACAACCTGAGCAAGGAAGAACGCGCCCAGGTGTGGGGCATGACCTTTGCCCTCGACGACGGCAAACACAGCGACAGCCCGCTGGCCCACCTGCAAAGCGAATTCGCAGGCCTGGAGCAGCGCCTCAACGAACGGTTAGTCGAACGCCTGCAGCAGGAGCGCGACCCCGCGCGTCGCGACCTGATCTACGGTTTCCCGCAGCAGTTCGGCGCGCTCAAGGATTGCCTGCAAAGCTTCCTCGAAGGCGTGTTCAAGCCCAATGCCTTTGAAGAGCGCGTGCTGCTGCGCGGTGTGTACTTCACCAGCGGCACCCAGGAAGGCAGCCCGATTGATCGCTTGATCGGCGCCATGGCCCAGAGCATGAACCTGGACCGCCAGCACCTGGCGCGCCAGAGCGGCACCGGGCGCAGTTACTTCATCGAAAAACTCTTCACCGCTGTGGCGTTTGCCGAGCGTGGATTGGTCGGTGTGAACCCCAAGGTTGAACGCCGGCGCAAATGGATTGCGCGCGGTGTGCTTGCCGCTACCGTGGCATTGGTCGTGGTGGTCAGCGGCCTGTGGTGGGTGAGCTATCGCGCCAACCAGGCGTATATCGCCCAGGTCGATCAGAAGGTCGCGCCCCTGGGCCAGACCGTGCAGAACCTGAGCCCGGCGCAGCGCGAAGTCCTGGCAGTGCTGCCGTTGCTTAACGCGGTGAAGAACCTGGCCGGGGATTCGCCCAGCTGGTCCGAGGGCCTGGGCCTGTATCAAGGCGACATGCTCGAAGCCGAGTCGGCCAGCGTCTACCGCAAGCTGTTGATCGCCGTGTTCGCGCCGCGCCTGGTCACGCGCATCGAAGAGCAATTGCACGGTGGCGGCAATTCCGACTTCCTCTACGAAGGCCTCAAGGCCTACCTGATGCTCGCCGACTCCGAGCACTACGACCCGGACTTCATCAAGGCCTGGATCGCCCTGGACTGGGACCGCAACCTGCCGCGCGACCTGCCGGCCGACCAGCGCCAGGCGTTGACCGGGCACTTGCAGGCGTTGTTCGACCGCCACCCACCGAGTGCGCGCCTCGATCCGCGTCTGATCGACGACCTGCGTCGCCAGCTGCAGCAACTGCCGGTGGCCCAGCGCGTGTATGACCGGGTCAAGCGCCAGAAACTGCCACAAGGCATCCCGGACTTTCGTCTCAACGAAGCCGCCGGCCGGGACGCTGCGCTGGTGTTCAGCCGCAAGAGCGGCAAGCCGCTGGGCGAGCCGCTGAGTGGCTTCTTCACGGCCAAGGGCTACCGCCAGGCGTTCCTGCTGAGCAGCCTGAACCAGACTGGCACCCTCGCTGAAGAGCAATGGGTGCTGGGCCATGAGCAGGCCGATCAGCAGAACGTGGCGAGCCTGGCCGCCGATGTGCGGCGGCTGTATTTCCAGGATTACCAACGCCAGTGGGATGCGTTGCTGGCGGACATCGACTTTGTGCCGATCACCAGCGTGGCCCAGGCGGCCGATGTGCTGCGGGTGATTTCCGGCCCGACTTCACCGCTGAAAAAACTGCTGGTGGCGGTGGCCAAGGAAACCGACCTGCAAGCCGAAGAACGCCAATTGGCCGCCCAAGGCGCGCCGGTTGAAGGCGGCGTCGACAAGCTCAAGGAGCGCCTCGGCAGCCTGCTCGGCCAGGAGCAACCGACTGCCAACGCACCCCAGGCGGCGGACGACCCGGTGACCGCGCACTTTGCCGAACTCAACAGCATCGTCAGCAAAAACGAAGGCGACCCGGCAGCCATCGACGGCCTGCTGGCAGACATGAACGCGCTGTATGTGCAGGTCAGCGCCATGGTCGGCGCCAGTGGCGATGCCTTGCTTGGCGAGGCCAAGAACCAGGCTGCGGCTGCGGCCACGCGCGTTAGCCTGAATGCCGAGCGCCAGCCGCCGTTGGTGCAGGGCATGGTCAAGTCGGTGGTCAACTCCACCACCAACAGCATGATGGGCGGGGTGCGTAACCAGCTGAATGCGGCCTGGGTCAGCGAAGTGGTCAATGTGTACCGCCAGTCGCTGGCGGGGCGCTACCCGATGTCGCCGGGCAGTGCGCGGGACGCGACGCTGGATGACTTCGGCCAGTTTTTCGGCGTGGGCGGCGTGATGGACAACTACTTCCGCAAGTACCTGCAGCCCTACGTGGACACCTCCACCCAGACCTGGCGCTGGCAGCCGGGTGCCGCGCAGAAGCTCGGCATCGGCCCTGGCGTGCTGCAAACCTTTCAGCGTGCCGCGGCTATTCGTGACGCGTTCTTCAGATCCGGTGGCACCCAGCCCATCGTGCGTTTTGAACTCAAGCCGGTGTCGATGGACCCGACCATCACCCAGTTCTTGCTCGACCTCGACGGCCAGCAACTGAGCTACGACCACGGCCCAAGCCGCCCGGTCGCGATGCAATGGCCGAATCCCGGCAGCATTGGCGTGGTGCGCATTTCCATCATGCCGCCGGCGGCCAGTGGCCGTTCCGGCGTGACGCTGGACGGTCCGTGGGCCTGGTTCCGCCTGCTGGAACAGTCGGACCTCACCGCCGGCAACTCGCCGGACCGCTTCAACCTGCGTCTGCGGGTCGACGGTGCGAGCATTGCCTACGAGTTGCGCGCCAACAGCGCCTTCAACCCATTCAAGAGCCGCGTGCTCAGTGGCTTCAGCCTACCGGAGCGGCTATGAGCACCCTGGGTTTCTACGGCAAGCTGGCCAGCCGCGGGGATTTTGTCAGCCGCGCCTTGCCCCAGAGTTTTGTCGGCCCCTGGGACAGCTGGCTGGCGGCGGGCCTGCTGGCCAGCCAGAACAGCCTCGGTGCCGAGTGGCTTAACGTCTACCTGGTCAGCCCGTTGTGGCGCTTCGTGCTGGCGCCGGGTGTGTGCGGGCCGGACGCGGCGGCGGGCGTGGTGATGCCGAGTATTGACCGGGTCGGGCGGTATTTTCCGCTGGCGGTGGTGGCGTTGCTCGATCACGACACCAATCCCGCCTCCCTGGTGGGCGGGCCGGACGCGTGGTTCGAGCAGGCTGAAGAGCTGTTGCTGAGCACCCTGGATACCGGCGCTACCTTCGAAAGCTTCAGCGCTGGCGTCGACACGCTCGGTGTGCCGGCGAGTGAGCCCCGTGCGGTGGACAGCCGTTTCGCCGGCCTGCAACGCGTGGCGGCCAGCGTGCCGCATCAGCGCATGACTGCGCTGGCCGAGCAGGCCTGCGACGGTGCCAGCCTGTGGTGGGGGCGTGGTTCGCAGACGATTTCCCCCGGTTTATTGCGGTGCCAGGGCCTGCCTGCCACCGGTGATTTTGCGCAGTTTTTGCTCGGACAAGAAGGTGTGGTGTAGATGGGGTCGACGTATAAATCCGCGAGCAAAAGCCATGTGGGCATGGTGCGCCAGGTCAATGAAGACGCGTGCCTGGACCTGCCGGAGAACCGCCTGTGGGTGGTCGCCGACGGCATGGGCGGGCATGCGGCGGGCGACTACGTCAGCAGCCTGATCGTCGACAGCCTGCGCAGCGTGCCGGTGGGACGTTCCCTGGATGAATACTCGGCGGCGCTGCGCAACGACCTGATCCGCATCAACACGGCCGTACGTGAAGAAACCGCTAACCGTGGCGTGACCATGATGGGCAGCACCGTGGTGGTGTTGGCGGCGCGTGGCTTGCGCGGCGTGTGCCTGTGGGCCGGCGACAGCCGCCTGTACCGCCTGCGTGACGGCGTGCTCGAAGGCATCTCCCGCGACCATAGCTACGTGCAAGACCTGCAAGACAGCGGCCTGCTCAGCGAGGCCGATGCCCGCGTGCACCCGCGCGCCAATATCGTCACCCGTGCGATTGGCGTGGAGGCGCAACTGGAACTGGCGGTGGTCGACCTGTTGATCGCGCCCGGCGACAGCTACCTGCTGTGCAGCGATGGCCTCAACAAAACCGTCGAAGACCATGAAATCCGCGACGTGCTCAGCCATGACGCGCCGGATGAAATCGTACGCAGCCTCGTGCACCTGGGGCTCAACCGCGGCGCACCGGACAACATCACCGCCATTGTCGTGAAGGTATCGGCATGAACATCCTGATTCCGGGCTATGACATCGAAGGCGAAATCGGCGAAGGCGCCATGGCCAGCGTGTACCTGGCGACCCAGCGTTCGCTGGAGCGCAAGGTCGCGTTGAAGGTGATGGCGGCCGCGCTGGCGGCGGACCCGAGCTTCTGCGAGCGCTTCCTGCGCGAGGGCAAGACCCTGGCGCGCTTGTCGCACCCGCACACGGTGACGATCCATGACATCGGCAATGTCGGTGAGCTGTATTACATGGCCATGGAATACCTGCCCAATGGCACGCTCAAGGAGCGCATCGCCGCCGGGCTGACGCCGGAGCAGGGCGTGACGCTGATCCGCCAGATTGCTTCGGCGCTGGGCTATGCCCATGCCCAAGGGCTGGTGCACCGCGACGTCAAGCCGGCCAACATTCTGTTCCGCGCCGACGGCACGGCAGTGCTGTCGGACTTTGGTATCGCCAAGTCCCTGGACGACCGCACGCAGTTCACCCAGGCCGGTTTCGCCGTGGGCACGCCGAGCTACATGAGCCCGGAACAGGCGCGGGGCCAGGAGATCGATGGCCGCGCCGATCTCTACGCGCTGGGCGTGGTGCTGTATGAAATCCTCGTCGGCAAACTGCCGTATAACGGCACGGATGCGCTGTCCACGGCGTTGGCGCACCTGACCGAGCCGCTGCCGGAGTTGCCGGTGCATCACGGGCGTTATCAGGGTGTGCTGCGCAAGCTGTTGGCCAAGGACCCGGCGGAACGTTTCCCGGATGCGGCGGCGTTGCTGCTGGCGTTGGATAACCTGCCGACCGAGCCGCTGGAGGCCACGCTGGTGCGGCCGCTGCCGATTCCAATGAGCCTTGACTTGGCGGGCATCACCCCGCACTCCATTGAGATTCCGACGGCCAAGCCCGAGCCGGTGCGTCAACCGGTGGTGACGCCGACTCAACACAACGCCGTGTCCGAACAGCGTCGCGGCCCGGTATTGGCCCTGGCGGCGGTTGCGGTGGCTGTCGCGTTGGCCATCGGTGGCGCGAGTTATTGGTGGTTGAGCGCCAGTGATGAGCCTGCCACGCCGCCTGCTGCCGTAGTGCCCGAGGCGGCGCCCGCGGCAGCGCCCCCCGCAGCGGTGGCCCAAGCGGATGGCGGTCAACGGCCGTTGCTGATGGCGGGCAAGAAAACCCTGTTCCAGCGTGTCCTCAGCAAGCCGGGCGCCAAACTTTCTCACGATGCCGGCGGTGCATCCGCCGAGGGGCTACCGGCGTTTTCGGTGCTTTACGTGTACCAACGCAAAGAGGTCGACGGCAGCCCCTGGGTGCGTGTCGGCGCCGCCACCGATGGTCGCAGCGATGGTTGGTTGCCGGCCTCTCAGGTCAGCGACTGGAAGCAAAGCCTGGTGCTCAAGTTCACCGAACGTTCTGGCCGTGCGCCGGTGATGTTCCTGCGCCAACCGGGCGAAGTGGAGAAGCTGCTCGCTGACCCGGCCGCCGCTAAAAGCGTGCTGGCCAAGGCGCAGAAAAACAGCGAAGACAACAGCCAGATCCTGGCCCTGGAACCGACCGCCAGCGCGGTGCCGCAGAACCAGTTCTACCTGTTGCCGATCTTCGATTCCAAAGAGAGCTTCGACGAAAACGGCCAGCCGGTGCAGTTACTCAATGTCGCGTCCATCGACCCAGGCAGTGCGGCGGCCAAGCCGGCTGCCCGAGTCCTCAACGCGAACGCCGACGCTTTCCGTACGGCGGTGGTGCTGGTGGTGGACACCACGGTTTCCATGCAGCCCTATATCGACCAGATCCGCGACGTGGTGCACGAGCTGCAAACCCGCATCGCCGAGCGCGGCGAGTTGGACAGCGTCAGTTTCGGCATGGTCGGCTTTCGCAGCAGCATCAAGAAAACCCCCGGCCTGGACTACGTGGCCAAGACCCTGATCACCCTCGACCAAGGCCGCGACCCGCAACGCTTCCTCGACATGGCGCGGCAGGTCAAGGCCTCGACCGTCTCCAGCCATTCGTTCAACGAAGACGCGTTTGCCGGGGTGATGCAGGCCGTGGATGGCATGGACTGGTCCGGTTATGGCGGGCGCATCATCCTGCTGGTCACCGATGCCGGCGCGCTGCGCAAGAACGACCCGTTCGCCGCCACCCAGATGAACGAGGCCGAAGTGCGCCAGGCCGCACTGGGCAAGCAGATCAAGATATATGCCCTGCACCTGCGCACCGACGTCGGCAAGAAAACCCACGCCGGCGCCGAAAGCCAGTACCGCATCCTCACCGCCGACGCCAACCCGCAGATCGCTGACCTGTACACGCCAGTGCCTGGGGGCGACGTGCGCAAGTTGGGCGAGCGTGTGGATGAGATTGGCAGCGTGTTCGCCAACCTCGTGCACCAGGTGCGCAGCAACACGCCGCAGCCGGTGCCGTTGTTGAGCGCCGCGCCGAGCCTGGCGGACAAGTCTGCGGCAGTCGGCTACGCCATGCACATGGACTTCCTCGGTCGCAAAGCCGCGAGCCAGGCGCCGCAACTGGTCAGCGCCTGGACCGCCGACCGCGACCTCACCAACCCGGCGCTGCCGGCGTTTCAGGTGTGTGTGATGCTGACCAAGTTGCAGCTCAACGATTTGCAGCAGTCGCTGAAGCTGATCGTCGATGCCGCACGTAAAACCCAGACCTCTCCCAAGGACTTCTTCCAGGAAATCGCCAGCGCCTCGGCGTATATGAGCCGCGACCCGCAAGCCTTGCGCAAGGGCGGCAACCTGGCCGCCGGCGGTATTCTCGGTGAGTACCTGGAAGGCCTGCCGTACCGCAGCAAGTCGCTGAACATGACCCAGGACTTGTGGTTGTCCTTGAGCGTGGCCGAGCAGGAGGACTTTATCGATGAGCTGGATTCCAAAATCCGCCTCTACGAAACCTTCCACAACGACCTGGCCAACTGGGTCCGTTTCGGCGATGCCGAGCCGGGCGATGCGTTGTACCGCGTGCCATTGTCGACGTTGCCGTGATGCTGAACCTGAGCGCAGTGCATAAAAGCCGGGGCGTCGGCAGCCAGCGCTATAGCCTGGTGGTTCCAGCCTTGCAGCTGCACGCGGGTGAACACGTGGCGATTGTCGGGCCCAGTGGTTGCGGCAAAAGCACACTGCTGGATTTGTTGGCGCTGGTATTGGCGCCGGACCCGGTGGGCAGGTTCGAATTCAATCAGATCGATATCGGCAGTCTTTGGCGGGCCGACAAGCAGACCGCCTTGGCCGACCTGCGCCGCCGGCACTTGGGCTACGTGCTGCAAACCGGTGGCTTGCTGGGCTTTCTCGACGTGCGCAGCAACATCGCGCTGTCCCGGCAACTGCTGGGCTTGAAGGATGACGGCAGCGTGTTGCGCCTGGCCGAACAGTTGGAGATCAGCGATCAGTTGGCGAAGAAACCGGCAGCCCTGTCGGTGGGCCAGCGCCAGCGTGTGAGCTGCGCCCGCGCCCTGGCCCATGCACCGCAACTGGTGCTGGCGGATGAGCCCACCGCGTCCCTCGACCCGCTCAACGCCGAACGCGTGATGCACGCCTTGCTGGCCCAGGCCCGCGAGCACCGCGCCGCCTGTGTGATCGCCACCCATGACGAACCCTTGGCCCGCGCCAGTGGCTTGCAGGTGCGGCGCATCAGTTGCCGTCGCGACACCGACGGCGGCGTCACCGCGACGCTCGGGGAGGCGTGCTGATGCGTATCCCTCTGGTGGCGTCCCTGGCCTGGCAGGATTACCGCACTGACGCTTGGCTGTCGGCCTGCTCGGTGCTGGCACTGGTGGCGGTGATCGCGCCGTTGCTGGTGTTATTCGGCCTGAAATTTGGACTGGTCAGCAGTTTGACCGAACGTTTGGAGAGCGACCCCGCCACCCGTGAAATTATTCCGTTGGGCGGTGGTCGATTCAGCAGCGTATTTGTCGAGCAGCTCGGTCAGCGCAGCGATGTGGCCTTTGCGTTACCGCGCACGCGGCAGATTGCGGCCACGGCGCAGGTGGGCGCATTGGTGTTGGAAATGCTCCCGACCGCGCCGGGTGACCCGTTGCTGGGCAGCTTGCCAGTGCCCACAGGGCTGGACCAGATCGTGCTGAGCCACACCGCCGCCGAGAAGCTCGCGGCGCGGCCCGGCGATTGGCTGGAGGCCAGCTTTGCGCGGCAGGTGGCGGGGCGCGTCGAGGCCCACCGCACGCGGCTCCAGGTGCTGGCGGTGTTGCCGCTGGAGGCCTTTGCCCGCGACGGCTTACTGGCTGATTTGCGATTGCTGGAAGCGGCCGAAGATTACCGCGATGGCCGAGCGGTACCGGCGTTGGGTTGGGCAGGCGATGCGGTGGGCGTGAGTGAGCAGCGGGTGTATCCGGCGTTTCGCTTGTATGCCCGTAACCTCGCCGATGTGGAACCGCTGCGGGCGTATTTCGCCGGGCAGAACCTGTTGGTGTCGACCCAGGCGAACACCATCGCGCAGGTGCAGTCATTGAACCGCAACCTGTCGCTGGTGTTCTGGATCATCGCCGGGTTGGCGTTGGCGGGCGCTTTTGCGGCGATCTTCGCCGGTGCGCTGGCCGCGGTGGCGCGCAAGCGTCGGGAATTGTCGGTGCTGCGCCTGTTGGGGTTTTCCACCGGCGGGCTGTTGCTCTTTGTGGTGCTGCAGGCGCTGTACAGCGCAGGGTTTGCCGCCGTGCTCAGTGCCGGGCTGTATGGCCTGGCTGAGGCAGCGTTGAATAAGCTATTTGTGCAGGTGCCAGGCGAACACGCCAGCCACCTCTTGGCGCGTCACTATGGCCTGGCCCTGGTTGCAGTCCTCGGCGTCAGCGCCGTGGCGGCGGCCTGTGGTGGTTGGCGAGTGGCGCGTATCCAGGCTTCTGAAGGAATCAGAGATGTATAAGTTACTGGGCGCCGTCGTGGCGCTGACCGTGGCCTCGCTGGCCTGGGCCGATGACGCGAGTGACAAGCTCGACAACCCCAAGCCGTTGACCGGCGACGTCAGCCTGCCGCTGCCGTGCGAAGGCAATATGGTGTTCCGCTACGCCTACGTGCTGGCCCAGGGCACCCTGGATGACCGCGAGATCAGCCTCGGCTACCCCTTCGCTGAAGGCGAGGCGGGCTACCAGCAATCGTTTATTTCCGGCTACCGCCGCGACTTCATCAACGGCCAGTTCACCCTCAAGGACCTGCCCAAGGCGTGGAACACAGTCATCGCGCCGTTGATGCCCAAGACCGACGCCAAGACCCCGCTCAAGCCCATGCTGTACTTCATCGGCAAGTACGAAGTGACCGCGCGACAATACGCCCAGGTGATGTCCCAGGCGCAGTCGCTGGCCAGTGGTGAGCCCGCGCCTGCATGTGATGCGCCGACCGGCATGGCCGGGCGCTTGCCCAAGGTCAAGCTGTCGCGCTTTGAAGCAGAGCGCTTCTCGGCGGTGTACAGCGCCTGGCTGATGAAATACCACCGCGACTTGCTGCCGGTCAGCGGGCGCGGCTCGTCGGCGGACGACGGCGGCCTGGGCTTTGTGCGCCTGCCCACCGAGGTCGAGTGGGAATTCGCCGCACGCGGTGGCCATGCGATCAGCCGCCAGGACCTGGAAGGGCGCCTGTTCCCCCGCCGCGTCGAAGGCAGTGACAGCGACGGCCCGCTCGGCGATTACGCCGTGTTCAACCAAGTGGCCGGCGGCACTGGCCAGGCCGCACGGCTGATGCCCATCGGCACCAAATTGCCCAACCCGATCGGCCTGTTCGATGTGATCGGCAACGCGGCCGAGATGGTCCAGGAGTCCTTCCAACTGGTACACGCCGGGCGTCGCCAGGGCACCTACGGCGGCTTTGTGGTCAAGGGCGGTAACTACCTGGAAGGCGAGGGCACGCTGTTCACCGGCATGCGCCGCGAGTACCCGCTGTTCGCCGCTGACGGCACCGAACAAAGCAACGAGACCACCGGGTTCCGTGTGGCGATTGGCGCGTTGTCGGCGCCGCGTTCGCGTTACAAGGAGCTGTTCGCGCAGTGGCAGAAAGAAGGCCGCCTGGCGTCACTGACCGACGCCATCGACGACGCCCAGGACCCTACCAAGCGCCTGGACAGCATCATCGCCGCCAGCGCCGACCCCAAGCTGCAAGCCGAGCTGGGGCTGGTCAACGAAGAGCTCAAGCGCAACGTCTCGCTGATCGCCCAGCAACGCGAAGAAGCGGCGGGCAACCTGATTCAGTCGGCGGCGCTGGTGGCTGAAACCATCGCCAACTACAACATCCGCCTGGCCAACCTGCAGAAGAGTCGCCAGCAGTCCCTGGACAACAAGGACGAGGCCAGCGCGCAGCTGTTTGACATGGCCATCACCAATGGCCGCAGCGCGCTGGATGGCGCGGTGGCGATCTACATCGACAACCTGGCCACCGGCACGCGCTACACCGATGCGGTGATCCAGGCGCAGTTTCAACGAATCAAGGAAGAGTTGGATCGCAAGCCAGTGCTCGGCAAGAGCCTGGTGACGCGTGCAACACTGTTCGTTCGTCATGTCGGCAACTACCGCAAACAACAGCGGGCCGACCCGGCGGCGATCTTGAAGGAATTGCTCGCAGCGAGCGGTCAGCGATGATCGCTGGCTGTATGGCGAGCTTGGAAGGGACTCAGGCGGCGGGTGCCGTGCTGGGCAAGTCAAACTTAGAAGAGAACACAACTTATGCTTTTTTCCCGTAAGGCGGTTTCCAAGCGTCATTTGTTGCTGATTGCCGCTGGCTTCAGCACCGTACTGACCGGTTGCGCCACATCGCCGGCCTCCAAGGTCGCGTCCAGCACCAAGGTCGAGTACTACCCCAACTGCTACGAACCGGTGCAGCACCTGCGTGCCACCGATTCGGACATGACCAAGTCGGTCGTGACCGGCGCAGCCATCGGCGCTGCCGGCGGTGCATTGCTGGGCGCCCTGACCGGCGATTCCGAAAAGCGCGGCCGTAACGCTGCCATCGGTGCGGCGGGTGGCGCCCTGGCCGGCGGCGCGGCGGGTTACTACACCGAGCGTCAAAAGCAGATCAGCGATGACAACCAGCGCATCGCGTCGTACTCCACCGATTTCAACAAAAGCGCTTCCGACATCGACCGCAGCACCGCCTACGCCAAGGCGTCGCAGCAGTGCTACCAGAGCGCATTCACCAAGCTGGTGGCCGACCGCAAGGCCAAGACCGTCAACGACACCGAAGGTCGCAAGCGCCTGGCGGAAATCGTCTCGGGCCTCAAGGAATCCAATGACCTGATCGTTGCGGTCAACGGCAAAGCCAGTGAAGACCTGAACAACTACACCCAGGCTTACGAGAAGGACCTGCAACAGGTCGGCGTCCAGCGCACCGACGTCGTCACCGTGGCCACTGCCGACACCACACCGGTGACGCCGCCGGCCAAAGGCAAGAAAGCCGTCAAACCGGCGAAAAAGAAAGTGCTGCCCGTGGTGCCACAAGAAGCGGTCACTACCGAGAAGAGTATCCAGACCGTGCAGGCCAAGCAAGCTGAGAGCAAGCAGGTGGCCAGCGCCGGTAAAGCGCAGATCGAAGGCACTTGCCGCGATCCAAACCTGGCCGACTGGGCGCCGGTGCCGTGCCCAAACGTTTAAGTAACGTGTTGCTATAAGCGTTAAACGCTTACCGATCTCCTGCTAAAGCACGAGATCGGTGGCGTTGCGCCGACAAATCGTTACACTGCTGCGGCCACTCAATAATTACACCGAGGCCGTGTGCATGAAATTTCGTCTTCTGCTGTGGGTGCTGGGCTTGATGATGGGCAAAGCCAGCCGCACCAATCCTGCCTTCCAGCAACAGTTGGGTGACAAAGACCTGGCGTTCCAGTTGCAGACCCTCGACGGCAAGGTTGCCCGTCACTTCATCGTCAAAGACCAACGCATCACCAGCCGCTCGGGTGTTCACCCGGCGCCGGCATTTGCCATCGCGTTCAAGGATGCCGCCTACGGCTTCGCCACGATGCAGGCGAAGAACAAGCAACTGGCGTTCATGACGGGGATTCAGGACAAGTCGATCCAGATCAAGGGCAACCCGGCCCTGGTGATCTGGTTTCAGGGGCTGACCAAGTATTTGAAGCCCAAGAAAAAGAAGGGCTGAGGCTTTTCAGTAAGACCGAGTTGGATTCATCGGGGGCAAGTCGAATCGTCGCACCGCCCCTCCCACATTTTGATCTGTGAACACAGCCAAGTATGGGGCTGTGAACACCGCCAGTGTGGGAGGGGCGGTGCGACGATTCGACTTGCCCCCGATAGCTATCTGACAGGCCCCAGATTCAGCCCTGGCTGAACTGCGACGCCAACTCGCGCAACAGCACCTCAGCATCCAACACCTTGCCAACCACTTCCTCCGCCTTGTCCCGGCTCAATCCCAGGCGCTCAAGCAGCGCATCCGGGATCGCCTCATCCGGCCCGGAACCAATCCCCCGGCTGCGCAACAAGCGCACGGCCAGGCACACCAGGTTCGGGTATTCAGCGTATTGGCCATCGTAGCTTGGGTCGTGCTGGAAGCGCAGGGCGGTGGACAGTTCGTCCGGCATGTCCCAGTAGCGCATCAGCCAGGCGCCGATCTGCTCGCGGCTGATGCCCAGCAAGTGCTGCTCGACGTAGCTGTGGCACAGGTGCGGGTTGACCTCCAGGTGTCGGCAGATCAGCGAGAAGTGCGGCGGGAACACATGCGCCAGCAGCAGATAACCGAAGTTGTGCAGCAGGCCAGCCAGGTAGGTCAGCCCGGCTTCCGGGCGCTGGGCGCGCGGCATGGCGCGGGTCAGGCCTTCGATGACGGCGGCGGTGTAGATCGACTGGTGCCAGTACGGCGTGGCCTGGTGGGGGTTGTCCTTGGGCAGGCTCAAGGTTTTGCCCAGGGCCAGGCCCAGTGCCAGGTTGATCACCAGGTCGAAGCCGAGCACGCGCACGATGGCGTCTTCTACCGAACGGATCTTGCCGGGTGACGCGTAGTACGGCGACGCGGCCCAACTCACCACCTGCGCGGCCAGGGCCGGGTCGGTTTCCACTACGCCAGTGATGTCATCGATAGTGGCGTTTGGGTCTACGCGCAGCTTGATGATTTTCTGCGCGGTGTCGGCCAGCGGTGGAATCTCGATAGTCGCTTCCAGGCGCTGCTGGATACGGCGTGCGGTGAAGGCCTGCATCGCCTGGGTGATTTCCTCGCGGTCATCATTGGGGCGGTCGAGATTGGGCCGGATATTGCTCAGCGGCTCGCCCAAGTGCGCGGCGCTGGCTTTGGTGAGCATGGTCTTGAAGTCGTCGCTGCTGATTTCCAGCAGCAGCCCGGCTTCGCCCGAATGCACCAACAGGCACGGCTCATCGAGCAGGCTGCCATCGTACAGGCATGGCGAACTGGTGAGCGGCGGCAGGCCCGGCAACAGGCTCAGGTCATGCTTGCCCAGCATGCGCGCGATGCGTTCCGGCGACACGGCGATGAGGCGGCGGCCAGTGAGTTCGGCGAGGCGGTTGAGGTCAAGCAGCTGGTTTTGCGGGAACAGCACCATCAGTGCGCCCACCGCGTCCTCCAACAACACGGCCTGGACCTTTTGCGCTGGATTCAGGCCCGGATGTTCGGCAACTTCCGTATAGCTGATGGCGAGTTTTGCGAGCAGAGCCCGAATGACCGGCGGGGCGGTCAGTGGGGCTGTGGCGAGGGCAACTTCTGACATGGCCTGATCCAATTTCTTACAGTCACCGAAGTATAACCAGCTTGATACAACTGTAGGTCGGATAAGTGCGTCAGGCGTCACACTTGGCCGTATTGCTGCCCATGTCGCAGCCAGCGATCAAGCAACGGGCTGACATGCTCCGGCCAGCGCTCCAGCAGGGCTTGCGCCGCATCGCGCACGGCGGGCAGCAGGTCGGCGTCGCGCATCAGGTCGGCCACTTTGAATTGCAGCAGGCCGGTCTGGCGCGTGCCGAGCATTTCACCGGGGCCGCGCAGTTCGAGGTCTTTTTCGGCGATGACAAAACCGTCGTTGGTTTCGCGCATGATGCCCAGGCGCTGGCGGCCGATCTGTGAAAGCGGCGGATGGTAGAGCAGCACACAGTGGCTGGCCGCGCTGCCCCGGCCGACCCGGCCGCGCAACTGGTGCAGTTGGGCCAGGCCCAGGCGTTCGGGGTTCTCGATGATCATCAGGCTGGCGTTGGGCACGTCCACGCCCACCTCGATCACGGTGGTGGCGACCAGTAGCTGCAGGTTACCAGCCTTGAACTCGGCCATGACCGCGGCTTTTTCCACCGGTTTCATGCGCCCGTGGATCAACCCGACCTTGAGTTCGCCCAAGGCGCTGGTGAGGTCTTCATAGGTGGTTTCGGCGGCCTGGCAGGTCAGCTCTTCGGATTCTTCGATCAGCGTGCACACCCAGTAGGCCTGGCGACCTTCGGCACAGGCGCCACGCACGCGCTCGATCACTTCGACGCGACGCGTGTCGGTGACCAGCACGGTGTTGACCGGGGTACGGCCGGGCGGCAGCTCATCGAGGATCGAGGTGTCGAGGTCGGCGTAGGCGCTCATGGCCAGCGTGCGCGGGATCGGCGTGGCGGTCATGATCAGTTGGTGCGGGTTCATGCGGCCACCCACGCCCTTTTGGCGCAGGGCCAGGCGCTGTTGCACGCCGAAACGGTGTTGTTCGTCGATGATCACCAGGGCCAGGTTTTTAAACTTCACTTCGTCCTGAAACAGTGCGTGGGTGCCCACCACCATCGGGGCGCCGGCGGCGATCTGTTCCAGCGCGGTTGCGCGGTTCTTGCCCTTGAGCTTGCCGGCCAGCCACGCCACTTCCAGGCCCAGCGGTTCAAGCCAGCGCTTGAACGTGATGAAGTGCTGCTCGGCAAGGATCTCGGTGGGAGCCATCAGTGCCACTTGATAACCGGCTTCCAGCGCCTGCAGGGCGGCGAGGGCGGCGACCACGGTTTTGCCCGCGCCCACGTCGCCCTGGATCAGGCGCAGCATGGGCTCCTTCTGGCTCAGGTCGTAGGCGATTTCATTGCCGACCCGCTGCTGGGCACCGGTCGGCGCAAAGCCGAGGTTGGCCAGGTATTGCGCAGGCAGGCGCGTGGCCTTGGGCATGGCGGGCGCGCGCAGGGAGCGCATGCTCTCGCGCAGCCGTTGCTGGGACAATTGGTGAGTCAGCAGTTCTTCGAAGGCCAGGCGATGCTGGGCCCAATGGTGACCGAGGGCCAGTTCGTCGACATCGGCGTCGGCGGGTGGGTGATGCAGGTAGCGAATCGCATCGTCCAGCGGCGCCAGTTGATAATCGCGGGCCAGTTCCAGCGGCAGCCAGTCGGGCAGGCTCTTGGGGCCGAGCATGGTCAGGGTCTGCATGCACAATTGGCGCAAGCGCTGCTGGGTCAGGCCTTCGGTGAGCGGGTAGATGGGCGTTAGCGTGGTGTCGACCGGTGGCGGTTCGTCGCCGGTGATGGCGCGGTATTCCGGGTGGTAGATCTCCAGGCCGGAGGCGCCGGGGCGTGCTTCGCCGTAGCAGCGTACGCGCGTGCCGCGCTTGAGGCCGTCCTTCTGCGCGTTGCTGAAATGGTAGAAGCGCAGGCTCAGGCCGCCGGTGCCGTCCTGCAGGCGCACGACTAAACTGCGGCGCTTACCCATGACCACGTCGGCACCGCTGACGGTGCCTTCGACCACCGCGTCCTGCCCGGGGCGCAACTGGCCGATGGGCACCACGCGAGTGCGGTCCTGATAGCGCAGGGGCAGGTGGAACAGCACGTCCTGGAGGTTTTCCAGGCCGACCTTGGCCAGCTTTTCGGCCATGGCTTCACCGACACCCTTGAGTGCGGTGACCGACACCTGTGACAGCTCAGTCATACCGTTGATCAGCTCGCAGCAGGCGGCTTGGCCACCGAGCACAGGCGGATCGAGTCGGCGAGGATCTCAATGGCTTTTGGTCGCGGGAAGCTCGCACGCCAGGCGATTGCCACCGTGCGGAACGGCACCGGCGGCGTGAGTGGGCGCACTTCGATCACGCCGGGGGCGTAGTGATGGCTGTCGACTGCCGACAGCGGCAGGATCGAAATGCCCAGGCCGGAGGCAACCATGTGGCGAATGGTTTCCAGCGAGCTGGATTCCACGGTGGTGTGCTTGGCGCCGTCGTTGCCCTTGGTCAGGGTCGGGCAGGCTTCCAGCACCTGGTCGCGGAAGCAGTGGCCTTCGCCGAGCAGCAGCAGGCTCTTGTCGTTGAGCAGGCCAGCGTCGATGGTGTCTTTCTGCGTCCACGGGTGGGAGGCCGGCATCAGTACGTAGAACGGCTCGTCGTAGAGCGGCAGGGTCAGCACATCCGCTTCATTGAACGGCAGAGCGATGATGATCGCGTCCAGCTCGCCGTTGCGCAGTTTGTCGCGCAATACGTGGGTGAAGTTTTCTTCAATATACAGCGGCATCTGCGGCGCGACGCGGTGCAGTTGCGGGATCAGGTGCGGGAACAGGTACGGGCCGACGGTGTAGATCGCGCCTACTTTCAGCGGTGCGGTCAGCTGGTTCTTGCCGGCCTGGGCCAGTTCGCGAATGCTTTGGGCTTGTTCCAGTACCTTCTGGGCCTGGGCAACAATGCCTTCGCCCACTGGGGTGAGGCGCACGGCGCTTTTGCTGCGCTCGAAAATCAGCACACCGAGTTCGTCTTCAAGCTTTTTCACGCCCACCGACAGCGTCGGCTGGCTGACGTGGCAACGCTCGGCCGCGTGGCCGAAGTGCTGCTCTTGGGCGAGGGTAACGATGTAGCGTAATTCTGTAAGAGTCATAGCGGGCGTCCATGAGGTTGCGGGCCAAGCATACCGGCTGCAATCGATAGACGCACGTTATCAGAACTTTGGTGGGGATTGAGCGGGGAATAGACGGGATTTTTCGGCTGCGATGAAACCAAATGTGGGAGGGGGCTTACCCCCGATAGCGGTAGATCAGTCGACTTTCCTTGACTGACACACCGCCATCGGGAGCAAGCCTCCTCCCACATTAGTTACTCTGTGCCTTTACCGGCGACGCTTCTCGATGTTGTACACGAACGGTGCAACGATCTCGATGCTGCCGCCTTTGAGCATATCGCTCGGCGGCTTGGGCAGCGGCTGGGCACGACGGATCATGTCCAGGGTGGCGCGGTCCAGGTCAGCGTTGCCGGAGCGGCCCACCAACTCGTAGGACAGCACGTTACCGTCGGCATCCACCACGAACTTGAGGCGGTTCAAGCCTTCCTTGCCACGGGCCTGGGCGCCTGGCGGGTACTTCTTGTACTTCTGCAGGTGCGCGAGCAGCGAACCTTCCCAGGACGCTTTGGCAGCGATCTGTTGTGGCGATGGCCCTGGCACCGGTTGAGCCGATTTTTCAGCCGGCGCCTGGGTTGGCGGGGCGTCGCTCGGCGGCTCCTCGGAAGGTTTCTCCTTGGGCGGCTCGACCTTCTTCTCCACAGGCTTGGGCGGTTGCGGCTTTGGCTTGGGCTTGACCGGCTTGGGCACCTGGATCGTTGGCTTGGGCGCCTCGGCCAGTTTCGGCAAAGGCAACTCTTCCACCGGTGCAGGCGGTTGTGGCGGCGTTATGACCTTGGGCGGTGCCGGAGGCGGCGGCGCAGGCATCGGCGCCAGGTCGATGACCATGGCGGCCGGCGGCAACTGCACCGTGCGCGGCGCCGACCAATGGAGCGCGATGGCAATCGCGACGGCATGCACGCCCAGCACGACGGCGAGGCTGGTGCCATAACGCGTCAGTTTGTGGCGCGTCGTGATCATTTTTTGGCTGCCGTCTCGAGTCCGACCAGGCCTACCTTGAGGTAGCCGGCTGCCCGCAGGGCATCCATCACGCTCATCAGGTCACCGTAGTCCACGCCCTTGTCAGCCTGGAAGAAGATCGTCGTGTCTTTCTTGCCTTGGGTCTTGGCGTCCAGCACCGGCCCCAGGGTTTCAGCTTTGACTTCTTCTTCGCCCAGGAACAGGCGTTGGTCCGCCTTGACGCTGAGGAAGATCGGTTTCTCTGGCCGTGGCGCCGGCTTGGCGCTGGAGGCGGGCAGGTCGACCTTGATGTCCACGGTCGCCAAGGGTGCCGCCACCATGAAGATGATCAGCAGCACCAGCATCACGTCGATGAACGGCGTGACGTTGATTTCGTGGTTCTCGACGAGTTCGTCGTCGCCTTGATTCAAATGCAGGCCCATGGCCGATTACCCCACTTTCACCATGTGCGGTTGCGAGCTGCGCTCGGTAGGCAGGTGGTCGAGGTCGCGGCTGACCAGCAGCAGGACTTCCGCCGACGCGTCCGATACCTGAGCCTTGTAGCCGGCAATCGAACGGGCGAAGACGTTGTAGATCACCACCGCAGGAATCGCTGCAACCAGGCCCAGGGCGGTTGCCAGCAGGGCTTCGGCGATGCCGGGGGCAACGACGGCAAGGTTGGTGGTCTGGGTTTTGGCGATGCCGATGAAGCTGTTCATGATGCCCCATACGGTACCGAACAGGCCGACGAAGGGGGCGGTGGAACCGATGGTTGCCAGCACGCCGGTGCCGCTGCTCATGTTACGGCCGCAGGCTGCGACCAGGCGCTCAAGACGGAACGCTACACGCTCCTTGATGCCTTCTTTTTCGCGGGTGTTGGCCGACAGGCGCATTTCTTCCAGCGCGTCGTGCACCAGGGTGTTGGCCAGGGTGCCCTTGCGGGTTGCCGTCTCGCTGGCTTCCTTGAGGGTGGTGGCCTTTTTCAGGTGGACGATCTCGTTGCGCAGACGACGCTTGGCGCCCAGCAGTTCGAAGCCCTTGGCGATCCAGATGGTCCAGGTGATGATCGAGGCGATGGCCAGGCCGATCATCACCGCTTTCACCACGACGTCAGCGTTCTGGTACATGCCCCATGGCGACAGGTCGTGGGCCATGCCCAGGGTGTTGTCTTCTTCCAGTACCACGCCGGTATCGTCGGCGGGGGCGGCTGGGTCTGCAGCCAGGGCCGGGTCGGTGGCTGCGGGTGCAGCGGCTGGAGCCGCAGTGCTTTGCGTGGCAGCCGGCGCAGTAGCCGGTGCGTTGGCGTCAGCGAATGCGGCGGTCGGTGCCAGCAGTACGCTGAACAGCAGCGCAGCAATCGCGCGCCAGGCGCGGGAAGGGCTGTGAAGCTTGGTTGGCGAAGCGGGGGTTGTATTACGTGTCATGCTGGCCGGACCTGAGAGAAAAAATGAGTGATCGTCCTTCCAGACCCAGGGGGCCGAGGACAAATGGGCCGTTATTATTGCAAGTAATTCTTGTTAACAGAAGTAATACAGTAACTTTATTTGTCGTTTTTCTGGCCGCTGGTCACCTGTGACGGCTAATCTAGACCTTTGAGAACGGAGTTTTGTGATGTCTGCGCCTTCTGTTGTAATTGCCGGTTGCGGCGATGTGGGTAGTCGGCTGGCTAGCCAATTGCTTGCCTGCGAATGGGAGGTTCACGGCCTTAGGCGTGATATTTCACGCCTGCCCGGCGGGGTGATCGGCATTGCCGGTGACCTGTTCAACAAGGATTGCCCCGACACCTGGCCGATCGGCGCGGTGGATTACCTGGTGTACTGCGCCGCTGCCACGGACCACGACGAGGCCGGCTATCGCGCCGCGTACGTGCAAGGGCTCAAGCATGTGCTGGAATGGCTGGGCGATTATGGCCAGGCGCCTAAACATCTACTGTTTGTGTCCAGCAGCAGCGTCTATGGGCAGCAGAACGGGGAGTGGGTCGACGAAAACTCCGACACCATCGCCAAGGGTTATTCCGGCCAGGTCATGCTCGAAGCTGAGCACGTGGCGCTCACCAGTGGTATCCCGGCAAGCGTTGTGCGCCTGACCGGCATTTATGGCCCAGGCCGCGAATGGCTCCTGACCCAGGTCCGACAAGGCTATCGTGTGGCCGTTGAGCCGCCTTTATATGGCAACCGGATTCATGCAGATGATGCGGCGGGTTTGCTGGCGTTTTTGCTGCGTCATGTGGAGCAGGGCGGTGCGTTGGACAAGGTCTACATCGGCGTCGACGATGCGCCCGCGCCACTGGCCGAAGTGGTGGGCTGGTTGCGCGAGTACCTGGGGGTGACCGAGTGGTCCGAAGACGCCAGTGTGCGACGCGCGGGCAGCAAGCAATGCAGTAATGCGCGGATCAAGGCGCTGGGTTGGGTGCCGACCTACCCGACTTATCGCGAAGGCTACGCGGCGATCCTGAAAGGCTGAAACGCAGTCCAAAAATGTGGGAGCGGGCTTGCTCGCGAAAGCGGAGTGTCAGTCACTGAATGTGTTTCTGATACAACGAATTCGCGAGCAAGCCCGCTCCCACATTTGAATTCGGGTGAGGCTGTTTATTGCTTTTCAAGCAGCCATTGGCGAGGGCCCGGTGTAAATGAGGGCACTTCGTCCGCCTGGGCGGTGTTGATCGCCTGGAAGATTTCCAGCTGCTTGCCTTTGCGAGTAAAGATCCACGGGTTGCCCTGGCCGTTCAATTGCAGCCAGATGCTGTCGTAGCCGCCGCTCATTGAGGCGCAGTCGCCCGCCAGGCACAGCGAGTACTGATCAACATTGGGCAGGCCTGCGACCTTGCCGTTAGCCTGGAACTGTACGATGGCGCCGTTACCGAAGCCGTCGGTGATCTTCCAGTCGCCTCCCATATAGGCCGCGTACAGCGCGCGCTCGAAATTGGCGCCGATGGGTGCGCCTTCCGGGGCTGGGTCTTTGGCGCGGGAAAACAGCTGTTCAGGCTCATTGTCGTTGGCCACTTGCAGCAGTTGTTTGCCCTTGCGCTTGAGTTCAGTGGCAGAGCTGCCGTAGAAGTCCACGCTCCAGGCGCCGGATTGTTCGCCGAGCAACTTGCCTTCAGCCACTTCAAAACCGTTGTAGTAGCGTGCCTGCGAAGCCTTGGTGTTGACCTCCCATTCAAGGGTCGGCCCAAAGGACTGCAGGGCTTCACGCAAAGGGCCGCCCTTCGCTGCCGCGTTGATGGCGACCTGGTTGATCCAGGTGCCGCTCACGTCCCGGTCGGCAGGGTTGCTGGCGCAGCCGCCGAGCAGCAGGGCGAGCAACGAAGAGGCTACAAGCGCTTTGCGCATGATGAAATCCTTCTGAAACGAAGTCGGCGCAGCCTGTGTGGGCTGCGCCGGGTGTTTTACTCGATGACCAGAATCGCGTCCATCTCAACCTGCGCGCCCTTTGGCAGGGCGGCAACGCCGATGGCGGCGCGGGCTGGGTAGGGCTGTTCGAAGTACGTGCCCATGATCTCGTTGACCTTGGCAAAGTGGCTCAGGTCGGTGAGGAAGATGTTCAGTTTGACGATGTCCTTGAACGAACCACCGGCGGCCTCGGCGACCGACTTGAGGTTTTCGAAAACCTGTATGGTTTGTGCTTCGAAGCCTTCAACCAGTTCCATGGTCTTTGGGTCCAGCGGGATCTGGCCCGACATGTAGACGGTGTTACCGGCCTTGATTGCCTGGGAGTAGGTGCCGATGGCAGCCGGGGCCTTGTCGCTGGTGATAACGGTCTTGGTCATGTATGACTCCTTGTAATGGATGGGTTATGCACGCATACGGGTGATGCGGATGACCCCGGTCAAGGCGCGCAGTTTCTTGATCACGCGGGCCAGGTGCACGCGGTCGTGCACGCTGACCACCAGCTGGACCACGCTGATGCGGCCATCGCGCTCGTCCATGCTGATTTTTTCGATATTGCCGTCGGCCGCGTTGACGCTGCTGGCCAGCAGGGCGATCAGGCCACGCTGGTGCTCCAGCTCGACCCGCAGCTCGACGTTGAATTCGCCGGTGACATCCTTGGCCCACGAGAGCTGGATGCATTTTTCCGGGTTGTGGCGGATTTCGGTGATATTGCGGCAGTTGTCCAGGTGCACCACCATGCCTTTGCCCGCCGACAAGTGGCCGACAATCGGGTCGCCCGGGATCGGCGTGCAGCACTTGGCGTAGCTGAGCACCAGGCCCTCGGTGCCGCGAATCGCCAGCGGGCCTTCCGGGCTTGGCAGCTGTTCGCCTTCGCCAAGCAGGCGACGGGCGACCACATAGGCCATGCGGTTGCCCAGGCCGATATCTTCCAGCAGGTCTTCGATGGTTTCCTGGCGATACTCGTGGAGCATTGCCTGCACGCGTTCTGTAGGAATCTTGTCCAGGGCACTGTCGAAACCGTTAAGCACCTTGTTCAGCAAGCGTTCGCCAAGGCTGATCGACTCGGAGCGGCGCTGCAGTTTGAGTGCGTGGCGGATGTGTGTCCGCGCTTTGCCGGTGACCACAAAATTGAGCCAGGCCGGGTTCGGGCGTGCGCCGGGTGCGCTGACGATTTCGACCGTGGAGCCGCTTTGCAGCGGCTCGGACAGCGGCGCCAGGCGCCGATTGATCCGGCAGGCAATGCAACTGTTGCCGACGTCGGTGTGCACCGCGTAGGCAAAGTCAACCGCCGTGGAGCCCTTGGGCAGCTCCATGATCCGGCCTTTGGGCGTGAACACATAGACCTCGTCCGGGAACAGGTCGATCTTCACGCTTTCGATGAATTCCAGGGAGTTGCCGGCACGTTGCTGCATTTCCAGCACGCCTTTGACCCACTGGCGGGCGCGGGCGTGGGTGCCCTTGGGCTGCTCATCGCCGGTGGACTTGTACAGCCAATGGGCAGCGATGCCGTTATTGGCCATCTCTTCCATTTCGCGGGTGCGGATCTGGATCTCGATCGGCACGCCATGCATACCGAACAGCGTGGTATGCAGCGACTGATAGCCGTTGGCCTTGGGAATCGCGATGTAGTCCTTGAAGCGACCCGGCAGGGGTTTGTACAAATTATGTACAGCGCCCAGCACGCGATAGCAGGTGTCGACCTTGTCGACGATGATCCGAAACGCGTAAACGTCCATGATCTCGTTGAAGGCCCGGCGCTTGCCACGCATCTTCTTGTAGATGCCGTAGATATGCTTCTGCCGCCCGCTGACTTCGCCTTCGATTTCGTCGATCGCCAGGCAGTGGCTCAGCGACTCTTCGATCTTGTTGACGATTTCCTTGCGGTTGCCCCGAGCGCGCTTGACCGCCTGGTAGATACGCGCCGAGCGCATCGGGTGCATGGCCTTGAAGCCGAGGTCTTCGAATTCGATGCGAATGGCGTGCATGCCCAGCCGGTTGGCGATGGGCGCGTAGATTTCCAGGGTTTCCTTGGCGATGCGCCGGCGCTTCTCGCCCGAAAGCACTTCCAGCGTGCGCATGTTGTGCAGCCGGTCGGCCAGCTTGACCAGGATTACCCTGATGTCGCGGGCCATGGCCATGGCCATCTTCTGGAAGTTTTCTGCCTGGGCTTCGGCCTTGGTCTCGAAGTTCATCTGGGTCAGTTTGCTGACCCCGTCGACCAGTTCGGCCACGGTTTCGCCAAATTGCGCGCTGAGCGCTTCCTTGGCAATGCCGGTGTCTTCGATCACGTCATGCAGCATCGCGGCCATCAGGCTCTGATGGTCCATGTGCATGTCGGCCAGAATATTTGCCACCGCAAGAGGATGCGTGACATACGCCTCGCCACTGCGGCGGCGTTGGCCGTCGTGGGCTTGTTCGGCGTAGAAATACGCTCGGCGGACCAGGTTGACCTGGTCTGGGCCGAGGTAGGTCGATAAGCGATCGGCGAGGGCGTCTATGCTCGGCAAAGGATTGACTCCTGCCGCGGCCGTTGACTCCGCGCCGTGCTACGTCGACCAGGCATAGGCTTAGACGGCCTCGTTGGACTCGTCCTCGAACGCTGCAAACAGCGGTTCGTCTTGAACGATTTCCTGCTCGGCGATGAACTCGTAGCTCATCAGGCCTTCAGCGATTTCGCGCAGGGCAACAACGGTAGGCTTGTCGTTTTCCCACTGGACCAGGGGCTCTTTGCCGCCAGTGGCCAGTTGACGGGCACGCTTGGTAGAGAGCATGACCAGCTCAAAGCGGTTATCCACGTGTTCTAGGCAGTCTTCAACGGTTACGCGGGCCATGGTATTCCTCGGAGCGAATGCAAGATGCGCGCTGCCCGGTTGGGCGAGCGGACTAAACAGTTTAAAAAATCACCAGCGTTTAGGGAAGCGCTGATTTTTCCCAGGCCCTCGCAAAACCGCTACAAGTGCCAATGTAAGGCCCTTGCAGCTGTTTTGGGAAGAGCCAATCAGCCAAGCAGTTCGGCGAGTAATTTGCCGAAACGTTGCTGTTGGCGCTTTTGCTGGAGCTGATTGGTGCGGAAAATCGCCTTCAAGTCATCCAGCGCGTGGGCAAAATCGTCATTGATGATCAGGTAGTCGTAGTCGACGTAGTGGCTCATTTCGCTGACTGCTTCACGCATGCGGCCTTCGATGATCTCGTCGCTGTCCTGGCCACGGTTGGTCAGGCGCTGGTGCAACGCTTCCAGCGATGGCGGCAGGATAAAGATCGAGCGGGCCTTGGGCATCAGCTGGCGCACTTGCTCGGCGCCCTGCCAGTCGATCTCCAGGATCAGGTCGTGACCTTCATCCAGAGTCTGTTGCAGGTGGCTTTGCGAGGTGCCGTAGAGGTTGCCGAAGACTTCGGCGCGCTCGAGGAAGTCGCCGTGTTCGATCATCTTCACGAACTCGGTGCGCTCGACGAAGTGATAGTGCACGCCGTTCACCTCGCCCGGGCGCATGGCGCGGGTGGTGTGGGATACCGAGATGCGGATCTGCTCGTCAGCGTCGGTCAGGGCCTTGACCAGGCTGCTCTTGCCCGCGCCCGAAGGGGCGGAAATGATGTAAAGGGTGCCGGTGCTGTGGGTCATGGAAGTTGCCTTACTCAATATTCTGTACTTGTTCGCGCATTTGCTCGATCAACACTTTGAGGTTGACCGCAGCCGTGGTGCTGCGCGGGTCAAATGCCTTGGAGCCGAGTGTATTGGCTTCGCGGTTGAGTTCCTGCATCAGGAAGTCCAGGCGCCGACCGGCGGCACCGCCGGACTTGAGCACGCGGCGTACTTCGAGGATGTGGGTGCTCAAGCGGTCCAGCTCTTCGGCGACGTCGCTTTTCTGCGCCAGCAGCACCATTTCTTGCTCCAGGCGCACGGGGTCGAGGTCGGCCTTCATGTCAGTGAAACGATCGAGCACCTTCTGGCGCTGGGTAGCCAGCATCTGCGGGACCAGCTCGCGCAGGGTGACCACGTCGGCTTCGATCGAGGTCAGGCGCTCGTTGATCAGGCGGGCCAGCTCGGCGCCTTCGCGCTCGCGGCCGGCCTTGAGCTCCTTCAAGCCCTGGTTGAACAGGGCGAGGGCTTCGGCATTCAGGGCTTGCGGGTCGCTGGCATCGGCTACCAGCACGCCTGGCCAGGCCAGCACTTCCAGCGGGTTGAGCGCGGCAGGTTGCTTGATCAGGCCGGCGATGGTTTCGGCGGCGGCGACCAGCTGCGCGGCGCGGTCGCGGTCGACCTGCAGCGGTTTGCCGGTGGTTTCCTCGGTAAAGCGCAGGGTGCATTCCAGCTTGCCGCGGGAGATGCCCTGGCGCAGCGCTTCGCGCACGGCGCCTTCGAGGTCACGGAAAGATTCCGGCAGGCGCAGGTGCGGCTCCAGGTAACGGCTGTTGACCGAGCGCAGTTCCCAGCTCAGGGTGCCTTGGGCGCCGGCTTTTTCGACGCGGGCGAAGGCGGTCATGCTGTGCACCATGGAGGTACCTCGCGTTGCAGTCCCGCAAATACGGGCTGATGGTTAAGAAGGCGCAGGATTGTAGCGCAGTGGGGCGGGCGCGCCCAAACTGGACCATTCGTAACCGAATTTTTTAGAAGTGCCCCGAATCGGCTCACGGCTCTATAATGCTCGGCAGTTTTTCGTCCTCAGTACAGGTACCCCCTATGAAACGTCCAAGTGGTCGCGCTGCCGATCAGCTCCGCTCGATCCGCATCACCCGCAACTACACCAAACACGCCGAGGGATCCGTACTGGTCGAGTTTGGCGATACCAAGGTTATCTGCACCGTCAGCGTCGAAAACGGCGTGCCGCGGTTCCTTAAAGGCCAGGGCCAAGGCTGGTTGACTGCCGAATACGGCATGTTGCCGCGCGCCACTGGCGAGCGTAACCAGCGTGAAGCCAGCCGTGGCAAGCAAGGCGGGCGCACCCTGGAAATCCAGCGCCTGATCGGCCGTTCGCTGCGTGCGGCGCTGGATATGTCCAAGCTGGGCGACGTGACCCTGTATGTCGATTGCGATGTAATCCAGGCCGACGGCGGCACCCGTACTGCCTCCATCACCGGTGCCATGGTGGCGCTGGTCGATGCGCTGAAAGTGATCAAGAAGCGCGGCGGCCTGAAAGGCGGCGACCCGCTCAAGCAGATGATCGCCGCTGTGTCGGTCGGCATGTATCAGGGCGAGCCAGTGCTGGACCTGGACTACCTGGAAGACTCGGCCGCCGAGACTGACCTGAACGTCGTCATGACCAGCACCGGTGGTTTCATCGAAGTGCAGGGCACCGCCGAAGGCGCGCCATTCCAGCCGGCGGACCTGAACGCCATGCTGGCCCTGGCCCAGAAAGGCATGACCGAGATCTTCGAACTGCAGAACGCCGCTTTGGCCGACTGAACCCGCCTCAAGGAGACGCGCCATGAGTGGCAACCAGATGCCAGTGCCTACGCCTTCCTACGAAGTGCGTCAGGGGGCCATGTTGTGTCATCTCGCGGCGTTTCTGGGGTTTGTGTTCCCCTTTGGAAGTGTCGTGGGGCCGTTGATCCTGTGGCAGATGAAGAAGGAAGTGGACCCGTTCATTGATGATCAGGGCAAGGAAGCCCTGAACTTCCAGATCACCGTGGCCATCGCCTGGATAGCCTGCATCGTGCTGGCGTTTGCGGTGATCGGCTTTTTCCTGATGATCGCCCTGGCCATCGCCACCGTGGTGCTGACCATCATTGGCAGCATCAAGGCCAACAAGGGGATTGTTTATCGCTATCCCTTGACCTGGCGGCTGATCAAATAATGAGCGCCCACAAAAAAACCGACAGCGATGTCGGTTTTTTTGTGCCTGGGAAAAGACCTTATATGGTCAGTGTCCAGTCGTAGTCCACGATCAGCGGCGCGTGCTGCGAGAAGCGTGGCTGGCGCGGCAGGCGTGCGCTGCGAACGAACCGGCGCAGGCCAGGGGTCAGCAGCTGGTAGTCGAAACGCCAGCCCAGGTTGAGCATCTCAGCCTGTTCATTATCTGGCCACCAGCTGTACTGGTCGCCTTCACGGCTGACTTCGCGCAGGGCATCTACATAACCCATATTGCCGACAATCTCGTCCATCCAGGCCCGTTCCGGCGCCAGGAAGCCCGGGGATTGCTGGCTGTCGCGCCAGTTCTTGATATCCAGCTTCTGTTGCGCCACGTAGAGCGAGCCACAATAAATGTACTCGCGACGTTTGCGCCGCTGTTTATCCAGATAACGGGCGAAGTCGTCCATTAGCTTGAACTTCTGGTTCAAGTCTTCATCGCCGTTCTGCCCCGAAGGGAGCAGCAAGGTCGCGATGCTGACCTTATCGAAATCGGCTTGCAGGTAGCGCCCGTAGCGGTCGGCTGTCTCGAAGCCGAGGCCGCTGATGACCGCCTTGGGTTGCAACCGCGAGTACAAAGCCACGCCACCTTGGGTGGGCACTTCGGCATCGCAGGCATAAAGGAAGTAGCCATCCAGTTGGAAGGCTGGGTCGTCCAGTTCAAAGGCGGAGGCGCGGGTATCCTGCAGGCAGATGACGTCGGCATTCTGGGCTTGCAGCCAACTGAGCAAACCACGCTCGACTGCAGCCTGAATACCATTAACGTTCACACTGATGATCCGCATAAATGGCCCCAAAAATCGCGTGCGTGTATGATACACGCCGTCTACCTAATTAGCTAAATCCGTGGTATCTGAGGCTTTTTTCATGCAGGCGTATCAACGCGATTTCATTCGTTTTGCCATCGATCGCGGCGTTTTGCGCTTCGGTGAGTTCACTTTGAAGTCCGGGCGCACCAGCCCGTACTTCTTCAATGCAGGCTTGTTCAACTCGGGTTCGGCCCTGGCTCAGCTGGGTCGTTTCTACGCGGCAGCCATCGTTGAAAGCGGTATTTCCTTCGACGTGCTGTTCGGCCCGGCCTACAAGGGTATTCCCCTGGCCGCCGCTACCGCCGTGGCTTTGGCTGAACATCACGGGCAGGATTTGCCGTGGTGCTTCAACCGCAAAGAGGCCAAGGCTCACGGCGAAGGCGGCAGCCTGGTCGGCGCGCCGCTTACCGGTGATGTGCTGATCATCGACGACGTGATCACCGCCGGCACGGCGATCCGAGAAGTGATGCAGATCATCGCTTCCCAGGACGGCGCCAAGGCGGCCGGTGTGCTGATCGCGCTGAACCGCCAGGAGCGTGGCAACGGTGAATTGTCGGCGATCCAGGAAGTCGAGCGTGATTTCGGCATCCCGGTGGTGAGCATCGTGTCGTTGAACCAGGTATTGCAGTTCCTGGAAGATGATCCGCAGCTCAAGCAGCATCTGCCGGCGGTGCGTGCGTACCGTGAGCAGTTCGGCGTCTGACACAGAGCCCCCTTGTGTGTGAGGGCTAGTGTGGGAGGGGGCTTGCTCCCGATGGCGGTGTATCAGTTGGTATTTTCAGCACTGACCCACCGCTATCGGGAGCAAGCCCCCTCCCACATTTGGATCACCGCAAGGCTCAAGTTAATCGCCTGTATAAAAAAGCCCCGCTCAATCAGATTGAGCGGGGCTTTTTTGTTTGCAGCGCTTACGGACGCTTGCGGTTGCTGATCAGCGTGCCCACACCGGTGTCGGTGAAGATTTCCAGCAGGATCGCATTCGGCACCCGGCCGTCGAGGATCAGCGAGCTACCGACGCCGCCTTGCACTGCTTCCAGCGCGCAACGGATCTTGGGCAGCATGCCGCCGTAGATGGTGCCGTCGGCGATCAGCTCGTCTACTTGCTGGGTGGTCAAGCCGGTCAGCACCTTGCCTTCCTTGTCCATCAGGCCGGCGATGTTGGTCAGCAGCATCAGCTTTTCAGCTTTGAGCGCTTCGGCCACCTTGCCCGCCACCAGGTCGGCGTTGATGTTGTAGGACTCACCGTTGGCACCCACGCCGATCGGCGCGATCACCGGAATGAAGTCGCCTTTGACCAGCAGGTTCAGCAAATCGGTGTTGATGCCGATTACTTCGCCTACCTGGCCGATGTCGATGATTTCCGGCTGGGTCATTTCCGGCGTCTGGCGGGTGACCGTCAGTTTTTTCGCGCGGATCAGCTCCGCGTCCTTGCCGGTCAGGCCGATGGCGCTGCCGCCGTGACGGTTGATCAAGTTGACGATGTCTTTGTTGACCTGGCCGCCGAGGACCATCTCCACCACGTCCATGGTCTGCGCGTCAGTGACGCGCATGCCATCAATGAAGTGACTCTCGATCGACAAGCGCTTGAGCAGGTCGCCGATCTGCGGGCCGCCGCCGTGAACCACCACGGGGTTGATCCCCACGGCTTTCATCAACACGATGTCACGGGCAAAGCCGGTTTTCAGCTCGTCGCTTTCCATGGCATTGCCGCCGTACTTGATCACCAGCGTCTTGCCGACGTAGCGTCGAATGTAAGGCAACGCTTCGGACAGG
The DNA here is from genome assembly GCF_021606685.1 of Pseudomonas syringae. GTDB lineage: Bacteria > Pseudomonadota > Gammaproteobacteria > Pseudomonadales > Pseudomonadaceae > Aquipseudomonas > Aquipseudomonas syringae_R. The sequence goes on from NZ_WKCB01000006.1 coordinate 125,515, forward strand.
ACCTTGGCGGTGTTGGCAGCGGCTTCGCGTTCGAGGGTCATTCAGGGCTCCGGTAAAAAATCAGAACGGTAATTGGAGATCAGGGGCAACACGTTTCAACTGGGCGTGGAACACGTCCTTGATGCGCTGCAACTCAGCCTCGGTATCCGCCTCGAAACGCAGCACCAGCACCGGTGTGGTGTTGGACGCGCGCACCAGGCCCCAGCCTTTGGCGTAATCGACTCGCACACCATCAATGGTGGTCAGGTTGGCGCCTTCGCCCCATTGCGCATCGTGCAGTGCGTCAATGATGCTGAATTTGCTCTCCTCGGTCACATGGATATTGATCTCTGGCGTAGAAATATCATTCGGGAAGGTCTGAAACAGCTCTTCGGCGGTGGATTTTTCTTTGCTGAGGATCTCCAGCAGGCGTGCGGCGCTGTAAATGCCGTCGTCAAACCCGAACCAGCGCTCCTTGAAGAACACGTGGCCACTCATTTCACCGGCCAACAGGGCGCCGGTTTCCTTCATTTTCTTTTTGATCAACGAGTGACCGGTCTTCCACATTAGCGGACGACCGCCATATTCCTTGATCAGCGGGGTGAGGCGGCGGGTGCACTTGACGTCGAAAATGATCTCGGCGTTGGCATTGCGCGCTACCACATCGCGGGCAAACAGCATCAGCAGGCGGTCCGGGAAGACGATCTCGCCGGTTTCGGTCACCACGCCCACGCGGTCGCCGTCACCGTCGAAGGCCAGGCCGACGTCGGCCCCGGTTTCCTTGACCTTGGCGATCAGGTCCACCAGGTTTTCCGGCTTGCCCGGGTCCGGGTGGTGGTTCGGGAAGTGGCCGTCCACGTCGCAGAACAATGGGATCACTTCGCAGTTCAATGCTTCGAGCAGTTGCGGGGCGATCACGCCGGCCGCGCCGTTGCCGCAGTCCACCACCACTTTGAGGCGGCGCGCGAGCTTGACGTCGCGGGTGATCTCATCGGAGTAGCGCTGCAGGATGTCGACTTTGGTGATGCTGCCCTTGCCGCTGGTCAGGTCGTTGGTCTTGAGGCGGGTATGCAGGGCCTGGATCTGTTCGTTGGCGAGAGTGTCGCCGGCGATGACGATTTTGAAGCCGTTGTAGTCCGACGGGTTATGGCTGCCGGTGAGCATCACCCCGGATTTGCCGGCCAGCACGTTGGCGGCGTAGTACAGCGCAGGCGTTGGCACCAGGCCCACGTCGCTGACGTGGCAGCCGCTGTCGGCCAGGCCCTGGATCAGTTGCTCCACCAGCTCCGGACCGGACAGGCGACCGTCACGGCCGACCGAAACGTTCGGCTCGCCCTGGGCCAGGCTCTGGGAGCCGATGGCGCGGCCAATCCAGTAGGCGGTTTCGGCGGTCAGGGTCTTGGGCACTACGCCACGGATGTCGTAGGCGCGAAAGATGCTGTCGGGGAATGTCGGGGCTACTCGGGCTGCGGTACTCATCGCGGGGGGAAACTCCATCTGAAGGGGGCAAGGCTGGCCTTAAAGTGGCTGACCGGCAGGCTCAAACTGAAGGGTATGACGACGTTTTCGGCAGAGAGTTCGTGGTGCAAAAGTGCCATCGGAGTGCTGGCTCCGCCTTGGCGATCGCGTAATGCATTGATTTCATTGGTGAAATCTCGCTGAGAAAATCCGCGCATTCTTCATCCTGAAAAGCCTTGCGGGGGCGTCGGGCCGGGTAAAAGTACCCGGCCAGATTCAGCTTAGTCAGTGACTGCCGGAATGCCCAAAACCGCCTGCGCCGCGCTGGGTTTCATCGAACTCCTCGACCAGCTCGAAGTGCGCCTGTACCACTGGCACCAGTACCAACTGGGCAATGCGCTCGCCGACGGCGATGTTGAAGGCGGTCTGGCCACGGTTCCAGCACGACACCATCAGCTCGCCCTGGTAGTCCGAATCGATCAGGCCCACCAGATTGCCCAGCACGATGCCGTGTTTGTGGCCCAGGCCGGAGCGCGGCAGGATCAACGCCGCCAGGCCCGGATCGCCGACGTAGATCGACAGGCCGGTTGGAATCAGCAGGGTCTGGCCCGGCTCAAGCACGGTGTCTTGCTTGAGCATGGCGCGCAGGTCGAGGCCGGCGGAACCCGGGGTGGCGTAGGCCGGCAATGGGAATTCGGTGCCGATGCGTGGGTCGAGGATCTTGGCTTGCAAAGCGTGCATGGAAATTAAACCTGGTTCAGCCGTTGGGCGATAAAAGAGATCAGTTGGCGGGCAATTTTGCCCTTGCTGGTCTGGGCGAAAAGGGTGGCGTGCAGCTCGCGGTCGATCACGCTGCAGGCGTTTTCCTCGCTGTTGAAGCCGATGCTCGGGTTGGCGACATCATTGGCAACGATCAAGTCGAGGTTTTTGTCTTTCAGTTTGCGTGCGGCGTAGTCCAGCAGGTGTTCGGTCTCGGCGGCAAAGCCGACGCTGAACGGGCGGTCCGGACGCGTGGCGATGGTGGCCAGGATGTCCGGGTTGCGCACCATTTGCAGGAGCAGGCCGTCACCGCTTGTAGGGTCTTTCTTGAGCTTTTGCGGGGCCACGACTTCCGGGCGGTAGTCTGCGACCGCTGCCGAGGCGATAAACAATTCGCAGGGAATGGCTGCCTCACAGGCCGCCAACATGTCCCGGGCGCTGACTACGTCGATTCGCGTGACGCGATCAGGGGTCGGCAAATGCACTGGGCCAGTGATCAAGGTGACGCGTGCGCCTGCCTCAACCGCCGCTTCGGCCAGGGCAAAGCCCATTTTTCCTGAGCTATGGTTGGTGATGTAGCGCACCGGGTCGATGTTTTCCTGGGTCGGGCCGGCGGTAATCAGCACGTGCTTGCCGGTCAGGGCCAGGTGCTGGAAGCATTCGGCGGCGCACAACGCCAGGTCGGTGGCTTCGAGCATGCGGCCCATGCCCACGTCGCCGCAGGCCTGGCTGCCGGATGCCGGGCCGAACACTTTGAGGCCACGACTTTGCAAGAGCTGAGTGTTGGCCTGGGTGGCCGGGTCGCGCCACATGGCCTGGTTCATGGCCGGGGCGATGGCGACGGTGGCGTCGGTGGCCAGTACCAGGGTCGTCAGCAGGTCATCGGCGATGCCTTGGGCCAGGCGCGCGATCAGGTCGGCGGTGGCCGGGGCAATCAGCACCAGGTCGGCCCATTTGGCCAGCTCGATATGGCCCATGGCAGCTTCGGCCGCCGGGTCCAGCAGGTCCAAGTGAACCGGGTGCCCGGACAAGGCCTGCATGGTCAGCGGCGTGATGAATTCACTGCCACCACGCGTCATGACCACGCGCACTTCGGCGCCCTGGTCCAGGAGCCTGCGGACCAGCTCTGCGCTCTTGTAGGCGGCAATGCCGCCGCCAACGCCGAGAACGATGCGTTTCCGATACAGACGCTGCATTGGTTTGCCTTTCCAGTTCAGTGATGCCAGTTCAGTGACGCCTGCGATGCCCCCTCCCCAGGGGAAATCGCATGCAAAAAAGAGGGCCTACGATAACACAGCGTCCGTCCTGCAACAGCGGCGCACATGGCGCCCATAGAGAGGGAGGTGAGATGAGTATTCGCGATTGGCCTGTAGCAGAGCGGCCGCGGGAGAAGCTTCTGGAGTGGGGGGCGGCGAGCCTGTCGGATGCCGAATTGCTGGCGATCTTCCTGCGTACCGGCGTGTCCGGCTGGAGCGCGGTGGACCTGGCGCGTCATTTGTTGGCGCAGTTTGGCGGCCTGCGCCCGTTGCTGGAGGCCAGCCAGACACTGTTCAGCCAGCAATTGGGCCTGGGGCCGGCAAAGTTTGCCCAGTTGCAGGCGGTGCTGGAGATGTCCCGGCGCCATATGGCCGAGCGCTTGCGCAATGACTCGGTACTGGAAAGCCCGGTGGCTGTGCGTGATTACCTCAAGGCGCTGTTGCGCCATGAGCCCCACGAGGTATTCGGCTGTCTGTTCCTTGACTCAAGGCACCGCGTGCTGGGCTTCGAGGCATTATCGGAGGGCACCATCGATGCCGCCATGGTGTACCCACGGCAAGTGGTCAAGCGCGCACTGGCCTATAACGCGGCGGCGTTGATCCTGTGCCACAACCATCCTTCGGGCAGCCTGGAGCCGAGCGCAGCTGATCGAAAATTGACCAAAATCCTGCAAAAGGCCCTGGAGGTCGTGGATGTGCGGGTGCTGGACCACATTATCGTGGGCGATGGCGACCCGCTGTCGATGGCGGAACACGGATGGATGTAGCCCCGCCATACGGCGGGGCGGGGGCTCACGGCTTGGCGCTGACCTTGGAGAAGTCCTGGCGCCCGAACGGGCTTACCTGGTAGCCCTCGACGTTTTTGCGGGCCAACGCAAACGCCGTCGGGTGCGCCAGCGGCAGCCACAGCGCCTGCTGCTGGATCTGCGCCTGGGCCTGCTGATACAGCTTGCTGCGCACGCCTTGCTCGCTGGTGGTCTTGCCGGCGCTGATCAGCTTGTCCAGCGCCGGGTCGCAATAGCGGGCGAAGTTGGTGCCGGATTTTACCGCCGCGCAGGAGAACTGCGGGGTCAGGAAGTTATCCGGGTCGCCGTTGTCGCCAGCCCAGCCCATGAACAGCAGGTCGTGTTCGCCGGCTTTGGCGCGACGGATCAGCTCGCCCCATTCGATCACGCGGATCTCGGCCTGGATGCCGACTTTGGCCAAGTCCGCTTGCAACAGTTGCGCACCGAGGTTCGGGTTGGGGTTCAGCAGGCTGCCGGTAGGGCGCGTCCAGATGGTGGTCTTGAAGCCTTCCTTGAGCCCGGCGCGGTCGAGCAGCGCCTTGGCCTTGGCGAGGTCCTGTGGATAACCCGGCAACTCCTTGGCGTAGCTCCACGTGTTGGGCGGGTAAGGACCGTTGGCGGCTTCGGCGGTGCCTTCGAATACGGCCTTGAGGTAGCTGGCCTTGTCGAAGGCCAGGTTGATCGCCTGGCGCACTTCGGGCTTGTCCAGCGGCGGGTGCTGGCTGTTGATGGCCACGAAGGCGGTCATGAAGGCGGCGGTTTTTTCCACCTTGAGCGCGGAGTCTTTTTCGGCTTCGCCGACGTCCAGAGGCTTGGGCGACAGGGCAATCTGGCACTCATCGCGCTTGAGTTTCTGCAGGCGCACGTTGGCGTCCGGGGTGATCGCGAAGATCAAGTTATCCACAGCCGGTTTGCCGGCGAAGTAGTCCGGGTTGGCTTTGTAGCGCACCACGGCATCTTTCTGGAAACGGCTGAAAATGAACGGCCCGGTGCCGATCGGCTGGCTGTTGAGCTTCTCCGGCGTGCCGGCCTTGAGCAGTTTGTCGGCATATTCGGCTGGGTAGATCGAGGCAAAGCCCATGCTCAGCGCCGCGAGGAAGGTGGAGTCGGCGTGGTCCAGGGTAAAGCGCACGGTCAGTGGGTCGAGGGCGTCGATCTTCTTGATCAGTGTGGGCAACTGCAGGGACTGCGCATGGGGGAAGCCGCTCTGGGCGATCTTGTGCCATGGATGAGCCGGGTCGAGCATGCGTTCGAAGCTGAAGCGCACGTCTTCTGCGGTCAGGGTGCGGCTCGGGGTGAAATACTCGGTGCGATGGAATTTCACGTTCGGGTGCAGCTTGAAGGTGTAGGTCAGGCCATCTGCCGAGACGTCCCAGCTGTCCGCCAGGCTGGGCACCAGTTTGCCGCGGGCCGCGTCGTAATCCACCAGGCGATTCATCAGCACATCGGCCGAGGCGTTGGTGGTGGTCAGCGAGTTGTATTGCACCACGTCGAACCCTTCGGGGCTGGCCTCGGTGCAGACGCTCAGGTTGCTGGCGGCAGAGGCCAGCGGGGCGATAAAGAAAGGGGCTAGCAATAGCGGTAGGGCAGCGAGGCGCATGTTGGGGTTCCTTTGCAGATCGAAGGCCCATCTGCGAGTGCAGTCTGGAAAAAGCCTACCGTAGTGGTCTGTTTGACAAATGACTAGCCCATTTTTGCCTGTGCTTTTGCTCCAAATGCTGTTTTGATGGCGCCTCAGCGCGTTTCGCCGTGCGCATCACTGCGCGGGCGGGTGCTGTAAATCATTCTGTGCGACGAGCGGTCGGCTGTGACAGCGGCCCCTCCTGGCAACGGTTCGCGCGTCTATCGCCGATATTTACGGTGGTAAAAACACACAGGCTGTTGTTGCACTGGGGTCTTTCTGGTATAAAGCAGCGCTCTTTTCTAGGGGCCCGGTTCCTTCACTGTAGGTGTAGCCGGTAAGACCCTTAAAGAAACGCGGCGCCTGGCGCCAAATGACTGAGAGATTAAGCGGCCAACCCATGCCGGGTTGGGCATGTGGTTTTAGAGGGCTGAGGCATGTCGAGAGTCTGTCAAGTTACCGGTAAGGGTCCGGTGACTGGGAATAACATTTCCCACGCAAATAACAAAACCCGTCGTCGTTTCCTGCCGAACCTGCAGCATCACCGCTTCTGGGTTGAAGAAGAGAAACGTTTTGTTCGCCTGCGTGTATCTGCCAAAGGCATGCGTATCATCGACAAGCGCGGCATCACTGTCGTGCTGGCCGAAATCCGCGCCGCTGGCAAGATCTAAGGAGCTTTATCATGCGTGAATTGATTCGAATGATCTCTAGCGCCGGTACTGGTCACTTCTACACTACCGACAAGAACAAGCGTACTACCCCGGACAAGCTCGAAAAGAAAATGTTCGACCCGCGCGTTCGCAAGCACGTGATCTACAAAGAAGGCAAAATCAAGTAATTGATTTTCCTCCTTGTGAAAAAAAGCCCGTCTCTCACGAGTCGGGCTTTTTTTTGCCTGCGATTTGCTGATCAGGCTTTCTGTTCGAACACCACGTAGATCTTGCGGCACGGCTCGAGCACTTCCCAGGTGCCGCTGAAACCTGCGGGGATGACGAAACGGTCGCCGGCGCGCAAGGTCTTGGCGTTACCCTCGGCGTCGCGCAACACAGAAACACCCTGCACAATTTCGCAGTACTCATGCTCGGTGTAGTTGACCTTCCACTGCCCGACTTCACCTTCCCAGACCCCGGCGCTCATCTGGCCGCACGGACTGTTGTAATGGTTGTAGAGGGTTTGCTCGGGGTCACCCTTGAGGATTTTTTCTGCAGCAGGGCGGTAGCGATCTGGGGCGGTGCTGGCTTGGCTGAAGTCGACGATGTCCTGGATGCTCATGTGCGTGTCCCGTCTGGCCTGCGGTTGGAGAGCCCAAAGTCTATGTTTATTAAAATGAACATCGCAAGGGCGTTTTCTGGGGTTATGTCAAATATATTGAAACACCCCCAGCCGCTGGTTTAGGGTGGCAGCTGCCTTGAGCCGAACTGCAGGCTGGCCGGGCAAAGAATTCTTTGAGGCTGCCGGGGGACATCACCTGGCCCTTGTATTCAATTAGCGGAGGACACTCGCATGACCACCCTGACCCGTGCCGACTGGGAACAACGCGCCAAGGATCTCAAGATCGAAGGCCGCGCCTATATCAATGGCGAATACACCGCCGCCGTTTCCGGTGACACGTTCGAATGCATCAGCCCGGTCGATGGCCGTCTGTTGGCCACCGTTGCCAGCTGTGACGCCGCCGACGCCCAGCGCGCCGTAGAAAATGCCCGCGCCACCTTCAATTCCGGTGTCTGGTCGCGCCTTGCGCCGGCCAAACGCAAAGCCACCATGATCCGTTTCGCCGCGCTGCTCAAGGCCAACGCTGAAGAGCTGGCGCTGCTTGAAACCCTGGACATGGGCAAACCGATCAGCGATTCCCTGGGTATCGACGTTCCCGGCGCAGCCAATGCCCTGAGCTGGAGCGGCGAGGCCATCGACAAGATCTATGACGAAGTCGCGGCCACCCCGCACGATCAACTGGGCCTGGTGACCCGCGAGCCGGTCGGCGTTGTCGGCGCCATTGTGCCGTGGAACTTTCCGCTGATGATGGCCTGCTGGAAGCTCGGCCCGGCGTTGTCCACGGGTAACTCGGTGATCCTCAAACCGTCTGAAAAATCCCCGCTGACCGCCATCCGCATCGCGGCCCTGGCCGTTGAAGCCGGTATTCCAAAAGGCGTGTTCAACGTGCTGCCGGGCTACGGCCACACCGTGGGCAACGCGCTGGCGCTGCACATGGACGTCGATACCCTGGTGTTCACTGGTTCCACCAAGATCGCCAAGCAGTTGTTGATCCGCTCCGGCGAGTCGAACATGAAGCGCGTGTGGCTGGAAGCGGGCGGCAAGAGCCCGAACATCGTGTTCGCCGACGCCCCGGACCTGCAAGCCGCCGCCGAATCCGCCGCCAGCGCCATCGCCTTCAACCAGGGCGAAGTCTGCACCGCCGGTTCGCGCCTGCTGGTGGAGCGCTCCATCAAGGATAAATTCCTACCGCTGGTGATCGAGGCCCTCAAGGGCTGGAAGCCTGGCAACCCGCTGGACCCGGCGACCAACGTCGGCGCCTTGGTGGACACCCAGCAGATGAACACCGTGCTTTCGTACATCGAAGCCGGCCACGCTGACGGCGCCAAGCTGGTGGCGGGCGGTAAACGCACGCTGGAAGAAACCGGCGGCACCTACGTGGAGCCGACGATTTTCGACGGCGTGACCAACGCGATGAAAATCGCCCAGGAAGAGATCTTCGGCCCCGTGCTGTCGGTGATCACTTTCGACAGCGCCGAAGAAGCCATCGCCATCGCCAACGACACCCAATACGGCCTGGCCGCAGCAGTGTGGACGGCGGATATCTCCAAGGCGCACCTCACCGCCAAGGCCCTGCGTGCCGGTAGCGTGTGGGTCAACCAGTACGACGGCGGCGACATGACCGCACCGTTTGGTGGCTTCAAGCAGTCGGGCAACGGTCGCGACAAGTCGCTGCATGCGTTCGACAAGTACACCGAACTCAAGGCGACCTGGATCAAGCTTTAAGCAACACCGCAGGCAAATGTGGGAGGGGGCTTGCCCCCGATAGCCGTGGGTCAGGCACTAACAGTGCTCACTGACCCACCGCTATCGGGGGCAAGCCCCCTCCCACACTGTTTTGTGTGTACTCAAGAATTATCCACAGGAGCGTGGCAATGCGTTGGGCGACTTACTTCGCCGTGTTGGCCTCGGTACTCAGCGTCGGCCTGGCCCTGGGCGTCAGCATGCCGCTGGTGTCCTTGCGCCTGGAAGGCTGGGGCTACGGCAGTTTCGCCATTGGCGTGATGGCGGCCATGCCGGCGTTTGGCGTGTTGCTGGGCGCAAAAGTCTCCAGCCGCATGGCCTCATGGTTGGGCACTGCCAAGCTGATGCGCTTGTGCCTGTGGGCGGGGGCGGTGTCCATCGGCTTGCTGGCGATTTTGCCCAGTTACCCGGTGTGGCTGGTGCTGCGGCTGATGATCGGGGTGATCCTGACCATTGTGTTTATCCTCGGCGAAAGCTGGATCAACCAGTTGGTGGTCGAGCAGTGGCGTGGTCGCCTGGTGGCCTTGTATGGCTGCAGTTACGCCTTGAGCCAGTTGTCGGGGCCGTTGCTGCTGGGCTTGATCGGCACCGAGCATGATTACGGTTTCTGGGTCGGGGTAGGCCTGCTGCTGGTCGCGCCGTTTTTGCTGCTGGGGCGCTCCGGCGCTCCGAGCGCCGAGTCTTTCAGCGTGACCTTCGCGCAACTGTGGCGCTTCTGCCTGAGTTTGCCGGCGATTGCCTGGGCGGTGGCTTTGTTCGCGGCATTCGAAGCCATGATTCTGACGCTGCTGCCGGTGTATTGCCTGCAACAAGGGTTTACCGCCGAGGTCGCCCTGGCGATGGTCAGCACGGTGGTGGTCGGTGATGCGTTGCTGCAACTGCCCATCGGCGCGTTGGCGGATTACCTGCCACGGCGCACCTTGTTCCTGAGTTGTGCGCTGCTGTTGCTGGGCTCGAGCCTGGCGATTCCGGTATTGATGCACACGCCATTGATCTGGCCGGTGTGGGTGCTGTTCGGCGCCAGTGCCGGTGGGTTGTTTACCTTGTCGTTGATCCTGATCGGCGAGCGCTACCGCGACGATGCACTGGTGCGCGCCAATGCGCATGTGGCGCAGCTATGGGGCATCGGGTGCCTGATCGGCCCGCTGGTGGCGGGCGCGGGCAGCCAGTGGATCAGTGGGCATGCACTGCCGTGGCTGATGGCGGCGGGGGCGTTGGGGTTGGT
>NZ_WKCB01000060.1 GCF_021606685.1 Pseudomonas syringae
GCCCTACACCCCCCGATACTTCTCATTCAACGCATACAAAATCGCACACGTCTCCGCATCCAGCCCCCCACGATAATCCCGCGCCCGAAAATGCATCTGAAACGCCCTGGTCCTGAGTTCAAACGCCTGCCGATTACGCGCCGGTTTATACCCATAACGCTGAAACGCCCGCTCCACCTCCACCTCCGGCGGCAACCCCACACAAAACCGCCGCTGATACATCGCCCGCGTCAACTCGTCAAACCACGCCCCCACACCCGCTTCAAACAACCGGCGCCACGGCAATCGCGGCCCCGGATCACTCTTGCGCCAGTACGCCACATCCGAATGCCCAAGAACATCAGCCGGTCCAATCTGCGGGTACCGCCCAAGGATGTCGCGAACCAGCGCAATCAACTCATCCACCTGCCCCTGAGCGTACGCAGGAAAGGTAAACACACCCCCGTCATCCCCCGCCTGGTTGACGATCTCAATACCGATCGACCGGCTGTTGAGGTCATCACGCCCACCCCAATAGCTCGCCCCGGCATGCCATGCACGCTTGTCCTCATCCACCAGGCGAAACACGCGCAATTCGTCATACCCGGCGGCGCGGTAGCCGGGTTCATCGGGATCAGGCAGCAGGTAGTGAGCGCTGACGCCCTTCTGCGTCAAGGTCCGCAAAGAAGACGCAAAGGGCGACGAGGTGTAATGCAAAACTATCTGCCGCACCGGCTCGCCGTTGCGTTCGTTGAAATCCCTGGCGGGGAAACTATGATCGATCACCAACATAAGAACCGTCCTTTTCAATACAGGCCGAGTCATTCAGCCCGTTCAAGCGCAAAAAAATTACCGCCATCCTGAAGGGATAACCTTGAGGAGGGCGGTAACTATGTGGCACTTGAAAATGTGGCACTTGAAAAGAAGTGATCAGCGCCGCAGCGGCATCCCCAGCTCGACCCGCAGCCCGTCCGGCTGGCTGTCGAATTTAAGCGAGCAGGAGCAACGCTGCACAATCGCCTGAACGATCGCCAGGCCCAGGCCGCAACCTTCGCTGCTGCCATTGCGCCAGAAGCGTTGAGTCAGGTACTGCAGGTCTTCGGCGGCGATCTGCTTGCCATGGTCGCGCACACGGAACACCACGGTGTCGGCGGCGCTAAAGACACTCAGCTCTACGCGGGTGTCACCGGGGGTATGGCGCAGTGCGTTATCCAGCAGGTTGCGCAAGGCTGCAACCGCCAGGGCGACCGGCATTTCAACCGGGGTTTCACTGAGGTTGTCGGCCAGGATCAGGTCGATGCGCTGGTTATCGCCGGCATTCGCATCCTGAACCGCCAGCCGCGCGACTTGCTCAGCGCTGGATTGCAGGCCGTCGTCGAACGACAGGCTGCCTTCCACCCGTGCCAACAGCAGCAACTGCTCCAGGGTACGGTGCAGACGGTCGGCACCCTCTTCGGCATGGGCCAGGGACTGATCGCGCGCCGCGCCCTCGGTCATGCGCGCCACTTGCAGATGGGTCTTGATTGCCGTCAACGGGCTGCGCAGTTCGTGGGCGGCGTCGCCGGTGAGGCGCCGCTCGCGCTCGATGGTCTTGGCGATGCGTTGCAGCAGTTGGTTCTGGGTATCGAGCAGCGGCTTGAGTTCGCTCGGCAGCGGATGAATCTGCAACGGTTCCAGGGAGTCGGCACTGCGGCGCATCAGCGCATCACGCATGCGGTTGAGCGGCAGCAGGCTCTGGCCGATGCCCAGCCACAACAACCAGAGGCAACCCAGCAGGGCTACGCCCACCGGCACCGAAGCCGCCAGCAGGATCGACAGGTTCAGCGCCTCGCGCTCCACCTGGCGGTCGGCGGTGGTGATCAGCAAATCGCCACGGGACAGGGTGAAACTGCGCCACCCCACGCCATCAATGACCTGGTCGCGAAAACCGCTTTTGCGCGACTCCAGCCCCTCATCCGGGGTGGTGTGGCTGCGCGCCAGGATTTCCCCGCGCAACGAACTGACCTGGCAAGCCATGCCGCCGGGTACATTCAGTTGGTCCGTGCGCAATTGCGTGCCGCCGCTCACACTGGCCAGGCCTGGCATCTGTTCGGTCAGCCCTGCAACCATGCGCGCGGACGCGACCAGGCGCTGGTCGAGCGAGAACATCATCTGGTTGCGCAGATCGTTGAGCATCCAGGCCGCCGCCAGGACCCAGATCAAGACAAAAGCGGCGCCCAGCTTGAAGGTCAGGCGCAGGCGCAGGCTTTTCACGAAACCTTTTCTCCCTCATCCGCCGGGCCACCGTCCGCCGTACCCAGGCGATAGCCCAGGCCGCGCACGGTTTCGACGACGCCGTTACCCAATTTGCGCCGCAAGTGGTGGATATGCACGTTGAGGGCGTTGCTTTCCAGTTCGTCGTTGAAACCGTAGACGCTGTCCTTGAGCTGCTCACTCGACAACACACGCCCCTTGTTATGCAGCAGGGCTTGCAACAGCGCCTGCTCACGCCGCGAGAGGTCCACCGGCTGGCCGCCGAGGAATGTCTCGCGGCTGCTTGGGTCATAGGCCAGTCGGCCATGTTCGATCAGGTTGACGCTGCGCCCCGCCACCCGTCGCAACAGGGTTTGCAGGCGCGCGGCGAGTTCACGCAGGTCGAACGGTTTGAGCAGGTAGTCGTCGGCACCGGCCTGCAGGCCGTCGACGCGGTTGGTCACCGAATCTCTCGCAGTCAGGATCAGCACCGGGATTTCCAAACCCTGGCTACGCTGTTGCTGCAACAGTTTGAGACCGTCCTCATCGGGCAGGCCGAGGTCGAGCACCATGATGTCGAACGTGGCCGCCTTGAGCATCGCCCGTGCGGCTGCGGCCGTGGCCACGCGCTCGACGGTAAAGCCCTGCGCGCCGAGGCCGGCCACAATGCCGCTGGCGATCAGTTCGTCGTCTTCACAGACCAGTACGTGCATGGTGAACCCTTCATGAAAGATGGGAGGATTAAAGGTGCCACGGATTAAGCGCAGATTATGCCGTGAAAAGAGGCGCGCTCAGACGCTTCCTTCACTTTAGAATAGCCCCCGGGTTAATCATCGGTTAATCAACGCCACACATTGTGTGCCTACTTGCATCGAACAAAGGCTTGACCATGCGGCATCTGTTTACCTTGCTACTGGTAATGTTCGCGGGATTCGCCCAGGCAGCACCTGGCAACCCATTCGAGACAAAACCCGACTTCCTCCCAGTGGGCAAGGCTTTCACGTTTACTTCCGAGCGCCTGGAATCCGGCGAAACCCAGCTGTATTGGCAGATTGCCGACGGTTACTACCTCTATAAACAGCGCATGAAGTTCGATGGCCTGGCCGAACAACCGCCGTTGCCCAAAGGCGAGGCGCACAGCGACGAGTACTTCGGTGACCAGGAGGTGTATCGCCAGGGCCTGGAAGTGAAGATCCCCGCTGGCACCACCGGCCAGGTCAAGCTGGGCTGGCAGGGCTGCGCCGATGCCGGCCTGTGCTACCCGCCCCAGTCAATCACCGTGGACCTGGGCGGGCCGTCCACTGCGCCTGCCCCGGCGCTAACAGCTGCGGGGGCCGCCGACGACCAGCAACTCGCAACCTTCCTCGGCGAAAACAACCTGTTCTTGAGCCTGCTGGCCATGTTCGGCCTGGGCCTGCTGCTGGCTTTCCTCCCCTGTTCATTGCCGATGCTGCCGATCCTCGCGGGCCTGGTGGTGGGCAGCGGCGCGAGCCCACGGCGCGGTTTTGCCCTCGCCGGCAGCTACGTGGTGAGCATGGCGCTGGTATACGCCGCATTGGGCGTCGCCGCTGCGATGCTGGGTGGCAACCTGCAGGCGTGGCTGCAACAGCCTTGGATCCTGGGGTCTTTCGCCGCGCTGTTTATCCTGCTGTCGTTACCGATGTTCGGTTTCTTCGAGCTGCAACTGCCAGCGTTCCTGCGCGACCGCCTCGACAACCTCAGCCGCCAGCAACGTGGCGGCAGCCTGGTCGGCGCCGGGGTGCTCGGCGCCTTGTCCGGGTTGTTGGTGGGCCCATGCATGACCGCACCGCTGGCGGGCCTGCTGCTGTACATCGCCCAAACCGGTGACGTGCTGTTTGGTGGCCTGGCGCTGTTCACCCTGGGTATCGGCATCGGCGTGCCGCTGCTGCTGTTGGTGACCGTGGGCAACAGTGTGCTGCCCAAGTCCGGCACCTGGATGAACCTGCTCAAGGGTGTATTCGGCTTCCTGTTCCTGAGCACCGCGCTGGTATTGATTCAGCCCCTGCTCGGCGGCGCTGCGTGGGTCGGCGCGTGGGGCGCGCTGGCGGTAGTGGTCGGCTATTGCGGCTGGCGAGTGGCGCGCGACACCGGGCGCGCGGCCCTGCTGGTTGGCGCCGGCTCACTGCTGCTGGGCCTCTGGGGTGGCGCGCTGGTCATTGGCGCGGCGGGGGGCAGTGATGACGTGTGGCAACCGCTCAAGGTCTACAGCGGCGCACGCACCGCTGGCGAGCCAAGCGCCCACGACGCCTTTACCCGCGTGAGCACGCCTGCCGCCCTGCAAGGCCAGCTCGACGCAGCCAAGGCTCAAGGCCAATGGGTGCTGCTCGACTATTACGCCGATTGGTGCCGGTCCTGCAAGATCATGGAAAAAACCGTGTTCGGCAAACCCGAGGTCATGGCCGCCCTCAACGGCGTGCGCCTGCTGCGGGTCGACGTGACAGCCGACTCCGACGCCAGCCGCGAGCTGCTGGAACGCTACAGGATTCCCGGGCCACCCACGTTCATCTGGATCGGCCCCAACGGTGAAGAGCGCCGTGCCCAACGCATCACCGGCGAAGTGGATGCCGACGCCTTCCTGCAACGCTGGAATCAGACCCGAGAAGCCCTCTGATGCTGACCCTGACCATCGGCACTTTCGCCATCGCCCTGAATCACATCCTGCTGATTTGCGCGCTGATTATCGCCACCCTGGTGGGATGGCGCGTGGCCAAGCGTGGCGGTGAGAACCCGGAATCGGTGCTGTTCAGCCTGTTCCTGCTGGGCATGCTGGTGGCGCGCGTGAGCTTTGTGTTGATGTACTGGGACGAATACAGCCACGACCCTCTGCAGATGGTCGACCTGCGCGACGGCGGCTTCCTCGCCTGGCCCGGTGTGATCGCCCTGGTACTGGGCGCCCTGGTCTACGGCTGGCGCCGCCCTGCCCTGCGCAAGCCGCTGGGCGCCGGGGTGATCACCGGGCTGGTGTTCTGGGGCCTTACCAGCGTGTCCCTGAGCCTGTACGACAGGGGCTCGCAACTGCCGGACATCACCTTGCGCAACGCCAACGGTGACGTGGTGCAGTTGGCCGACTACAAAGGCGGCCCGCTTGTGATCAACCTGTGGGCCACCTGGTGCCCACCCTGTCGTCGCGAAATGCCGGTACTGGAACGCGCACAGCACCAGCGCCCCGACGTGACCTTCCTGTTCGTCAACCAGGCCGAAAGCATGCAAAGCGTCAGCACCTTCCTGGCCACCCAGGGCCTGACCCTCGACAACGTGCTGTTCGACGCCAGCGGCCGTCTCGGCCAGGCCGTCGGCTCCATGGCCCTGCCGACCACGCTGTTCTACCAAGCCGACGGGCGCCTGATCAACAGCCACTTGGGCGAACTGTCCCAAGCCAGCCTGGCCCGCGCCATGGAACCCTTCGACACCGCCCCTCAAAGGAAACCGACATGCCAAGCCTCCGCCACCTGCTGACCCTGCTGCCGCTGTTGTCACTGAGCGCGACGGCAACCCTGGCCCAGGCCGAAGACTGGCCGGCACCGATCAAACAGATCGAGGCCAAGGGGGCCAGGATCCTGGGCAAATTCGATGCGCCTAGCGGCCTCACCGGCTACGCCGCGCAGTACCAGAACCGCGGCATGGCCCTGTACCTGACCGCCGACGGCAAGCACGTGCTCGCCGGCAACCTGTACGACGCCCAGGGCAATGACCTGAGCAGCGCGCCGCTGGAAAAACTGGTGTACGCACCGATGGCCAAGGAAGTCTGGGCCAAGATGGAAAAGAGCAGCTGGATACAGGACGGCGATAAAAACGCCCCGCGCACCGTCTACCTGTTCAGCGACCCCAACTGCCCTTACTGCAACATGTTCTGGGAACAGGCACGCCCGTGGGTGAAGGCCGGCAAGGTGCAACTGCGGCATATCATGGTTGGGATTATCCGCGAAGACAGCCCCGGCAAATCCGCCGCGCTGTTCGCCGCCAAAGACCCGCAAAAAGCCCTGGAAGAACACGAAGCCGCCGGCAAGGCCAGCAAACTGAAAGCACTGGACAAGATCCCGGCGAACATCGAGGCCAAGCTCGATGCCAATATGAAGTTGATGGATGAGCTGGAGTTGTCGGCGACGCCGGCGATCTTCTATCTGGATGACAAGGGGCAGTTGCAACAACAGCAAGGCGCCCCGTCGCCGGAGAAGTTGGTGAAGATCCTTGGCCCCAAGTAAGCGGCCCCGGCTCGTCACGACCTGCTGTTGTTTAAAAAAATGCCCACGTGAACGTGGGCATTTTATTCAGCGGGCGGCTTAAACGCTTTCAACCAGGAAATCTTTCATATACCAATCGTTCCCGCCCGCTGTTTTTTCATGGCTGAAGCAGTCGAGCAGTACCGGCGCAGAGCCCGCAACAAAGGTGAAACTCAGGGTATGCCAGTTAAGGTCTACCAGTTCCAACACAGGTGTTTTAACCACTGAATCCTTGCGCAACGACAACTTTGGCGTGGTGTACTGAGTACTCCATCGACGAACTTTTACCGAAAACTGATAGGTTTCGCCTTCATCAAGGTCATCGAATACCCGCTGTAAAATGGGCCCATTGCTCGTTTCGGTGTAGGTGAAATCCCTGACGCTATAGCTAGGTTTTCCATCGGGGCCGGTCACCGTTTCAATATTGATGTCCCTCGGATCAGACGCCCCCGAGCCAAGTTTCCACAGCCCCAAGGTCTGGTCATTGAAATCCGTCAAATCTCGATAAGGCTTACGCAGGGTCAGCTTCAACGCAGGAAAGATAATCTTCTCGCCTTTTTCACAACACGCATCCAATTCGGTCTTGAATACGATGGTCAACTGGGTGCGGTTGGCAAACTTCTCCAGCTCCACACGGGGAAGCGTACGCGACAACCCATTTTTCACATCGGCGGCGGTGATCGCTTTGCCCACCATCACATGAACAGTGTGGTCAGATCCGTCCTTCTGCTTGCCCGTGCAGCCCAGCCAGCATTTTTGCCCCGTCTCCATGAACACCCATTTTTCTATAAAAATGGTGGCGTCCCCCGTAAAGGTACGCAAATCCAAAATGCCGTCTTCCGACTGAGGCACCTGCGGCGTAGGCAACTGCGCAAACGCAGCCACACTGAAGGTCAGGTCAGTGATCACCTCACACACACGCGTGCGTCTAATCGTAATCGTCTTGGTGACCCCAGGGCTGTCCAACACCCCAGGGCTGCTATCCGATGACGATGCACCGCTCGAAGATGGTTTGGTAGCCATGGTGAATCCCCTGGGCGTAGTAGAAATAAATCAGCCATCACACAGGGGTCATTCAATGCCGGAGCGGCAGCCACTGGCTACTGTCAAAGTTGACAGGTTTTGATCGAAAACCAGGGTTCCCGACCAAAGGTCATCCCCTCAAAGCCCCTCCAGTTCTGCCATCAAATCGCTCAAGCGATCCACTTTATCCGCACTGATTTCATTGGCTGCCAGCCCATCAATGTACTCGGCCAACTCCGCCACCGTGCTGCACTCGAACATCGCCCGCAGCGGCACATCCCGCTGCAGGTTTTTCTGCACCCGTGAGGCAATCTGCGTGGCCAGCAGCGAGTGCCCGCCCAGCTCGAAGAAGTTGTCCTGTACGCCCACCTTTTCGACTTTCAACACGTCGGCCCAGATCGCGGCCAAGGTGCTTTCCAGCGCGTTGCGCGGCGCCAGGTAGTCCTGGCTGTGCAACTGGCCGATCTCCAAGGTTGGCAGGGCCTTGCGGTCGAGTTTGCCGTTGGCGTTGAGCGGCAGGCGGTCGAGCCATAACCAGTGCAGCGGCACCATGTATTCCGGCAACTCGGCACGCAGGCGTTGCTTGATGCGGTCCAGGCGATCACTTGGGTTCAGCGCTTCATCGGCCGCCACCAGGTAACCCACCAGGTGCTTGCCGTTGACGCCTTCCTGCACGCCGACTGCCGCGTCACGCACTTGCGGTTGTTCATGCAGGCGCGCTTCGATTTCACCCAGCTCGATGCGGTAGCCGCGAATCTTCACTTGATGGTCGATACGCCCGACATACTCCAACACGCCGTCACTGCGACAGCGCGCCAGGTCGCCAGTGCGGTAGAGACGTTCACCCGGAGCGCCGAACGGGTTCGGCACAAACACCGGGGCGGTGCGCAGTGGGTCGCTGACGTAACCGCGACCCACGCCAGTGCCGGCCACACACAACTCACCGACGGCGCCTTGGGGCACCAGCTCCAGCGCAGCGTCCAACAGGTACAAACGGTTGTTGTCGGTCGGCGTACCAATCGGCAGGTAAGTGCCGCGGGTCGAAGCCAGGTCGACGCGGTAGAACGCCACATCGTCCGAGCATTCCGCCGGGCCGTAGGCGTTCACCAGGCCGATCTGCGGGTAGCGCAGCAGCCATTGGTGCGCCAGTTCCGGCGGCATGGCTTCACCGGTCGGCAGCATCCAGCGCAGACTGTCCAGCCCGATACGGTCCTGAGCCAACATGCCCTGGATTAGCGACGGCACGCTTTCGAGCACGCTGATGCACTGCGCCTGCACGTGTTCCAACAAGCCTTGGGGATCGTGAGCGAGGGTGTTCGGCACGATAGCCACGCGCGCGCCAAACAGCGGCGCGGCGAGGAACTGCCAGACGGAAATATCGAAGCTCTGCGACGCGGTTTGCGCAATCACATCGGCGTCGGTCAAGGCCAGGTACGGCACCTTGCTCAACTGGTTATTGAGCATGCCGCGCTGCTCCACCATCACGCCCTTTGGCAGGCCGGTGGAGCCCGAGGTATAGATCACGTAGGCGAGGTTGTCCGGGCCGCTGTAGATCCCTGGGTTTTCCCCGCGCGCGGGCACCTCCTCCCACACCAGCAACTGGCAGTCGAAGCCTTCAAGCAACTCGATGGCCTGCTCGCGGCTGGCCTCGGTGCACACCAGCAACGGTGTGCGGCTCAAGTCGATGATGCTGCGCAAGCGCTGGCTCGGCAGGCCCGGGTCAAGCGGCAGGTAGCCGGCACCGGCCTTGAAGCTGCCGATGATCATGCCCAACAGGTCAAGGTTGCGCTCGGCCAGCAACGCCACCGGTTGATCCAGGCCGACGCCTGCGGTGATCAGCGCGTGGCCGAGGCCGTTGCTGCGGCGGTTCAGTTCGTCATACGTCCATTGCTGATCCAGGCAACTGGCGGCGATGCGCTGCGGGTGCGCAGCCACCTGGGTTTCGAACAGTTCGACATAGCTGCGCTCCAGAGGGTAAGCGTGCTCGCTCTGATTACAGCCGTGAACCAGGAACTCACGTTCCTGCTCACCGATCAGCGGCAGCTCGGCCATGTCGCCATGGAAGCCCTGCACCAACGCCAGCAGCAGGCGCTTGAACTCGCCCAACATGCCCTGCACGGTGGTTTCATCGAAATAGCGCTGGTCATAAGACAGGTGCAAGCCCAGGTCATCGCCCGGGTAGCACACGGCGGTCAACGGGAAGTTGGTGTGGGTGCGGCCGGAGTCCGAGGTGGCATTCAGGCTTTGCGCGCGATCCAGCACCGAGGTTTCCACCGGGGCGTTTTCAAACACGAACAGGCTGTCGAACAGCGGTTGGCCCTTGGGCAATTCGCTGTGTTCCTGGATGGTCACCAGCGGCAGGTATTCGTACTCGCGCAGTTGCATGTTGCTGTCGAGCAGGCTGCTCAGCCACTGACGCACGCTGCAAGGCTGGCCGTCCTCGGGCAGTTTCACCCGCAGCGCAATGCTGTTGATGAACAGGCCGACGGTGCGCTGCATCTCGGGCATGTCCACCGGGCGCCCGGCCACGGTGACGCCGAACACCACGTCGCGGTCGCCGCTCAAGCGCCGCAATACCAGGGCCCATGCGGCCTGGGCGAAGGTGTTGATGGTCAGTTGATGAGCCTGGGCCAGTTCGCGCAACTGCGCGCCGTCACGCGCCTCGAGACGGGTGTAACAGTCGCCCACCACCATGCCGCCGCTGTGGCCTGCGTGTTCCCGCAGGAACGGCCGGTCGCTGGAGATCGGCGTGGTGCGCTCGAACCCTTGCAGGTTCTGCTGCCACCACTGGCGTGCCTCGTTCAGGTTCTGGCGTTGCAGCCAGGCGATGTAGTCGCGATAACGCGGCGCCGTGGCCAGCTGCGCTTCGCGGCCTTCGCCGAGGGCCAGGTAGATCTCGAAGAAGTCATTCATCAGCAGCGAACGGCACCAGGCGTCGATGAGGATGTGGTGGTTGCTCATCATGAACCAGTAGCGCTCTGCGCCGACGCGGATCAGGCGCAAGTGGAACGGTGCCTGGTTGAGCAGATCGAAACCCGCCTCGCGTTCCTGCTTGAGCAGCGCTTGCAGGCGCGGTTCCTGCTCGCTTTCGGGGTCGGCACTCCAGTCCAGGTATTCAATCGGCGTGCTGCCGGGGGTGTGGATCACTTGCAGCATGTCTTCGCCGACGTTCCAGCAGAACGAGGCGCGCAAGGCTTCGTGACGGGCGATCACCGCCTGCCAGGCCTGGGCGAAACGCTGCGGGTCGAGGGCACTGTTGATGCGGTAGCGGTCCTGCATGTAGTAGAGGCCGGTGCCCGGTTCGAGCAAGGTGTGCAGCAGCAGGCCTTCCTGCATCGGGGTCAGCGGGTACACGTCCTCGATGGCAGTGGCGGGCACCGGCAACGCATCCAGCTGCGGCTGCGTCAGGCGTGCCAGGGGGAAGTCGGACGGCGTCAGGCCGCCGGCGCCGTCCTTGAGGCAGTGCGCGACCAGGCTTTGCAGCTCCGCCAGGTAGGCCTGCGCGAGGTCGCGAATGGTCTGCGAGTCGTGGCGTTCACGGCTGAAGGTCCAGCGCAGCACCAGCTCACCGCCATACACCTGGCTGTCCACGCTCAACTCGTTGGGCAGCGGTGCATCCGGGTCATGGGCCAGGCCTGCCGACTCATCCAGCGGATGGAACAACGCATCGGCGCCAAAGCTCTGGTCGAACTGGCCGAGGTAATTGAAAGTGATCGGCGCCGACGGCAGCGCCGCCATGGCCTGCTGGCACTGGTCGTCGGCCAGGTAGCGCAGCACGCCATAGCCGAGGCCCTTGTGGGGCACGGCGCGCAGTTGTTCCTTGATCGCCTTGATCGAGTCGCCCTGCGTGGTGTGCGGAGTCAGGCGCAACGGGTAGGCACTGGTGAACCAGCCCACGCTGCGGGTCAGGTCGAGGTCATCGAACAGGGTTTCGCGGCCATGCCCTTCCAGCTGGATCAGCGCCGACGCGTGCCCGCTCCAGCGGCACAACACACGGGCCAGGGCCGTCAGCAGCAGGTCGTTGACCTGGGTGCGGTACGCGCTCGGGGCCTGTTGCAACAACTGGCGGGTGTGCTCGGCATCCAGACGCACGCTGACGGTGTCGGCATCGCGATTACGCAGCGCGCCTTGGGGGCGAGCCACCGGCAAGGCCGCGTCAGGGCCGGCCAGTTGCGCCTGCCAGACGCTCAGCTCTTCACGCAGGGATTCACTGGCGGCGTACGCCTGCAAACGCGCGGCCCAATCACGCAACGCGCTGGTCTTGGCCGGCAGGTTGACGGACTGGCCGTCGCTCAGTTGGCGGTACACGTTCTGCAGATCTTCGAGCAATACACGCCACGACACGCCATCCACCACCAAGTGATGGATCACGATCAACAGGCGTTGCTGGCCCTCGGGCCCGTCTACCAGCAAGGCGCGCAGCAGCGGGCCGTGTTCCAGGTCGAGGCTGCGCTGGGTGTCGGTAAACAGTGCGGTGCAGTGCGCCATATCGCGCACTTGCGCCTGCATCAGCACGCCCCCTTGGGGCACGGCCAAATGCTCGGCGTGCCATGGCGCGTCGCGCCGGGTGAAGCTCAGGCGCAGGGCGTCGTGATGCTCCAGCACCGCCAACAGCGCTTGTTCGAGGCGATGAGGGTCGAGCAATTGCAAGGGTTTAAGCAGCAGCGCCTGGTTCCAGTGCTGACGGTTGGGCACCTGCGTGTCGAAGAACCAATGCTGAATCGGCGTAAGGCCCGAGCTGCCGGTGAGCACGCCTTGTTCGGCCGTGACCTGCTCGGAGCGGGTGGCGACGGCGGCCAGGCTCTGCACGGTCTGGTGCTGGAACAGGTCACGCGGGCTGAAATGAATCCCCGCCTGCCGCGCACGGCTGACCACCTGGATCGACAGGATCGAGTCGCCGCCCAGCTCAAAGAAGTTATCGTCGAGCCCGACTTGTTGCACGTTCAAGACCGCGCACCAGATGGCAGCCAGCGTCTGTTCAAGCGCGTTGCGTGGCGCCACATAGGTTTGGCGATTGGCCTCGGGGTCCGGTTGCGGCAAGGCACGCCGGTCGAGCTTGCCGTTGGCGGTCAGCGGCATGCTGTCCAGAATGATCAAGTGCGCAGGCACCATGTAGTCCGGCAGTTGCGCCTTGAGGTGGGCCTTGAGCGCATCCCGCAAGGCGCCGTGGTCGGCGTCGCTGACCAGGTACGCCACCAGCTGTTTGCCGCTTGGCGAATCCAGCGCCAGCACCACCGCTTCGCGCACGGATTCGTGCTCCAGCAGGCGGGTTTCGATCTCGCCCAGTTCGATGCGGAAACCGCGGATTTTCACCTGATGGTCGATACGCCCAAGGTATTCCACCAGACCATCGGCGCGCTGGCGCACCAGGTCGCCGGTGCGGTACAGGCGCCCGCCATTGAGGGCAAACGGGTCGGCGACAAACCGCTCGGCGGTCATGCTCGCTCGCGCATGGTAACCCTGGGCCAGGCCCGCTCCGCCGACGTACAGCTCGCCCGTCGCGCCTTGCGGCACCAGGGCCAGGTCGGCGTCGAGAATGTAGGCCACGCGGTCGCCGATAATGCTGCCGATCGGCACGCTCGCGGCGCCCTCCTCCAACTGCTCGGGCGCAAGGCTGGCCAGCGGCATCACTACCGTTTCAGTCGGGCCGTAGGCATTGAAAAACACCTGAGGCTGGAACGCCGCGCGGATGCGCTGCAGGTGTTCGCCGGTAAGCGCTTCGCCACCGGTGATGCACATGCGCACCGGCAAGGTCTGCTGCTGGGTCGCCAGCCATTGCGCCAACTGGCTGCCGTAGCTCGGGGTAAAGCCCAGGATAGTGATGCGATGAGTGCGGATCAGCGCGCAGATTTCTTCGGCATCCCACTGGCCCTGGGCGCGCAATACCACCTGCGCACCACTGAGCAGCGGCACCAGCAAGCGCTCGGTGGCAGCGTCGAAGTTGATCGAATAGAAGTGCAGTTCGCAGTCGTCCGCGCGCATGCCGAAACGCTCGATCACCGCCTGGCAATGCATGGCGATTTCGCCGTGGGACACCACCACGCCTTTGGGCTTGCCGGTGGAGCCGGAGGTGTAGATCAAGTACGCCTGGTGTTGCGGCAGGCTGATAAACGGCAGCTCGTCCGCCGGGTAGTTCGCCAGCACCGGCAGGTCATCCTCCAGGCACCAGCACGCGACGGTGGCGGGCAATTGGCCGAGGGCTTCGAACATCGCCGCGTCACTGAGCAACAGGCCGATGCCGCTGTCTTCGATCATGTAGTGCAGGCGGTCCAGCGGGTACTCCGGGTCCAGCGGCACATAGGCGCCGCCAGCCTTGAGGATCGCCAGCAAGCCGATGACCATTTCCAGGGACCGTGGCAGCGCCAGGCCGACCCGTACCTGCGGGCCGACCCCGCGCTCGCGCAGCATCCAGGCCAGGCGATTGGCGCGGGCGTCGAGTTCACGGTAGCTGAGCGTTTCACCGGCGAAGGTCAGCGCCGGTGCATCGCCACGCTTGTGCGCCTGCTGGCTGAACAGCTGATGAAGGCACTGGTCGAGGCGATGCTCGCCCGCCTCCACGCCCAGGCTGTCCTGCAACACGCGCTGCTCGGTGGCGGTCAGCAACGGCAGTTCGCTGAGGCGCTGTTGTGGATCCGCGATCAGTGCTTCCAGCAGGTTGCGCCAATGCTCGGCCATACGCGCAATACGCGGCTCGTCGAACAGGTCGGTGCTGTAGGTCAGACAGCAACCCAGCCGATGGTCGAGGTCGGTGACTTCCAGATTGAGGTCAAACTTGGTCGCACGCGCATCGTTGGCCAGGTACTCGACGGCCATGCCGGCCAGTTGGCGGCTTTGCTGGAATTCCCAGCGCTGCACGTTGCACATCACTTGGAACAGCGGGTTGTACGCCGCACTGCGCGGCGGTTGCAGGGCCTCCACCAAATGGTCGAACGGCAGGTCCTGGTGGGACTGGCCCTCGATCACGGTGTGGCGTACCTGCTCGAACAACTGCGCGACGTTCATCTGCCCATTGAGCTGGCAACGCAGCACCTGGGTGTTGAGGAACGCGCCGATCAGCCCTTCGCTTTCCGGGCGAATGCGGTTGGCTACCGGCGCGCCGATGCGCAGGTCGGTCTGGCCGCTGTAGCGGTAGAGCAACACCGCGAGGGTGGCGGTCATGGTCATGAACAGGGTCAGGCCGTGTTCGACATTGAAGGCGCGCACGCGAGCGGCCAGCTCGTCGCTCAGATCAAAGCGGTACAGCTCGCCCCGATGGCTTTGTACCGGCGGGCGTGGGCGGTCGCCGGGCAGCTCCAACAGCGGATGCTCATTGCCCAGCTGCGCCGTCCAGTAGTCGAGCTGGCGCTGGCGTTCGCCGGCCTCCAGCCATTCGCGCTGCCACACGCTGTAGTCGAGGTACTGCACCGGCAACGGCGCCAGCGGCGACAGGCGCTCATCGATAAAGGCTTCGTACAAGGCGCTGAGTTCACGGGCAAAGATGTCCATGGCCCAGCCTTCGGTGACGATATGGTGCAGGGTCAGCACCAGGTAGTGCTCCTGCTCGCCGGCCTTGACCAGGCATGCGCGCAGCAACGGGCCGGTTTCCAGGTTGAACGGGGTGTGGGCCTCATGATCGGCCAACTGTTGCAGACGTTGCTCGCGCTCGGCCTGATTCAGCGCCGAGAGGTCCTGCCAGGCCATGCGCAGGCCGGTCTGCGCCGATACTTGCTGGTAGGCCACGCCATCGACACTCGGGAAGGTGGTGCGCAGGGTTTCGTGGCGCATGATCAAGGCTTGCAACGCCGCCTCGAAGCGCCCCACGTCCAGCACGCCACGCAGGCGCGCCATGCCGCCGACGTTGTAGGCCGGGCTGTCCGGCTCCATCTGCCACAGGAACCACATGCGCTGCTGGGAATACGACAACGGCACGCGCGTGCTGCGGTCGACCTGGGCGATCGCGGTTTGCTGATTACGCTGGCCCGACGCCTGGATCAGCGCGACCTGTTCGGCAAACGCGCCCAACTCACTGGCTTCGAACAAGGTGCGCAACGGCAGCTCGACGTCGCAGGCTTGGCGGGTACGGGAGATGATTTGCGTGGCCAGCAACGAGTGGCCGCCGAGGGCGAAAAAGTCGTCGCGCAGGCCAATCCGTGGCAGGCCGAGGACCTCGCGCCAGATCGCGGCGATCTGCTGTTGCAAGGCGGTTTCGGGTTCAACGTGCTCACGGGTTTGCCACACCGGCTCTGGCAAGGCGCGGCGGTCGAGTTTGCCGCTGGGGCTCAGGGGCATGGCGTCCAGACGCATCAGTTGCGCAGGCACCATGTACTCCGGCAGCTCGGCGGCCAGGGCGGCTTTTACGTCCTGTTCGTCGAGCGCGGTGCTGGCGGTGTAGTAACCGATCAACTGCGCATCACGCACCAGCACCACCGCCTGGGCGATGCCGTCGAGGGCCAGCAGGCGCGCTTCGATTTCTTCCGGTTCTACCCGGAAGCCGCGCAGTTTGACTTGTTGATCGAGGCGACCGAGGTATTCGAGCACGCCATCGGCGCTCCAGCGCGCTCGGTCCCCCGTGCGATACAGGCGTGCGCCCGGCGCGCCCAGCGGGTCGGCGACAAAGCGTTCGGCGGTCAGCCCGGCACGCCCGAGGTAGCCGCGCGCCAGGCCGATGCCAGCGATGCACAGCTCACCCGGCACACCGGCCGGCAATGGGTTGAGTTGCTCGTCCACTACGCGGCAAATCACATTGCCCAGCGGCCGGCCGATCGGCGAGCGCTCGCCATCCTCGACCGTGCAGTGCCAGTGGGTGACGTTGATCGCGGTCTCGGTCGGGCCATAACGGTTGTGCAATTGCACCGCCGGCAACTGCGCCAGCACGCGGTTGCGCAACTCGGCGGGCAAGGCTTCGCCGCCGGAGAACAGGCGACGCAGGCTGGTGCACTCGGCAACCAGCGGCTCGTCGATGAACAACTGCAAAAGCGCCGGCACAAAGTGCAACGTGGTCACGCCGTGTTCCTGCACCAACTGCGCAATCCGGTGCGGGTCGCGATGCTCGCCCGGGCCGGCCAGCACCAGGCGGCAACCGCTGACCAGCGGCCAGAAGCATTCCCACACCGACACGTCAAAACTGATCGGCGCTTTTTGCATCAACACATCGCTGGCATCCAGCTGATAAGTGGCCTGCATCCACTGCAAGCGCTCGGCCAGGGCCGCATGGGTATTGCCCACGCCTTTGGGCTGGCCGGTGGAGCCGGAGGTGTAGATCACATAGGCCAGGTTGTCGCCCTGCAGGTGCAGGCCCGGCGGCTGGGTTGGCCAGCCGTCGAGGTGCAGGCTGTCCAGGGCAATCGTGCACACACCCGGGGCGCTCGGCACGCGGTCCAGCAAGGCGGTCTGGGTCAGCAGCAAGTGCACGCCGCTGTTCTTGAGCATGTAGGCCAGGCGCTCGGCGGGGTAATCCGGGTCCAGCGGCACATAGGCGCCACCGGCCTTGATGATTGCCAGCAGGCCGATCAACAGTTGCGGCGAACGCTCGACGGCGATGGCCACGCACACATCTGGGCCGACGCCCTTGTCGCGCAGGTAGTGGGCCAGGCGGTTGGCCTGGGTGTGCAGCTGGGCGAAGGTCAGGCTGCCGTCCTCCCACACCAGCGCGGTGTTGTCCGACGTCTGCTGGTTGAGCAACTCCGGTAACCACTGCCGGGCAGGTGCGCACGGCGCCTCGTTCCATGCCTGCTGCGGGTCATGCTGCATCAGCGCGAGGTCGCCGATGGCGTGTTGCGGTTGCTCGCACGCGCCCTGCAACAGGTGGATGAAATGCTCGGCCAGGCGCTGGATGGTCGCCGCGTCGAACAGCTCATCGGCGTAGTCGAACGACAGGCTCAGACGCCCGTTGCGGTCTTCCTCGCTGTGCAATTGCAAGTCGAACTTGGCCTCGCGGCTGTGCCACGGCAGCTCATCGGCGAGCATGCCCGGCAGGCGGCGCAAGGCGCTCAAATCGCGTTGCTGGTGGTTGAACATGACCTGGAACAAGCCCTGCTCGCGCGCCTGCGGGAAGGCTTCCAACAGCTGTTCGAACGGCAGGTCCTGGTGCGCTTGGGCGCCTAATACGCTCTCGCGCACAGAGGCCAGCAGCTGGTTGAACGGCAGGCGCGCCTCCAGCTCGGCGCGCAGCACCAGGGTGTTGATGAAGAAGCCGATCAGGCCTTGGGTTTCCTGGCGCGGGCGGTTGGCATTGGGCACACCGATGCGGATATCACGCTGGCCGCTGTAGCGGTAGAGCAAGGTCTGGAACGCCGCCAGCAACAGCATGAACGGCGTCGATTGGTGGGCCTGGGCGGTTTGGCGGATCGCCTCGTTGAGGCTGGCATTCAGGCGCACGCTATGGCGCGAAGCACTGTGACGGTGGTGCGCCGAGCGCGGGTGGTCGGTGGCCAGGCTGAGGGTCGGATGCTCGTCGCCCAACTGCGCCTTCCAGTACGCCAGTTGCCGCTGGCCTTCGCCCGCGGCCAACCATTGGCGCTGCCAGCTGCCGTAGTCGGCGTACTGCAGGGCCAGGGGCGGCAGTTCCAGGGTCTGGCCTTGGGCGGCGGCGGCGTACAGCCGCGAGAATTCGTCGATCAGGACAGTCAGCGACCAGCCGTCGGCGATGATGTGGTGCAGGGTCACCAGCAGTTGATGATCTTCATCGTCCAGGCGCACCAGGGTCACCCACAGCAGCGGGCCTTTTTCCAGGTCGAACTGGCTGCGCGCTTCGTCTTCGCGGATCTGCTGCGCGCGCGCCTCACGCTCGGCCACGGGCAGGTCGCTGAGGTCGATCACTTGAAGGTCGAATGCCGCGCTGGCCTCGACACGCTGGAAGCCCTGGCCGTCGCGCTCATAGAAGCGCGTGCGCAGGGCTTCGTGGCGCTGGATCAGTTGCTGGAAGCTTGCGCGCACGGCATCTTCATCCAGCTCGCCGCGCAAGCGCAGGGCGCCGGGGATGGTGTAGGCGCTGCTCTGCGGGTCCAGTTGCCAGGTGATCCACAGGCGGTTCTGGGCCAGGGACTGGGGCAACTCGTCCTGGCGCGACAACCGTGGGATCGCGCCTTGGGCGACGCCGCCATCCTCCTGCAATTGCGCGACGCTGGCGGCAAAGCCGGCCAGGGTCGGCGCTTCGAACAGACTGCGCAGGTTCAGCTCCAGGCCCAGGGTTTCACGCACGCGCGCGACCACCTGGGTAGCGCTGATGGAGTTGCCGCCAAGCAGGAAAAAGTGATCATCGGCCGCGACCGTTGCGACCTGCAACTGTTCGCACCAGATCGCTGCGATCCGGTTTTGCAGCTCGGACGCCAACACGCCATCGCTGGCCTGCGCTTGCAGCTCGGGGAACTGGGCATAGCTGTCGAGGCTGCCATCGGCATGGCGAATCGCGCAGGCCGCACGCTGCACCTTGCCGCTGGAAGTCTTGGGCAATGCGCCGGGGTTGAGCAACACCACCACGCTCGGCGCCTCTTGATAGGCCTCGGCAACGGCTTGGCGGATGGCCTTGATCAGCGCCTGGGGCGGCAGGATTTTCTGCACACTGCGGCTGATCTCGGCGGCGATGCCGATGCCTTCCAGGCCCTGGTGATTCACGGCAAATGCCGCGACCCGGCCCTTGCGCACCACTTCCACTTCACGCTCGATGGTTTGTTCGATGTCCTGGGGATACAGGTTGTGCCCACGCACGATCAGCAGGTCTTTGAGGCGGCCAGTGATGTACACCTCGCCCTCGCGGATAAAGCCCAGGTCACCGGTGCGCAGCCAAGTGCGGCCAGCGTGCTGGACGAAGGTCTTGGCGCTGGCTTCAGGGTTGCGCCAGTAACCGTGGGCGATGCTTGGGCCGCTGGCCCAGAGTTCGCCAACGCAGTTGTCGGGCACTTCGCTGAGCGTGTGCGGATCGGCGATCAGCACCGCGTGGTCCGGCTGGCTGGTGCCGCAACTCATGATCGCACTGCCCTGCCCGGCTTCTGCGCGGTTGGCGGCCAGGGCTTGTTCATCTACGCGCAGGGCCGGGATGCCATGACCACGCTGGCCGCCGGCAACAAACAGAGTCGCTTCGGCCAACCCATAGGAGGCGAAGAAATTATTCGATCTGAAACCGCAGGTCGCGAACTTCTCGGCAAAGCGTTCCAGGGTGTCGAGGCGGATCGGCTCGGAACCGGAATAGGCCACGCGCCATTGACTCAGGTCCAGGCGCTCCAGGGCCGACTCACTGACCCGCTCACTGCACAGGCGATAGGCGAAGTCCGGGCCGCCGCTGATGGTGCCGCCGTATTCACTGATCGCTTCCAGCCAGCGCAAGGGGCGGCCAAGGAAGTACGCCGGAGACATCAACACGCACGGCACGCCGCTGAAAATCGGTTGCAGCAGGCCGCCGATCAGGCCCATGTCGTGGTACAGCGGCAGCCAGCTGACGATCACATCGTCCGGGTTGAGGTCGATGCCAAAGCCGCGACGGATCAGCACTTCGTTGGCCACCAGGTTGCCGTGGCTGACCTGTACGCCTTTGGGCAGCGCGGTGGAGCCCGAGGTGTATTGCAGGAAGGCGATGTCGTCGGGCTGCAGGTCGGGCGCATGCCAACCGTCAGCCATGGCGGCGTCGAGGGTGTCGACACTCAGCACCGGCGGTGCGTTGTCGAGCTGCGCCAGGCCGTCGCCCAGGCTGGCGACGGTCAGCAGCAGGCGCGGCTCGGCGTCGCTGATGATCGAGAGCAAGCGTTCCTGATGATGACGTTTGGCGGACTCAGGCGGATAGGCCGGCACGGCGATCACGCCGGCGTACAGGCAACCAAAAAACGCCGCGACGTAGTCCGGGCCACTGGGGAACAACAGCACCGCGCGATCACCCAATGCCGCGTTCGCCTGCAAGGCCGCGGCGATGGTGCGGGCGCGCAGGTCCAGGTCACGGTAACTGAGCACAACGCTGTGCTCGGCGGACTCGGCGAGGAAGCGCAGGGCGACCTGGTCCGGGGTCTGCGCGGCACGGCGTTGAAGGGACTGGACCAGGGTGCGGGGAAGTTCGAAGGCGTCCATCATGGGGTTCCTGCCTGAAATCGGCTTACGGGAAATTCGGGGAATGGGTAGCAGTGTTCAGCTGGCGGCCAGTTGCCGCGCCGCGCCATTGCGCCAGCGGGCCAGGTGCTCGTCGGCGTACCGCCGCAGGCAGCGCAGTACGGCGCTTTCATGCTGCACGAGGAAGAAGTGGTGACCGTCGAACATGTCCAGGGAAAACCCGCTGGCGGCGTCGAGTTGCCAGTCGAGCAGTTGGTCGGCGCGCACGCTGTCCTCCTTACCGCCGAACACATGGATCGGCATGCCCAGCGGCTCACGCTCGCCATAGGTGAAACTGCCGCACAGCAGGAAGTCGGCGCGCAGGATCGGCAGCATCAGTTGCATCAACTCGGGGTTGGCCAGGGCTTCTTCGGCGGTGCCCTGCAGCTCGCGCAGGCGGGCGATCAGTTGCTCGTCGGTTTTTTCCACGGCGTATTCACTGACATCGCGGCGCGCCGGCCCGGCGGTGCCGGAGGCAAACAGTGCCAGCGGCGCGGGCACGTTGCGCGCCTTCAGCGCGTGGGCCAGTTCGAAGGCCAACAAGCCGCCGAGGCTGTGGCCGAACAACGCATACGGCCCGCTCAGGTCACGGCTGATTTCATCCGCCAACTGCGCCGCCAGCGCCTTGATATCACGTTGCAGGGGCTCATCCATGCGCATGCCACGGCCGGGCAGTTCCAGCGGGCTCACCTGCAGCCACTCCGGCAGAGCCCGGCGCCAACGTGCGTAAACCATGGCGCTGGCGCCCGAATAGGGCAGGCAGAACAGGCGCAGTCGAGTCGGCGTATTCATCGAATCACGACTCCAAACTGAAACACGCTGTGTGCACGATAAAAACCCATTTCGCCCTCCTGCGGGTGCTGATCCTTGGCCGTTTCACTTACGGACCTGTCCCCCAGAGAACGGACGGCCGCGGCAAATAATTAGTCAGCAGGGGCGAGCGAGACGTGGTTCACACCGAACAAGAAAGCATAAGATTAGTTCGCCTTCTCATTTGACAATCATTATCATTCAGCATAATTTGTTGCCCGATGTGTAGGAGGCTTCAGCAAGGACGCCCTCCCCTAACCTCTTTTGCAACAAGGTGATTTCCATGACGGAACAAGTAACCACAGGCAGGTGCGACTCACCACTTCTCCAGGCGTTCGTCGACAATCGACTCATTCTGGTGAAGATCGCAGCACGTATTACCGGGTGTCGCTCCCGGGCCGAAGACGTAGTGCAGGACGCCTACTTCCGCCTGCAATCGGCGCCAACGATCACCTCGTCGTTCAAGGCGCAGCTCAGCTATCTGTTCCAGATCGTGCGCAACCTGGCGATCGATCACTACCGCAAGCAGGCACTGGAGCTCAAATACTCAGGAACGGAAGAGGAAGGCTTGAATGTGGTTATTCACGGCGCTTCACCGGAGACCTCGCACATCAATTTCAACACCCTGGAAAACATCGCCGACGCCCTGACCGAGCTGCCCCAGCGCACTCGCTACGCGTTCGAGATGTACCGCCTGCACGGTGTGCCGCAAAAGGACATCGCCAAGGAGCTAGGCGTCTCGCCGACCCTGGTGAACTTCATGATCCGCGACGCACTGGTGCATTGCCGCAAGGTGTCGGGCAACCACAGCGATACCTTCGCGCGCCGGGTTTAAGAACAACGCAACACCCATGTGGGAGGGCGCTTGCCCCCGATGGCGGTGGGTCAGTTACGGATACCTAAACTGGCACACCCTCATCGGGCGCAAGCCCCCTCTCACCTTTTTTGGCCTGCATTTGCAGAGCGAGAATGAGTAATGCCGCGCGCTTGTGGGCGAAGTCGAATGCCTGGTGGCAATGTGGGCAACGATTCTGCGCCGAGCCTGCGGCCCCCACGTAGCAGGGCTTATCCAGATAAAAGTAATGCACCATTGCCGCCAACCGCGCATCGAAACGCCGCAGCACTTCGCCGTGGGAAAGGCCGTAAAGGTCAGCCGGATGGGGCATCGGGGGCGCTCACAACAATCATCAACCGTTTGATCAAATGACGTGAGCAGAGCGAGGAAATTTAGCCCTCAGGGCGTCGGCATCACATCGATGCGGTAGGGTTCGAAAATCTTCAGCATCTGGCCGTTGTCGCGCAAACGCGTGAGCAACGCGGAAAACGCTTCCCGCGTGATCGGCGCCTTGGGCCGCAGCAATGCATAGTGGTGATACAGCTGGTCGATGCGCTCCGACACCAGGAACTCCCCCGCCATGTCCGCATTACGCACCATGAAATCACTCAGGTACGAGCGCGTCACCAGGGCGATATCGGCGCGGCCGCGCACCACCATCAGCAGGTTGCTGTCATGGGAGTACGTCAACGTGGCGTTGAAGTGCTCGGCCATGTACTTGGGGTCGGGGTTGAAGTGGGCAAAGGCGTAGTGATAACCGCTGAACACCGCCAGACGTTTGCCGGTGAGGTCGGCGAAATAGTCCTGGCCGCGTCCGGGCTTACGCTCGGCGACGAAAATCTCTGCGTCTTCCAGGCCCATGTCGACGCTGGTGTGGGGGATTTTCTGCCAGCCCCAGTCGGGGTTTTCAAAGATGGCCATGTCGATGCGGCCCTGCTCGAAATCACGAAAGCGCCGTGGAATGGAGGTCGGCACCAGGACAAACTGGTAATCGGTCTGCGAGGCGTTCAGGGCCTCGACCAGCTGCGGCAGCAAACCGGTGTCGGCGCCCTGCTCGGGGCGCACGGTGTAGGGCGGGAAATGCGCCGCGCCGATCCGCACCAATTGTGCAGCCGAAGCCGGCATCCACCCTGCGGTGCCCAGTGCCCATAAAGTAAGTCCTGCAGCCAGTCGCCATGGCGAAAACATCAAGGCACACACCGTTCAACACGTCGTTGGCGATAAGCTAGGCGTTTTTGTCTGGCGAGACAACTTTCCGCCCGCAAATTAATAGCTTGCGCCTTAGTCGGGTTTCAGAACCATCAACAGGGCTTCTTCGGCCAATTGTTCGAGCGTGAGGCTGCCCCCCTCGGCGCGGAACCACGTAGTGGTCCACGACAAAGCCCCGGTGAGGAAGCGCCGAGCAATGAACACATCGCCCTTGATGTAGCCAGCGGCCTTGGCCTCGCCCAGCACTTGCAGCCAGAGGGCCTCATACACGTCGCGCAGTGCCAGCACCTGGGCCTGGGCTTGGGTCGACAATGAGCGCCATTCGTACACCAGCACCGCCATGGCCTCACCGGTGCCGCCCATGATCGACTGCAATTCACAGCGAATCAGCGCCAGCACGCGTTCGCGCACGCTCGTCGCGTCCGCCAGCGCAGCGCGCATCATCGCGGTGTTGTAGTGGATGGTTTCCTCCATCACCGCGCGCAGGATCTCGTCCTTGCTCTTGAAGTGATGAAAGATGCTGCCGGACTGAATGCCCACGGCACTGGCCAGGTCGCGCACGGTGGTGCGCTCGAAGCCTTTGTTGCGAAACAGGTGAGCCGCCGTCTGCAGCAACTTACCCCGGGCGCTGTCGGGGTCGGTCAATTGGCCGCCGTCGACCATGGTGCGCATCACCTGCTGGGCTTTGTGCTCATCCATGCTGCTCTCCTCTACTTCTTTCTGACGTCTTGGCCGGCAATTTAGGCCGTGGCAGCCGACCAAGCAAGCGCTTGGGTTAAACGTTTGGCGGGAGTTTACAAACCAAGCGCTTGCTTGGTAGTCTCTTGCCAGCCATTCGAGGAAGGATTTCTCATGAGCAAGACGGTTCGTATCGGCTGCGCCAGCGCCTTCTGGGGCGACACCTGCACCGCTGCCGCCCAGCTGGTGCAAGGCGGCGCGCTGGATTACCTGGTGTTCGACTACCTGGCAGAAGTCACCCTGTCGATCCTCGCCGGTGCACGGATGAAAAACCCCCAGGCCGGTTACGCCACCGACTTTGTCGAGGTCCTCACGCCGCTGCTGGCCGATATCCAACGCCAGGGCTTGCGCGTGATCAGCAACGCTGGCGGTATCAACCCCAAGGCCTGCGCGGCCGCCCTGCAAGCAGCCTGCGACCAGGCCCGACTGCCGTTGAAAATCGCCGTGCTGCTCGGCGATGACCTGCTCCCCACGCTCACGCAATTGCACGGCGTCACCGATATGTTCAGCGCAGCGCCGCTGCCGCCGATGTGTGTGTCGGCCAATGCCTACCTCGGCGCACCGGGCATCGTGCAGGCGCTGGAACTGGGCGCGGACATCGTGATCACCGGCCGGGTGGTGGACAGCGCCGTGGTCAGCGCAGCGCTGGTGCATGAATTCGGCTGGTCCTGGCAGGACTACGACCGTCTGGCCCAGGCCGCATTGGCCGGGCATATCATCGAATGTGGCGCGCAGTGCACCGGCGGCAACTTCACCGATTGGCGCGACGTACCAGACTACGAACACATCGGTTTCCCCATTGTTGAGGTGAGCGCCGACGGCCAGTTCACCGTCAGCAAGGTCGACGGCAGCGGCGGGCTGGTCAGCGAACTCAGCGTGGCCGAACAACTGCTGTATGAAATCGGCGACCCGCGCGCCTACCTGCTGCCGGATGTGGTGTGTGATTTCAGCCAGGTCAAATTGCACCAGCAAGGCAAAAACAGCGTGCGCCTGCACGGTGCCAAGGGCTTGCCGCCCACCGACCAGTACAAGGTCAGCGCCACCTGGCCCGACGGTTTCCGCTGCACCGCCAGCTGCCTGATCGCCGGGATCGACGCGGTGGCCAAGGCCGAGCGGGTCAGCCAAGCGATCATCAACAAGACCTCTGAATTGTTCAGCCAACGCGGCTGGCCCCCCTACAGCCAAGTGAACATTGAACTGCTCGGCAGCGAAGCCACCTACGGCGCCCACGCGCGGCGCCAGGACTGCCGCGAAGTGGTGGTCAAACTCGCGGTGCGCCACCCGAGCAAACAGGCCCTGGTGTTGTTTGCCCGCGAGATCGCCCAGGCGGCCACGGGTATGGCGCCGGGGCTGACCGGGATCGTCGGCGGACGCCCCACGGTGTATCCGCTGATTCGGCTGTTTTCGTTTCTGATCGATAAAACCGCCTGCGCACCGCTTATCGATATTCAAGGCGAGCAACACCGCTGCGTGCTGCCCAGCAGCGACGCGCCTGCCCTGCCGGCCGCAGCGATTGACCCACCCAAACCCCAGGGCCGCGCTGACGCCAGTGTGCCGCTGGTGAAGCTCGCCGTGGCACGCTCCGGCGACAAGGGCAACCACAGCAATATCGGGGTGATCGCCCGCCACCCCGAGTACCTGCCGTGGATCGCCGAGGCGCTGACCCCGGAGGTCATCGTCGACTGGATGGGCCACGTGCTCGACCCCGTGCACGGCCGCGTCGAGCGCTGGTACCTGCCGGGCAGCCACAGCCTCAACTTCGTGCTGGAAAACGCCTTGGGCGGCGGCGGCATCGCCAGCCTGCGCATCGACCCGCAAGGCAAAGCGTTCGCCCAGCAACTGTTGGAAATCCCCATCGCGGTGCCGCAACACATCGCCGACTCACTCACCTAAAGGACTGCCGCCGTGGCCTTCGACTCGATCTTCAAAGCCGATTTGTTCCAAGGGCACACCGTGATCGTGACCGGTGGTGGCAGTGGCATTGGCCGCTGCACCGCCCATGAACTGGCGGCACTGGGTGCGCAGGTAATTTTGGTGGGGCGCAAGCCGGAAAAACTGCAAACGGTCGCGACAGAAATCGCCGAAGACGGCGGCATCGCCCACTGGCAGGCCTGCGATATTCGCGATGAAGAGGCGGTGAAGGCGCTGGTTACGCAGATTATTCATGAACACGGGCCCATTCATGGCCTGGTCAATAACGCCGGCGGCCAATACCCGTCGCCGCTCGCGTCGATCAATCAAAAAGGTTTTGAAACGGTGCTGCGCACCAACCTGGTCGGCGGTTTCCTGATGGCCCGGGAGGTGTTCAACCAGTCCATGAGCAAGCACGGCGGCGCCATCGTCAACATGCTCGCCGACATGTGGGGCGGCATGCCCGGCATGGGCCATTCCGGCGCCGCGCGCTCGGGCATGGACAACTTCACCAAGACTGCCGCCGTTGAATGGGGTTACGCCGGGGTGCGGGTCAACGCCGTGGCGCCGGGCTGGATCGCGTCCAGCGGCATGGACACCTACGACGGCGCGTTCAAGGCGGTGATCCCGACCCTGCGCGAACACGTGCCGCTCAAGCGCATCGGCACCGAATCGGAAGTCAGCGCAGCCATTGTGTTCCTGCTCAGCCCCGCCGCCGCATTCATCAGCGGCAGCACCTTGCGCATCGATGGCGCCGCCAGCCTGGGCAGCCGCGCCTGGCCGCTGCACAAGGCGCAGTCGCCGAGTGAACCCTTCAATGGCTTCCACCGCGCCTACCTGCCCGACGTACTCAAGGCGGAGCAATAAACCATGCCGGTGATCGAAAGCCTGATCGACGCCCATAGCGCGCAATTCGCGCAGAACCGCGCAGCCATGCTGGCCGGCATCCAGCAACTGCGCCAACTGGAACAGGCGCTGCTCGCCAAGGCCGAGCAAGCCAAGCCCAAGTTCGACAAGCGCGGCCAGTTGCTGCCGCGCGAACGCCTCAACCTGCTGCTGGACCCCGGCGCGCCGTTTCTGGAACTGGCCAGCCTGGCCGGCTACAAGCTGCACGACGACAAGGATGGCAGCGCCGCCGGTGGCGGGCTGATTGCCGGCATCGGTTACGTCAGCGGCGTGCGCATGCTGGTGGTGGCCAATAACAGCGCGATCAAAGGCGGCACCATCTCCCCCACCGGCCTGAAAAAATCCCTGCGCCTGCAGCAGATCGCCATGCAGAACAAACTGCCGGTAGTGACCCTGGCCGAAAGCGGCGGCGCCAACCTCAACTATGCCGCCGAGATTTTCGTCGAAGGCGCGCGTAGCTTTGCCAATCAGGCGCGGATGTCGGCGATGGGCTTGCCGCAGATCACCGTGGTACACGGCTCGGCCACGGCGGGTGGCGCGTATCAGCCGGGGCTGTCGGATTACGTGGTGGTGGTGCGCGGCAAGGCCAAGCTGTTTTTGGCTGGGCCGCCGCTGCTGAAAGCGGCCACCGGCGAAGTGGCCACCGATGAGGAGTTGGGAGGCGCCGAGATGCACGCGCACACCGCCGGCACCGCCGAATACCTGGCGGAAAACGACGCCGACGGCGTGCGCATCGTGCGCGAAATCGTCGGCCTGCTGCCTTGGGATGACCACCTGCCGTCACCGCCAAAACGTGCCTACGCAGAGCCGCTGTACCCCATCGACGAACTGCTGGGGCTGATCCCCGATGACCCCAAAAAGCCCTATGACGTGCGCGAAATCCTCGCCCGCCTGGCGGACGGCTCGCAGTTCCTCGAGTTCAAGGGTGAGTTCGATGCCCACACCGTCTGCGGCCATCTTCAGATCCACGGTCGCGCGGTGGGGGTCATCGGCAACAACGGCCCGATCACCCCCAAAGGCGCGAGCAAGGCGGCGCAGTTTATTCAGCTGTGCGACCAGAGCCGCACGCCGCTGCTGTTTTTGCACAACACCACCGGTTTCATGGTGGGCACCGAGGCGGAACAGCAAGGGGTGATCAAACACGGCGCAAAGATGATTCAGGCGGTGGCCAATGCACGGGTGCCTAAACTCACGGTGGTGGTCGGCGGCTCCTATGGGGCCGGCAATTATGCGATGTGCGGGCGCGGCCTGGACCCGCGTTTTATCTTCGCCTGGCCCAACAGCCGCACGGCGGTGATGGGCGGCGCCCAAGCGGGCAAGGTGTTGAGGATTGTCACCGAGGCCAAGCAGTTGAAGGACGGCCTGGTGCCCGACCCCAAGGTGCTGGACATGCTCGAGCAGGTCACCGCGCAGAAGCTCGACAGCCAATCCACCGCACTCTATAGCAGCGCGAACCTCTGGGACGACGGGCTGATTGATCCACGGGACACCCGCACGCTGTTGGGGTTTTTGCTGGATATCTGCCATGAGGCCGAGGTGCGGCCGTTGCAACCCAACAGCTTTGGTGTGGCGCGTTTCTAACAGGAGAACAACAATGATCTTCACCCAGGAACACCAGGAACTGCGCCGCACCGTGCGCGCCTTCGTCGACCGCGAGATCAACCCCTATGTGGATGAATGGGAGAAGGCCGGGCGTTTTCCCATCCACGAGGTCTTTCGCAAGGCCGGCGACCTCGGCCTGCTGGGCATTTCCAAACCGGAAAAATTCGGCGGTATGGGCCTGGACTACAGCTACTCCATCGTCGCCGCCGAAGAGTTCGGCACCATCCGCTGTGGCGGCATCCCCATGTCCATCGGTGTGCAGACCGACATGTGCACCCCCGCCCTCGCCCGCTTCGGCTCCGATGAACTGCGCGACGAATTCCTGCGCCCGGCCATCAGTGGCGAGCAGGTGGGCTGCATCGGGGTGTCCGAAACCGGTGCCGGTTCCGACGTGGCCGGGCTGAAAACCCATGCGCGCAAGCAGGGCGACGATTACGTGATCAACGGCAGCAAAATGTGGATCACCAACTCGCCCAGTGCCGACTTCATCTGCCTGCTGGCCAACACCTCCGACGACAAGCCGCACATCAACAAGTCGCTGATCATGGTGCCGATGAACACCCCCGGCGTCAGCATCAGCCCGCCCCTGGAAAAGCTCGGCATGCACAGTTCCGAAACTGCCCAGGTGTTCTTCGACAGCGTGCGCGTGCCGCAGCGCAACCGCATCGGCCACGAAGGCGCGGGCTTCATGATGCAAATGCTGCAGTTCCAGGAAGAACGCCTGTTCGGCGCGGCCAATATGATCAAGGGCCTGGAGTACTGCATCGACAGCACCATCGCGTACTGCAAGGAGCGCGAGACGTTCGGCAAGGCGCTGATCGACAACCAGGTCATCCACTTTCGTCTGGCCGAGCTGGCCACGGAAATCGAATGCCTGCGCGCCCTGGTCTACCAGGCCACCGAGCAATACATCAAAGGCCAGGACGTGACCCGCCTGGCCTCCATGGCCAAGCTCAAGGCCGGGCGGCTGGGCCGTGAAGTCAGCGACAGTTGCCTGCAATATTGGGGCGGCATGGGCTTTATGTGGGACAACCCCGTGGCCCGTGCGTATCGCGATGTGCGCCTGGTATCGATTGGCGGCGGCGCGGATGAAATCATGCTGGGCATCATCTGCAAGCTGATGGGCACCCTGCCGGGGAAAAAACCATGAATACCCTGCTGCTGGAACCGCATAACGGCGTGCTGCACATCACCCTCAACCGGCCCGAATGCCGCAATGCGATGAGCCTGGAGATGGTCAATGAATTGCGCACGGTAGTTGCGCAATTGGACAGCCAGGTGCGCGCCGTGGTGATCAGCGGCGCAGGTGGGCACTTTTGCGCAGGCGCCGATGTGAAGGACCTGATCCGCGCCGGCGATCAATTGCAGGCGTTGAACCGCGCGTTTGGCACCCTGCTGCAGGAAGTTGAAGCGGTGCCACAGGTGGTGATCGTGGTGCTGCAAGGCGCGGTGCTGGGCGGTGGGTTTGGCCTGGCGTGCGTGAGTGATATCGCGATTGCCGATCATCAGGCGCAGTTCGGTTTGCCGGAGACCAGCCTGGGGCTGCTGCCGGCGCAGATTGCGCCGTTTGTGGTCAAGCGGATCGGGCTGACCCAGGCGCGGCGGCTGGCGCTGACGGCGGCGCGGTTTGATGGGGTTGAGGCTGAGCGCTTGGGTGTGGTGCATTTTGCCGAGCGCGACCCGCAGGCGTTGGCGGAACGCCTGGATGAGGTGTTGGGACACGTGTTGCGTTGTGCACCGGGGGCGAATGCGCGGACCAAGGGGTTGTTGTTGGCCAGTGTGGAGCAGCCGTTGGATGTGGTGTTGGATCGCGGGGCGCAGTGGTTTGCCGAGGCTGTTACAGGAGAGGAAGGGGTTGAGGGGACGCAGGCGTTTGTGCAGAAGCGCAGGCCGGGGTGGGTTCGATGAGCCGCGGGGTGCATATCCGTTATTTGGGTGATGGCTGATATGGGTTCCGCTCTTACAGCGGGTCACTTTTGAAAAGAGCCCAAAAGTAACCAAAAGGCTCTTGCCCCACCACTCGGCACCTCGCTCACGCTCGGTGTGCCCGCACGCAGCCTTGAATCCGTGGGCCGCCGCGATGGGCCATCCATGGCCCAGCGCGGCTAACCCGGCGTCCTGCCGGGTTACCCACGGATTCAAGCCCGCATGCGGCCAGCGTGGTTAATGGGGCGCCTCAGATCAAGATCAAAAGCAGATCAAAAGCAGAGCAAGGCGGCCTGACAGCCGGCCTGAGTGGTGTAGAGCAAAAGCGCGGGTTGTGGGCTGGCTTGGCGGCCTTGGAACTGACCGGAGTTACGTCTGTTGATTGCGGTCAAAATGTGGGAGGAGGCTTGCTCCCGATAGCGGTGTGTCAGCCAATGCATCTGTGACTGCCCCACCGCTATCGGGAGCAAGCCCCCTCCCACATTTGACCGAGTACGGCTTCAACGATCAGGCCGGCTGTCAGGCCGCCTCGCTTGGCTTTGTTTTTGATCTGGCCCTTACATCCTTACCGCTGACGAAGTCAGCGATCTTTTGATCTGAAGCTTTTGATCGTGATCTTGATCTAGGCGCCCCATCAAAACACGCTGGCCGAACGCAGGCTTTGGAGCGTGGGCAACCCGGCAGGACGCCGGGTTAGCCGCGCTGGGCCATGGATGGCCCATCGCGGCGGCCCACGCTCCAAAGCCGGAGTGAGGGCACACCGAGCCGGAGGCGAGGTGCCGAGTGTTGGGGCGAAGCGTTTTTGGTTACTTTTTGCGCTCTTCAAAAAGTGACCCGCTGTAAGAGCGGAACCATAAGCAGCCGTTACCGCAGCAACGGATATGCCCCCAATCACCCCTTGTGAAGCTTGCTCATCAACTGCGCCTCAGCCTGAGTCAACCCACACGACTGCGTCAGCTCATCCACCGTAGCCCCCATTCCGACCAACCTGGCCGCCTGGGCAAACGACAAACTCGAAGGATCCCGCTGCTCAATCTGCGCCAACTTATCAGGCAACGGCGCAAGAATCGCGCGCAGTTCATGCACCTCATCCCCCACCTTCACCGCACTTTGCTGGTAATGATCAACACGCTTGAC
Organism: Pseudomonas syringae; assembly: GCF_021606685.1. GTDB lineage: Bacteria > Pseudomonadota > Gammaproteobacteria > Pseudomonadales > Pseudomonadaceae > Aquipseudomonas > Aquipseudomonas syringae_R. The sequence goes on from NZ_WKCB01000060.1 coordinate 31,600, forward strand.
CAACTCAAGAATGCGCCTGTCACGCACAGCATCACGCTCGGCCTGTTGCAGGCCCAATTCCCGTTGCTGGCGCACATAGCGCAGCAGGAAGGCCAAGGTCCCGGCCCACAACAGGGCCAGGACAATTACCACTGCCTCAAGGAACAATCAGATGCTCTCCAGTTCCGACCACTCTTCTTCGCTCATCATCTTGTCCAGCTCAACCAGAATCAGCAGTTCGCCGTTCTTGTTGCACACGCCCTGGATGAACTTGGCCGATTCTTCGTTACCCACGTTCGGCGCGGTTTCCACTTCCGATTGGCGCAGGTAAACCACTTCCGCCACGCTGTCGACCATGATCCCGACCACTTGCTTGTCGGCTTCGATGATGACGATACGCGTGTTGTCGTTGACTTCAGTCGGCACCAGACCGAAACGCTGGCGGGTGTCGATCACCGTCACCACGTTGCCGCGCAGGTTGATGATGCCCAGCACGTAGCTGGGTGCACCCGGAACCGGCGCGATCTCGGTGTAGCGCAGCACTTCCTGCACGCGCATCACGTTAATGCCGTAGGACTCGTTGTCCAGTTTGAAGGTAACCCATTGCAGGATCGGATCATCCAAACCTTGTGCGGACGCTGACTTGTTCATACCCCTGACCCCTTCAAATGCCGTTACGTACGGCGTGTGTGCTTCGCCGACCGCACTCGCATGCGGCCCTTATTGTTCAATCAACTGTGTTTGTTCAGCGCCATCGTCTTGACTGCGCCGCTGGCGATCAACTCGGCCAGCTCGGCGACGTCCAGCAACGCGCACATGTGTTCAATCACGGTGCCCGCCAGCCAAGGCCGTTGGCCCCGGTGGCTGCGCCATTTGATTTCATTCGGGTCCAGGCGCAACGAGCGGCTGACTTGATGCACCGCCAGCCCCCACTCGTAGCCCTGCACCGAGATCACGTATTGCAAACCCTGGCGGAAATCATCGCGGTAGCGGTCCGGCATCACCCAGCGGGCGGTGTCCAGCACCTTGAGGTTGCCGGCCTGGCTGGGCAGGATGCCGAGGAACCACTCCGGTTGCCCGAACAGCGGGGTCAGCTCCTGGCCTTCCAGGGAATAGATCGAGCCCAGGCACACCAGCGGCACTGCCAGGGTCAACCCGGCGACGTCAAACAGCAGGCATTCGAACGGCTCCGCAGCCCAGGCCGGGCGGCCATCGCCGGTCACCGGCGGCGGCGTGATGCTCGGCGGCAGGTGCACTTCCACGACCGGCTCGACCACGGCCGGCGCAACCACCACGGGGGCAACGACTGCCTGGCTGATCGGCACCACCACGGGCGCGGGCACAACCACCGGCGCGACCTGTGCATCGCGGGCCTGTTCTTCGAGCACTGCCAGCTGGAATTCATCCAGCGTGCTGTGTGGCGCTACCGCCGGCTCCAGCACCAGGATCGGTTGGGCTTCCTCGGTCGCATCCTGCAGCAAGGCATCCAGGTAGGATTCCAGTGCCAGTTGCGGCCGGGTCTTGAATTCGACGGGACGGTTCATCACGCCACCTGCGCAACAAGCTGCTGGGACAGCAGATGTTTGAGCAACGCGCGATAAGCCATCACGCCACGGCTTTTAGCATCGAACTGCGAAGGCGTCAGGCCCGCGCGGCTGGCATCGCGCAGGCGCGTGTCCACCGGGATGTAGCCGTTCCAGATCGTCTGCGGGTAGGCATCGCGCAGCACACGCAAAGTGCCGAGGGACGCCTGGGTACGACGGTCGAACAAGGTCGGCACGATGCTGTACGGCAACGCTTGCTTGCGCGAGCGGTTGATCATCGCCAGGGTGCTGACCATGCGTTCCAGGCCTTTGACCGCCAAGTGTTCGGTCTGCACCGGGATCACCAACTGCTGGCTGGCCGCCAAGGCATTGACCATCAGCACACCCAGCAACGGCGGGCTGTCGATGATCGCGTAGTCGAAATCCTGCCACAGCTGCGCCAGGGTCTTGGCGATCACCAGGCCCAGGCCGCTTTGCCCCGGCGACTGGCGCTCAAGGGTCGCCAGCGCGGTGCTGGACGGCAGCAGGGAAATGCTTTCGTTACTGGTGGGCAGCAGCAGTTGCCCCGGCAAGTCGGCAGGCACGCTGCCCTTGTGCAGGAACAGGTCGTAGCAGCTGTGTTCCAGCGCGTCCGGGTCGTAGCCGAAATAGCTGGTCATCGAGCCATGGGGGTCCAGGTCCACCACGACCACACGCTTGCCCGCCTCGGCCAGCAAGCCGGCTAAAGCGATGGAGGTGGTGGTCTTGCCGACCCCACCTTTTTGATTGGCAACTGCCCAGACTCTCATTCGGATGGTTCCTCCCGGCAGGCACAGGCGCGACCGAGACATTGCATAAGGTTATTGAGCCGGTGACGGAGAATTGACGGCACTCTGCCGAACCGGCGGCTTTGCAGGGGCCGGTGCAGTTTGTGTGCCAGCCCGCTTCAAGGCCGCGTCCGGTGTTGCATTGGCGGTGCCGGTGCCGGTCAGGCTGCGGCGCACATCCAGGTTACGCGAAACCACCAACACCACCCGACGGTTGCGCGCGCGGCCTTCCGCCGTGGCGTTATTGGCCACTGGCTGAAACTCGCCGTAGCCCACCGAGGCCAAGCGGCTTGGGTTCACATCCTGCATCGCGAGCATGCGCACGATGCTCGCCGCTCGCGCCGACGACAGCTCCCAGTTGGTCGGGTACTGCGCGGTGCTGATCGGAATATTGTCGGTAAAGCCTTCCACGTGGATCGGGTTTTCGAACGGTTTGAGGATCGCCGCCACCTTGTCGATGATGGTGAACGCCTGGTCGCTGGGCATCGCATCGGCGCTGGCGAACAGCAGGCTGGAGTTCAGCTCGATCTCGACCCACAACTCATTACCGCGCACGGTCATCTGGTTGGAGCTGATCAGGTCGCCAAACGCAGCGCTGATATCGTCGGCGATGCTTTTCAGCGGGTCGCTGGTGCCGCCCACGCCGGCGGCGGTTTCATCACTGTCGTTGACCAGCGGCTTGGCCGGGGTCACGGTCTTGGGCCGCTCTTCGCCGATAGGGATCGGCTTGAGGGCGCGGTCGGCGTCGTTGAACACCCCGATCAACGCCTGGGAGATGACCTTGTACTTGCCTTCGTTGATCGACGAGATGGAGTACATCACCACGAAAAAGGCGAACAGCAAGGTAATGAAGTCCGCGTAGGACACCAGCCAGCGTTCGTGGTTGACGTGTTCTTCAGGCTCGCGACGGCGACGGCTCATTGGCAGCCCCCCCTGCATTCAATGTAGCGAGCGGGCTTGTTGTGGCGAGCGGGCTTGCCCGCGTTGGGGCGCGCAGCGCCCCCAAAACCAGACGCCGCTACCCGTCTGAAAGAACGCGTTGCCTGGACTGGGGCTGCTTCGCAGCCCAACGCGGGCAAGCC
>NZ_WKCB01000061.1 GCF_021606685.1 Pseudomonas syringae
AACAACCCCCCCCACCCCCAAAAGCAGCCATCCAATTGACGCCAAAAATCCCCTGACGGCCCCCTGTCAATTAATCAACAACAAAAAAATATTTCTCGCTACAATCCGCCGCTTTGCCACCCCCTTGGCACGTGCAAAAAACGCCCGTCGCTCACGAGAACCCCCATGCTCATCGGTAGCTATTCCCCCTCCCTGGTCGTCATCTCGCTGTTCGTCGCCATCCTGGCGTCCTACACCGCGCTGGACCTGACCGGCCGCCTCGCGACCGCCAAGGGCCGCGCCGTCTACCTGTGGATGGCCGGCGGAGCACTCGCGATGGGAGTGGGCGTGTGGTCCATGCACTTCATCGGCATGTTGGCACTGCGCCTGCCGTTCGCCCTGGGCTTCGACCTCGGCATTACCGCGCTGTCCCTGTTGATCGCAGTCGTGTCCAGCGGCTTTGCCCTATGGCTGGTCAGCCAGCCCCGACTACCCGCCTGGCAGTTGGCATTCGGCGCGCTGGTCATGGGCGCCGGCATCGCCAGCATGCATTACACCGGCATGGCCGCCATGCGCATGACCCCTGGCATCGACTACGACCCGAGCCTGTTTGGCGCCTCGTTGCTGATCGCAGTGGTGGCGTCCGGCGCCGCGTTATGGATCGCGTTCAACCTGCGTCGCAACACCCCGTACGTGCGCCTGGCACGCGGCGGCGCGGCCGTGGTGATGGGCTTTGCCATCGTCGGCATGCACTACACCGGCATGGCGGCGGCACAGTTCGCTGATGAAAGCTTTTGCGGCGCTGCCTTGTCGGGGCTCAGCGGCAAAGGCCTGGACAACCTGGTGCTGGTGACCACCCTGGCCGTGCTGGCCATCGCGTTACTGACCTCGTTGCTCGATGCGCGCCTGGAAGCCCGCACTGCGGTGCTCGCTGACTCCCTGACCCTGGCGAACCAGGAGCTGACCCACCTGGCCCTGCATGACATGCTCACCGGGCTGCCCAATCGCACCTTGCTGGCCGACCGTATCCAGCAGGCCATGCAGGCGGTGAACGAGCAGGGCGGTTGCTTCGCCCTGATGTTTATCGACCTGGACGGCTTCAAACCGGTCAACGATGCATTTGGCCACCACCTAGGTGACCAGTTGCTGCGCGAAGTCGGCCAGCGCCTGCGCGAGGACCTGCGCGGCCAGGACACCCTGGCGCGTATCGGCGGCGATGAGTTCGTATTGCTGGTGCAACTGAACCAGCGCGATGATGCCCTCGGCCTCGCCGAACGCCAGGTGGTGCTGATCAACCGCGCATTCCAGGTGGCCGAGCATGAGCTCAAGATCTCTGCCAGCGTCGGCATCGCCATCTACCCGGGCAATGGTGGCAACCCCCAGGAATTGCTGATGAACGCGGATGCCGCGATGTACCACGCCAAAGGCATGGGCAAGAACGGCTACAGTTTCTTCGACGTGTCGATGAACACCAACGCGCGCAAGCAGTTGCAGTTGTTGCAGGACCTGCGCAACGCCGTTGAACAGCAGCAGTTTCGCCTGTACTACCAGCCCAAGTTCGACGCACTCAGCGGTATCCCGGTGGGGGCCGAAGCCTTGCTGCGCTGGGAGCATCCGCAACAGGGCCTGCTGCTGCCGGCGACCTTTATCGAGCTGGCGGAAAAAACCGGCTTGATCATTCCTATCGGCGAATGGGTGCTCAATGAAGCCTGCCGCCAGATGCGCCTGTGGTATGCGCAGGGTTACGAAGACTGGCGCATTGCCGTGAACCTGTCGGCGCTGCAGTTCTGCCACGCGGGGCTGGTCAATAGCGTGGCGACTGCGCTGGAGCGTCATCAGTTGCCGGCCAACAGCCTGACCCTGGAAATCACCGAAACCACCGCCATGAGCGATGCCGATGCAAGCATGACAGTGTTGCAGCAGCTGTCGGACATGGGCGTCGACCTGTCCATCGATGACTTCGGCACTGGCTATTCGAGCCTGATGTACCTCAAGCGCCTGCCAGCCAACGAACTCAAGATCGACCGGGGGTTTGTGCGCGACCTGGAACACGACAGCGACGACGCCGCGATTGTTTCGGCCATCGTCGCCCTGGGCCAGGCCCTGGGGTTGCGGATTGTCGCCGAAGGCGTGGAGACCGATGTGCAGCAGAGCTTCCTCACGCGCTTGGGCTGTAATTCGCTGCAAGGCTATTTGCTGGGCCACCCGCTGCCGGCCGATAGTTTCATGGCCGACATCCAGCGTAACGAAGAGATATTGGCGCCTGACAAAAACCGTGCGTGACGGTTAGTATTGGATCCAACCTATCACCCGGTTGGATCAGGAGATCGCACGCATGGACAAAGTTGTCATCATCACTGGAGGCAGCCGTGGGATTGGCGCCGAGACGGCCTTGCTGGCCGCTCGCGAAGGCTATCGCATTTGCATCAATTACCGCTCTGATGAGTCAGCGGCCCACGCTGTACTCGAACAGGTGCGAGCGCTGGGCGCCCAGGCGATTGCCGTGCGGGCAGATGTCAGCATTGAAGATGAAGTGATTGCACTGTTCAGTCGTGTGGACGCCGAGCTGGGGCGGGTGACTGCATTGGTGAACAATGCTGGCACCGTGGCGCATAAGTCGCGGGTCGATGAAATGTCTGAATTTCGTATCCTGAACATCATCAAGACCAATGTGCTCGGCCCGATCCTGTGTGCCAAGCACGCCGTGTTGCGCATGTCCCCAAGGCATGGCGGGCAGGGTGGCAGCATTGTCAACGTGTCCTCGGTGGCCGCACGCTTGGGCTCGCCGGGTGAGTACGTCGACTACGCCGCCTCCAAAGGCGCAGTCGACACCTTCACCCTGGGCCTTTCGAAGGAGGTCGCGGGCGAGGGCATTCGCGTCAACGCGGTACGCCCCGGCTATATCTATACCGATTTCCATGCGCTGAGTGGCGACCCGGACCGCGTCAGCAAGCTTGAGTCCGGCATCCCCATGGCCCGTGGCGGCCGCCCGGATGAAGTGGCGGAAGCGATCATCTGGTTGCTGTCGGACAAGGCTTCCTATGCCACCGGCACGTTTCTCGACCTGGGGGGCGGGCGTTGAAACGCTTGGCCCGCAGGGTTATTGGTGGCGCAAGACCGCATATCCGTGGCGGGCGAAGTCGCTGAGCAACCTGGCTTCCGAGTTGTTCAGGCTGCTGTAGCCGTAGTCGCGAAAACCGTCGATTTTGCCATTGCGGTAATCACTGCCATTCAAGGTGCGGTTGTCGATGTTATCGATAAACCGCAGCACCCGGTCCAGGTCGCATGCTGCGTCGGCCTTGGCTGACGGGTCAGGATTGGCATCGGTCCAGTCACCGACCTGTTGCTTGAGGTCGTCACCGATTTCGTAATGATCACGGCTTTCCAGGAAGCGCGTGAGGACACGACTCTGTTCGATAATCCTGTCCGCCGAGCGATGATCACCTTCTGGGCGGCCTGTGGGGGCGGTCATCTCGCGTATTTGATCTCGTTCGATTGCACGCATGTAGTTGGGAGGGACAGGCAGCGGCTTGATACCTGGGTATAGAGACACGGTCATGGGAAACCTCAGCGTCGGGCCAGTGGAGGTGCTTCTTACGGTGTAAGAAAAGCACCTTTCCTCTGTGTGCCACAGCTTCGATTCGGTTCCTGCTCAGAACGAGCGCACGATACGTCCTAATGTCTCCATGGCCTTTTCCGATACCTCGGTCCACGGGCTGCCGTAGTTAAGGCGAATGCAGTTCCTGAAGCGCTGGGTCGCCGAGAAAATCGGCCCTGGCGCGATGCTGATGCCTTGCGCCAGCGCCATCTGGAACAACTTCAATGAATCGGTTTGCTCGGGCAATTCCAGCCACAGGAAATAGCCCCCGGCCGGTTGGCTGACGCGCGTCTGCGCCGGGAAGTAGCGGGCGATGGCGGCCAGCATGGCACTTTGTTGTTCTTCCAGGGCATAGCGCAATTTGCGCAGGTGCCGGTCGTAACCGCCGTGCTGCAGGTAGTCGGCAATCGCCGCCTGGGCCGGCATCGACGGGCACAGCGAGGTCATCAGCTTGAGGCGTTCCACTTTCTGTGCATAGCGGCCAGCCGCCACCCAGCCCACGCGATAGCCGGGGGCCAGGCTCTTGGCGAAGGAGCCGCAGTGCATCACCAGGCCTTCGGTGTCGAAGGCCTTGGCGGGTTTAGGCGCGTGCTGGCCGTAGTACAACTCGGCGTACACATCGTCTTCGATCAGCGGCACTTGATGGCTGCGCAGCAGTTCCACCAGCGCCTGTTTCTTTTCCTCGGGCAGGGTGGCGCCCATGGGGTTCTGGAAGCTGGTCATGGTCCAGCACGCCTTGATCGGGTAGCGCTGCAGGGTTTGCGCCAGGGCATTGAGGTCGATGCCATCGCGCGGGTGCACCGGAATCTCGACCGCCTTGAGCTTGAGGCGCTCCAGCACTTGCAGGCAGGCGTAGAACGCCGGGGCTTCGATGGCCACCAGGTCGCCGGGTTCGGTGACAGCCTGCAGGCACAGGTTCAGCGCTTCCAACGCGCCATTGGTGATCAGCAGTTCTTCCATGGGCAGCATCAGGCCGCCGACCATGTAGCGCAGGGCAATTTGCCGGCGCAGTTGCGGGTTGCCCGGCGACATGTCCGTGACCACCAGGCGCGGGTCCATCGCGCGGCTGGCGCTGGCCAGGGAGCGGGCCAGGCGCGGCAGAGGGAACAACATGGGGCTGGGGAAGGCCGAGCCGAACGGCACGGTATTCGGGTCTTTGATCGAATCGAGGACCGAGAACACCAGCTCACTGACATCCACTTGGGTGGACTCATGCACGTGCTCGCTCACCACCGGCTCGGAAAACGGGCTCGGCGCGTGGGTGTTGACGAAGTACCCGGAGCGCGGCCGTGCGCGGATCAGCCCGCGACGCTCCAGCAGGTAGTACGCCTGGAACACGGTGGATGGGCTGACGCCGTAGGTTTGGCTGGCGTAGCGCACGGACGGCACGCGCTGACCGGGGCCGAGCACGCCGGAGCGGATCAGTTCTGCAATGTCGTCGGCGAATTTTTCGTAGCGTTTCATGGCGGCCTTAAACAGTTTTTTCAGTATGTACACCGAGTAACAGGTGGGAGCGGGCAAACCCGCCGCCACCTTTGGATCTCCCATCGCCGGAGCGACTTCAGCGGTTCAGCGGTGCCACAAACCGGCTATCCGCAGCGCTGTAGACCCATGGCTCGTCCACATCCGTGACCTTGAAGCGCAGGGTCTGCGAGCTGCTTGCCGGTTTGTCGGCCAGCAACGCCACTGACACCGGTACATCAGTGATTTCACCGGGCGCCAGGCTGATCGTGGTGGTGCCCTGCAGTTGGAAGCCCTCGGCGTCCACCAGCTCCAGGCGGTAGTCCTGATGCTGCTGGGTCTTGTTGATGACCTTGAGGCTGTAAATGTTTTCGATCAGGCCCTGGGCGTTCTCGCGGAACAGGCCGCGGTCCTTGGTTACATCCAGCGACACCATCGGCCGCTCCACCAAGGCCACCACCAGCGCGGCGATCATCACCAGCAACACGGCACTGTAGCCGATCAGGCGCGGCCTTAGCAGGTGGGTTTTGCCGCCTTGCAGTTGATGTTCGCTGGTATAGCTCACCAGGCCACGGGCGTAGCCCATTTTGTCCATGATCGAATCGCATGCGTCGATGCAGGCGGCGCAGCCGATGCATTCCATTTGCAGGCCGTCGCGGATGTCGATCCCGGTGGGGCAGACCTGCACGCACAGCTGGCAGTCGATGCAATCGCCCAGCCCAAGGTCGGCGGGCTTGACCTCACGCTTGCGCGGGCCACGGTTTTCACCGCGTGCGGTGTCGTAGGAGATGGTCAAGGTATCCTTGTCGAACATCACGCTCTGAAACCGTGCATACGGGCACATATGCATGCACACCGCTTCGCGCAGCCAGCCGGCATTGAGGTAGGTAGCACCGGTGAAAAATACCACCCAGAACAGGCTCACGCCGCCCATTTGCCAGGTCAGCAGTTCGTTGGCCAGCGGGCGAATCGGGGTGAAATAACCGACAAAGGTCAGCCCGGTGAGCAGGCTGATGCCTAGCCACAAGGTGTGCTTGGCCGAGCGCCGCGCCAGCTTGTTGAGGCTCCAGGGCGCGGCGTGCAGCTTGATGCGCTGATTGCGCTCGCCTTCGGTGACTTTTTCACACCACATGAACAGCCAGGTGAACGAGCTTTGCGGGCAGGTATAGCCACACCACACTCGGCCCGCAAACACAGTGATCGCAAACAGGCCGAACGCGCAGATGATCAGCAGCGCCGACAGCAGGATGAAGTCCTGGGGCCAGAACGTAGCGCCAAAAATGTGAAACTTGCTGTCTGCCAGGTCCCATAACACCGCTTGTCGTCCGCCCCAGTCGAGCCACACGGTGCCGAAAAAAGCCAGGAACAGAAAGGCTGCACCGCCCATGCGCAAGGTACGGAACAGCCCGGTAAAACTGCGGGTATGGATCAACGTGTCACTGGATTTGGCCTTCACCTTCTTTGGGTGAATGGGCACAAAGGTTTCCACGGTTGGAATTCTTTCGCTCATGGTCGTTCACTCATCAGCCTCCATCAGGCGGATGAACTATGCGCGTGGCGCTGTTTGCAGAACAGACTCACCTAGGGCGATAAAAAGCGGATCAGATGGGGCGCAGGCGGGGCGCTGTAACAATCTGCTACACCCCTTGACGCAAGGGGTGCAGGGTTATCCAGGACGTACTGATACAGATCAATTAAATCAGCGAACCCGGTTCGTCGGCCTTTACATGCTGGCGCCCGTCGTGGGCCCCGGACACTGTCAGCGCGTCGGCCTCGGCTTCGGTGATATAGATGCGCTCCGCCGCCAACTCCACGTATGACATGGATTTGCTGGTATCGGTCAGCACAGTCACCCGGGTGGCTGGCACGCTCTGTTCTTGGCCATTGTCATCGAGCATGAAATAGCACAGCTGGTTTTCGATACGAATGGGCATGCCGTTCTCCTTTTCATGAGCTATAGGCGTTAGGGGGCATTGGCGTGCGGGGGTTCCAGGCAACTGACTGGCGGTCGCCGCTGTCCATCCTTTACCTATAACGAAAACGGAGCGCACCCATGGACGCCTGGTGGCATGAAGTCTGGCAAACCCTGCAAGCTGAATTCGCCGATATCGGCGATGCCAAGCAACTGACTCAGATCACTGTGCGCCTGCTGATCGCCGCGATCCTGGGGGGCATCCTCGGGTTCGAGCGGGAACACAAGGGCAAGGCCGCCGGGGTGCGCACCCATATGCTGGTGGCCTTGGGCGCTGCGCTGTTTGTATTGGTGCCGCAGATGTCCGGCAACCAGGCGGATGCCATGAGCCGCGTGGTGCAGGGAGTGATTGCGGGCATCGGCTTTCTTGGCGCGGGCACTATCCTCAAGGGCAAGGAGGACGAAGAGGGTCACGTCAAAGGGCTGACCACCGCCGCCGGCCTCTGGATGACCGCGGCAATTGGGGTTGCCGCGGGCATGGGCCGAGAATCGACAGCGGTGCTCAGTACCTTGTTGGCCTTGGCCGTATTCAGCGCCATGCCCCGTATCGTCAAGGCGTTCGAGAAGAATGGCTGACTGTCGGTCAAACCGACAGGTCCCGCTCTTTCACTTGACCGAATACCTTTACGACAAATGCCGTTTGTCCCCGATTAGCGGAAACCGACACAACCGATGTGTTTTTGGCACGCGAGTAGTGCAGTTGTATTTCGCCACTATGGCCCGATAACCGATTGACGCACTGCAGCGGCTTATTAAGTTGCCGCCCGATACCCGAGAGGTCCAATTTGTCTCGACCTGTGACGAAGTTTCGGATTTCGCTTGGGTGTTCCAGGGTGGACTCGTTCATGTGGGCGAAACTATAGGTTCTTGCGTGCAGGCCGCCGGCAGGTTCGCGGTAATCGTCTTTGCGCCACTCTTCGGGATGCGCAAATTGCAGCGCTCCGATCGCCTCTCTGACCTGAGTGGCGATGTCGCACAGGTGCTCGCTCTTGTCCTTGAGGGTATTTATATAGTGTTGAATGTTTGTCAGGGGCGCGTGTTCTCGTCGCGAGAAGGCGCGCACCATTTCAAAACGGCTTTCCGGCGGTGCACTCATCAAGCTGGCCTTGAGATTGAACATTGCCGAATCGATGTAGTTGCGATAGGCCTCAACTTGCTCGGTCTCGATGGGGGTCAACGCGCTGTTGATAGCGTTTTTGTTTAGCTGGGTTTCGATCAGGGTGAGTGCCTTGGTGCACGCTTTTGGATTGGGGCCGTTCAACACGCCTTTGAGCGTGTCTGGCGTCAACAGGGTGTCGATTTTGTTGAAGTAGGCCTGTGACTCTGCGGTGTCGGGGTTGCGCAGCATGCCTTCGACCATTTTACGGCCCAACTGGGCGCCGAGCGCGTTGATCTCTCGCTCCATCGCTGCCCGCTGGGCCGGTAAAGGCGCTGGGTTGTCGGGAAGCTTGGGGGCTCGGGCGCTGTTCGGGCCGGACTCGAGCAAGGCCTGCAGCGCCGCAGCATGGGTGTCGGCGGATGAGTGAAGGGCGGGCGGTGCGTGAGGGCGACTGAGTGGGGTTTCGGAATGAAGGCGCGACGGTAGATGGATGGTCGACATGATGAATCCTCATAAATGAATTAACGCTTTGCCCGGTAGGCTTGCAAGCGCACGGCTCAGTATGGGAACCATCAAATCGGTTGTATTTAGGGCATTGTCCTGAAGTTGAGTGGGAAAGCACGCCGATCAATGTCCGCTCGCAGGTCACCAACCCCTTATCTCACGAGCGGACACGGTGGTTTCAGACGATGACCGGCGGCACGCTCGTGGGCGGCTCCTGCACCGGCGGTGGGTCATTCTCGGGTGGCTCCTGCTCGGGAACCGGCGGTGGTTCAGCTGGCGGCAGCGTCGGGTTGTCGATATTCGGGTCGGGCGTTTCTGCCGGGATCGGGATATTCATCGGTGTGGCCTCCTTTGTGCTTTGCTCTAGCGGTGGACAATCGGCTGGGCGAATTGATTCCCCGCCCGATGGCGGCACATCCACCTGAACTTTTCCCTGCGGGGCAGGCTCGGACCTTATACGGCCCTGCTCAGGGAGAGTGTCGCCGTCTCAGAATTTGGATCAAGCAAAGAGCGTCCACAGGGCGTAAGGGGAAGATGCTCGATGACTGCTGAAACACAGGTTCCAGAAGAATCCCTCTTGCCGCTGTCCCAGGCATTGTTGTTGCCCAGGATTGCGATCGAAAGCACCACACCCGTGATCGACGGCGGCGAATTTGCCGTCAAGGCTGTGGTTGGCCAGCGGGTCAACGTCACCAGCACCGTGTTCGCCGATGGCCATGACAAACTCGCCGTGCTGATTCGCTGGCGTGCGCTGCACCAAGAGAGCTGGCACAGCGTGGTGATGTCCGATGTGGGCAATAACGGCTGGGAAGGCGCGTTTACCGTCGTCAGCCAGGGCCCGCATGAATTCTGCATTGAGGCCTGGATCGATACCTTTGCCAGCTTCTGCTATGAGTTGCGCAAAAAGCATGAGGCCGGCGTTCCCGTCAGCCTGGAGCTGCAGGAAGGCCGCAGCCTGGTGCTGCAGGCCGCCGAGCGCAGTGACAATGAGCTGCGTGACCGCCTGATGCTGCTGCACCACGAACTGTCCGGGCTGCTGGAAACCGAGCAGGTCGCGCAGTTTTTGCACGAAGACAGTGCACACCTGATGACCCAGGCCGATCACCGCGCCTACTTGAGCATCAGCACCGTGTACCCGATTGATGTGGAGCGTGAGGCCGCGCAATTTGCCAGTTGGTACGAGCTGTTTCCGCGCTCGATCACTGACGATCCGGCGCGCCACGGCACCTTCAATGATGTGCACTCACGCCTGTCGATGATCCACGACATGGGGTTCGACGTGCTGTACTTCCCGCCGATCCATCCGATTGGGCGCAGCCACCGCAAGGGCAAGAACAATTCCCTCACCGCAGGCCCGGACGATCCCGGCAGCCCATACGCCATCGGCAGCGAAGAGGGTGGCCATGAGGCCATTCATCCACAATTGGGTAGCCGCGAAGACTTCCGCCGCCTGGTCGCGGCCGCTGCCGACCACGGCCTGGAAATCGCCCTGGACTTCGCCATCCAGTGCTCCCAGGACCACCCGTGGCTCAAGCAGCACCCGGGCTGGTTCAACTGGCGCCCCGACGGCACGATCAAATACGCGGAGAACCCGCCGAAAAAATACCAGGACATCGTTAACGTCGATTTCTACGCGGCAGACGCGATTCCAAGCCTGTGGACCGAGCTGCGCGACGTCGTCGTCGGCTGGGTGGAAGAGGGCGTGAAGACCTTTCGCGTCGACAACCCCCACACCAAGCCGCTGCCGTTTTGGCAATGGCTGATCAGCGATGTGCGCGCGAAACACCCCGAGGTGATTTTCCTCGCCGAGGCGTTTACCACGCCGGCGATGATGGCGCGCCTGGGCAAGGTCGGCTATTCCCAGAGCTATACCTATTTCACCTGGCGCAACACCAAGGCGGAGCTGAGCGAGTATTTTGCGCAGCTGAACCAGTCACCGTGGCGCGAATGCTACCGGCCGAATTTCTTCGTCAACACGCCGGACATCAACCCAGGGTTCCTGCACGATTCCGGTCGCCCGGGCTTTTTGATCCGCGCCGCGCTGGCCACCATGGGCTCTGGCCTGTGGGGCATGTATTCCGGCTTTGAATTGTGCGAAGCCGCGCCGGTGCCGGGCAAGGAGGAGTACCTCGATTCGGAGAAGTACGAAATCCGCCCACGGGACTACACCGCCCCCGGCAACATCATTGCCGAGATCGCTCAGCTCAATCGTATCCGCCGGCAAAACCCGGCCTTGCAGACGCACCTGGGCCTCACGCTCTACAACGCCTGGAACGACAACATCCTGTATTTCGGCAAGCGCAGTGAAGACGGCAGCAACTTCATCCTGGTGGCGGTCAACCTTGACCCGTTCAACGCCCAGGAAGCCCATTTCGAGCTGCCGCTGTGGGAATTGGGTCTGCCGGACGACGCCCAAACCCAGGGCGAAGACCTGATGAATGGCCATCGCTGGACCTGGTACGGCAAGACCCAGTGGACCCGCCTCGACCCGCAGATGCCCTTTGGTATCTGGCGCATCAGCGTTTCCTGAGCCTGGCACAGGTGAAAAATGTGGGAGCGGGCTTGCTCGCGAATGCGGTGCGTTAGCTGATGAATTGGTTGACTGGCCCACCGCATTCGCGAGCAAGCCCGCTCCCACATTGACCGCATCCAGCCACAAAAAATTTCAGAATTTCAGGAGTTTCCAATGGCTAAGAAACCCAAGGCTGCCACCTTTATCAAAGACCCGCTCTGGTACAAGGACGCGGTGATCTACCAGGTTCACGTCAAATCCTATTTCGATTCCAACAACGACGGCATCGGTGACTTTCCCGGGCTGATCGCCAAGCTGGACTACATCGCCGACCTGGGCGTGAACACCATCTGGCTGCTGCCGTTCTACCCCTCGCCACGTCGCGATGACGGCTACGACATCTCCGAATACCGCGGCGTACACAGCGACTACGGCACCATGGCCGATGCCCGGCGCTTTATCGCCGAGGCCCACCAGCGCGGGTTGCGGGTCATCACCGAACTGGTGATCAACCACACGTCCGACCAGCACCCTTGGTTCCAGCGGGCGCGCAAGGCCAAGCCCGGCTCGGCCGCGCGGGACTTTTATGTGTGGTCGGATGACGACCAGAAGTACGACGGCACGCGGGTCATTTTCCTCGACACCGAAAAGTCCAATTGGACCTGGGACCCGGTCGCCGGCCAGTACTTCTGGCACCGTTTCTATTCGCACCAGCCGGACCTCAATTTCGACAACCCGCAAGTCATGAAAGCCGTGCTATCGGTGATGCGCTACTGGCTGGACATGGGCATCGACGGCCTGCGCCTGGACGCGATCCCGTACCTGATCGAGCGCGACGGCACCAACAACGAAAACCTGCCCGAAACCCACGACGTGCTCAAGCAGATCCGGGCCGAGATCGATGCCCATTACCCCGACCGCATGCTGCTCGCCGAAGCCAACCAATGGCCGGAAGACACACAGTTGTATTTCGGTGACAAGAAAGGCGACGACGGCGACGAATGCCACATGGCCTTTCACTTCCCGCTGATGCCGCGCATGTACATGGCGCTGGCCCAGGAAGATCGCTTCCCGATTACCGATATTCTGCGCCAAACCCCGGAAATTCCCGCTAATTGCCAATGGGCGATCTTCCTGCGCAACCATGACGAGTTGACCCTCGAAATGGTCACCGACAAGGAGCGCGACTACCTGTGGAACTACTACGCCGCAGACCGCCGCGCACGCATCAACCTGGGCATCCGCCGGCGCCTGGCGCCGCTGATGGAGCGCGACCGTCGGCGCATCGAATTGCTCAACAGCCTGCTGTTGTCGATGCCCGGCACGCCGACCCTGTATTACGGCGATGAAATCGGCATGGGCGATAACATCTACCTGGGCGACCGCGACGGTGTGCGTACGCCGATGCAATGGTCGATCGACCGCAACGGCGGCTTCTCCCGCGCCGACCCGGCCAGCCTCGTGCTGCCGCCGATCATGGACCCGCAATACGGCTATCAGTCGGTCAACGTCGAGACCCAGGCCCAGGACCCGCATTCACTGCTCAACTGGACCCGGCGCATGCTGGCGGTGCGCAAGCAGTCCAAGGCATTTGGCCGTGGCAGCCTCAAGATGCTGTCGCCGAGCAACCGCCGCATCCTTGCGTACACCCGCGAGTTCACCGGCGAAGACGGGCGCACCGAAATCATTCTGTGCGTGGCCAACGTGTCGCGCAGTGCCCAGGCCGCTGAACTGGACCTGTCGGCGTTCGCCGGCATGGTGCCGGTGGAGATGCTCGGCGGTAACGCGTTCCCACCCATCGGCCAGCTGAATTTCCTGCTGACCCTGGCGCCGTATGGCTTCTACTGGTTTGTGCTGGCAGCGGAAAACCAGATGCCGAGCTGGCATGTGGAACCGGCGCAAAGCATGCCGGACTTCACCACGTTGGTCCTGAAAAAACGTATGGAAGAGCTGCTCGAAGAACCTTGCCGCGCCACCCTGGAGCAGATTTCGCTGCCCGCCTGGCTGCCCAAGCGGCGCTGGTTCGCCGGCAAGGACACGGCCATCGACAGCGTGCGCATCGCCTACGGCGTACGTTTTGGCGACCCGCAGCACCCGGTCCTGCTCAGTGAGCTTGAAGTGACCGCCGGTGGCCAGGTCAGCCGCTATCAATTGCCGTTCGGCTTTCTGGGCGAAGACCAGTTCACCAGCGCCTTGCCGCAGCAACTGGCCATGGCCCGAGTGCGGCGCGTGCGTCAGGTGGGGTTGGTGACCGACGCCTTCAGCCTCGAGCACTTTATCCGTGCGGTGATCCAGGGCCTGCAAGCCGGCACTGTGTTGAATACCAGCGACGGTGATTTGCGCTTCGAAGCCACCCAACACTTGGCCGGCTTGCAACTGACCGACGAAGCGCCGGTGCGCTACTTGTCTGCCGAACAGTCCAACAGCTCAGTGGTGGTGGGCGAGAGCCTGGTGCTCAAGCTGATTCGCAAAGTCAGCGCCGGGGTCCACCCGGAGCTGGAGATGAGCGCCTACCTCACTGCTGCCGATTACCCGAATATCTCGCCGCTGCTGGGCTCGATGGTGCGCCGCGACGCCCAAGGCGAGGACAGCCTGTTGATGATTGCCCAGGGCTACCTGAGCAACCAGGGCGATGCCTGGAGCTGGACCCAGAACAACCTGGAGCGCGCGATTCGCGACGAGCTGGCGCAAGCCATTTCCGAGCAGGAGCAGCATTACAACGCGCTGGGCGAATTGGCGGATTTCGCTGGCTTGCTTGGGCAGCGACTCGGCGAAATGCACGGGGTGCTGGGCGCGCCTACCGACGACAAAGACTTCAAACCCGAGGTCACCACAGCCAAGGACACCCAAGCCTGGGCCAAGGACGTGGGTGCGCAGATCGATCGCGCCCTGCAACTGCTCAAGGTTCATCAAGACCAATTGAACCCTGCGGATCAGGTGCTGGTCAGTGATTTGCTGGCGCAGAAAAAAGCCATCGCCAGCCATGTGCAGGCGCTGGCCAAAGCGACCCTGGGTGGCCTGCGTATTCGGGTACATGGTGATTTGCACCTGGGCCAGGTGCTGGTGGTGAAGGGCGATGCCTATTTGATCGACTTTGAAGGCGAGCCAGCGCGCCCGCTGCATGAGCGGCGTGGCAAGCACAGCCCGTATAAAGACGTGAGTGGCGTGTTGCGCTCCTTTGATTACGCGGCGGCGATGGCCCTGAATGTGCAGGGGGTGGATCATTCGGTGGAAGCCGACGTTGCGCGCAAGCGCGTGACCGATCGTTACCTCAAGGAAGCACGCCAGGCGTTTATCCAGGCTTATCAGGCAGCTACGTCTACACTGGCGCATAACTGGCAGGATGCCAAAGGCCAGGACGCAGCGCTGACGTTGTTCAGCCTGGAGAAGGCCGCGTATGAAGTGGCTTACGAAGCGGAAAATCGTCCCACCTGGTTACCGGTGCCCCTGCAAGGGCTGCACGGTCTGCTGAGCGGGCTTACACCTTTATCGAACACTGTACGCGGTGGGGAGACGTCATGAGCTTTACACATAAAGAACCGCTGCAGCCAAAGTTGACTGCATTGCCGGCGTCCAAAGACGTCGACGCGCTGGTACGCGCCGAGCACCACGACCCGTTCTCGATTCTCGGGCCACACGATGACGAGCAGGGCGGCCAGTTCATCCGCGCCTTCCTGCCCGACGCGCTGAGCGTCCAGGTGCTGAGCCGCGATGGCGCCGAGACGCTGGGCAGCCTGGAGGCTGACCAGGTGCCTGGTTTGTTTGTCGGGCAGTTCCATACCCGCCAACCGTACCTGCTCAAGATCCAATGGGCCGGCGGTGAGCAGATCACCGAAGACCCCTACAGCTTCAACCAACTGCTCCTCGGCGAGATGGACCTGTACCTGTTTGCCGAGGGTAACCACCGCGACCTCGGCAATTGCCTGGGCGCCCAAGTGACCAGCGTCGATGGCGTGCAAGGTGTGCGTTTTGCCGTGTGGGCGCCGAATGCCCGGCGAGTCTCGGTGGTGGGCGACTTTAATGTCTGGGACGGCCGCCGCCATCCAATGCGTCTGCGGCATCCGTCCGGCGTGTGGGAGATTTTTATCCCACGTCTGCAACCGGGCGCTGCCTACAAGTACGAGATTCTGGGCGCCAATGGCATCCTGCCGCTCAAGGCTGACCCGGTGGCCCTGGCCACCCAATTGCCTCCCGACACCGCGTCGAAAGTTGCCGCGCCGTTGCAGGTGAATTGGCAAGACCAGGCGTGGATGCAGTCGCGTGCTGAAAAGCAAAGGCCCAACGCGCCGCTGTCGATCTATGAGCTGCATGTGGGCTCCTGGCAGTGCGAGCTGGACGAGGCGGGCGAGGTCGCGCGCCAATACACCTGGCGCGAACTGGCTGAGCGCCTGGTGCCGTATGTGCAGCAGCTGGGCTTTACCCATGTCGAGCTGATGCCAATCATGGAGCATCCGTTCGGCGGTTCCTGGGGCTATCAGGCGTTGTCGCAGTTTGCCCCTACGGCGCGCTTTGGCTCGCCCGAAGACTTCGCCTACTTCGTCGACGCCTTGCACCAGGCCGATATCGGCGTGATTCTGGACTGGGTCCCCGCGCATTTTCCTACCGATACCCACGGCCTGGCGCAATTCGACGGCACGGCGCTGTACGAATACGCCAACCCGCTGGAAGGTTTCCACCAGGATTGGGACACGCTGATCTACAACCTCGGGCGCACCGAAGTCCATGGCTTCATGCTGGCTTCGGCATTGCACTGGCTCAAGCACTTCCATATTGACGGCCTGCGTGTGGATGCCGTGGCATCGATGCTCTACCGCGATTACTCACGCAAGGCCGGTGAGTGGGTGCCCAACCGCCATGGTGGCCGTGAGAACCTGGAAGCCATCGATTTCCTGCGCCATTTGAACGACGTGGTCGCCCTCGAAACCCCCGGCGCGCTGGTGATTGCCGAAGAGTCCACGGCCTGGCCCGGGGTCAGCCAGCCCACCCAACAGGGCGGCCTGGGGTTCAACTACAAATGGAACATGGGCTGGATGCACGATTCGCTGCACTACATCCAGCAGGACCCGGTGTACCGCGCTCATCACCATAACGAGCTGAGCTTCGGCCTGGTGTATGCCTGGTCCGAGCGGTTTATCCTGCCGATCTCCCACGATGAAGTGGTGCACGGCAAGCATTCGCTGATCGACAAAATGCCCGGCGACCGCTGGCAGAAGTTTGCCAACCTGCGCGCCTACCTGACGTTCATGTGGATGCACCCCGGTAAGAAATTGCTGTTCATGGGCTGCGAATTCGGCCAGTGGCGCGAGTGGAATCACGACCAGCAACTGGACTGGTACCTGCTGCAGTACGCGGAACACAAAGGCGTGCAGAAGCTGGTCGGCGACTTGAACCGCCTGTACCGCGAGGAGCCTGCGCTGCACGAACAGGACGACGCGCCGCAGGGCTTCCAGTGGTTGATCGGCGACGATGCGATCAACAGCGTCTTTGCCTGGCTGCGCTGGAGCAAGGACGGCAAGCCGGTGCTGGTGGTGGCCAACTTCACCCCGGTGCCGCGTGCTGCCTATGCCGTTGGCGTGCCCTTTGCCGGGCGGTGGAGCGAGGTGCTCAACAGCGATGCCGACACCTACGCGGGTTCCAACTACGGCAACGGCGGCGCCGTGTTTACCCAGGATGAGCCACGCCATGGGCAAGCGGTGTCACTGTCCTTGAATCTGCCGCCGCTTGGCGTACTGATTCTGCGTCCAGAAGCGCTTTAAAGGCTCTACCGTGCTGGATTTTGTTGTCCACGTTACTGGCAGGGTGCCACAATGGCGCCCTTGTCGTGGCAGTCGAATCGAGCGAATTTCATGAATGGCCTTGGGCGTGGGCAGGACCAGGATTGTTTCATAGAGGAACAGGTGCGAACCGACCGGTTGCACCAGTTATTTCGGCAATCATTTGCCGCCATTCTCGGCAGCTACCTGGCCGCCGTGATGCTTTGCTGGCTGTGTTGGGACCGGTTTGACCACCAGGTCATCCTGGTTTGGCTGGTGGCGCTGGCGGTGTCTTCACTGGTGCGACTCAAGATGTTCCTCGAGTGGTTCCGCTGCCCTAATTCCGAGCGCACCCCGGACCGCTGGGAGCGCCGCTACTGCATCACACTGATGCTGTCTGCCGGTATCTGGGGCATCGGCGCATTCGCGGTCATGCCCACGGATGACCGCTTGTCCCAAGCCTTGGTGATGTTGTTTACGGTAGGGATGTCGGTGAGTGCGGTGTCGTGTTATTCGGCGTACCGCTACCTGACACTGGCATCCATGGCCCTGGTCTTGCTGCCCTGTACGCTTTGGTTGCTGTTTCAGCCATCGTCGATGCAAGTGGGCGTGGCGATCGCAGTACTGGTGTTCTCCACTTTTGTGGTCAGCGCAACGCGCAAGTTGTCCGACGCCCTGGAAAAGGCCTTCCGCCTGACACGGCAAATGGAACGTGCCCACAACATTTCCACCCGCGCCGCACAGACCGATGAGTTGACCGGTTTGATGAACCGGCGTGCTTTTTTTGAACACGCCCAGATCCTCTACGCGCAATGTCGGCACAACCAGCAGCCGCTGTGCGCGCTGATGCTGGACATGGACCATTTCAAGCAAATCAACGACACCTACGGCCACCAGGCTGGTGACCAGGTGCTGCGCCAGATCGGCGCGGTGATCAGCGCCTCGTTCCGCAAGGCTGATGTGTTTGGTCGGCTGGGGGGCGAGGAGTTTGCGGTGCTGTTGCCCAATACCTCGCTGGAAACCGCCACAGGGATTGCCGAACAGTTGATCAAGTCGATTTCCGGCCTGGTCTCCGATCCGGTGCTCGGGCTGACCGCCAGCCTGGGCGTGGCCTCCACCCATGCCCTCGACCAGGACCTGCACGGCCTGATGAACACGGCTGACAAGGCGCTGTACCGGGCCAAGGCGATGGGACGCAACCAGGTGGCGGTGGCGGAGTAGGGGGATGCTCAGTCCTTGAGCATGGCCTTCATCAATACCCGGGAAACCTGATCGGCAGAGTAAGGCTTAGCGAGAAACTCAAAACCGTCGTAGCCGTTTTCGGCCAGCTCGTCGCTGTAGCCCGAGGTCAGCACCACCGGCAAGTCCGCGCGACGCTGGCGCAGCACCTTGGCCATGGCCACGCCGGTCATGCCGGGCATCACCACGTCGGAAAACACAATGTCGAACGCCGTCGCATCTTTGCCGGCCAGTGCCAGCGCCTGTTCGGCATCCGTCACCCACATGGTCTGGTAACCGAGATCCTGCAGGATCTGGCTGGCAAACCGCCCGACCTCCAAATTATCTTCCACGATCAACACCCGGCACTGCGTGGTGTCATGGGCCGCCGCCTGTGGTTCCAGCAGGCTTTCCGGCGCCGGCGCCGGCGCCGGCGCTTGGGCTTCCACCTGGGGCAGGTACAAGGTGAACACGCTGCCCTGGCCGAGCGTGCTGGCCACATCAATATTGCCGCCGGACTGTTTGGCAAACCCGAAGACCTGCGACAGCCCCAGGCCGGTGCCCTTGCCGACGGCCTTGGTGGTGAAGAACGGCTCGAAAATCCGTTCAACCGTGTCCATCGCGATGCCAGGGCCGGTATCGCCAAGGGAAACAGCGATATACGCCTGGGATGAGCCAGCATCCCCGCGGATACGCGGCAGTGCCTGTTGGCCGGCAACCCGCAGCGTCAGCGTGCCCTGGCCGTCCATTGCATCCCTGGCATTGAGGGCGATGTTGATCAGCGCGGTTTCGAACTGGCTGGAGTCGATACGCGCGAAGCAGGCCTTGGTCGGTAGCTCGACGTTTACGCGAATGCGTGCGCCGGTGACGCTTTCGAGCATCTCGCCGATATTCTGTACGCGCTGACCTACGTCAAAAACCTCCGGGCTCAACGGTTGGCGTCGGGCGAAGGCGAGTAACTGGCTGGTCAGTTTGCTGGCGCGTTCGACCGTGTCGGACACCGCACCCATATAACGCTGGCGACGTTCTTCCGACAGGCCCGGTTGGCGCAGAAAGTCCACCGACGAGCGAATGATGGTCAGCAGGTTGTTGAAGTCATGGGCCACGCCGCCGGTCAATTGGCCGATGGCTTCGAGTTTCTGCGACTGGCGCAGCGCAGCTTCGGCCTGGGCCAGCGCCAGGGTGCGTTCTTCCACGCGTTGTTCGAGGGTGGTGTTCAGCTCGGCGTATGCCGCCAGGCCTTTGCGCACGTCGGCATCGGCGCGTACCCGTTCGATATGCGCCCAGGAGCGCTCGGTGACTTCACGCAGCAAGGCCAGGTCGTAGGGCGACCAGGGCCGCGCCACTTTGTCGTGCACGGCCATCAAGGCGGTCAGGCGCCCATTCTTGATCAAGGGCATGCAGATCGTCGCGGTCACGCCCAGCGCCTGGAAGGGCGCGGATTCTTCGGGCGGCAGCTCACGCAGGTTGTCGTGGATCACCAAGGGTTCACCGGCGCGCAGGCACTTGACGGCAGTAGTGCCAAAGGCCGCGAGGCTGTAGCGGCCGATGATGCTCGGCGAGCCGGGCGCGGTCCAATTGTCGCGAATGGTGAAGCCGTCTTCATCGGCGTCCATGTCGGCGTAGGCGCAATTGCTGACTTGCAGGTGCTGGGCCAGCAGCTCGGTGGTGCGGGTCATGATGGCTTGGGCGTCGGCCGCGTTGACCACCGCGTTGCCGATGGCATCCAGCACCGCCAGGCGCCGGGCAAGGAACACCGTCGCGGTGGTTTCGGACACGGTGTCGAGCAGGCCGACCACCCGACCCTGAGGGTCGCGGATCGGGCTGTAGCAGAAGGTGAAATAAGCCTGCTCACGCGCCTGGCCGCGCTCGATCACCAGCGGGAAGTTTTCGATGTAGGTGGCATGCCCCTGAAAGGCAGCGTCGGCGATCGGGCTGATGTCGTCCCACACCTCGCTCCACACTTCGCTGAACGGGCGGCCCAGCGCATTGGGCTTGGTGCCCAGGATCGGAATGAACGCATCGTTGTAGAGCGTGATCAGCTGCGGGCCCCAGACAATCGCCTGGGGGAAGCTTGAGGCGAAACAGAGTGCGACGGTGGTTTTCAACACGTCCGGCCACTGCTCCAATGGCCCCAGCGGGGTTGCGGTCCAATCATGCTGGCGCACCCGTTCAGCCATATCGCTGCTGCTTTGCAGCCAATTCATCATTGCGGGAACACCTTGTTTACCAGGCTCTTGAGTGTCGGAAAATGTCTGGCGCACAGCTAAAGACACGGATACGCGCTGCCAGTTCAGCGCGATTATCCATTAGATGGCAATCTGATACTCCACTCATTTGAGTGGCTTGGGTTCAGCCGGGTCGGGCACTGGGCCCAACCCTATTGCGCGCCGAATAAACCGGTCCAGTAAATGCCCGCGTCGCTCTTGGGGTCCATGGCATAGGCCGCGCCCAATTCGCGAAATTGCGGGTTCATCAAGTTGGCGCAATGGCCGGGGCTGGCGAGCCAGCCGTCGACTACCTTGCGTGGCGTGTCCAGGCCGGCTGCGATGTTTTCGCCGATGTTTTTCGCGATATAACCCGCCAGCTCGGCACGGTCACCGGGCGTGCGCCCGTCGTGGTCCAGGTGGTCGAAGAAATTGCCGTTGGCCATGTTGCGTGTGTGGCTGTTGGCGGCGCCGGCCAAGTCATCATTCCACGACAATGGGGTGGTGGCGGTGAACGCCAGGGTGCCGCATTGGCGGGGTTGCGAACGGGCCGTGTTGATCAGGCTGAGCAGCTGCTTGCCTTCGGTCTGCCAATCGCCCAGCCCGCTGGACAACAGCGGGCGCGCGAGCACGATGCGCCAGTCCTGGCCGCTGTTGCTGACGCCGATATCGACAAATTGCGGGTCCAGCACCACGCGGCAGAAGCTTTCACGCACGGCCTTCATGGCCGCCTGGGCATCCTTGGGGCCAGACAGGCTGATGGCCTGCACGTTGACCATCGGGTACGCAGCCCGGGCCAGCGATTGCTGCAGGTCGCCGACATTGGTCGCCGGCAGCACCAGCCGCGTATCGGTGGCCAGGGGCGGCAGTTCCTGGGAACCCTGGTCGCCGCAGCGTTGCACCTGGCTGCGGTATTCGTTGATCTGTTGCACCAGCTGAGTTTCTTCATTCGCCATCGCGCTGGCGCAGAACACCGTACTGGCGGCCAGCGTCGTAAGACCCATCATCAATGACAGAACGCGCATGGACGTTACCCTTGAGCTTGAAAGCGCCCATGATGCGCGATGTAACCCGGTCTGGTGCAACGCCTTTTTTGTTTTTTTGCCTCAACGGGTGTTCGCTGGCGGTGTTGCCTGTGGCAATGCGGCCTCATGCCATCACCGCAGCCAGCAGAATAGATCGACTGCAACAGGTACAATCCCCGCTGTTTTGTCGCGAAACCCCAGGAATCTGCATGTTCAGCCTTACCCACTACACCACCCCGTGCCCCGAGCCCATCAACGCCCAGATCCTGCAGATGGTGGTGGATAACCTCACCGACATCAGCAGCGTCGCGCTGCCGCCGAGCAACCTGCTCTACAACATCTATCAATACGCTGTGGGTTTTGAGGTGCACCTGTACCTGCAAGCGTTGAATGGAGAGAAGGGCATCGCGGTTGAGCTGGTGGTGGCGATGGAGGAGGACAATCTCATCGGCTTTTGCCTGTACCTGCCGGTCAAGGATGACCCCCAAGCCTGTGGCATCGCCTTTATGGCGGTACAGGCTGGCTCGCGTCGCCAGGGTGTGGCGCGCGGGATGCTGCGCGAAGTGTTGGCGCGTTATCCTCACGCCGAGCTGGCGTGCGCCGTGGAGAAAGTACCGGTGTTTGAAGCCCTGGGGTTCCAGGTGCGTGGCGCGCGGGAAACCCAGGTGTTGATGAACACCCGCGACTACGCCACTGATGGCCTGATGGGGGTGCTCGACGTGGCGGCTATTTATAGCTCGCTGGAAGTGCGCCAGATTCATACCTACCTGCTGCAAAAACACGGCAAGCGCGCGATGGTCGACGCCGAGAAGCAGCGCGACCGGCATCTGGATCAATTGACGCGCAAGGTTCGCGCGTTTGTCATGAGCGTCCGCGGCTGACCATCGCCAGGATCGTCGCAAGCAGCTCCTGCTGGGCTTCCTCACGGCTGAGCTCGCCACTGGCCGCCGCCTGAGACAGCGCGTCCGCCGCCCCGAGCATGGCCCGCAGGCCGGCCTGGGGCAGGCTGGCGCCGGGTGCAAAGGGCGCCAGGGCGTCGCGGCACTTGGCGAGGAAAATCGCCTCGTATTCGCGCTTGAGGGTTTCCAGCTCCGGCGAGCTGCTGAGCGCGGCCATCACCCCGGAAATCTCCCGCCCTTGCAGCAAGACACAGTCCACATAGGACGAGGCGATCACCCACGCGCGCGCCTGCAAGGTGGCGTCGCAGGCCTGGATGGCCTGCGAAAACACCTGGTTCTGGCGCGCGTCGAAGTCTGCGTACAGCGCCGCCAACAACCCCGCGCGGGTGACGAAATGGTCGTAGACCACCGGCTTGGTCACCCCGGCCAGCTCCGCAAGGCGGCCCAGGGTCAGCGCTTCGGTGCCTTCATCGCGCACCAGTTGCCAGGCCACATCCAGTAATTGGCGCAGACGATCTTCACGCGATAAACGACGACGGGGGGCAGGGGATTCAGCGCTTGACATGCTTATATACCAAAAGTAACTTATCCGGGTTAACTTACTGAAAGTATATTAGGCTCAAGCGGAGGCATTGTCATGCACGCCCTGATCGTTGTTGCTCATCACGACCCACACGCCCTCACTCATGCGGTGGCAGCGCACGTCGCCGAAGGCCTGGGTGCTGCCGGCCATACCTTCGAGATTGCCGACCTCGCTGCCGAAGGTTTCGACCCACGCTACACCGCCGCTGACCATGGGGTGCACCGCAACCGTGCCGCGCCGCCGGCCGATGTGCTGCGCGAACAGGCGCGCATCGACCGCGCCGACGCGCTGGTGCTGGTCTTCCCGATCTACTGGTGGTCAATGCCAGCGCTGCTCAAGGGCTGGGTCGACCGTGTTTTCGTCAACGGCTGGGCGATCGACTACGGCCCGGACACGCCGGTGGTGAAAAAGCTGCGGCACCTGCAGGTGCATCTGCTGGCCCTGGGCGCTGCCGATGCCAGCGCGTTCGATCGACACGGCTACGCCAAGGCGATGCGTACGCAGATCGACTACGGGATCTTCGATTACTGTGGGGCGCAGGTAGTGACGTCCGAGCTGTTGCTGGAGTCCGAAGACGGCGCCGCGCAGGCGCATCTGAATAAGGCCAGCGCAGTCGGGCGGGGGGTGTTCTCGAGCGAGACGGTGGCTGGTTGAGTCAACCGTCGCGAAACAGGTCGTGGGCATCCAGCAGGCGGTAGGCGATTTCCGGGCGTTTTTCCAGGCCCCGGCGAATCGCCGCCGGGATCGTCTGGCGGGTCTTGCGGCACATGCCCGGCAGCTCATCAAGGGTGATCTGTATGCCGCGCATGCTCTTGACCTCGGTATGCCCCGGCGCGACATGCACGCGGATACCCAATAGCTCGTACATCCGCTGTTGCATGCGCTCCAGGTCTTGAAGGCTTTGCAGGTCTTCAAGGCGCTCGAGCAGTTTCTTTTCTTCCTGGCGTGTCAGCTTGAGGATGCGCAGGTCGGCGCCGGGCGTTTGCAGCAACTGTTCGCGGTCACAGACACAGGCGCCGGGTGGGCAGGGTTGGCGAACTGTCATGTGCATTGCCTCCCCATTCCGACGCTTTGGCTTCAGTAGCTCAGTTGAACCCCAAGGCTGCCCAAGGCCTTCCAGTAGTCAGGATAGGTCTTGGCCACGCAGTCCGGGTCTTGAATGCGGATACCCGCGACTTTCAGCCCCGCCAGTGCAAAGCACATGGCGATACGGTGGTCGGCGTGGGTGTCGATCAAGGCGTTGCACGCCGTACCGGCCAGGGCCGGGTCAGCCGCCACCAGCAAATCATCGCCTTCAATCGTCGCCAGGCCGGGGCGGATCTCATTCAGGCCGTCATGCAGCGCCTGCACGCGATCACATTCCTTGACGCGCAAATTGGCCAGCTCGGTGAAGCGCACCGGGGTGTTGTTGAACGCTGCCAGTACCGCCAGGGTCGGAATCGCGTCCTGCATCTGCGAGCCAACCACCGTGGCGTGCATGTTCGGGAACTGCGCGATCACGGCCTGGGCCTTGGCGTCCGGCTGGGTGAACGCGTTTGCCGCCACACCGATGTCGATGCGCCCACCGGTCAGCACTTCGGCGGCCCACAGGTAGGTGGCGGCGGAAGCGTCCGGTTCGATCAGGTAATCATGCGCGGTGTAGCCGGTAGGGGCGACGCGCCAGGTGGTGTCGTCGACCACCTCGACCTGCGCGCCAAAGGCACGCATGCAGTCCAGGGTCAGGTCCACGTAGCCCCGGGCGCCGATGTCCTTGCCGGTCAGCGCCACTTCAATCGGTGCTGCGCCGCACGCGGCCAGCATCAGCAGCGCCGAGACGTACTGGCTGGACAGGCCACCGTCGATCTCGAAGCGTTTGGCCGCGACCTTGCCCACGCCGTGTACGGTCACCGGTGGGCAACCGGTTGGGCTGTCGACCGCGATGCCGTTCTGGCGCAAGGTGGCCAGCAGCGGGCCGATCGGGCGTTTTTGCATATAGTCGTCGCCGTCCAGCACCACGGTGCCTTCAACGGTGGCGACGGCGGCGGTGAGGAAACGCATGGCGGTGCCGGCATTGCCGAGGAACAACGGCTGCGTCGGCAAGTGCAACTTGCCGGAGCCTGTGACCACGAAGGTGGTGTCGTCCGGCTCGTCGATGGTCACGCCCATCTGGCGCAGGGCCACCGACATATGCCGGGTGTCATCGCTCTTCAACGCGCCGCTCAAGCGGCTGGTGCCCTTGGCCAGGGCTGCTAGCAACAGGGCGCGGTTGGTAATGGATTTGGAGCCGGGGGGCGCGACCTTGCCATTGAGGGGGAAATTGGGCGGTGTAACGGTCACGGTCTTCTGCGAACTCAAGGTACAAGGCTCCTGATTCAAGGCAAGGTGGCACGGAGTGGCCGACGGGGCGGACCCGAATAATCGGCCAAAGCAGCGGTGCTTGTCGAGGCTTAGCGCAAGGCCAGCCAATAATCATGCAGCGCCCGCGCCGCCGGTTCGATGTCGCTGACGCGTTGCTGGTGCGCCGCTACATCCAGGTCGGCAGGCAATTCGAAATTGTCCTGCTCGGCGCACCAGGAGATTTTCTCCAGCAGCGCGGCCTGGGGGGCCGGCAGCGCTGGCCAGTTGCCGATCGCCGCGCCACGGATATAGCCGAAGCACCATTCCTCGGCGAGGGTGACCACTTGGCCCTGGTGTTCGGTGTCATCGAAGCGCGCCTTGAAACCCTCGGCATCCGTCGCCAGTTGGCCGGCCAGGGTGTTGATATGGCGTACGCACAGTTCGAGGAAACGCTGGGCTTCGTCCATGTTGTCCCACTCCGGGTTTTGCCCGCCCCAGATCGCCGGGAACCACTCGGCCACATCTACCTGCGCGGGGCTGGACACCAGCGCGGTGAAGTAGCCGTCGAGTTCGGCCAGGTTCAGTACCGAATGGTCGTCGCCGTACTTGAGCAGGGTTTCTTCGATGAATTCGAAATCGGCAGGGGCGAGGGGCTGGGCGTGCATGGGCATATCCTTCAAACGTCGAGCGCCGCTGACAGGGCGGCTTAAAGCGCGAAGGATGGCGCCTAGGCAGGTTTTTTTCCAGCAGTTTCCCAACGTTGAAGCAGCGCTTTCACGCACACCGATCCCACCACGGCCAGAATGATCGGCACCAGGAAGTCATGCTCGATACGGGTGAACTCCGCCACCAGCACAATGGCCGTCAGCGGCATGCTCATGCTGGCCGCGAGGAACGCCGCTGCACCGATGATCGCAAACGCCCCCAGTGGCACGCCGGGCCACACCAGGCTCCAGGCGCCGCCGAGGATAATCGCCAACAGCGCGCCATTGGCCAGGCCCGGCGTGAGCAGGCCACCCTCGGCCCCGGCGCGCAGGCTGCTGGTGGTGATCAGCACCTTGACCAGCAGTAACAGCGCGGCCAGGCCGATCGTCAGTTGATTATCGAAACCCAGTTGCGCCGGGCCTTTGCCATTGCCGAGGATCTGCGGCAGCAGCATTGCCAGCCCGCCGATGATCGTGAAGTTGATCAGCGCCAGCACCGGCAGGCGCCAGCCGCGTGCGGCATGCGCCCGGGCGTGGCCGGTAAGGCGCGCGAACCCGTAGGCGGCCACACCAAATAGCGGCCCACACACGACAGCCCAGGTGATCAGCGCCGGGCTCAGCAGAAAATGCGGCACCTGGTATTGCGACTCGGCGCCCAGCCCGATCCACGCCACTGCCGCGCCAATCGCGGAGGTCGCCAAGGCGATGATCGCCGCCGGCCAACTGAACGCCCCCACCAGCACTTCCAGCACAAACACCGCGCCCCCCAACGGCACGTTATACACGGCGGCCAACCCGGCACCCGCGCCGCAGGCGACGATCAGGCGATGCATGTCCGGGGCCAATCGTGCCCACTGCGACAACCCACTGCCGACCAACGCCCCGACTTCCCGTGGCGCCACTTCGCGCCCCAGCGGCGAACCCAGCGCCACGGTAATGATCTGCAGCAGGGCGTGGGCGAGGGTGGTCTTGGGCGGCATGATCGGCATCTTTTCCGACACCGCCTGCTTGATGCTCACCAATGGCCGCCCGTAGCGATACACCGCCCACCAACCCAGGCCTGCTACCAGCCCGCACACTACCAGCACGGCCAGGCGGCGCTCCGGCGCGGCCGCCGTAACGCCCCACAAAAAGCCCTGATGGCTGACCAGGCTGTCCAGGCTGTAACCGTACGCCAAGTGCTGGATGCCATGCAGCAGCAAGGCCAGGAGCATGCCGCCCAAGCCCGCGCCAATGCCGGTCAACACGAGCACCAGGGCCAACAGCAAGGATGAACGAAAGGGGGTCGGCATACGTGGCTCCAGGCAATGGCCCTGAGTGTATAGCCGATAAATCGCGACTCCCGGGTGAAATGTATCGGCACTGCACGAACTGCGCCGCCACAACATTTCATTACTTTTGCCAGTCCCGTTTTTGGCCGATGCGCCGTGGCGCACCCTTGTTATAGTTCGGGCCTTATCACTCGCCAGTCAGGGATCACTGCCATGTCCGAATACCAAGCTTTCGTCGTCGAACTCAGCGGCAACGTTGCCCATGTGCAGATCAACCGCCCGGAAAAGATCAACGCGATGAACGCGGTGTTCTGGACCGAAATCATCGACATCTTCCAATGGGTCGAAGACACCGACGCGGTACGCGCGGTGGTGCTGAGCGGGGCCGGCAAGCATTTTTCGTCCGGCATCGACCTGATGATGCTGGCTTCGGTGGCCAATGAGTTCGGCAAGGACGTGGGCCGCAATGCGCGCCTGCTGCGCCGCAAGATCCTTGAGCTGCAGGCTTCTTTCAATGCGGTCGACAACTGCCGCAAGCCGGTACTGGCGGCGATCCAGGGTTACTGCATTGGTGGCGCCATCGACCTGATCAGCGCCTGTGACATGCGCTACGCCGCCGAGGGTGCACAGTTCTCGATCAAGGAAATCGACATCGGCATGGCCGCCGACGTGGGTACCCTGCAGCGCCTGCCGCGCATCATCGGCGACGGCATGTTGCGCGAGCTGGCCTACACCGGTCGCCAGTTCGGCGCCGAAGAAGCGCGCAGCATCGGCCTGGTCAATCGCGTCTATCCCGACCAGGACAGCCTGTTTGCCGGGGTGATGGACATCGCCCATGAAATCGCCGCCAAGTCGCCGATTGCCGTCACCGGCACCAAGGCCATGATCAGCTATATGCGTGACCATACGGTCAATGACGGCTTGGAATACGTTGCCACCTGGAACTCGGCTATGTTGCAATCCAACGACCTGCGCGTGGCCATCGCGGCCCATATGAGTAAGCAGAAACCCGAATTCGTGGATTGACTGACATGACCCCAGGCTGGATTACCACCACACTGCTGGACAACGACGCCCCCGGCGGCTGGGCCGTCGCCCGCAGCCGCGAGGGCTTTTTGCATGACGGCAATGGCCCCTTGTTTCCCCGTGAATGGCTCAAGCGCCAGGACCTCTCGGTGTTTGCCGAGCACGGTATCGGCCACCTCGACGGTGAACCGGTGTACTTGCTGGAGCTGAATGCTGCCGCCGAGGTGCCAGGGTGCAGCTGGCAGGGCCTGCGTGGCTTTATGCTGCAAGGCGATCACACCCTGTACAAAGTGCTGGGCTACGCCGCGCAGATCGGTACCTGGGCGCGTGAGCACAGGTTTTGTGGCAGTTGCGGCCAGGCCATGGTCCAGGTGCCACGCGAGCGTGCGATGTTCTGCCAGGCCTGCGACCTGCGCAGCTACCCACGGATTTCGCCGAGCATGATCGTGCTGGTGACCCGTGGCGACGAGATCCTGCTGGCGCGTTCGCCACGCTTTGTGACAGGGGTCTACAGCACCTTGGCCGGCTTTGCCGAGCCAGGCGAGTCGGCCGAAGACTGCCTGATCCGCGAGGTGCGCGAAGAGGTGCAGGTGGAGGTGCAGAACATCCAGTACATGGGCAGCCAGTGCTGGCCGTTCCCCCATTCGATGATGTTGGGGTTCCACGCCGAATACGCGGGGGGCGATATCGTGCCCCAGGCCGACGAGATCGAAGACGCGCAGTGGTTCAATATCCACGACCTGCCGCCGTTGCCGGCGTCACGTTCGATTGCGCGTTACCTCATCGACCTCTACGTGGCCCGTCGCTTAGGCCACGCTGAACCAGTGCTGCCAGGCTAGGCGCACGGTCAGGCCGAGGACCACGGTGATAAACACCGGGCGAATGAATTTGGCGCCGCCGCTGATTGCGCTGCGTGCGCCAAAGAACGCGCCACCCATCACCGAAATGCCCATGGCCAGACCGACGATCCAGTCCACCGAACCATTGATGATAAAAACCGTGAGCGCTGCCGCGTTGCTGACGAAGTTCATGCTGCGCGCCACGCCGCTGGCCTTCACCAGGTCGATGGGGTGCAGCAGCATGGTGCTGACGGTCCAGAACGCACCGGTGCCGGGCCCGGCCACGCCGTCGTAGAAGCCCAGGCCGAAACCCTGGGTGGCCTGCCATTTCTTCTTGATCGGCGCATCGGCGTCCAACGGCGCCTTGGGCGTGCCGCCGAACAGCAGGTACACACCGCAGGCGAAGACGATCACCGGAAGCATCTTGTTCAGGGTTTCGGCGGGCAGGTAATGGGCGACGACGGCGCCGGTGAGCGCCCCGATCAACGTGCCGACGATGGCATGCACCCACTGGCGCGGGTGGAACAGCTTGCGGCGGTAGAAGGTGAAACTGGCGGTGGCCGAGCCGAAGGTTGAACTGAGTTTGTTGGTGCCCAGCACCAAGTGCGGTGGCATACCGGCGGTGAGCAGCGCCGGGGTCGTGAGCAGCCCGCCGCCGCCGGCGATGGCGTCGATGAAACCGGCGATAAAGGCAACTACGGCCAGGATGGCGAGGGTCGTGAGGTCAACACTGAGTTCGAAGGGCATGGGCAGGGCTTATTTTTGGCAGGGCGCTGTGCGAAGGGCTGCCATCTTACCTGCCTGGGTGGTGGAGATCCAAATGTGGGAGGGGGCTTGCCCCCGATAGCGGTGGGTCAGCTACAGATAAACTGACTGACAGACTGCTATCGGGGGCAAGCCCCCTCCCACATTTGAATTGCATACACCGGGCTATTTGTGGGTTCCCAGCCACTCCAGCGCCGTGCGCCAGATGCAGATGCCGAGGAAGTACGCCGACATCAGCGACCACAACCCAAACGTCCACGGGTTGGTGTTCGGGTAATCCACCACCATCAGAAAGCTGCACAGCAACCAGATCGTGGTGACCGCGATATTGATCGGCATAAAACGCTTGACCCGGAACGGATGCAGGAACTTCATCGGCGTCACGGTCAGCAAAGCCAGGCCGATCACCGTGAGCAACGTCACCCAGGCATCCGGCTGGATGATGTAAACGCACAAGGCGACCACGTTCCAGGCGGCGGGGAAGCCGACGAAGTAGTTGTCCTTGCTCTTCATGTTCACGTTGCAGAAGCAGAACAGCGACGACACCAGGATCACCGACACCGTAAACAGGTGTGTGAAGTCCGGCAGGTCGATATAGCGGTAGATGAACAACGCGGGAATGAACACGTAGGTGAGGTAGTCGATCACCAGGTCCAGCACCGAGCCGTCAAAGCTGGGCAATACCGTGCTGACGTTGAGCCGCCGTGCCAGGGAGCCGTCGACGCCATCCACCACCAGCGCCAGGCCGAGCCAGAGCAGGCAGGCCTTGGGGGAGTTTTCCAACAGCGCCAGGGTGGCCAGGAAGGCCAGCACCACACCGGTGGCGGTGAAGCCGTGGGCGCCCCAGGCTTTGAGTCTGGCTACATGCAGGGTCGATATCACGGGCGGTTCTCCAAAAGTGAAACGGGGCAGCCGACAGCGTAACGCCGTCGAGTCTGGCCGGGGAATGCAGGTATCGACCGGGAAGGGGGTAAGAAGGTTCACCACCCGGTGTATCACTTAGCGTAGCAAGCGTAGGACGTTTCGGCATCAGCCTTGGCGGAACACCAGCGCCTTCAAGCCACTTTGTGGGTCGATATCCGGGAATTCCGGCGGGTTTTCCAAGCGTTCGACAAAGCGCAGGCCCGCTGCTTCGCGGGTCACGCCGTCGATCAGGAAGTCTTTGCCCAGGGCCGGGTCGTTCATGCACGCCAATACGGTGCCTTGGGCGCTGAGCAAATCCGGCAGGCGGCGTAGGACGCGCTGATAATCTTTGGTCAGCAGAAAACTGCCTTTCTGGAAGGAGGGCGGGTCGATGATCACCAGGTCGTAAGGGCCGCCGTTGGTCACCTTGGCCCAGGACTTGAACAGGTCGTGGCCCAGGAAGCTGACTTTGCTCAGGTCATGGGCGTTCAAGCGATGGTTGTCGCGACCACGGCTCAGGGCGCCGCGGGCCATGTCCAGGTTCACCACGTGCTCGGCACCGCCTTCGATGGCGGCCACGGAAAACCCGCAGGTGTAGGCAAACAGGTTGAGTACGCGCTGGCCTTTGGCCTGTTCACGCACCCAGTTGCGGCCGTAACGCATGTCGAGAAACAGCCCACTATTCTGTTTCTTGCCCAGGTCGATCAGGTAACGCAGGCCGCCTTCGGTGATAGTCAGCTCGTCGACGGGGCTGCCCACCAGCCACTCGGTGGTGCTCTGCGGCAGGTAGCGGTGTTGCAGCGCGACGGTATAGGCCGCGAACTCTGCTTGCAGCAATTGCTTCAAGGCGTTCAGGTGCGCCGGCTCCGGCTCCTTGAACAGCGACACCAGCAGCACGCCTTGCAACCAATCCACCGTGAGCTGCTCCAAGCCCGGCCAGCAGCGGCCACGGCCGTGGAACAGGCGCCGGGTTTCCGCCGGCGGGTTGGCCAGGGCGGTGAGCAGGTGGGCGTGCAGGGTGGCTAGTGCGTCTGGGGTCATCGTTGAGCGTCGGTCGTTGAGCGGGCGGCATTTTAAACACAATTGTCGCCAGTGGGGGTTAACCCAAACAGATGCACGCGGCCAGCCCCGTGCAATCGCGTGTCAGCCCTGCCTTGTCACAGACGTCGCCCGCTGCCTGCTGAGCCACGCCGCAGCGGCTACGCCTGCTGGCGCAGCGCGGCGATGATGAATGCATGCAGGCTGTCGACCGCTTCCGACCCGCGCGAGGCGCGGCTGCGCAGGATTGAAACCTCCATGGGCTCAATGCTGCCCAAGCCGTGCTCGCTGCCCAGGACCTGCAGCGAGGCCTGCACGGTGCACTGGGTGATCGCCGCAATCGCCAGCCCACCTTCAACGGCGGCGACCTGGCCGGCCAGGCTGGAGCTGTTGTAGACCACCTTGAATTCGCGTCCCTTTTGGCTCAGCGAGTTCACCGCATAACGCCGCGCCAGGCTGGCACTTTCGTACACGGCAATCGGCAGCGGGTCGCGCCGCCACAGTTCGAACTGGGGCGAGCCGACCCACACCATGGGTTCCTTGAACAGAAAAGTGCCACTTTGCGGGGTATCCCGCGACACCAGCGCAAGATCAAGCTCGCCACTGCGTACACGTGGGATCAGTGTGGTCGATTGTTCGCAGGTCAGTTCTATTTCCACACCGGCGTAGCGCGGCGAAAAACGCTTGAGCACCGGCGTAAGGTACATCGCCGCGTAGTCCTCGGCGACGCCAAGGCGGATGCGCCCGGTCAGTTCTTCGCCGTGAAACGCCGCCTGTGTCTCGGCGTGCAGGGCCAGCAGGCGCCGGGCGTAGCCCAGCAGGGTCTGGCCGTCCGCGGTCAGTTGCAGATGCCGAGGGCCACGGCTCAACAACTGTCGGCCCAGGGCGGCCTCGAGCTTCTTCATTTGCATGCTGACGGCGGACTGCGAGCGATTTACCTCATGTGCCGCGCCCGACAGCGAACCGGCATCCACCACGGCCACGAAGCATTTGAGCCAATCAATCTGCAAATTGCTGGCGGGCATCCGGGTGACCTCTATTCGTTTATCGAATGGCTATGCCGTGAATTATGCGCTTTTCATAAAGGTTGTTCACTCGCAAAATCCTTGCCTGAACCTACACCTGCCGGACCTGATCATGCCCTTCGACACTTGGTTGCTCTACGTCATTACCTGCCTGGGCATCGCTGTCGTGCCAGGCCCCAATGCATTGCTGGTGCTGACCCATGGCGCGCTGCACGGGTCGCGTAAAACGCTGTTCACCATCGCTGGCGGGGTGCTCGGCTTTGCGCTGGTGCTGTCGTTTTGCGCGTTGGGCCTGGGCGCGCTGATCCAGGCATCGGCGACCGGGTTCATGGTCTTGAAAGTGGCGGGCGGGCTGTATCTGATCTGGCTGGGGTACGGGTTGTGGCGCGCGGCTCCGGTGAGTTTGGAGGCGCCCGTTATCACCAGCCTGCGCAGTTGGTCGCTGTTTCGCCAAGGGTTCGTATCGGCGATGTCCAACCCCAAGGCGCTGCTGTTGTTCACCGCGTTTATTCCGCCATTCCTGGACCCACACAGAAACCTCATCGCGCAGACCGCCGCGATTGCGCTGACCTACGCCGTTGTGGAATTTGCCGTTGAGTACCTGGTGGCCAGCGCCGCACACCGGGTCAGGCCATGGTTGGCCCGAACCGGGCGTCGATTCAATAAAGTCTGCGGTGGTTTCTTTGTGCTGTTCGGGGTGGCCTTGCCTGTGCATAGCTGACGGCAAGGTCAGAAGGTGGCGATCAGGGCCGGCCCGAAGGCCTCTTTCAGGAAGCCTGGCGCGATGTACCGCTCGTAATGCGCCTCGGACAGCAGGAAAAATTCCCGGTCTATCGCATCACGCAACTGCGTGAGGCTGCGCTCGCGAAATTCCGGCAGCAACGCCAGCCCATACGCATCCAGTTTGGAAATCACCCGCGCACCCCGAGCAATCAACTGGTACGCCCAGCAATAGGGCGATTGGTGCGGCATAAAGCGAATCTTGCGGTCTTCCAGTTGCTGACGCAGGCGCTGGGGGTCGAGCACTTCCAGCTTGCTGGCCATCACCTGCACCAGCAATTGCTCCAGACGCAGCCACACTGCCTGCTTTTCCTCGGCGTTGTAGCCGTTCCACTGGATTACTTCATGGTGATAACGCTTGCAGCCCCGGCAGACCAGGTCGCCGTAAACGGTGGAGCACAGGCCGACGCAGGGTGTCTTGATGGTTTGATTGGGCATAAAAGGCTTGTACGCAAGTCTAAAGAACACACTTGGACAATGTGGGAGGGGGCTTGCCCCCGATAGCGAAGTGTCAGTTTGCACATCTGTGTCTGATACACCGCTATCGGGAGCAAGCCCCCTCCCACATTTTTAAGGCAGTGTTGAATCAATCCCAGCTCAGCGCGCCGCCTGTCTGGTACTCGATCACACGGGTTTCGAAGAAGTTTTTCTCTTTCTTCAGGTCCATGATCTCGCTCATCCACGGGAACGGATTCGTCGTCCCTGGATACTCTTCCTTCAAGCCAATCTGCGACAAACGACGGTTCGCGATGAACTTCAGATAGTCCTCCATCATCGCCGCGTTCATGCCCAACACCCCACGTGGCATGGTGTCGCGCGCGTATTCGATCTCCAGTTGCGTCCCTTGCAGGATCATCTGGGTCGCTTCTTCCTTCATCTCGGCATCCCACAGGTGTGGGTTTTCGATTTTGATCTGGTTGATCACAT
>NZ_WKCB01000062.1 GCF_021606685.1 Pseudomonas syringae
AAGAGCCCCCCCTTATTTCCCCAACCCTGCCGGAGCCCATCCAGGCCCTAGGCTGCGCCCGCCATTCAACCCAGGGCGCCCAGCACCAAAACGGCAGCTGAAAACGGACTTTCTTCTCCACCGTGACTTACCAGGCAGGTTACCCCCCATGCAGTTCAGCAAATTATTGGCAGCGATTTCCACCCATGCGATCCGTCTGCAAATGGAGGAAGGCGACCTGATTGTCCTGGGCGACGATGAGGCGCTGGACGATACCGTGTGGGATCAGTTGATCGCCCACAAACCCCAACTGCTGGCGCTGGTAGCCGAACACGGCGGCGACTGGCTGAGCCCGGCCTACCGCATCACGCCGGCCATGCTGCCGCTGGTCAGCCTCGACCAGACGGCCATCGACCGTATCGTCGCCGCCATCCCCGGCGGTGCGGCGAACGTGCAGGATATCTACCCGCTGGCACCGCTGCAGGAAGGCATGCTGTACCACCATCTTTCGGCCCAGCACGGCGACCCCTACGTGCTGCACGCTCAGTTTGTATTCGACAGCCGCGCCCGCTTGCACACCTTCACCGAGGCGCTGCAGTGGGTGATCGATCGCCATGACATCCTGCGCACCTCCATGGCCTGGGAGTGCCTGGACGAACCGCTGCAAGTGGTGTGGCGCAAGGCGGTCCTGGCGTGTGAGCAAGTGCAGGTGGACGGCGGCGATGCCCTCGCGCAATTGCTTGCGCGCTGTGATCCGCGCACTTACCGCATGGGCCTCGGTCAGGCGCCGTTACTGCGCCTGGTGTTTGCCGATGATCCGGCTAATCAGCGCGTCGTCGCGCTGCTGCTGTTCCACCACACCATCCTCGACCACACCGCCCTCGATGTCGTACGCCATGAAATCCAGCTGTACCTGGCCGGCGAGCAAGCCCAGGCGGCTGAGCCGGTGGCGTTTCGCAGCTATATCGCCCAGGTGCGCAACGGCGTCGGCGAGGCCGACCATGAACAGTTCTTTCGCGAGATGCTGGCGGATATCGATGCGCCCACCTTGCCGTTCGGTTTGCAGGATGTGCAGGGCGACGGCCAGGGCATCGACGAGGCCCGCTTGGCCGTCGACAGCGGCCTGAGTCGCCGTCTGCGCGGCCTGGCGCGGCCATTGGGGGTGAGCGTGGCGAGCATGCTGCACCTGGCAATGGCCCGGGTCCTGGGTGTGGTGTCGGGGCGCGAAGCCGTGGTGTTCGGCAGTGTGATGCTCGGCCGCATGGGCGCGGGCGAGGGTGGTGAGCGGGCCCTGGGCATGTTCATCAACACCTTGCCGCTGCGTGTGGATGTGGGCGGGCAGGGCGTGCGCGCCGGGGTCAAGGCCACCCATGCTCGCCTCACCCGCTTGCTCCACCACGAGCATGCCTCCCTGGCGCTGGCCCAGCGTTGCAGTGGCGTGGCGGCGCCGACGCCGTTGTTCAGTGCCATGCTCAACTACCGGCACAGCGCCACGGGCGATATGGCCGAGGTGATTGACGTCGCGCCAGGCATCCAGGTGCTCGGCGCCGAGGAGCGCACCAACTACCCGTTGACGGTGAACGTGGATGACCTCGGTGAGGATCTGGCCCTGACCGTAATGGTGGCCGCCTCCATCGGCGCCCGCCGTGTGGCGGGCTACCTGCACACCGCGCTCGAAAGCCTGGCCGACGCCCTTGAGCAGCGACCGGAGATGCCGCTGAGCGGCCTGAACATCCTCCCCGACAACGAACGCCAGACCCTGCTGCACCGCCTCAATCACACCCCGCATACCTATGCCGACAGCGCCCTGATCCATCAGCAAGTCGAAACCCATGCCGCCGCCCAGCCTGACGCCGTCGCACTGCGCTTCGACAACCAGGGCCTGACCTACCGCCAGCTCAACGAACGCGCCAACCAGGTCGCCCATCGCCTGCTGGCCCAGGGCGTGCGCCCCGATGACCGCGTGGCGATCTGCGTGGAGCGTGGCCCGGAGATGATCATCGGCCTGCTGGGGATCCTCAAGGCCGGCGCTGGCTACGTGCCGATTGACCCGGCCTATCCGCTGGAGCGTATCGCCTACACCCTGGCCGACAGCGCACCGCTGGCCGTGCTGGTGCAGGCCAACACCCGTCACCTGGTGGGCGAGCTGGCGCACATTGATCTCAACGGCCTGCGCGGTGAGTCCATCGTCAACCCACGGCTCTCGCTCAGCCCGACCAGGCTGGCGTATGTGATCTACACCTCCGGCTCCACCGGCCAGCCCAAGGGCGTGATGATCGAACACCGTCAGGTGGCGCGGCTGTTCACGGCTACCGAACAGTGGTTCGGCTTTAACCAAAAGGACGTGTGGGCGCTGTTCCATTCCTTCGCGTTCGACTTCTCGGTATGGGAAATCTGGGGCGCGCTGATGCACGGCGGGCAGTTGCTGATCGTGCCGCAACTGGTCAGCCGTTCGCCGCAGGAGTGCTACGCGCTGCTGTGCGACGCGCAGGTGAGCATCCTCAACCAGACGCCAAGCGCCTTCCGCCAACTGCTGGTCGCTCAGGGCCAGAGCCACCAGACCCACTCCCTGCGCCAGGTGATTTTTGGCGGCGAGGCCCTGGAGCCGAGCATGCTCAAGCCCTGGTATGCGCGCGCACTCAATGCCGGCACGCAACTGGTGAACATGTACGGCATCACCGAAACCACCGTGCATGTGACGTATCGGGCGTTGCAGGCGGCGGACGTGCAGCATGTCGGCGCCAGCCCGATTGGTGTGCGCATTCCCGACCTGCAGCTGTATGTGCTGGATGCGCACCGCGAGCCGCTGCCGTTTGGCGTGGTGGGCGAGTTGTACGTGGGCGGCGCCGGGGTGGCGCGTGGTTACCTGAACCGCGATGCGCTGACTGCCGAGCGCTTCCTGACCGACCCGGCCAGCGGTCTGCGCCTGTACAAGACCGGCGACCTCGGCCGCTTGCTGCCCGACGGCAGCGTCGAGTACCTGGGGCGTAACGATGACCAGGTGAAAATCCGTGGTTTTCGTATCGAGCTGGGGGAAATCCAGGCCCACCTGGCCACCGCCAAGGGCGTGCGCGACGCCGTGGTGATCGCCCGTGAGGACGAGCCGGGCGACAAGCGCCTGGTGGCCTACGTGATCACCGAGGGCGATACCCCCATCGCCGACCTGCGCGAGCACCTGCTGCTGAGCCTCGCCGAACATATGGTGCCCAGCGCCTTTGTGCGGCTGGACAGCTTCCCCCTGACCCCCCACGGCAAACTCGACCGCAAAGCCTTGCCCGCACCCGACGCCGACGCACTGGCCCGGCGCGTTTACCAGGCGCCACAGGGCGCAGTAGAAAACACCATCGCCGCCCTCTGGCAAGACCTGCTCAAACTCGAGCAGGTCGGCCGTGACGATAACTTCTTCGAGCTGGGCGGCCACTCCCTGCTGGCGGTCAAGCTGATCGAACGCATGCGCCAAGTCGACCTCGGCGCCGACGTGCGCGTGCTGTTCGGCCAGCCAACGCTGGCGGCGCTGGCCGCTGCGGTGGGTGGGCAGCAGCAGGTGCAGACGCCGGCCAACCTGATCACGGCGGCCAGCCAGCACATCACCCCGGACATGGTGCCGTTGGCGGCGCTGGACCAGGCCGCCCTCGATCACATCATCGCCAGCGTGCCCGGTGGCATCGCCAATGTGCAGGATATCTACGGCCTGGCGCCCTTGCAGGCAGGCATTCTGTACCACCACCTGGCAACCGCCCAGGGCGATCCTTACGTGTTGCAGGTGCAGTTCAGCTTCCGTGATCACGCCGCAGTCGACGCCTTTACGCAGGCGCTGCACCGCGTGATCGAACGCAATGACATCCTGCGCACCGCAATTCTCTGGGAGGGCCTCGATGAACCGGTGCAAGTGGTCTGCCGCCAGGCGCCGCTGGCGGTCGAACGCATCGAGCCGCAAGGCAGCGACGCCCTCGCGCACCTGCAGCAGCGCTTCGACCCGCGACACGTGCGGCTGGACCTGACGCGCGCCTCGCTGATGCATTTCGGCTATGCCGAAGACGCTGGCCGCTACGTCGGCATCCTGCTGCTGCACCACATCCTGCTGGACCACACCGCCCTGCAAGTGCTGGTGGAAGAAATCAGCGCCTGCCTGTCCGGCAGCCACGCGCAACTGCCCGATGCGGTGCAATACCGGCATTACGTGGCCCAGGCGCGGCTCGGCGTGAGCGAGGCGCAACATGAGGCGTTTTTCAGCGAGATGCTCGGCGATATCGACGAGCCGACCCTGGTGCTGGGCCTGCAGGACGTGCATGGCGACGGCAGCGGCATCGTCGAGGCGCGCCTGCCGCTGGAGCCGGCACTCAGCCTGGGCCTGCGTGAACAGGCGCGGCAACTGGGAGTGAGCCCCGCAAGCCTGGTGCACCTGGCCTGGGCGCAGGTGCTGGGGCAGCTTTCGGGTCAGCAGGACGTGGTGTTCGGCACCGTGCTGCTGGGCCGCATGCAAGGCGGCGAAGGCGCCGACCGGGCGCTGGGGATGTTCATCAATACCCTGCCGTTGCGGGTCAGCCTTGGCGCCGTCGGTGTGCAAGCCGGCGTACGCGCCACCCACGCGCGGCTCGCGCAACTGCTGGGGCATGAGCACGCCTCGTTGTCCCTGGCCCAGCGTTGCAGCGGCGTGCCGGCTTCGTTGCCATTGTTCAGCACGTTGCTCAACTACCGGCACAGCGCCCCCGGTGAAGCGCCGGGAGCGCGTCCATTTGCCGCCGCCGGGATTGAAATCCTCAGCTCCCAGGAGCGCAGCAACTACCCGCTGGTGCTCAACGTCGATGACCTCGGCAGCGGATTCGCCTTGACCGTGCAAGGCGTGGCCAGCCTGGAGGTGCAACGCGTGGGCGACTACATGCTGACCGCGCTGCGCCAGCTGGTGAGCGCGTTGCAGCAGGCGCCGACGACGCCGCTCGAGGCGGTGTCGATTGTGCCTGCCGCCGAGCGCCAGCAACTGCTGGCAGGCTTCAACGCGACGGCTCGCGACTACCCGTCGCACCTCGGCGTGCACCAGCTGTTCGAAGCCCAGGTGCTGGCCCATCCGGAGGCGGTGGCAGCGGTGCAGGGGCGCTTGTCCCTGAGTTACCGCGACCTCAATCGCCGCGCCAACCGCCTGGCCCATCACCTGATCAGCCAGGGCGTGCAACCGGGCGAGCACGTGGCCCTCGCGCTGCCACGTTCGCTGGACCTGCTGATCGGCCAATTGGCGATTCTCAAGTGCGCCGCCGTGTATGTGCCGTTGGACGTCAACGCGCCGGTCGAGCGTCAGGCCTTCATCGTCCAGGACTGCGGCGCGCACCGCGTGCTCACGGGCCTGGCCGACCTGAACCTGGACGCGCTGTCGTCGCGTAATCCCGAGCTGGAGTCGTCGGCGGAGTCTGTGGCGTACCTCATGTACACCTCCGGTTCCACCGGCGCGCCCAAAGGTGTGCAAGTGCCGCACCGCGCGATTTCGCGCTTGGTGATCAACAACGGCTATGCCGATTTCAACCCGCGTGACCGCGTGGCGTTCGCCTCCAACCCGGCCTTCGACGCCAGCACCCTGGAGGTCTGGGCGCCACTGCTCAATGGCGGTTGCGTGGTGGTGGTCGAACAGGCGCAACTGCTGTCCCAGGCCGCGTTGGCGGCGATGCTGCAAGAGCAGGCGGTCAGCGTGTTGTGGTTGACTGCGGGGCTGTTCCACCAGTACGCCGATGCGCTGATGCCGGTGTTCCGCCAGTTGCGTTACCTGATCGTCGGCGGCGACGTGCTCGACCCGCAGGTGATCGCCCGCGTGCTGCAACACGGCAAGCCGCAGCACCTGCTCAACGGCTACGGGCCGACCGAAGCCACCACGTTTTCCACCACGTTCGAGATCACCGCGCTGGGCGAGGGCAGTATCCCGATTGGCCGGCCGATTGCGAACGCCCAGGTCTACGTGCTCGATGCGCGCCACCAGCCGGTGGCGCTGGGCGTGGTCGGCGAGCTGTATATCGGCGGCGCGGGCGTGGCCAAGGGGTATTTGAACCAGCCGCAACTGAGTGCCGAAAAATTTATTCCCAACCCCTATGGCGACGGCCTGCTGTACCGCAGCGGCGACCTGGCCTGCTGGCAGGCCGACGGCACGTTGCGCTACCAGGGGCGCAATGACCTGCAAGTGAAGATTCGCGGTTTCCGTATCGAGCCTGGCGAGATCGAAGCCTGCCTGGCGAGCTTTGCCGGGGTCAAGGACGCGGTACTGCTGGTGCGTGAAGACGAACCGGGCGACAAGCGCCTGGTGGCTTACTACACGGCGGATGCGCCGCTGCCGATCGACGCGCTGCGCGCTCATCTGCAGGGACAGTTGCCGGACTACATGGTGCCGTCAGCCTATGTCTGGCTGGCGCTGTTGCCGCTCACCGCCAACGGCAAACTGGACCGCAAGGGCCTGCCGGTGCCGGACTCG
The DNA here is from genome assembly GCF_021606685.1 of Pseudomonas syringae. Lineage (GTDB taxonomy): Bacteria > Pseudomonadota > Gammaproteobacteria > Pseudomonadales > Pseudomonadaceae > Aquipseudomonas > Aquipseudomonas syringae_R. The sequence goes on from NZ_WKCB01000062.1 coordinate 6,428, forward strand.
AGCGCGTTGCTCAGCCGCGGCTACGCGCCGCCTGAGGGTGCGGTGGAAACCTTGCTGGCGCAGATCTGGCAGGACCTGCTGAAGCTCGACCGCGTGGGGCGCCATGACCATTTCTTTGAGGTGGGCGGGCACTCGCTGCTGGCGGTCAGCCTGATCGAACGCATGCGTCAGGCCGGTCTCAGTGCCGATGTGCGCGTGCTGTTCAACCAGCCAAGCCTGGCGGCGTTGGCAGCGGCAGTGGGCAGCGGCCGCGAGGTGGTGGTGCCGGCCAACGGCATCGTGCCGGGCTGTGCGCGTATCACCCCGTCGATGCTGACCCTGGTGCAACTCGATCAAGCGGCCATCGACCGGATCGTCGCCAGCGTGCCGGGTGGCGCGGCCAATGTGCAGGATATCTACCCGCTGGCGCCGTTGCAGGAGGGTATTCTCTACCACCACATCAGCGCCGAGCAGGGCGACCCGTACCTGCTGCAATCGCGTATGGCGTTTGACAGCCTTGAGCGCCTGCACGGCTTCATGGGCGTGCTGCAACAGGTGGTGACGCGTCACGATATCCTGCGCACCGCGGTGGTCTGGGAAGGCCTGGACCACCCGGTGCAAGTGGTGTGGCGCGACGTGCAGTGGCTGGCGCAGGAGGTCGTGCTGGACCCGGCGGACGGCGACATCATCGAGCAACTGCACGCACGTTTCGATGCTCGTCATTACCGCCTGGACATCACCCAGGCGCCGCTGCTGCGCATGGTCTATGCCCAGGACCCCGCCAATGATCGCGTGGCGGCGATCCTGCTGTTCCACCACCTGGCGCTGGATCACACCGCCATGGAAGTGGTCGGCCAGGAGATGCGCAGCCTGATGTTCAACCCGGCGCAGGGCTTGCCGCCCGCGGCGCCGTTCCGCAATTACGTGGCCCAGGCGCGCCTGGGGGTCAGCGAGCAGGAGCACGAAGGGTTCTTTCGCGAGATGCTCGGCGAGGTCGACGAACCCACCTTGCCGTTTGGCGTGCAGGATGTGCAGGGCGATGGTCGCGCGATCGAAGAGGCCGCGCAGGCCCTGGACCCGGTCCTGGCCCAGCGCGTGCGCGAGCAGGCACGGCACGCCGGCGTCAGCGCGGCGAGCCTGATGCACCTGGCCTGGGCGCAGGTGCTGGGGCTGGTGTCCGGGCGTGACGAGGTGGTGTTCGGCACCGTGCTGATGGGCCGCATGCAGGCCGGCGACGGCGCGGACCGGGCCCTCGGGATGTTCATCAACACCTTGCCGCTGCGCGTTGATGTAGCGGCCGCTGCCGCCGTGGCGGTCAAGGCGACCCACGCGCGCTTGAGCGCATTGCTGGGCCACGAGCATGCCTCGCTGGCGTTGGCCCAGCGTTGCAGTGGGGTGCCGGCCGCCGTGCCGTTGTTCAGCGCCTTGCTCAATTACCGTCACAGCAGCCCGGATGAAATGGCCCGCGGCGGGCAGGGCATCTGGGCCGGTGTGCAGTTGCTCGGCGGTGAAGAACGCAGCAACTACCCGCTGACCTTGAGCGTCGACGACCTCGGCGCAGGCTTCGGCCTTCACGTGCTGGCGCTGCCGCAGATCGGTGCCGAGCGGCTGTGTGGCTATATGCACAACGCCGTGGAGCAGTTGGTCAGCGCATTGGAAAGCGCGTCGTCCCTGGCGCTTAACCAGCTGCCGATACTGCCGCTGGCGGAACGCGACACCCTGCTGCAGGCGTTCAATGCCAGCGCCGAGGATTTCCCCCAGGGCCAGACCCTCCACGGCGCCTTCGAGGTGCAGGCCGAACGCCAACCCCAGGCGATCGCCGTGTTGCAGGACGGCGAATCCCTGACCTATCAGCAACTCAACCAGCGCGCCAACCAGTTGGCCCATCACCTGCTGGCGCTCGGCGTGCAGCCGGATGACCGCGTGGCCCTCTGCTGCCGACGCGGCCCGCAGATGCTGGTAGGGCTGCTGGGCATTCTCAAGGCGGGCGCGGGGTATGTGCCCATCGACCCGGCGTACCCCGCCGAGCGCATCGCCTACCTGTTGCAGGACAGCGCCCCGGTGGCGGTGTTGGCTGAAGCGTCGACCCGCGCATTGTTGGGCGATTTCGCCACGGTGGACCTGCACGACAGCACCTGGCAGCGCCACGCCGTCAGCAACCCGCAACTGCCCGCCCTGACACCCGCACACCTGGCCTATGTGATCTACACCTCCGGCTCCACCGGCCAGCCCAAGGGTGTGATGGTGGAGCACCGAAGCGTGGAGAACCTGGTGCATTGGCATTGCAGCGCCTTTGGCCTGGGTGCCGGCAGCCACACCAGCAGCGTCGCTGGCTTTGGGTTTGACGCGATGGCCTGGGAGGTCTGGCCAGCGCTGTGCATCGGCGCCACGCTGCACCTGCCGCCTGCCGAAGTCGGCAACGAACAGATCGACGCGCTGCTGGCCTGGTGGCGCGCGCAGCCGCTGGAGGTGAGCTTCCTGCCCACACCGGTGGCCGAGTACGCGTTCAGCCAGAACCTGCAGCACCCGACCTTGCGCATGCTGCTGGTCGGCGGCGATCGCTTGCGCCAGTTCACTCACGAGCGGCGTTTTGCGCTGGTCAACAACTATGGGCCGACCGAAGCCACCGTGGTCGCCACCTCCGGCCGCGTGCGCGCCGGACAGGCGTTGCACATTGGTCGGCCGGTCGCGAATGCCCGCGTGTATGTGCTGGATGGACAGCTACGGCCGGTGCCGGTGGGCGTGGCGGGTGAGCTGTATGTGGGCGGCAGCGGCGTGGCGCGGGGCTACCTGAACCGCCCCGAGATGACCGCCGAACGCTTCCTGCAGGACCCCTTCAATGCCGGGCGCATGTACCGCACCGGCGACCTGGTGCGCTGGCTGCCCGACGGTAACCTCGACTACCTGGGACGCACCGACGACCAGGTCAAAGTGCGTGGTGTGCGGGTGGAACCGGGCGAGATCGAAAGCCGCCTGACCGCTCTGCACGGTGTGGGCGAGGCCGTGGTGCTGGTGCGTGAAGGTCGGTTGATCGCCTGGTTCACCGAGCAACAGCCGGTGGCCATCGACAGCCTGCGTGCGCAACTGCAAGCGCAACTCCCCGACGCCCTGGTGCCCGTGGCCTATGTGAAGCTCGACGCGCTGCCCCTGACCGCCAACGGCAAGCTGGACCGCAAGGCCTTGCCGCAACCCGATCACAGCGCGGTGTTGAGCCGTGACTATGTGGCGCCCCAAGGCACCCTCGAAACCACGCTGGCGCGTCTCTGGGCCGAGGTGTTGCAGGTCGAGCGCGTGGGGCGCCATGACCACTTCTTCGAACTGGGCGGGCATTCGTTATTGGCCGTGAGCCTGATCGAGCGCATGCGCCAGGTTGGCCTCAGCGCCGATGTGCGCGTGCTGTTCAGCCAGCCGACGCTGGCCGCGCTCGCTGCCGCCGTAGGCAGTGGCCACGAAGTGCAGGTGCCGGCCAATCGCATTCCCGCCGACTGCCAGCGCATCACGCCCGACCTGTTGAGCCTGGTCGAACTCGATCAAGCCACACTGGATCAGGTTGTTGCCCAGGTGCCCGGCGGTGCGGCCAACGTGCAGGATATCTACCCGCTGGCGCCGTTGCAGGAAGGTATTCTTTACCACCACATCACGGCCGGGCAGGGCGACCCGTACCTGCTGCAATCACACTTGGCGTTTGACCACCTCGAGCGTCTGCAGGCCTTCGCCCAGGCGCTGCAACAGGTGATCGACCGCCACGATATCCTGCGTACCGCCGTGGTCTGGGAGAGCCTGGCCCAACCGCTGCAAGTGGTGTGGCGCAGGGCGCAGTTGCAGGTGCAGGCCGATGACCTCGAGCACCTGCACCAGCGCTTCGACCCACGGCATTACCGCGTGCCGATGCACCAGGCGCCGCTGGTGCGCCTGGTGTACGCGCCGGACCCGGCGAATCAGCGGGTGGTCGCGATCCTGTTGTTCCACCATATTGCCCTCGACCATACCGCGCTCGACCGCGTGCGCCACGAGATGCAGGCCAGTCTGCTTGGGCAACCGGGCCTGGCGGGGGACGCCACGCCGTACCGCAACTATGTGGCCCAGACGCGGTTGGGCGTCAGTGAAGCCGAGCATGAACAGTTCTTCCGCGAGATGCTCGGTGACATCAGCGAACCGACCCTGCCATTCGGCCTGCAGGATGTGCGAGGCGACGGCAATGCTATTGAAGAGGCGCAGCTCAACCTCGCCCCGGACCTCAACCGACGCCTGCGGGCCCAGGCACGCGTGTTGGGGGTCAGCGCCGCGAGCCTGTTCCACCTGGCCTGGGCGCGGGTGCTGGCGAGCACCTGCGGGCAGGAAAAAGTAGTCTTAGGCACGGTGCTGCTCGGCCGTATGCACGGCGGTAAAGGCAGTGACCGGGCGCTGGGCATGTTCATCAACACCTTGCCGCTGCGCGTGGACATTGATGCGAGTGGCGTGCGCGTGGCCGTCAAGCAGACCCATGCGCGGTTGACCGCGCTGCTCGGCCATGAGCATGCCTCGTTGGCGCTGGCCCAGCGTTGCAGTGGGGTTGCCGCGCCGCAGCCGTTGTTCAGTGCGATGCTCAACTACCGCCACAGCGACAGCCAGCAAGCGCCGGTGTCGCAGGCGTGGGAGGGCATCCAGACCCTGGCCAGCGAGGAGCGAACCAACTACCCGTTGACGTTGAATGTGGACGATCAGGGCGACGGTTTCCGCCTGACCGCCATGACCCCGACGCCGATTGGCGCGCAGCGTATCTGCGGTTTCGTGCAGGTGACCTTGCTCGGGCTGGTCGAGGCGCTGGAGCAGGCGCCGCAGTCGGCGGTCAATCGCCTGCCGGTGCTGGAGGCGCAGGAGCGCCAGCAAGTGCTGGCCGGCTTTAACGCCACCGAGGTCAATTACGACCTCGACCAGACCCTGCACGGTATGTTCGAAGCGCAGGTGGCGCGCACGCCGGATGCGCTGGCGGTCAAGGCTGGCGGGCAGCACCTGACCTACGCCGAACTGAATGTGCGCGCCAACCAGCTTGCTCATCATCTGTTGGCGCTGGGCGTAGAGCCGAATTCGCGCGTGGCGATCTGCGTGGAGCGCGGCCTGGACATGGTCATCGGCCTGTACGCGATCCTCAAGGCCGGCGCCGCCTATGTGCCGCTGGACCCGGCGTACCCGCTGGAACGCATCGCCTACATGCTGCAGGACAGCGCACCGGTCGCGGTGCTGGCCCAGGGCGCAACGCGCGCGCTGCTGGGGGACGTGCCGGTGGTCGATCTGGACCAGCCGACCTGGCAGCACCAACCCGAGGATAATCCTCAGGTATCGGCACTGGGCGCCTACGTGATCTACACCTCGGGCTCCACTGGCCAGCCCAAAGGCGTGATCAACGACCACCGCGGCGTGGTCAACCGCCTGTTGTGGATGCAGGACGCTTACGGCCTGCAGGCCCACGACAGCGTGTTGCAGAAAACCCCGTTCAGCTTCGATGTGTCGGTGTGGGAGTTTTTCTGGCCGCTGTTCACCGGCGCGCGTCTGGTAATGGCGCGCCCTGGCGGGCATAAGGACCCGGTATACCTGTGCGACGTGATCGCGGCCGAACAGATCACCACGCTGCACTTTGTACCGTCGATGCTGGACGTGTTCCTCGCCCATGGCGACGTGAGCCAGGCTGCCGGGCTGGTGCGCGTCATGTGCAGCGGCGAAGCCTTGCCGGGCAGCCTGGTGCGGCGCTTCAAACATCAACTGCCGCAGAGTGGCCTGTACAACCTGTATGGCCCCACCGAAGCCGCTGTGGACGTCACCGCGTGGAACTGCGCGCGACCGCAGGTGCCGGACAACACACCGATTGGCAAACCGATCGCCAATACGCGTCTGTATGTGCTCGACGCGCAGTTGCAGCCGGTGCCCCAGGGCGTGGCCGGCGAACTGTTCATCGGCGGCGTGCAAGTGGCGCGGGGTTACCTGAACCGTCCTGAGCTTACCGCCGAGCGCTTCCTCAAGGACCCGTTCAGCGGCGGGCGCATGTACCGCACCGGCGACCTCGGCCGCCACCTGCCCGACGGCACGATCGAATACCTGGGCCGCAATGACGACCAAGTGAAGATCCGTGGTTTGCGCATCGAACTGGGCGAGATCCAGGCGCGTTTGCTTGAGCATCCTCAGGTCCACGAAGCCGCCGTGGTGGCCCGCGACGATCGGCTTGTCGCTTACTACACCGGGGGGCGGGCAGCGGCGCTGCGTGAGCATCTGCTGCAACACTTGCCGGATTTCATGGTGCCCGCGCTGTTTGTGCACCTCGACGCGCTGCCGTTGAGCCCCAACGGCAAGCTCGACCGCAAGGCGCTGCCGGCGCCCGGCAACGAGGCGCTGACCCTGCGCGAATACGAAGCCCCGGTGGGCGCTACCGAAACCCTGCTGGCGCAGCTGTGGGCTGAGTTGCTCAACGTCGAGCGGGTAGGGCGCCAGGACAATTTCTTTGAACTGGGCGGGCACTCATTGCTCGCCGTCAGCTTGATCGGGCGCTTGCGCCAGGAAGGCATGGAAGCCGATGTGCGCGCGTTGTTCGAACAGCCGACCCTGGCTGGCTACGCGGCAATTACTGAACGAATGGAGATCGTCCTGTGAGCATTTTCGAACTGCTGGCGACGCTGAAAACCAAAGACGTGCAGCTGGCGCTCAAAGGTCAACAGCTGTCGGTGCAAGGCAATAAACACGCACTGAGCGACCCGTTGATCCTGGCGGCGTTGCGCGAACATAAACCGGCGTTGATCGAACTGATCGAGGCTGGCGAATACGCTGCCGCCAACGAGGTGCCCGCCAATGGCATCCCGCCCGGCGCGCAACGCATCACCCCGGCCATGCTGACCCTGTCCAGCCTCAGCCAGGACGAGATCGACCGTATCGTCGCCACCGTCGAGGGCGGTGTGGCGAATATCCACGACATCTACCCGTTGGCGCCGCTGCAGGAAGGCATTCTGTTTCACCACGTCAGCACCGCGCAGGGCGACCCCTATGTGATGCAGTCGCAGTTTGCCTTCGACAGTGTCGAGCGTTTCGAGGCGTTTGCCCTGGCGTTGCAAGGGGTGACGGACCGTCACGACATCCTGCGCACCGGCGTGGTCTGGGAAGGTTTGCAGCAGCCCCAGCAAGTGGTCTGGCGCGAGGCGCGCCTGCCGGTGCAGGCGCTTGAACTGGACCCGGCCGAGGGCGATATCGCCGCCCAGTTGCACGCGCGTTTCGACGCCCGGCATTACCGTCTGGACGTGACCCAGGCGCCGCTGTTGCGCCTGGCCTGGGCAAAGGACCCGGCGCAGCAGCGCATCGTGGCCATGCTGCTGTTCCACCACATGGCCCTGGACCACAGCGCCCTGGACGTGGTGCGCCATGAGCTGCAGGCGTTTTTGCACGGCACTGCCGGGCAACTGGGCCACCCGGTGCCGTTTCGCAACTATGTGGCGCAGGCGCGCCTGGGGGTCAGCGAGCAGCAGCATGAGGCGTTTTTCCAGCAGATGCTCGGCGATGTGCTCGAACCGACCCTGCCGTTTGGCTTGCAGGACGTGCAGGGCGATGGCCGTGGCATCAATGAACTCGACTGGCCGCTGTCGGCTGCCCTCAACCAGGGCCTGCGTGCCCAGGCCCGGCTGCTGGGGGTTAGCGTCGCAAGCCTGTTCCATCTGGGCTGGGCCCAGGTGCTGAGTGCGCTGGCCGGCAAATCCCAGGTGGTGTTCGGCACCGTGCTGATGGGCCGCCTGCAGGGCGGGCATGCCACGGATCGCGCGTTGGGGATCTTTATCAACACCTTGCCGTTTCGCGTAGAAGTGGGCAACGACGACCTGCGCAGCGCGGTCAAGGCCACCCACGCGCGGCTTACCGGCCTGCTGCGCCATGAACACGCGCCCCTGGCCCTGGCACAACGCTGCAGCGGGGTGGCGGCGCCGACGCCGTTGTTCAGTGCGTTGCTCAATTACCGTCACAGCGGCACCGGCAACAGCAGCGAGGCCGTGGCGGCGTGGCAAGGCATCGAGACATTGCGTTCGGATGAGCGCACCAACTACCCGCTGACCCTGAGTGTCGATGACCTGGGGGAAGGGTTTGTCCTGCGTCTGCTGGCCACCACCCAGGTCGACCCCCAGCGCGTCTGCGCTTATGTGCAAACCGCGCTGGAAAACCTGCTGAGCGCCCTGGAGCAGGCGCCGCACACCGCGCTCAACCAGGTGTCGGTGGTGCCTGCCGCCGAACAACACATGCTGCTGCACCAGTTCAACGCCACCCAGGCGAACCCTGCACCCTCCAGCAATCACGCCACCACCCTGCACGGGCGCATCGAAGCCCAGGCGGCGCGGACCCCGGATGCCATCGCCGCCGTGCAACTCGACCGGCACATGACCTACGCCGAGCTGAACCAGCAGGCCAACCTGCTGGCCCACCACCTGTTGGCCCTGGGCGTCAAACCCGACGACCGCGTGGCCGTTGTCGCCCGCCGTGGCCTGGATACCCTGGCCGGGTTGCTGGCAACCCTCAAGGCCGGTGCCTGTTATGTGCCGGTGGACCCCTCCCACCCGGCCGAGCGCCTGAGCTATCTGCTGACGGACAGCGCCCCGGTCGCGGTGCTGACCCAACACGCCTTGCTGGCGCGCTTACCGGCCCTGGAGGTGCCGGTGATCAACCTCGACCGCTACACCTGGCAGCATCATTCGGCGAGCAACCCGATGGTCGCCATGACGCCGTCGAACCTCGCCTATGTGATCTATACCTCCGGCTCCACCGGCCTGCCCAAAGGCGTGATGGTGGAACACCACAGCGTGGCCAACCTGGTGGATTGGCATTGCAGCGCCTTTGACCTGTGCGCCGGGCGCCACACCGCCAGCGTCGCCGGTTTCGGGTTTGATGCGATGGCCTGGGAAGTCTGGCCGGCGCTGTGTGCGGGCGCGACCCTGCACCTGCCGCCGGCCCATGACGGCGCCGAAGACATCGACGCGCTGCTGGCCTGGTGGTGTGCGCAACCTTTGGACGTGTGCTTCCTGCCGACCCCGGTGGCCGAGTACGCCTTCAGCCAGCAGATCGACCACCCGACGTTGCGCACCTTGCTGGTCGGCGGCGATCGCCTGCGCCAGTTCAGCCGCGCGCAGCATTTCGAGCTGATCAACAATTACGGCCCCACGGAAGCCACGGTGGTCGCCACTTCCGGCAAGGTTGAGGCGGGTCGGCCTTTGCACATCGGCAAGCCGGTTGCCAACGCCTCGGTGTACCTGCTTGATGATCAGCAACGGCTGGTGCCGCTGGGGGTGGCGGGCGAGCTGTACGTAGGCGGCAAGGGGGTGGCGCGCGGGTACCTGAACCGCCCCGAGTTGACCGCCGAGCGTTTCCTGCACGACCCGTTCACGGGCGGGCGCATGTACCGTACCGGCGACCTGGCGCGCTGGTTGCCCGACGGTACGCTGGAGTACCTGGGGCGCAATGACGACCAGGTGAAAATCCGCGGCATGCGTATCGAACTGGGCGAGATCGAAACCCAGCTCAACCACCTGCCCAGCCTTCTCGAGGCCGTGGTGGTGGTGCGTGAAGAGCGGCTGGTGGCGTACTTCACCGAAAACCCGCAGTTGGACCCGGTGACGGTGGGTGACATTCGCGCGCATCTGGTGGCGCACCTGCCGGACTATATGGTCCCGGTCGCCTTCATGAAGCTCGACACGCTGCCCCTGACCGCCAACGGCAAGCTCGACCGCAAAGCCTTGCCGGCGCCGGACAGCGCCGCTGTATTCAGCCGCGAGTACGAGGCGCCCGAGGGTGAGATCGAAAGCCTGTTGGCGCAGATCTGGGCGCACGTGCTGCAGGTTGAACGGGTCGGGCGGCGTGATCATTTCTTCGAGCTGGGCGGGCACTCGCTGCTGGCCATGCGCATGGTGTCCCAAGTGCGTCAGCGCCTGGGGGTAGAGCTGTTGCTCGGCGATTTGTTTGCGAATGCCGAACTCGCCGCCGTCGCCCAAGTGCTGGCCCAGGCCGGTCGCAGCACCTTGCCGGATATTCTCCCGGCCAACCGCGATGAGGACGTGCCGTTGTCCTTCGCCCAGCAGCGCCTGTGGTTCCTGGCGCTGATGGAGGGTGCCAACACCGCCTACAACATACCTATCGGCCTGCGGTTGCGTGGCCAGTTGCATGTGCAGGCCCTGCAACAGGCGCTGGCGCGAATCGTCGCGCGGCATTCCACCTTGCGCAGCCGCTTTGCCCAGCAGGGCGATGTGGCCCAGGTGCTGATCGTCCCGGCGGAAGCGATGCTGCCTCTGCAAGTGCAGGACCTGCGGCGCCACCCGCAACCCCAGCAGGCGCTGGACGCGTTGATCCAGGGCGAGGCCTCGGCGCCGTTCGACCTGGCGCGCGGGCCGCTGCTGCGCGGGCGCCTGGTGGTGATGGCCGACGATCACCATGTGCTGCTGTTGACCCTGCACCATATCGTCTCTGATGGCTGGTCCATGGGGGTGCTCACCCGTGAGCTGATGGCCCTGTACCAGGCGTTCAGCCATGGCCAGCCCGACCCGCTGCCGCCGTTGCCGATCCAGTACGGCGACTTTGCCGCGTGGCAGCGTTTGTGGCTCAGCGGCGAGGTGCTGCACCGCCAAAGCAGCTATTGGCAACAGGCCCTCGCCGGTGCGCCGGCCTTGCTCACGCTGCCCACCGATCGCCCGCGCCCGGCGCAACAGGACTACGCCGGCAGCACGGTGGAAGTGCGCCTGGACGAACGCCTTACCGCCGGGCTCAAGGCGTTGAGCCAGCGCCACGGTGCCACGCTGTACATGACCCTGATGACCGCTTGGGCCGCGCTGCTCGCAAGGCTTTGCGGGCAGCAGGAGCTGGTGATCGGTTCGCCGGTGGCCAACCGCACCCGCAGTGAGGTGGAGGGCCTGATCGGGCTGTTCGTCAACACCCTGGCCGTGCGTATCGACACGGCAGGCGCGCCGACGACCGAGGCGTTGCTGGCGCGGGTCAAGGCCCAGACGCTCGCGGCCCAGGCCCATCAGGACCTGCCGTTCGAGCAGGTAGTGGAGATCACCCGGCCGCTGCGCAGTCTGGCCCATAGCCCGGTGTTCCAGACCCTGCTGACCTGGCAGGACAGCAGCGCACCGACCCTGGCCCTGGGCGACCTGGCCCTGGAAGGCATTGTGCAGGACAGCCACTTTGCCAAGTTCGACCTGTCCCTGGACCTGAGCGAGGTGCAGGGAACAATTATCGGGGCGCTGGAGTACGCCGTGGCGCTGTTCGATGCGTCGACGGTGCGGCGTTATGCCGGTTACTTCACCCGGCTCCTGCAGGCCATGGTCGATAACGACCAGGCGGTGCTGGAACAGGTACCGCTGGTGGATGAACGCGAGCGCCAGCAGTTGCTGTTCGGGTTCAACGCCACCCACGTGCCGTACAACCTCGAGCAGACCCTGCACGGGATGTTCGAAGCGCAGGTGGCGCGCACACCGGAGGCGCTGGCGGTCAAGGCTGGCGAGCGGCAGTTGACCTACGCCGAGTTGAATGCGCGGGCCAACCAGCTTGCTCACCACCTGTTGGCGTTGGGCGTGCAGCCCGATTCGCGCGTCGCGATCTGCGTGGAGCGCGGCCTGGACATGGTTATCGGCCTGTACGCGATCCTCAAGGCCGGCGGCGCCTATGTGCCGCTCGACCCGGCGTACCCGCTGGAACGCATCGCCTACATGCTGCAGGACAGCGCGCCGGTCGTGGTACTGGCCCAGGGCGCAACCCGCGCGCTGTTGGGGGACGTGCCGCTGGTCGATCTGGACCAGCCGAGCTGGCAGCACCAACCCGAGGATAATCCCCAGGTATCAGCGCTGGGCGCCTACGTGATCTACACCTCGGGGTCCACCGGCCAGCCCAAAGGCGTGATCAACGACCACCGCGGCGTGGTCAACCGTCTGCTGTGGATGCAGGACGAATACGGCCTCGGCGCCCATGACCGGGTACTGCAGAAAACCCCGTTCAGCTTCGACGTGTCGGTGTGGGAGTTTTTCTGGCCGCTGTTCACCGGTGCGGGTCTGGTGATGGCGCGCCCTGGTGGGCATAAGGACCCGGCCTACCTGTGCGAGCTGATCGAGGCTGAGCAGATCAGTACCTTGCACTTTGTGCCGTCGATGCTCGATGTGTTCCTCGCCCACGGCGATGTGAGCCAGGCCGCCGACCTGGTGCGCGTGATCTGCAGCGGCGAAGCCTTGCCCGGCAGCCTGGTGCGGCGCTTCAAACAGCAGCTGTCGGGTAGCCAACTGCATAACCTGTATGGCCCCACCGAAGCTGCCGTCGACGTGACCGCCTGGCACTGCGCAGGCGCTGCCACGCCGGACAACACCCCCATCGGCAAGCCAATTGCCAATACGCGCATGTACCTGCTGGATGGGCATTTGCAGCCGGTGCCCCTGGGCGTGGTCGGTGAGTTGTTCATCGGTGGCGTGCAGGTTGCGCGTGGCTATCTGAACCGGCCGGAGCTGACCGCCGAGCGCTTCCTCGACGACCCGTTTACCGAGGGCCGCCTGTACCGCACCGGTGACGTGGGCCGCTACTTGCCGGACGGCACGATCGAATACCTGGGCCGCAATGACGACCAGGTGAAGATCCGTGGTTTGCGCATCGAACTGGGGGAAATCCAGGCCCGGCTGACCGAGTTCGCCACTGTCCACGAGGCTGCCGTGGTCGCCCGCGAGGAGCGCCTGGTGGCCTACTACACCGGTGCGCGCAGCGAGATCGACACACTGCGCGCGCACTTGCTGCAACACCTGCCGGAGTTCATGGTGCCCGCGCTGTTCGTGCACCTGGACGCGTTGCCGTTGAGCCCCAACGGCAAGCTCGACCGCAAGGCCCTGCCGGCGCCGGGCAACGAGGCGCTGACCCTGCGCGAATACGAAGCGCCGCTGGGCACTACGGAAATCACCTTGGCCGAGCTGTGGGCCGAACTGCTCAAGGTCGAACAAGTGGGCCGTCACGACCACTTCTTCGAGCTGGGCGGGCACTCGCTGTTGGCGGTCAGCCTGATGGGCCGCCTGCGGCGTCTGGGTTGGTCGGCGGACGTGAAAGTAGTGTTTGCTCAGCCGACTTTGGCCGCGTTGGCGGCGGCGCTCGGTGGTGGTCGCGAAGTGGCGGTGCCGGCCAATCGCATCGCCGCCGATTGCACGCGGATCACGCCGGACATGCTGGCGTTGATCCTTCTGGACCAGCCGGCCATCGACCGCATCGTCGCCTGCATCCCAGGCGGAGCGGCGAATGTGCAAGACATCTACCCCCTGGCGCCGTTGCAGGCCGGCATGCTCTATCAGCATCGCGCCGTACAGGGCGCAGACGCCTATGTGCTGCAGGCCGAATTTGCCTTCGACAGCCGCCAGCGCTTCGACGCGTTTGCCCAAGCGTTGCAGGCGGTGATCCAGCGGCACGACAGCCTGCGTACCTCCGTGTATTGGGACGGCCTGGAAGAGCCGGTGCAAGTGGTCTGGCGCGACGCGCCATTGCGTGTCGAAAGCGGCCCGTTGCCGCAGCGCCTGGACCTGGCACAGGCCCCGCTGATGCGCCTGGTGTATAGCGAGGAGCCGCAGCAGGTGGTCGCTACCTTGCTGTTTCATCACCTGGTCATGGACCACCTCGCGCTGGAGGTGCTGCAGCATGAGATGCAGGCCTTCTTGCTGGGCGAGCAGGCCCGGTTGGAGGCGCCGGTGCCGTACCGCAACTACGTGGCGCAGACCCGCGTGGGAGCGGACGAGCATGAGGGGTTCTTCCGCGAGATGCTGGCGCAAGTCGATGAACCGACCCAGGTGCAGTACCTGGGCGAGGCGCAAACCGCCCAGATGGCGCTTGACCCGGGGTTGAGTCAGCGCCTGCGCAGCCAGGCACGGCTGGCCGGGGTAAGCGCCGCCAGCCTGATGCACCTGGCCTGGGCCCAGGTGCTGGGCAAGGTCAGCGGCCGTGAGCAGGTGGTGTTCGGCACAGTGATGCTCGGTCGTCTGCAAGGTGGGGAAGGGGCTGAGCGAGCCATGGGCGCGTTCATCAATACCTTGCCGCTGCGCGTCGATCTGGGTGAACACTCGGTGCGCGACGCATTGCACGCCACCCACGCACGCCTGAGCCAACTGCTCGGCCATGAGCACGCGCCGCTGGCGCTGGTGCAGCGGTGCAGCGGGGTGCCGGCGGCGACGCCGTTGTTCAGCGTGTTGTTCAACTACCGCCACAGTGCGCCCCGCAGCAACGCGGCCGCTGCGGCATGGCAAGGGATTCAACTGCTCAAGGCCGAGGAACACACGCACTACGGCGTGTCGATGAGCGTGGATGACCTGGGCGATGGTTTCGCCTTGAAAGCCATGGGGCAGGGTGCTCGGCGGTTATGCGTCTACCTGGGTGTCGCGCTGGAACAGCTGGTGCAGGCGCTCGAGCAGCCTACCGATATCGCCATCAGCCACGTAGCGATCCTGCCCGCTGCCGAACGCCAGCAGCTGTTGGCATTGAATGCCACTGACCGCCCGTTCCCGCGTGAACACACGGTGCAGCGCTTGTTTGAAGCGCAGGCCCAGGCGCGGCCTGACGCGTTGGCGGTGGTGCACGGCGAGCAGGTCGTGAGCTACGGTGAACTGAACACCCGTGCCAACCGCCTGGCCCATCACCTGCTGGGCCTGGGTGTGCAGCCCGGTGACAATGTGGCGGTCCGGCTGGCGCGCTCCCTGGACCTGCTGATCAGCCAGTTGGCGATCCTCAAATGCGCCGCCGCCTATGTGCCGCTGGACAGCAATGCGCCTGCCGAGCGCCAAGGGTTCATGCTGCAGGACAGCGCTGCCGTCTGGCTGTTGACGCGCAGCGACGCGACTGTCGAGCACGCGGTGCGGCGTCTGGACCTCGACACCCTGAGCCTTGACCCGCAACCGAGCCACAACCCGGACCTGTCCCAAACCAGCGACAGCGTGGCGTACATCATGTACACCTCCGGCTCCACCGGCACGCCCAAGGGGGTGTTGGTACCCCATCGCGGTATCACGCGGCTGGTGCTCAACAATGGTTACGCCGACTTCAATGCCAGTGATTGCGTGGCCTTCGCCTCCAACCCGGCGTTTGACGCCAGCACCATGGATGTCTGGGGGCCGTTGCTCAACGGCGGTCAGGTGCGGGTGATCGACCACGCCACCTTGCTCGACCCGGCCGCGTTCGCCGCAGCCTTGGCGGACGTGACGGTGCTGTTCGTGACCACGGCGCTGTTCAACCAGTACGTGCAGATGCTGCCCGAGGCGCTGGCCGGCTTGCGCATCCTGCTCTGCGGTGGCGAGCGCGCTGACCCGGCGGCGTTCCGCAGCCTGTTGGCCCGCGCCCCCGGGCTGCGCCTGGTGCATTGCTACGGGCCGACGGAAACCACCACCTACGCCACCACCTATGAAGTGCGCGAAATCGCCGATAACGCCGACAGCGTGCCGGTCGGTCGACCGATCTCGAACACGCAGGTGCATGTGCTCGACGCGCAGTTGCAGGCGCTGCCACTGGGCGTCATCGGTGAAATCTGCATCGGCGGCGATGGCGTGGCCAAAGGGTATTTGAATCGCCCCGAATTGACCGCGGAAAAATTTGTGCAGGACCCTCTCAACCCGGGCGCCCTGATGTACCGCACCGGCGACCTTGGCCGCTGGACGGCGGACGGCCTGCTGGAATGCATCGGGCGCAATGACGACCAGGTGAAGATCCGTGGTTTCCGCATCGAGTTGGGCGAGATTGAAGCACGCCTGGCCACCTTCGCCGCGGTCCAGGACGTGGTGGTGCTGGCGCGCGAGGATGCACCGGGGCACAAGCGCCTGGTGGCCTACTTCACCTGGGCCGCCGAACCTGTCGATATCGACGGCGTACGTGCCCACCTGCAGGCTCAACTGCCTGACTACATGCTGCCGTCCGCCTTTGTGCCGCTGGCGCAACTGCCGCTGACGGCGAATGGCAAGGTCGACCGCAAAGCCTTGCCGGAGCCTGCGCTCGACGCGCTGATCATGCGCGAGTTCGAAGCCCCTGCAGATGCCCTGGAACAGACCCTGGCGCGTCTCTGGGCCGAGGTGCTCAAGCTGGAGCAGGTGGGGCGGCATGACAGTTTCTTCGAGTTGGGCGGGCATTCATTGCTGGCGATTCGTCTGGTGAACTTGCTGGAGGAGGCGGGGGTGTCGGTGACGCTGGCCGAGCTGTTCCAGCATGCCAGTGTGGCCTCTGTCGCCACGCTGCTGCGCCAGCGCACGGCGGCGCCGGTACGCAACCCGTCGGTGATCACCGTGCGCAGCAGCGGCACGCAGCCGCCGCTGTTCCTGATTCACGAGTTCAGTGGCATGGACGTGTATTTTCCGGCGCTGGGCCAGCACTTGGCGGGTGACTATCCGATCTATGGCTTGCCGGGCGTGGCGCTCGGCGAGGCCCACCTGCACAGCATGGAGGGTCTGGCGGCGCGCCTGGTCGGGCTGATTCGCGGCCTCCAGCCGCACGGGCCGTATCGGGTCGCAGGCTGGTCGTTTGGTGGCGTGCTGGCCTATGAAGTGGCGATGCAATTGCTCGGGTTGGATGAGCCGGTGGCGTTCCTCGGCTTGATCGACAGCTACGTGCCACGCATGACCGACCAGGGCAAGGCCCGCTGGAGTGGGCCGGATGCGCTCAAACGGCACTTGCTGCTGCAGTGCAGCGCCCATTGGAAAGCACAGGGAGGTGTGAATGAGCTGGCGCGTCTTGAGCAATTGGAAGCGGGCAGTGGACAACTGGACGTTGCGGGCCTGCTGCAACGCTGTCGCGCTGAAGGTTTGCTCTACGCGCAAATGGCGGCGGCGACGGATGCCGACCTGTTGAGTTTTATCGAGCGGGAAGTGGGGCATGGGCACGCGCTGGCGCACTACAGCGTGTTCCCGCTGCCGATCCCGGTGCACCTGTTCAGCGCGCGTGAACGGCCGACCGAGCTGGCACGGCGCAGTCAATCCCTCGGCTGGGACGATGCCCTGGCCCCTGGGCAATTGCGCCAAGTGGCGGTACCGGGTGATCACCAGAGCATGATGCAGGCACCGCATATCCCAGCCTTGGGCCAGGCGATGACGCTGGCCTTGCTGGCGAGTGCGCCGGCAAGCGAGGCCGCGCATCAGCCGTTGTTGCGCATCCAGAGCGGTCGGGCAGGGGCTGCGCCGGTGTTTTGTGTGCCGGGGGCTGGCGACAGCGTCACCGGGTTTGTGGGCTTGAGTGAAGCGCTGGGCCGTGACTGGCCGCTGTTCGGTCTACAGCCGCGCGGCCTGGATGGCGCGACGGTGCCCCATAGCGGGGTAGAAGCCGCAGCGCGTTGCTACTTGGCGGCGTTGGAGCAGGCGAGCCCCCACGGGCCGGTGCACCTGTTCGGGCATTCGTTTGGTGGCTGGGTGGCGCTGGAAATGGCGCTGCAGCTGCAGGCAGCGGGGCGTGAAGTCGCGTCGTTGACGGTCATCGACAGTGAGGCACCTGGCGGCGCGGGCAGAGCCTATACGACCACGACGGCGTTGCTGCGCTTGATCGAGGCGATGCAGTTGGCGGCGGGCAAGTCGCTGGGCATCGACCTGGCGGAGTTTGCCCAGCGCGATGAAGAGGCACAGCGCCAATGGCTGCATGCGGGGATGGTCAGGGTCGGCTTACTGCCGGCGCGCGCGGGAGTGGACGCGATGGCGGGCCCGTCGCGTACCTATGCGGCGGCGTTGCGTACGGCATATCGGCCTCTACGGCGGTTTGAGGGCGTAGTGCGGTTGGTATTGGCCCAGGACCCCGCGCTGGACGCTGCCGGTAATCAACGCGAGCAGGGGTTGATGGTTGAGGGATGGCGTCGGCAGGGCAGTGGGCTGCAGGTTTGGTACGGCGGCGGGAATCACTTCACCTTGCTCAAGGCCCCGAATGTTCAGGGCTTGGCGCAGTGGTGGTTGGAGGGTGTAGTGGTTGGGGAGGTGGTGTCATGAGGCTGGTGTTGGCGAGTTTATCCATTGCTGCGGTAACGGCCACAACGCCTTGCTTTTGCTGTGGCCCTTAAATCCTTACCGCTGACGAAGTCAGCGATCTTTTGATCTAGCGCTTTTGATCGTGATCTTGATCTTGGGCGGCCCACGGATTCAAGCCTGCGTGAGGGCACACCGAGCCCAGGCGAGGTGCCGAGTGTTGGGGCAAGAGCGTTTTGGTTACTTTTGCGCTTTTCAAAAGTGACCCGCTGTAAGAGCGGAACCCATTTCAGCCGTTACCGAAAAAACGGATATGCACCCCTATGCCAAATTCAACATTCAAAAAAGTCAGCCTCCTGGCAACGTTGGCCATCGCCATCGGACTAGCGATCTACACCGTCCAGGCCCCCGCCGACGCCCCCCAATACCTCACCGCCACCACCGAGCGCAATGACATCGAAAACGCCGTCCTGGCCACCGGCGTCCTCGAAGGCATCAAACAAGTCGACGTCGGTGCCCAAGTCTCCGGCCAGCTCAAATCGCTCAAGGTCAACGTCGGCGACAAAGTAAAAAAAGGCCAATGGCTCGCCGAAATCGACCCGCTGATCCTGCAAAACACCCTGCGCAAAGCCCAGGTCGACGAAGAAAACCTGCAAGCCCAGCGCCGCGCCACGGCAGCGCAGCTCAAGCAGGCCAGGTCGGTGTATGAGCGCTACAAAGGTTTGCAGGACGACGAATCCGTTTCGCGCCAGGATTTCGAAGACGCTGAGTCCACCTTTCAGGTGCAGCAGGCCAACCTGCTGTCCCTGGATGCGCAGATCAAGAGCGCGCATATCCAGATCGATACCGCCAAGATCAACCTGGCCTACACGCGCATCGTCGCGCCCATCGACGGCGACGTGGTAGGGATCGTCACCCAGGAAGGCCAGACCGTGATCGCCAACCAGTTGGCACCGGTGCTGCTCAAGCTGGCGGACCTGGACACCATGACCGTCAAGGCACAAGTCTCCGAGGCGGACGTGATCCATATCAGCCCCGGCCAGCAGGTGTACTTCACCATCCTCGGCGAGGCCGACAAACGCTACTACGCCAAGCTGCGTGGCACCGAGCCGGCGCCGCAGAACTTCCTGGAAACCCAGACCGCCGGTACGCCCAAGCAGAACAGCGCGGTGTTCTACAACGCGCTGTTCGATGTGCCCAACCCCGACCACCGCCTGCGTATCGCCATGACCGCCCAGGTGCGCATCGTGCTCGACACCGCCCAGGCGGCGTTGGTGGTGCCGGTGGCTGCGTTGGGCCCGCGCAACACCGATGGCAGTTACGCACTGCGGGTGCTGGACGCCAAGGGCAAGGTCGTGTCGCGGGAGGTGAAGACCGGGATCAATAACAACGTCAAGGTGCAGATACTCGAAGGCCTGGCCGAAGGCGACCAGGTGGTCATCGGCGATGCCACGCCAGCCGTGGCGGGGAACTGACGGATGACCCAGCCACTGTTGGAACTCAAGGGCATCACCCGCAGCTTCATGGCCGGCGAGCGAGAATTCATCGCGCTCAAAGGCATTGACCTGAGCATTCATGCCGGGGAAATGCTCGCGATCATCGGTGCGTCCGGTTCGGGCAAATCCACCCTGATGAACATCCTCGGCGGCCTCGATTACGCCACCGCCGGCAGCTATAAAATCAACGGCATCGAAACCCGTTCACTGGGTGATGAGCAGTTGGCGGAACTGCGCCGCGATTACTTCGGTTTCATCTTCCAGCGCTACCACTTGCTCGCGCACTTGAGCGCCTTGCACAACGTGGAAATGCCGGCGATCTACGCCGGTACGCCGCACACCCAACGTCACAGCCGTGCGGGCGAGCTGCTTGCGCGCCTGGGCCTGGCCGGCCATACCGCCCATCGGCCCAGCCAGCTCTCCGGTGGCCAGCAGCAGCGGGTGAGTATCGCCCGCGCCTTGATGAACGGCGGCGAAGTGATCCTCGCCGACGAGCCCACCGGGGCCCTCGACACCCACAGCGGCAAGGAGGTGATGCGCATCCTCGCCGAGCTGCACGCCGCCGGGCACACGGTGATTATCGTCACCCACGACCCCAAGGTGGCGGCGAATGCCCAGCGCATTGTCGAGGTGTGTGATGGCGAGATCATCAGCGACAAGGCCAATCAGAGTATCGGCCTGGAGCTGCCCAGCGATGCGCCGATAGAGCCCAAGCGCAGCGGCCCCCGGCGCCTGGTGGCCAGCCTGGGGTTGTTCAAGGAAGCCTTCAACATGGCCTGGGTCGCGCTGGTGTCCCACCGCATGCGCACCTTGCTGACCATGCTCGGTATCGTGATCGGCATCACCTCGGTGGTGTCGATCTCGGCCATCGGCGAGGGCGCCAAACGCTATGTGCTCAAGGATATCCAGGCAATCGGCAGCAACACGATCGACATCTTCTCCGGCAGCAGTTTTGGCGACAGTCGCGCGTCGGCCATCGAGACCCTGATGCCCTCGGATGTGGAGGCGTTGAACCAGCTGTATTACGTCGACAGCGCCACCCCGGTGGTGGGCCGTAACCTGTTGCTGCGTTTCGGCAATATCGACCTGGATGCGCAGGTCAACGGGGTCAGCGACCGTTACTTCAAGGTCAAGGGCTTGAAGCTCGAAGCCGGGATTGCCTTCAGCGAAAGCGACGCGCGGCGCCAGGCCCAAGTGGTGGTGATCGACCACAACACCCGGCATCGCCTGTTCGGGCCGAATGTCGACCCGTTGGGCCAGGTGATTCTGGTGGGTAGCCTGCCGTGCACCGTGATCGGGGTAACCGCCGACAATAAAAACATGTTCGCTGCCAGCAAGGCCCTGAACGTGTGGGTGCCGTATGAAACAGCAGCGGGGCGCTTGTTGGGCCAACGCCATCTGGACAGCATCACCGTGCGCATCAAGGACGGCCAGCCCAGCAAGGTGGTGGAAGACAACGTAAATAAACTCATGTTGCAGCGCCACGGCACCAAGGACTTTTTCACCAACAACCTCGACAGCATCATGCAAACGGTGCAGAAAACCAGCCGCTCGCTGGCGTTGCTGTTATCGCTGATCGCGGTGATTTCGTTGCTGGTGGGCGGCATCGGCGTGATGAACATCATGCTCGTGTCGGTCACCGAGCGGACTCGCGAAATCGGCATTCGCATGGCGGTGGGCGCGCGACAGTCAGATATCCGCCAGCAGTTTCTGGTGGAGGCGGTGATGGTGTGCTTGATCGGCGGGCTGATCGGGATCTCGTTGTCCTACGCCCTGGGCTTTGTGTTTTCGGTGTTTGTGAAGGAATGGGAAATGGTGTTTTCCGTCGGTTCGATCATCACCGCGTTTGCCTGCTCGACGCTGATCGGCATCGTGTTTGGCTTTGTGCCGGCGAGGAATGCGGCGCGGTTGGACCCGATCGAGGCATTGGCGCGGGACTGAGTTGCAGCCTGTGGCGAGTGCGCGAAACACGCCAGGGTGTAGCGCGCACTCGTCTTGCGTGAGAGGCATCAAAGCTCACGCAAATTCAGGCGATTACCCAGCGCTGGTTTCCAGTTTGTTTTTCATTTCAAGGAACAATGCGGATAGCACTGCCAGCCTGGAGTCGATACCCAGGGTGCGGCTCTTGATGTCGTCTTCCGGGGCGCCGGTTGAAGCAAGCTGAAAGGGAATCTCAAGTTTTTGTGCCAGGGTTCCAATCTGTTGCTCAACGTGGTCAACCATCTCCTCAAGGGTATCCAAGCGCTCGTCATTTGTTTGCGCCAGCCATTGCAGGCTTGGTTTGACGGGCGGTTCACCGCGCAGAGTGCCCAACGTATTCACTACCTGAAAAACGTCACGTTGGCTCTGTTCGACCAACCGCCCCTCAGCAAGACTTTGCTCTGTAGCCGCAGGCGATGTCGGGTTGATAAGGTTATTTGTACCCTGGTTAAGAATGTTGATGGTGACGAAGGCGGTGATCGTAAAAGGCACTGTGACCGATGAGTTAACCAGTGCGGTTTTATAGGCATTTTTGAAGCTGAAGGGCGTCGCCGCATCCTTCACTTTTGCGTCGGCTTTAACCAATGCTTCTGCGTTGTCCTGAAGCTTACTTGAAGAAAAAGGTTCAACTTCAGCGCCGCGTACGCGACCGGAAACAGGCTGTTTAAACAGCGTGTCACGAACAGTTGCGTCTTTACGCGCTTGCCACTCCAGTTGATGTTTTGCTTTGTACTCATTCAACTGTGGATCAACCGCTGTGTTGGCAGTGTCGGTCGAGGTTTTAGGGGCGCTTGATTGGCCTTTAGTGTTGAAGTGTTCAATTTTTTTATCGATGGTTTTCTGATCGAAAACCCGAGTGTTCATGCTCGACGAGGAACTTGAAGCGCTGGAGCCGGCCGTCGATAGAGTTTTGGAGGAGGGCAGGGAGTCGGAACGTTTTAGGGTGTCAGTAAAGCCGCCAAACAGAGAAGTTATACGAGTCATAGTCTTTGCCTTATGAGTGGGTTACATAGGAAAGCTATCCGTTTCTTTCAGGGTATAAGTGGCGAAAACCGCGAGACACGTTCCGTTCATGGCGGTCGCCATGGCACAGACTGTACGGTCCTTTGTTACGCAATAATACTTCACGAGACTGAACGCCTGATCAGTAACACTCGCGGTGTCATTAGTTCAGGGCGCGCCCAGCAAACCAAATTGCCCTAGCTGAACGCCGTAGGGCACCTTGGTGACAGTGTTATAGGCATACCAACTTCCTTTTTTTAGTATCGCGACAGTGGGGTGCCACAGCGCATCCGCCTCGGAGAGAAAAAAGCCTTTGGCGATGGCGTTTTCTGTGTATGTCTGGCTGACGTTGTAGTGCGCGTAGTTACCTTTTAATCGCGATAACACGTCGTTGGCATTTTTTGTCAAAAACTGGATGTCTTTATAGCCGGCGTTCGCCGCCTTGTTTAAGTTTTTTGTAATATTGCGTACGTCGACAATACCGATGGACTCCCCAGCGCCAGCGATAAGCCCACTTTTGATGATGTTGAACCCACCGCGGCCGGCCTTGTACGCCTTACGGCCGGCGATTACGCCGGGGATGATAAAACCCAATGCGTCAAAGCCGATATCAAAAATAGCACCCGATACATCGCCTTTTATTGCACTTTGAATACCGTCGTAGAAAGGGATAAAACTCAGGAATAATTTCTTTAACTTAGCATCATAAACCTTGCCCTTTTCCAGTTCGGTGACGCCCGCCGAGGCCTGTTCAAGTGACTCATAGTCGCGAGTGAAAAATGTGCCCGGTGTAAGACCTAATGATCCGTTCCTGCTGGAAAAGTAAGCGCCGGGTATTGAACTCTGGGTCTCGGCTTTTTGGGGCTTGGCCTGAATGTCACCTAACTGGGATAGCAAATAGTTAGTGGGATTTCTCTGGGGTGCAGGCGCGTCAAAATAGGCACTGTCGTCAATATCAAGCCGAATGCCGGGTGGGTTAACGTTTGGGCTCCAACTTTTTGGAGGGTGCTCGGGGAGCGTAGTTGGGAAACCGTCGACACGGGTCAACTTTACTTGGCCCGGACTGTATCGGTAGTAGCTGACGTCGTCCTGTGAGTGCTCGACGCGGATGAGTAAAGCGTGCTTGCCTTTTAGCTTTTCTTCCTCCTCGTCAGTGTATTTCTGCGGTCGCAAGATTGCTTTTCCGTAGAAGTGGGTCTTCGTTGCCTTGGTGTAAGGGCGACGCAGTTCGTGGAAGCTCACCTGCGCGTTATCTATCTTTTCGCGCTCAGCGTCAGGTAATAAAGAAAGCTGGTACTTGAACTGAATGGCGATCGCAAGTTCATGGGACTGCCGGTACGCCTGGAAGTGTTCAGCGAACGTGGTCTTTATGTTCGGCTCAAGTTGGGCAAAGCGAAAACTTATCTGGTCGAACGGGAGGTTGTAGGTGTCTTTCGACTCCCAGCCCTTTGGGTCAATAGGGCCGGTCATGTAGATGTCGAGTAACGACACAGGCGTGTGCTTGACCCACGGGCGTTGCAGCACTTGCAGGGTCGGGTCGATGTTAGGAAACACCCGCTTCAATTCTGCCAGCGCCACCTCTCTTCGAGTCGGCGCGGGCGCACTCAAGGTTTTACTGGCCCATTCAAGTTCTTTTTGCTGCTTATTCAATGCCGTCAGTGCGGCGGTGAATTCGCTGGGCGTATATGTATGGCCTGCATTCCGTTTGATGACCCCATTCGCAATGCCCCAGCTGATAACAGGCAGGCGCCCAGCCTCGCTGAGCTGGTCGTCGCTTTCCAGTGAGGCAGAAGGGGCGGCCCCAAAAGCCATGACTTGGCTGAACGTCATGTTCGCCAACGCGCCGGGAACTTGCTGCTCTATGCGTGAAGCCTCGATGGCAAAATTGGCCCAGGTATGCGAGCCATAGACCAACTGCGGTGGCACGTTTTTAACCAGTAATTCTGGCGCCGCGGCGGTTAACAATAAACGCGCGGCGACCGGTGCGCCTTCTACCCCGACAGTACTTTCAAGGTGCAGGGTGAAGCGCCGGACAATCTCGGCATGCGAGGCGCCGGCGTTCTCGATGCTGTACAGGTTGTAGCCTGCAAGATTGAACGGCGACTTGCCGACGCCTGGATCAAGGGCCTGGACGAGTGCGGCACTCACGCTTTCAATTGCGCTGGTAGGTGTGTCGATGATCTTGAGCGTCGTTTGTATTCTTTTGCCCAGCTCTACGGCCTCGGGTGACCGGATCAATTGGTCCAACGCCGCGGATGGGTTGTCCCGGATAGCGAGCCGGGTGCTGTCTGGAAGGTTCTCAAGCAAGCGGTTCAACAACGTGGTGGCGGCCGGACCTGTCTGTGATGGCGTGGGTTGACTCGGGTGTTGCGTCATCCACTGTTTTACCTGCGTATTCATTCTGCGCAACGCGGTAGCGCCGAGCAAAGCCGCCGTTGGCCTGACCCCACCTGACGCTGGCCCAGGCGCCCGGTGGGCGAGGTCGAAAGACAGCGTCAGCGCCAGGCCATGCGCCTGTTCGCTATTAGTCGGCACCTTGGTTCCCTCGCTTTGCAGCACCTCGCTGAGGCTCATCCTACTGCGCCGCGTGGTGGCGAACAGCTCGGAGCGCGGGTCGATAGGGATCTGCACGTTATCGAGGTCAACGCGCCCATTGACGTCGTCAACCTGGGCCTTGAGCGCTTTCACCATGGCATGGCGGTTAGCGTCGTTTCCCAACAGCTGCGCCTGCGTCGACAAGGCTTCGTCGGAACGCGCCGACGCATAGCTGTCAGGCATCTCAAAGCTTGGGTGTTGTTTTATTTGCGCAAGGCGTGTTGCTGCTTGTGCCGGGGTCGGGTTGACGGGTTCGCCATAAAATTGCGCGACGATAGGCGCCGGTATCTGATCGTCTCGCCCATGCCAGGGAAATCGCACTTCCTGACCCGGTTCGGGGGCGAACAGCGTAAGGGTTGACAGCAACGTGCGGGAAACATCGGACCATCCAGAATCGTCTGACGTGGAAAACGTTTTCAACTGACCGTTTACATAGCCCCTGACCTCACCTTGGGAGGGGATGAATGTCAATGTGGTCTGTTCAAGCTTCTGCTCTTGGAGCCACTCCCGAAACCCCGGGTCTATAAACGCGTCATCCAGCTGGAGATACCAGCGGCCCAATGTGGAGTCCGGGTGGATGTCAACGCGAGGCGGTTGAAGCCATTCTTTGGCGGGCCCACTGCTGAGTGTTTTCGCAAATGACGTTGCCATCTGCGCATCACCTGCGGCGCGACTGTCGGTGTTGCGTGTTTCGGACGGTGAGCTGGCAGTCACGGCCTCATGGGACGTAGCCGGCACCAGCGCCTTTACAGGGGGGGCGGGCTGTAAGCGCGGCAGCGGTGGGGTAGAGACTTGCTGGACATTCATGACTGACCCTCAGGAGCGCATTCCGGTAGTTGCGGAACATCAATACGCACTGAGTGGGCGTTGCACGAAAAAGACGCTGTGGGAAAAGTCGACGTTCCAATAGCGATACTGCTACGGCGCACGTCTGAACATTATTGACGCATCAACGCTGGCTGACGGGCGCCTACGTCCGATGTCTCATGGGGCTTGCCTGCCCGCTCCCACAGGGCGATGCAATCGGCTCTGTGGGAGCGATTTTTCAGAGGGGCGTGGATGTACCCTCGTCGGTCGAATACATCCACCGCAACAACGAATGCCGCCCGCTGATCCCCAGCTTGATCGCTGCACGTTTCAGGTAGCTCTCGATCGTGTTGACCTTCAACGCCAGCTGCTCCGCCAGCTCCGGCGCGGTGCGCCCGGACAGCAGGCCGACACACACTTCCAGCTCACGGTTGGACAAGGTCAACCCCGATTGCACCAGGCGTTCTTCAATGCGTCGGCGCAAGGTTTCGAGGCCCTGGGTTTGCGCGGGCACCGGGTCGCTGTCCTGGCGGCACGGCTGGAGCGCGGTGATGTGTTTTTCTACCATCGGCAACAGCAAGGTGGAGAAGTCTTGCAGCATGCTGCGTTCCTGCGGCGAAAAGCTGTCGGACTGGTGTGAGCGGTACACCGACAGCACGTAGCGCATGTCGTCCTTGTGCCGGGTGAGGTGCAGTTGTGCGGCGGGCTGCTGCTCGCCCAGGGTCGCCACGGAGTCGGTGTAGACCGGGCTGATCTTGCGTCGCGTGTGGCCTTCGCGACTGACCTGCAGTTGGGTGATATGGGTGGCGTCCACTGCCAGTTGGGTGAGAATCAAGTCATGCAGCATGCGTGGGAAATGGCGACTGCCGGTGCTGGCGATGACCTTGCCTATATGTGGGAACAGGTGTGAGTTCATCAATTCATCCATGAGTTTCGGGTGCAGAGACCTATGCTAGTACAGCCTGGCGGAACGATGGGGATCCAATGTGGAAAAAGACGATTAACGTGGTAGGACCGGTCTGTCCGCTTTTGTGGGAAAGAACCACGCAGGGTCTAGAACTATCGCACGGCGTGGGCTGCTGCCACGGTTTGGCGCGGTGATTGGGGGGATATCCGTTATTTGGGTAATGGCTGATATTGGTTCCGCTCTTACAGCGGGTCACTTTTGAAAAGAGCCCAAAAGTAACCAAAAGGCTCTTGCCCCACCACTCGGCACCTCGCTCACGCTTCGGTGTGCCCGCACGCAGCCTTGAATCCGTGGGCCGCCGCGATGGGCCATCCATGGCCCAGCGCGGCTAACCCGGCGTCCTGCCGGGTTACCCACGGATTCAAGCCCGCGTGCGGCCAGCGTGGTTAATGGGGCGCCTCAGATCAAGATCAAAAGCACGGCGGCCTGACAGCCGGCCTGAGTGGTGTAGAGCAAAAGCGCGGGTTGTGGGCTGGCTTGGCGGCCTTGGACCCGACCGAAATTACGTCTGTTGACTGCCGTCAAAATGTGGGAGGGGGCTTGCTCCCGATAGCGGTGGGGCAGTCACAGATGCATTGGCTGACACACCGCTATCGGGAGCAAGCCCCCTCCCACATTTGAACCGAGTGAGGCTTCAAGGATCAGGCCGGCTGCCAGGCCGCCTTGCTTTGTTTTTGATCTGGTCCTTACATCCTTTGCGCGGGTTGTGGGCTGGCTGGCGGCGTTAGATCTGACCGGAGTTACGTCTTTTGATTGCGGTCAAAATGTGGGAGGGGGCTTGCTCCCGATAGCGGTGGGGCAGTCACAGATGCATTGGCTGACACACCGCTATCGGGAGCAAGCCCCCTCCCACATTTGAACCGAGTACGGCTTCACCGATCAGGCCGGCTGCCAGGCCGCCTCGCTTGGCTTTGTTTTTGATCCGGCCCTTACATCCTTACCGCTGACGAAGTCAGCGATCTCTTGATCTAGCGCTCTTGATCGTGATCTTGATCTTAGGCGCCCCATAAAAACACGCTGGCCGAACGCAGGCTTTGGAGCGTGGGCAACCCGGCAGGACGCCGGGTTAGCCGCGCTGGGCCATGGATGGCCCATCGCGGCGGCCCACGCTCCAA
>NZ_WKCB01000063.1 GCF_021606685.1 Pseudomonas syringae
GCTCTGGGTAATCGATGGGGAGGCGGCAGTGGTCTGCCCAACCGCCTGAGTGAACAGCGGGCGGCACCTTGTGTGGCGCTCAACACTCAGAGTTGGCTGCAAATGTTACGTTTTTTCAGGAGGGATTACATGCGGTGTTTCATGAAGAGCTAGAACAAGCCCGCTTTCGACGCACAGAGCACGGCGGCGATCTTGTTGTTGACCCCAAGCTTTTTGAAGCAACTGCAAATATGAAAGCCCACCGTACGTTCAGACAAACACAGGATAGTGGCGATCTCGGCTGCGGTCTTGCCCATGGCCGACCACTTGAGGATTTCGGTTTCCCGTGGGGTCAATTTGCTGGCCGGGCTGGCGCTTGGCTTGTCGGCATAGGTTTGCGCCACGACGGCATGCATCGCATGGCATAACCACAGCACCTGGCCGGCCTTTTCATATAACTCTTCCGGGCTGACTTCGCCCTTGCTGCGGCCCAGGGTCAGCATGCTGAAGACACCCTGGAAATCATGCACGGCTTGTGTCCAACCCAGGTGTACGCCGAACGACTGGAGCAACGACCATAGGTTGGGTGACTCTTTAAAGGCTTGTTCCTCCCATACGAGAGGTAACACACTCTGTTTGCAATGTTTAACAACCGGATCGACGTCAAAGAAGTGGGCCTGGTTATACAGTTGGTTCCACTCGTCTGGGTAGTTGTTGATGCAAAGTGGCTTCACTTGATTGTTGGGTAGTTGTGAACTCATCGTAAATGAACAGTATTGAAAGCCGAGTGCGTAGGTGTGGTTGAGGACCATATCGAACAGCGTGGTTGCCTCGCTCTCGCCTTCCAGTTTGGGGAGTCGCGTGTTGCGCCAGTTGACCATTGGTAACTCTCCATGGGGGGCTGCGACTGGGATACGTCCGGAACTCCCGAGGTCGTAGGAAGGAAGTGTAGGACACGCGATGAGAGTCGATATTAAATTTTGGTTATTGTGCGAGCGGGCTTAATAATTTTTCCATGGGCCGTTAGTTGGCTATCTAATGGCTTACCTGATAGTTCTTAACGGGTTGGAGCATCTGCTGAATGCAACTGTAAGTCGGTGTGTGATTTTTAAATCGGTGCTCATAGCGAATTGATTAGGTGTGCTGCTGAACTGCCATTACGCGCCCGTCGAGATGCCACTACAAACCAGCGGTGTTTGTGCAGGCGACTTTGAGGGACACTAGGGCACCTGTTGAACGGAGCCCCCCATGACGGCCAGTGCTGAGAAATTTACCCGCCAGACCTTGCTCGATGTGCAATCGCTGACCCCCAGCCTGTTTACGCTACGCACCACCCGCGACCCGGGTTTCCGGTTCACCGCGGGCCAGTTCGTGCGCCTCGGGGTGACGAAGGCCGATGGCAGCACGGTGTGGCGCGCCTATTCCGTGGTGTCCTCACCCTTTGATGAGCACCTGGATTTCTTCTCTATTGTCGTCCCCGGCGGGGAATTCACCAGCGAACTGAGCCGCCTGCGGGTGGGCGACACCTTGATGGTGGAGCGCCAGGCCACCGGTTACCTGACGTTGAACCGGTTTGTCGATGGTCGTGACTTGTGGATGCTGGGCACCGGCACCGGCGTGGCGCCGTTTTTGTCGATCCTGCAGGACTTCGAGGTGTGGGAGAAATTCGAGCGCATCGTCCTGGTGTACAGCGCGCGGGAAGCCAAGGAGCTGGCCTATCAGACGCTGATCGAGACGCTGGGCGAGCGTGAGTACCTGGCCGAGTACGCGCACAAGCTGACGTATATCCCAACGGTCACCCGCGAGCAGCATCCGGGCGCCTTGAACGGGCGCATCACCACGTTGATCGACAACGGCGAGCTGGAGCGGGCCGCCGGTGTGGCGTTGAGCCCCGAGCATTCGCGCGTGTTGATTTGCGGTAACCCGCAGATGGTCGACGACACCCGCCAACTGCTCAAGCAACGCGACCTGCAACTGAGCCTCAGCCGACGACCAGGCCAGGTGGCGGTGGAAAACTACTGGTAATAAAAAAGGCGCCCTGAACAGGCGCCTTTTCAATTAGCCATTGCCGATTAAAGCGGCTTGTCGTTCTGTGCCTTGAGCAGATCGCGGATCTCGCCCAGCAACACTTCTTCCTTGCTTGGCGTCGGCGGCAGGCTAGGTGCCACGGCCTCTTCGCGCTTGAGACGGTTGATCGCCTTCACGCCCATGAAGATCGCAAACGCAACGATCAGGAAGTCGATCACCGTCTGGATGAACTTGCCGTAGGCCAGCACCACGGCTGGTATGTCGCCCTGGGCGGCCTTGAGCGTTATCGCCAGATCCCCGAAGTCCACGCCACCGATCAGCAGGCCGAGTGGCGGCATCACCACGTCGCCTACAAACGAGGAAACAATTTTGCCGAAGGCGGCGCCGATGATGATACCGACGGCCATATCGACCACATTACCTTTGACCGCGAAGGCCTTGAACTCACTGATCACGCCCATAGGTTATTCCTTGTTACAGATGAGAAGGGTGGGGCTCAGTGTAAGTCAGTCATAGCGGGCGTGCCCGACACAACCGTTAACACTGTTAGTTTTTATCGACACATTAAATCGCAAATAGTTTGCAAAGTGCCATCAATCGCGCGCGAATTACTCGCTATTTCAGTGGGTTACCACACTATTTTATCAATCGGGCTGGTACGGCTTTTCTATTTATCTTCTGACTCCGGGGTCACTAGCCTCTGGCAAGCACAACTGAATGTGCATTAAAAAAACCAGAGGAAACCTTGATGAAGACCCCAATGAGTCGCGGCCCGGTGCTGGCGCGTCATGCGCTGTTACTGGCGACCGCCAGCCTGCTTTCCCTGTCGGTACACGCCGCCAACCTGACCCGCGACAACGGTGCTGCGGTGGGCGACAACCAGAATTCGCAGACCGCCGGTGCCAACGGCCCGGTGCTGCTGCAAAGCGTGCAGTTGATCCAGAAGCTGCAGCGCTTCGACCGCGAACGCATCCCTGAGCGCGTGGTGCATGCCCGTGGCACCGGTGCCCACGGTACCTTCACCGTCACCGACCCCCTCAGCGACCTGACCAAGGCCAAAGTCTTCGCCGCTGGCGAGGCGACGCCGGTGTTCGTGCGCTTCTCTGCCGTGGTGCACGGCAACCACTCCCCGGAAACCCTGCGTGACCCACGCGGCTTCGCCACCAAGTTCTACACCGCCGACGGCAACTGGGACCTGGTGGGCAACAACTTCCCGACGTTCTTTATCCGCGACGCCATCAAATTCCCGGACATGGTCCATGCCTTCAAGCCAGACCCGCGCACCAACCTGGATGATGACTCGCGCCGTTTCGATTTCTTCTCCCATGTGCCCGAGGCCACTCGTACGCTGACCGAGCTGTATTCCGACTCCGGCACCCCGGCCAGCTACCGGGAGATGGACGGCAATGGCGTGCATGCCTACAAGTTGATCAACGCCAAGGGTGAGGTGCACTACGTCAAGTTCCACTGGAAGAGCCTGCAAGGCATCAAGAACCTTGATCCCCAGCAAGTCACCCAAGTGCAGGGCCGTGACTACAGCCACATGACCAACGACCTGGTCACCCATATCAACAAGGGCGACTTCCCCAAGTGGGACCTGTACGTGCAGGTGCTCAAGCCTGAAGACCTGGCCAAGTTCGACTTCGACCCGCTGGACGCCACCAAGATCTGGCCGAATGTGCCCGAGCGCAAAGTCGGGCAGATGGTGCTGAACCGCAACCCGGCCAACGTCTTCCAGGAAACCGAGCAAGTGGCCATGGCCCCGGCCAACCTGGTGCCGGGCATCGAACCGTCTGAGGATCGGCTGCTGCAAGGCCGGGTGTTCTCCTACGCCGACACGCAGATGTACCGCCTGGGCGCCAATGCGCTGCAACTGCCGATCAACGCTCCACGGGTCACCGTTAACAACGGTAACCAGGATGGCGCGATGAACCCCGGCAAAACCACCAGCGGCGTGAACTACCAGCCAAGCCGCCTGGAGCCGCGTGAAGAGCCGCAAACCGCGCGTTTCAGCCAGTCGGCCCTGGCGGGCAGCACCCAGCAGGCGAAGATCCAGCGCGAGCAGAACTTCAAGCAGGCGGGTGATCTGTATCGCTCCTACAGCAAGAAAGAGCGTCAGGACCTGATCGAAAACTTCGGCGGCTCCCTGGCCACTACGGACGATGAGAGCAAGCACATCATCCTGTCGTTCCTCTACAAGGCCGACCCCGAGTACGGCACCGGTGTGGCCCAGGTCGCCAAGGGTGACTTGGCGCGCGTGAAGGCGCTGGCCGACAAACTCAGCGACTGATCCGTTGGTATTGGCCGATGCCCAGTGTGGGCATCGGCCTTTTGGCAGGAGAGAAAGCCATGCGTATTTCTATCGGTTTGCTGCTGGCCATGCTGGCGTTTGTCGCCCATGCCGAATCCCCTGAGCCGACAGCACTCAAGGCGCAGCTACAAGACTATTACTTCGACGCCGCCCGCCGTGGCGACCTCGACATGCTCAATACCTTTATCGATTCCGGCTACAGCCTCAATACCCAGGATGAGAAGGGCTACACCGCGCTGATCCTCGCCGCCTACCACGGTGAAAGCGCCTACGTGGAGCGCTTGCTCGCCGCCGGTGCCGACGCCTGCGTGCAGGACAAACGCGGTAACACAGCCTTGATGGGCGCGATCTTCAAGGGTGAGCTGAAAATCGCTCAACGCCTGCTGGCCACCGACTGCAACCCCGACCAGCGCAACGGCGCCGGCCAGACCGCCGCCATGTATGCCGGGCTGTTCAAACGTGTCGAACTGCTGGATGAACTCAAAGCCAAGGGCGCCGACCTCAACGCTCAAGACCCGGTTGGCAACAGTGCTGCACGATTGGCCAGCGGTGAAATCCGGACCCCGGCGTCGCGCTGAGCTATCATCGCGGTTTTTCCGTTGGAGGTTTTCAAATGGCAAAGGCCAAGCGCATGTACGGCTGCACGGAGTGCGGCGCGACCTTTCCCAAGTGGGCCGGCCAATGCACCGAGTGCGGTGCGTGGAACACCCTCACGGAAACCATGATCGAGAGCGGCGGCGCCGCTGCCCCTACCGGCCGGGCCGGCTGGACCGGGCAACAGGCGCAGATCAAGACCCTGGCTGAAGTCAGCGTTGAAGAGATTCCGCGTTTTTCCACGGCATCCGGCGAACTCGACCGGGTCTTGGGCGGCGGCCTGGTGGACGGCTCGGTGGTGCTGATCGGCGGGGACCCGGGTATCGGTAAATCGACGATCCTGCTGCAAACCCTGTGCAGCATTGCCAGCCGCATGCCCGCGCTGTACGTCACCGGCGAAGAATCCCAGCAACAGGTGGCCATGCGCGCCCGTCGCCTGGGCCTGCCCCAGGACCAACTGCGGGTGATGACCGAAACCTGCATCGAAAGCATCATCGCCACGGCCCGTATCGAAAAGCCCAAGGTCATGGTGATCGACTCGATCCAGACGATTTTCACCGAGCAACTGCAATCGGCCCCCGGCGGTGTATCCCAGGTGCGCGAAAGTGCGGCGCTGTTGGTGCGGTATGCCAAGCAGAGCGGCACGGCGATTTTCCTGGTCGGCCACGTGACCAAAGAGGGCGCGTTGGCCGGGCCGCGAGTGCTGGAGCATATGGTGGATACCGTGCTGTATTTCGAGGGCGAATCGGATGGTCGCCTGCGCTTGCTGCGCGCGGTGAAGAACCGTTTCGGCGCCGTCAACGAACTCGGTGTGTTCGCGATGACTGACCGGGGGCTGAAAGAAGTCTCCAACCCGTCGGCGATTTTTCTGACCCGCGCCCAGGAAGAAGTCCCGGGCAGCGTGGTGATGGCGACGTGGGAAGGTACCCGGCCAATGCTGGTGGAAGTGCAGGCGCTGGTGGATGACAGCCACCTGGCCAACCCGCGACGGGTCACCCTCGGCCTGGATCAGAACCGCCTGGCGATGTTGCTGGCGGTGCTGCACCGTCACGGTGGCATCCCCACCCATGACCAGGACGTATTCCTCAACGTAGTGGGCGGGGTCAAGGTGCTGGAGACAGCGTCCGACCTGGCCTTGATGGCGGCGGTGATGTCCAGCCTGCGTAATAAGCCATTGCCCCACGACCTGCTGGTGTTTGGTGAAGTGGGCTTGTCGGGTGAAGTACGGCCGGTGCCGAGCGGCCAGGAGCGCTTGAAGGAAGCGGCCAAGCACGGCTTCAAGCGGGCGATTGTGCCCAAGGGCAATGCGCCCAAGGAAATGCCGGCAGGCTTGAAGGTGATTGGGGTAACCCGCCTGGAACAAGCGCTGGACGCATTGTTCGAGTAATCAGCAACACTGCAAAAATCAATGTGGGAGGGGGCTTGCTCCCGATGGCGGTGTGTCAGTGACCTATTCAGTGCCTGGCACACTGCTATCGGGGGCAAGCCCCCTCCCACATTTGATTAGTGTTGGCTCTTAGACTTTCAGCAGCGCTGCCAGCTCGCGGTGCAGTTCTTGCTCATCCCCCAGGTTCAGCTCGATCAGCCTGCGCAAATGGCTGATCGACTCCAGGTCAATGTGCTCGCACACAAACCCAAGCTGGCCATGATCGTCGTGGGCCAGCCTGACCTGCATCTGTATATGCGCCTGGGGGTCCAGGCGGATATCCACATCGAACGGCTCTGTGGCCTTGCCGCGCCAGTCGTCAGGGCGTTGCACCAGCAAACCCTTGAGCGACAGATCCACCAGTTGCACCGGCCAATTCCAGCCTTCTTGGGCAATGGTAGTCCTGGCGTCAAAGGCGATACGCCGAAAACGGCGACGGTCAGACGGTTGTTCGGTCATGGTGAAACCCTCTGTGGATAAAGGGATTGTAGCCCTGCGCCATCATCGGGCATTTATTTCGTTTTTTTTTGCCGTTTTTTTTGCCTTCAAAGGCTCTAGACCAACGTAGGGGGGTGGTCTTTGGGGCCAACAGCGCTAAACTCGGACTGGCTGTCCTTTCTGTCCACCCTGGCTGGAATATAAAAATGAAAAATAATAATAGCCTGCTACGCCACTTACCCTGGCTGGTGCTGGCAATCGTAGGAGCGTGCGCCCTGGGCGTAGTGGCCTTGCGCCGCGGCGAGGCGATCAACGCCTTGTGGATTGTGGTCGCTGCGGTGGCCATTTATTTGGTCGCATACCGCTACTACAGTCTGTTCATCGCTAACAACGTGATGCAACTCGATCCACGGCGGGCCACCCCCGCAGTGCTCAACAATGACGGTCTGGACTATGTGCCGACCAACAAACATATCCTTTTCGGTCACCACTTTGCGGCGATTGCCGGTGCAGGCCCACTGGTTGGCCCGGTGCTGGCGGCGCAAATGGGTTACCTGCCCGGCACGCTCTGGCTGATTGCCGGCGTAGTGCTGGCCGGTGCGGTGCAGGACTTCATGATCCTGTTCCTGTCCACCCGTCGCAACGGCCGCTCCCTGGGGGACATGGTTCGCGAAGAGATGGGCCGCATTCCGGGGACCATCGCCCTGTTTGGCTGCTTCCTGATCATGATCATCATCCTTGCGGTGCTGGCGCTGATCGTGGTCAAGGCCCTGGCCGAGAGCCCATGGGGCATCTTCACGGTGATGGCGACCATTCCGATCGCGATGTTCATGGGCATCTACATGCGCTACATCCGCCCGGGCCGTATCGGCGAAATCTCGATCATCGGCGTGCTGTTGCTGCTGGGTTCGATCTGGCTGGGCGGGCAGATTGCCGCTGACCCGGTCTGGGCCAAGGCCTTTACCTTCACCGGCATCCAAATCACCTGGATGCTGATCGGCTACGGCTTCGTTGCGGCGGTACTGCCGGTGTGGCTGATCCTCGCACCGCGTGACTACCTCTCCACCTTCCTCAAAATCGGCACCATCATCGCCTTGGCCATCGGCATCCTGGTGACCATGCCCGACCTGAAAATGCCCGCGCTGACCCAGTTCATCGATGGCACCGGCCCGGTGTGGAAGGGCGGTCTGTTCCCGTTCCTGTTCATCACCATCGCCTGTGGCGCGGTCTCGGGCTTCCATGCGCTGATCTCCTCGGGCACCACGCCCAAGTTGCTCGCCAATGAAAGCCACGCCCGTTACATCGGTTACGGCGGCATGCTGATGGAGTCGTTCGTGGCCATCATGGCGATGGTTGCCGCGTCGGTCATCGAGCCGGGCGTGTACTTCGCCATGAACAGCCCCGCCGCGATTGTCGGCACCGACGTCGTCACCGTGGCCCAAACCGTCAGCAGCTGGGGCTTTGCGATTACGCCTGAAGCGCTGTCGGCGGTGGCCCATGACATCGGTGAAACCACCATCCTGGCGCGTGCCGGTGGTGCACCGACCCTGGCGGTCGGTATCGCGCAGATTCTGCACAGCGTACTGCCGGGTGAAAACACCATGGCGTTCTGGTACCACTTTGCAATCCTGTTCGAAGCGCTGTTCATCCTGACGGCAGTTGATGCCGGTACTCGTGCCGGTCGCTTCATGCTGCAAGACCTGTTGGGCTCCTTCGTACCGGCGCTGAAACGCACCGAGTCGTGGACCGCCAACCTGATCGCGACCGCCGGTTGCGTGGCCATGTGGGGTTACCTGCTGTACCAAGGCGTGATCGACCCACTGGGCGGCATCAACACCTTGTGGCCGCTGTTCGGTATCTCCAACCAGATGCTGGCGGGTATCGCGCTGATGCTGGCGACGGTTGTGCTGATCAAAATGAAACGCCAACGCTACATCTGGGTGACCATGCTGCCGGCTGTCTGGCTGCTGATCTGCACCACCACGGCGGGCTTCATCAAGCTGTTCGACGCTAACCCGGCGATCGGCTTCCTGTCCCTGGCCAAGAAGTACAGCGATGCCCTGGCAAACGGCCAGATCCTGGCCCCGGCCAAGAGCATCGACCAGATGCAGCACGTGATCTGGAATGCCTACACCAACGCAACGCTGACGGCGCTGTTCCTGTTCGTGGTATTCAGCATCCTGTTCTATGCGCTCAAGGTTGGCATCGCCGCCTGGGGCAATAAAGAACGTACGGATAAAGAAGCCCCGTTCCAGGCTGTTCCGGACGCGTGATCGAGGGTTGCAACCATGTTCAATGACATCAGTCGCCTCGGTAAATACCTCGGTCAGGCCGCGCGCCTGATGGTCGGCATGCCCGACTACGACACCTACGTCGAGCATATGCAAACCAAACACCCGGACAAGCCGGTGATGGACTACAAGGCGTTCTTCCGGGAACGCCAGGAAGCCCGTTACGGCGGCAAGGGTGGGCCCAAGTGCTGCTGACCCGGTAACCTGGGTTTGCGGTGATCCCTTGTGGGAGGGGGCTTGCTCCCGATAGCAGTGTGTCAGTGACATGCAAGTGCCTGACACACTGCTATCGGGAGCAAGCCCCCTCCCACATTTGTTTCTGTGTTGCTTCAAGGAGAATATTTTGTCCTCTCCCATCCCCGTCACCATCCTGAGCGGCTTTCTTGGCGCCGGTAAAACCACCTTGCTGCGCCACCTGCTCAAAGCCGAGCACGGCCTGAAAATCGCCGTGATCGAAAACGAATTCAGTGACGCCGGTATCGACACCCAGCTATTGGGCGCCGAGCCGGTGCAAGTCATGACCCTGTCCAATGGCTGCGTGTGCTGCACCATCCACACCGACCTGACCAAGGCCCTCTACCTGCTGCTGGAACGCCTGGACAGCGGTGAGATCGCCTTCGACCGCCTGGTGATCGAGTGCACTGGCCTGGCCGACCCGGCGCCGGTGGCCCAGACCTTTTTTATCGACGAGGACCTGCGCGAGCGCTACATCCTCGACGGCATCATCACGCTGGTGGACGCGGCCCACGCCGAACATCACCTGACCCAGACCATCGCCCAGGCGCAGATTGGCTTTGCCGACCGCCTGCTGGTGAGCAAGCGCGACCTGGTGGACGCCGCGACCTTCGACGCACTCAGCGAACGGCTCACGCGCATCAACCGCCGCGCGCCGATTCGCGTGGTCGACCATGGCGCCATCGACCTGGCCGAGCTGCTCGACGTGCGTGGCTTCAACCTCAACGCCGGCATGAGCCTGCGCCCGGTCAGCGCTGCGCCAAGCGTCGACCGCATTTCCAGCCTGGTACTGCGCACCGACCAGCCGCTGGATATCGACCGTCTCAGCGAGTTCATGAACGAGCTGCTCGAAGACCACGGCAAGCAACTGCTGCGCTACAAGGGCGTGTTGAACATTGCTGGCGAAGACCGGCGGATGGTGTTCCAGGGGGTGCTGAAGCTTTACGGTTTCGACTGGGATACCGAATGGGCCGAGGGCGAGGCACGGGAAAGTGTGATTGTGTTTATTGCCGACGAATTGCCGGAAGACAAAATTCGCGAAGGCTTTGCCAAGGTCTATCAACCCTGACCTGACTTGAAACGCAATCAAATGTGGGAGGGGGCTTGCCCCCGATGGCAGTACATCAGGCACAGATGGGCTGGCTGAACCACTGCTATCGGGGGCAAGCCCCCTCCCACAATTAACTGTATTTCAAATTGGAATTGGCATAAAAAAGCCCGGCTCAAGAGCCGGGCTTTTCATTCAAGCAACTGCAATCAAGCGCCGTACACCGGCAGCTTCTTGCAGATGGCCTTGACCTTCTCACGGACCGCGTCGATCACGGCTTCGTTGTTCAGGTCAGCCAGGATGTCGCAGATCCAGCCGGCCAGTTCCTTGCACTCTGCTTCTTTAAAACCACGAGTGGTCACAGCCGGGGTGCCGAAGCGCAGGCCGGAAGTGACGAACGGCGAGCGTGGGTCGTTCGGCACGGAGTTTTTGTTCACGGTGATGAAGGCTTTGCCCAGGGCAGCGTCAGCATCTTTGCCGGAAATGTCCTGCTTGATCAGCGACAGCAGGAACAGGTGGTTTTCAGTACCGCCGGACACCACGTCAAAGCCGCGCTCGATAAACACGCTGGCCATGGTCTGGGCGTTTTTCACCACTTGTTGCTGGTAGGTCTTGAACTCAGGCTGCAGGGCTTCCTTGAAGCAGATCGCTTTAGCGGCAATCACGTGCTCCAGTGGGCCACCCTGGGCACCCGGGAATACTGCGGAGTTCAGCTTCTTCTCGATCTCGGCGTTGGCGCGAGCCAGGATCAGGCCGCCACGTGGACCGCGCAGGGTCTTGTGGGTAGTGGTGGTCACCACGTCAGCGAACGGCACCGGGTTCGGGTAGACGCCAGCGGCGACCAGACCGGCTACGTGAGCCATGTCCACGAACAGGTAAGCGCCAACCTTGTCGGCGATTTCGCGGAAGCGTGGGAAGTCCAGGATCTGCGAGTAAGCAGAGAAACCGGCCACGATCATTTTTGGCTTGTGTTCAACCGCCAGGCGCTCGACTTCGTCGTAGTCGATCAGGCCGTTGGCATCGATACCGTATTGAACGGCGTTGTACAGCTTGCCGGAGGACGAAACGCTGGCGCCGTGGGTCAGGTGACCGCCGTGGGCCAGGCTCATGCCCAGGATGGTGTCGCCGCCTTGCAGCAGGGCCAGGTACACGGCGCTGTTGGCTTGGGAACCGGCGTGCGGCTGAACGTTGGCGTAATCGGCGCCGAACAGTTCTTTAGCGCGATCAATAGCAAGCTGCTCAACCACGTCGACGTATTCGCAACCGCCGTAGTAGCGCTTGCCTGGGTAGCCTTCGGCGTACTTGTTGGTCAGAACCGAACCTTGAGCCTCCATGACCGCAGGGCTGGTGTAGTTTTCCGAAGCGATCAGCTCAATGTGCTCTTCCTGGCGCACGGCTTCTTGCTCCATGGCGGCAAAGAGATCGGCGTCGTACTTGGCAATAGTCAAATCACGGCTGAACATGGCGGTCCTCAAGGATCGGGGGCAGAAAAGGAGGGCATTCTAACCCAATGGGTTTTAGATGGCATATGAAAGGACATCATGTCGCGGACAAGCGGGGCTCATCTGGAACTCAGCGGTTGTTTTTGGGGTGAGCAGATCGTGGCGAGCGGGCTTCAGTCAAACATGAACAGGGCATCATTACTGAACTGCGCCTCGAACCGATTCGCCGGCATTGGCCGCCCGAACAGGTAACCCTGCACCTCATCGCAGCCATGCTCGCGCAGGAAGTCCAGCTGCTCATGGGTTTCCACGCCCTCGGCGATCACCGCCAGGTTGAGGCTATGGGCCATGGCGATAATCGCGCGGGCGATCTGCGCGTCCTGTTCGCCTGACGGCAGGCCGTCGACGAAGGTACGGTCGATTTTCAGCACGTCGATGGGGAATTGCTTGAGGTAGTTGAGCGACGAGTAACCGGTGCCAAAGTCGTCCACCGCAATGCTCAGGCCCAGGTTCTTGAGGCTGTCGAGGATATGCAGGGCTTCGTTGACTTCGCGCATCAGGATACTTTCGGTCAGCTCCAGCTCCAGGCACGCCGGCGGCAGGCCAGTGTCTTCGAGGATGGTGGCGATGCGCGTACCCAACTGCCCATCGGAGAACTGCCTGGCGGAGATATTCACCGAAACCTTGGGCACGCGTACTTTGTTCTGGTGCCAGGTCTTGAGCTGGCGGCAGGCCTCACTGATCACCCAGTCGCCCACGTCCACCACCAGCCCCAACTCCTCCAGCACCGGGATAAAGTCCCCCGGCGGCACCAGCCCGCGACGCGGGTGGCGCCAGCGCAGCAAGGCTTCGGCGCCGGTCAGGCGTTTACCGTCGCCGCTGAACTGCGGTTGGTAATAGAGCACGAATTCGTTCTGGTCCAGGGCGTGGCGCAGGTCGCTTTCCAGCTCCAGGCGCTCCAGGGCGCTGGCGTTCATGTCGGCCTGGTAGAACTGGAAGTTGTTCTTGCCGCGCTCCTTGGCGTGATACATCGCCGTGTCGGCGTTTTTCATCAACTGGCTCAGCTCGTTGCCGTCCTGGGGGCTGAGGGCGATGCCGATACTGGCGGTCACAAAGAACTCGCGGCCCTCGAGTACAAACGGTTTCACCAGGCTGGCGAGAATTTGCTCGGCCACGTGAATCGCACGGTTCAGCGCCATTTCACGGCTGACCCGCGGTTGCAGCAGCAGCGTGAACTCGTCGCCACCCATGCGCGCCACGGTGTCGTCTTCGGCCACGCAGCCCAGCAGGCGGGTGGCCATTTCCTTGAGCATGCGGTCGCCGGCAGCGTGGCCCAGGGAGTCGTTGATCGGCTTGAAGCGGTCGAGGTCGAGGAACATCAGCACCACCCACGACTTCTGCCGTTCGGCCGACTGCAGCGCCGTGTGCAAGCGGTCCTGGAACAGCGTGCGGTTGGGCAGGTGGGTCAGGGCGTCGTAGTAGGCCAGGCGGTGGATGCGCTGCTCGCTGGCCTTGCGCTCGCTGATATCGCTGAAGAAACACACGTAGCTGGCCAGGTCGCCTTCATCGTCGAACACGGCGGTAATGCCGACCCAGGCCGGGTAATGCTCGCCGCTGCGGCGCTTGAGCCACACTTCGCCTTCCCAGGTGCTGTGCTGATGCAGTTGCTTGAGCACATAGCGCAGGTGGGCTTCCTGCTGTTCGTCGACGGTGAGCATGTTCGGCAGTTGGTCGAGTACGTCGCTGACCGCGTACCCGCTGACCCGGCTGAACGCCTCGTTGGCCTGCACGATATAGCCGGCCGGGTCGGTGATCAGGATCGCCGACGTGGAGTGCTCGAATACCGTGGCCGCCATGCGCAGGTCTTTTTCGGCGCGGCGTTGCTGGCTGATATCACGGCCCACGCCGAGGATGCCCTCGAACGCGCCGTGTTCGTCCCACACCAGCACCACGCGCAGCTCGATCGGCACTTTACGGCCGTCGGCGCGCAGGCAGTCGAACAGGAACAGCTGGGTTTGAATGTCATCGCGCAGCCTGTTCAGTGCCTCGGGATCAGCCAGCGCGCGGCTGACCTGTTCCACCAGGCTGTAAATCCCGGCCAGTTGCTGCGGGTTGGCAATAATTGACTGCCAGCCATTCTTGAACACCCAGTCCACGTCGTAACCCAGTACGGCGCTCACCGATGGGCTGATGTAATTAAGCGCAAGCTGGCTGTCGGTGGAACAGATCACGTCGCTGATGCTTTCGGCCAGCATGCGGTAGCGCTGCTCGCTGTCGCGCAGGGATTCGCTGGCCTCGATCTGGTCGGTGATGTCCTTGGCCACGCCGATGATCCGCGTGACCTGGCTGCTTTTGTCCCGTGCCAGCGCCTGCTCGCGGATATCAAAGCGCCGCCACTGGTTATTGCGATGGCGGAAGCGCAACTGGCATTGCAGTTGGGTGGTGTAGCCGGTTGCGCGTTGTTGCTGGCGCAAGTCGTGGTAATGCTCGGCGTCCTCGGGGTGCAGCAGGATTTCCCAGAAGTACTCGCCCATTTGCTGCAGTTCGGCTTTGTTGTAGCCCAGGGTGTGGCCCAGATGGTGGTTGCTGAAAATCATCCGCTGGCTGATCACATCCTGCACATACAGGTGGTCGGGCACGGTGCGCACCACGTCCGACCAGAAACTCTCGCGTTCCACCAGCGACAGCTCGATCAGCTTGCGGCTGGTGATATCGCTGATGCTGAGGATCACCGCCTTGAAGTCATCCTGCTGCTCAGGCAGGCGCATTACCAGCCATAGGTATTGTTCGCTGCCGGCCACGTCCTTGAGCTGGATTTCCAGCTCCAACTGGCTCTGCTGGGTGAGAACGGCTTCGAGCACCTGGTAGCCGATGGACGTTGCGTTGCGCGGGCAGTCATCGATCAGCCGCTCCCACGCTTGCTCGCACGAGCCCACGTTCAACAGGCTCACCGCCACCTGGTTGACCTCGGTGATGCGCAGCTCCTTGAGCAATTGCTGGCGCTCCACCGGGTTGTCGTGCAGCCAGGCCTGCAATTGCTCGCGGGTCTGCAGGCGTGCCCTGTCGAAGAACGCATTCAGGCCCGACAGGTCAAGCACGCACAGGGCCACGCCGGTGCCTTCGAAAATATCCTGGTAGCGCCGCCGGCCTTCATGCACCTGGCGCTGGCGGCGACGCATGTTCAGCAGCACGATCACCGGGATCAGCGAAAACGCCAGGCCCAGCAGGCATTTGCCGATAAACGCTGGCAGCAGTTGTTCCAGCACAGCCGTACGGTCGAACAGCCCGCGCAGTTGCCAGTCACTTTTACTCAGGGGCGTGACCAGCACGCTTTTGTTCAGTTCGTCCGGGGTGAGGGCGCTGGCCCATTGGGCCGGCATGCCATTGTCACGGCTGACCACGCGGTGGTTGACGCGGTTCTCGATGGCCCACATCGGGCGCTGGCCCTGGCCATCCTGGCGGGTAAGGTTGGCCAGGTAGCTCGGCGCCAGGCGCAGCACCCAGTAGACCCGGGAGCCGCCGCTGGGCTGATGCAGTAACAGATAGATGATCGTGCCGTCGTCGCTGTTGCTCAGGTAATAGGACTGCGAATGGCTGCGCTGCACCAACTCCTCGAGCCACGCACTGTCCTGGCTGTCACCGGCACTGTCGCTGATCATCGCGCCGCTGGGCGCGAGCAGGGCGATACTGCGCAACTCCGGCAGGGAGCGCTGCAGCGTGCGCATCAAGGCTTGTTGCTGTTCGCTGTCGCGTGGCGGTTCGACCATCGGTAGCAGGTTGAGGGCAATTTTTGCGCTCAGGGCCATATTCAGGCTGATCTGTTCAGCCAGGTCGGCGCTGTAGTCGATGGTGTATTGCTGCTGGTCTTTCTGGTTTTGCTGCAGTTGGTCCAGCAGTTGCCAGAACAATAACGCGAGCAGCATGAGGACGAGCGTCGCCAATGCGCCTTTGAGGGTGCCGTGCAGGGGCGCTCCCGGCGCTATATGCGCGGCGCGCAGGGGAGTTGGCGGCG
Organism: Pseudomonas syringae; assembly: GCF_021606685.1. GTDB lineage: Bacteria > Pseudomonadota > Gammaproteobacteria > Pseudomonadales > Pseudomonadaceae > Aquipseudomonas > Aquipseudomonas syringae_R. The sequence goes on from NZ_WKCB01000063.1 coordinate 15,804, forward strand.
TGACTTTGGACAAGCTGTGATCCTGCGGTTTGGCTGGACTGGCGCGCGACGTGCACTATAAGCCGGACGCCCGAAGGGCGGCTAGCATGCCTTGACTTGTGGCAAAGTGCCAGCCCCGCCTGGCTGGACTGACCAAGCGCATTCAGGTAGCTTTGCCGGTTACGCGAGGGCGTTCCAGCCCCAGACATTCAGGCTTTTTCCGCACGCAGGCATTGATGATCGTCAACGGCCCGCGCGGCGCATGGCCTGGCACGGGCTTCGCCCGCTTAATTCATCGGTCACTGACGCTAGGTTTACCATGGCTCAATACGTATTCACCATGCATCGGCTGGGAAAAGTTGTTCCGCCGAAGCGGGAAATTCTGAAAAACATTTCGTTGTCCTTCTTCCCTGGCGCCAAAATCGGCGTGCTTGGCCTCAACGGTTCGGGTAAGTCCACGCTGCTGAAAATCATGGCCGGCGTCGACACCGAGTTCGAAGGCGAAGCGCGCCCGATGCCCGAACTGAACATCGGCTACCTGCCGCAAGAGCCGATCCTGGACCCGACCAAGACCGTGCGTGAAGTGGTCGAAGAAGCCGTGGCCGTGATCAAAAACGCCCAGGCGCGCCTGGACGAGGTCTACGCGGCCTACGCTGAACCCGACGCCGACTTCGACAAGCTGGCCGCTGAACAGGCCAAGCTCGAAGCCATCCTGCAGGCTGGCGACGGCCACAACCTGGAGCGCCAGCTGGAAGTCGCCGCCGACGCACTGCGCCTGCCGGCGTGGGACGCCAAGGTTGAATTCCTGTCCGGTGGTGAAAAACGTCGTGTGGCCCTGTGCCGCCTGCTGCTGTCGGCCCCCGACATGCTGCTGCTCGACGAACCGACCAACCACTTGGACGCCGATTCCGTCGCCTGGCTGGAGCATTTCCTGCACGATTTCCCGGGCACCGTGGTTGCGATCACGCACGACCGGTACTTCCTGGACAACGTGGCCGGCTGGATTCTGGAACTCGACCGTGGCGCCGGTATCCCTTACGAGGGCAACTATTCCGGTTGGCTGGAAGCCAAGTCCGACCGTCTGGCCGCTGAATCCAAGCAGCAATCGGCTCACGAAAAAGCCATGAAGGAAGAACTGGAGTGGGTGCGCAAAGGCGCCAAGGCCCGCCAGTCCAAATCCAAGGCGCGTCTGCAACGCTTTGAAGAAATGCAATCGCAGGAATTCCAGAAGCGCAGCGAAACCAACGAGATCTACATCCCGGCCGGCCCGCGCCTGGGTGACAAGGTCATCGAATTCAAAAACGTTACCAAAGGCTATGGCGACCGTGTGTTGATCGACAACCTGTCGTTCTCCATGCCAAAAGGCGCGATCGTCGGCGTTATCGGTGGTAACGGTGCGGGTAAATCGACACTGTTCCGCATGCTGATGGGCAAGGAAACCCCGGACTCGGGCAGCATCGAAGTCGGCGAAACCGTGCAGCTGGCCTGTGTGGATCAGAGCCGCGAAGACCTGGACGGCAGCAAGACGGTGTTCCAGCAGATTTCCGACGGTTCCGACCAGATCCGTATCGGCAACTATGAAATCCCGTCGCGCACCTACGTCGGTCGTTTCAACTTCAAGGGCGGCGACCAGCAGAAGTTCGTCAAGGACCTGTCCGGTGGTGAGCGTGGTCGCTTGCACCTGGCCCTGACCCTGAAAGAGGGCGGCAACGTGTTGCTGCTCGACGAACCGTCCAACGACCTCGACGTTGAAACCCTGCGTTCCCTGGAAGAAGCCCTGCTGGACTTCCCGGGCGCTGCCATTGTGATCTCTCACGATCGGTGGTTCCTTGACCGCGTGGCGACCCACATCCTGGCGTACGAAGACGATTCCCAGGCGGTGTTCTTCGAAGGCAACTACACCGAGTACGAAGCGGACCGTAAAAAGCGCTTGGGCGAAGCAGCTGCCCAACCGCACCGTGTACGGCACAAAAAACTGGCCTGATTTGGGCGGGTTTGAAAAAAGCGGAGCCTTGGGGCTCCGTTTTTTTTGCGTGTATGTCAGGGCGACCGGGTTGAGTTCATTCGCGAGCAAGCCCGCTCCCACATTCGACTGCACTCCAAAGCTGGAACCCGATCAAATGTGGGAGCGGGCTTGCTCGCGAAAGCAGTTTAACGAGTGGTGCATGATCTCAATTGAAATCCCTTTCCTGGTGCGAAAAAGCCCGGGTATTTATATCCAATGCACCATTTAAATTCACAAAGGCGACATTTTGCGCTTTTCAGGTGCAACCTGAATTGCTAAGGTCCGGCTCAATCTCATTTAAAAACAATCAATTTGCCGAGACTGTTCATGATCGAATCCGTCGAATCCTTCCTTGCCCGCCTCAAAAAACGCGACCCCGACCAGCCGGAATTCCACCAGGCCGTCGAAGAAGTGCTGCGCAGCCTCTGGCCGTTTCTTGAAGCGAACCCCCACTACCTGACCTCGGGCATTCTGGAGCGCATCTGCGAGCCGGAACGCGCGATTACCTTCCGGGTGTCGTGGGTGGATGATCATGGCAAGGTCCAGGTCAATCGCGGTTTCCGCATCCAGATGAACAGCGCCATTGGCCCCTACAAAGGCGGCCTGCGTTTCCACCCGTCGGTGAACCTGGGCGTGCTCAAATTCCTCGCCTTCGAACAGACCTTCAAGAACTCCCTGACCTCGCTGCCCATGGGCGGCGGCAAAGGCGGCTCGGACTTCGACCCCAAAGGCAAGAGCGACGCCGAGGTCATGCGTTTTTGCCAGGCGTTCATGAGTGAGCTATACCGGCATATCGGCGCAGACGTGGACGTGCCAGCCGGTGATATCGGCGTGGGCGCCCGCGAAATCGGCTTCCTGTTTGGCCAGTACAAACGCCTGAGCAACCAGTTCACTTCGGTGTTGACCGGCAAGGGCATGACCTACGGCGGCAGCCTGATCCGCCCCGAAGCCACCGGTTTCGGCTGCGTGTACTTCGCCGAAGAAATGCTCAAGCGCGATGGCCAGCGGGTTGAAGGCAAGCGCGTAGCCGTCTCCGGCTCCGGCAACGTGGCGCAATACGCGGCGCGTAAGGTCATGGACTTGGGTGGCAAAGTGATTTCACTGTCGGACTCAGAAGGCACCCTGTACGCCGAAAGCGGTTTGACCGAGGAACAATGGTCGGCCCTGCTGGAGCTGAAAAACGTGCAACGCGGGCGCATCAGCGAACTCGCCTCCCGTTACGGCCTGGAATTTCGCGCCGGCAAAACCCCCTGGGAATTGGCCTGCGACATCGCCTTGCCGTGCGCCACCCAAAACGAACTCGACGCCCAAGCGGCGCGTACCCTGCTGCGCAACGGCTGCCTCTGCGTGGCAGAAGGCGCCAACATGCCGACCACGCTGGAGGCTGTGGATATCTTTATCGAGGCGGGCATTCTGTTTGCGCCGGGCAAGGCTTCCAACGCCGGCGGCGTGGCCGTGAGTGGCCTGGAAATGTCGCAGAACGCCATGCGCCTGCTGTGGACTGCCGGTGAAGTCGACAGCAAGCTGCACAACATCATGCAATCGATCCACCATGCCTGCGTGCATTACGGCGAAGAAAACGGCCGGGTCAACTACGTGAAGGGCGCGAACATCGCGGGCTTCGTAAAAGTTGCCGACGCGATGCTGGCCCAAGGCATCGTCTAGGTCTCTGCGTCGATGCGCAGCACCTCGATCAACTGATCGCCGACGGGGCGCTTCCACAGCACCTCGTCGCCGACTTGCGCCCCCAGTAACGCGCGACCCAGGGGCGAACCCCAGTTGATCAGGCCTGCGCCGGCATCGGCCTGATCTTCGCCGACCAGTTGAATGCGTTGTTGCTCGTCTTGTTCGTTGGCGAAGGTGACCCAGCTGCCGATCTGCACCTTGTCGGTAGAGGTGGCCGGCGCCACCACGTGGGCGCTCTGCACCCGTTGGTTGAAGTAGCGCAAATCGCGCTCAAGATCCGCCTGACGCTGTTTGTCGGCCTGTTCGCCCCTGGCGGATTCAGCGCTGTACTCACTCTGCAGTTGCGCAACCTTGGCCTGCAACTGCGCCAACCCTTGCGCGGTCAAGTGATTGGGCTGCTGGCTGACCTGGCGCTCTACCGGCTGATCAGCCTGGGCGGCGGCGTTGTCTTCGTTTACAAAAGCTCGGCTCATGACATGCTCCCTCTATGGAGTTTGGGCCATGGTCACCGCGCATTAGTTTCGATGGATGTCTGAAAGCGACCTATTGCGAGCGATAGGCCCTGGCCGCATCGCGATCTTTCTCTTGCTGCCAGGCGCGCTCACGGTCATCCCAATGGTTGTCCTTGTAATCGCGCAACTCTTCGTTCTCTCGCATGGCCTTGCACTGGCGAAAGCCATCCTCCCAGCCCTCGGCGTATTGCCGGTCTTTGAGGTAGCGCGGCACATCCTTGCGAAACGCCCCAGTGATCACGCCAGCGGCCTGTCGACCGCTGCTGCAACCATCATCAAAGCCATCGGCAAAAGCCGGTGGATAACCTTTGGCAAGCAAATCCTGATGAGTTGATTGGCAACCCGCCAGCCACACCACCGCACACAGCATTACCGCATACCGCCACATGGCGTACTCCCTGGCCGTTTCACGGCTTATGGGGGAAGTCTAGTCAGGGAATTGTCGGGGCGGTGTGAAAGGTCGGTGAGAAAGATGTTGGGTTAACGCGCCATTCAACGCGACCTGCTTCCGTGGCGAGCGGGCTTGCCCGCGTTGGACTGTAAAGCAGCCCCCATAAAGAGGCGCGCGGGGAACCTGGCACACCGGAGTCGCCCATGATTGGGGCTGCTGCGCAGCCCAACGCGGGCAAGCCCGCTCGCCACAGGGTTGCGATCATGGTGGGTCTCAAACCGGGCTTCAGTCGTAGTAGCCCACTGTTTTTTTCAGTTGATCGGCGTACTCGTAAATCTCATCAATGGATGAAATCGCGTGCCGGGTCTCATTTTTTTCTTCGTCGAAGATCCCCAGATACTTCTGGCTGCGATTGAAGTGGAGGCGGCAGATGGGCTTACGGTTGTTATCGTCTAGCAGAATTCCGAAATAGCTTTGGGTATCTCGTTGAACGATCCGTTTTGCATCGACCACTGACCGAACAACAGCACGAACGATGTGATACCCCTCAAGTTCTTCCAGTGTGGTCAGAATTTTTTCCTCTGACTCGTCCCTCTCCTGCGCCTCCGTGTTCGCGCTATTGGCGACGGGAATCGATGCCATTGTCGGTTGAATCGCACCGCTCATTGCGGACTTCAGCCGATCGTTGATCTGGTCGTTAAGAAATTGCGCTAATGCTTTTCGGGTCAGCTCGAAAAATTGCTCACGTACTTTTTGTGTGATGACGCCCTCATAAACGCGGGAGGCGAAGAATTTTACGAAGTCGTCTTCAGGTTTGCTGACCTGACTGCCTATGAGCTTTTTAAGCTGACTGACGTACTTCAGCTCTCCCGCTGCATTGATAATGGAATCAACGTCGAAGGCCGACTTGGTGAGTTTGATCAGCTCCGGTACGGCGTACTCATCAATGTCCAGTAGGTCGAGCTCTAGAAATGGCTTTTCGTCCATTTTATTGGGGGCGTCCAGGTCGGTAAAAAACCGGTAGACCTGGCCGTTGGTAAGAATTGAAATTCTTGCGCTGGTAACGTGAAAGTACCGGAAAAGCTGCGAGGCGTGATTGATGCTTAATGACTCACCGATCTTTTTGCATTCGATGAGTATTTGAACCTCACCCTCTTTCATGATTGCATAATCGATTTTCTCACCTTTCTTCGTCCCGACATCACAGACAAATTCCGGCGTCACTTCTTGTGGATCAAATACGTCATAGCCCAACACGGTGTTGATGAAAGGCATTACGAAAGCATTTTTTGTCGCTTCTTCTGTTTGAATGGCAGGGCCTTGTAGCCGAACTTTTGCTGCCAGACTGGTTAGCTTTTCAAAGAAATCCATAATGAGCCTCTTACCTATTCAGATCCGTGTATAGATGGGATGGCAATTTGATTGCCATCCGATACTAGTTCAAAACCCTATAAAGAGAAGGTGGTAAGAGGCGTTTTGGCTCGACTGAAAAAAGCTAAAAAACTGTCCTAAATTTCCTGCCTATTTTTCAATAGGTTAGAAATAGGCTACGAGTTTGTGCTGAATACACGCGAGACAAATGTGGGAGGGGGCTTGCTCCCGAAAGCTCTGTGTCAGTCGCTGGATACTCAACGGCTACACCGCCATCGGGAGCAAGCCCCCTCCCACATTGGATACTCACCAGGCCTTGCAGATCAGTAGTGATACCACTTCACTTCAAGCATCACTTCATTCACCGGCGTGGACAAATGGCTGTACTCGCGCTGGGCGCTCAGGCGCAGGCCCAGGTTGCGTGACAGCTCCCACTGCTGGTTCAGGCTGATGCTGCGGCGTACTTCGCCATTGGTGAAGAAATCGCCCTTGGCTTCCAGGCTCAGGTTGCCCAGTGGGTTTTTCCACAGCACGCCGGTATTGAAGCCCGCTGCCGGGGAGATGGCTTCGCTGAAGTCGTTGTTGTGTTCCACGCGCACGGTGCCGAGGGCAAAGCCGAGCATGTCGTCGCGCAGTTGCCAGGTGCCGCCGGCGCCGCCGTTGACGTGGGCGACGAGGGTTTCGTCGTCGTGTTTGCCGGGCACGCGCTCCAGGCCGCCGGTGACTTGCCATGACCAGGGTTGCAGCAAGGCATTGCGCGGCGTCAGGGAGCGGATAGTGGCCAGGTCCAGTTGCTGCAGTTGCCAGTGGTTGCCTTCGTACTGGCGCAGTTTCATCTGCAGGATTTCGATCTGCGCGCCCAGCGGGAAGCCTTCGGCGTTGTCATTGAGGTCGTGGTAGGCCATGCGCAGGCCGTATTCACCGAAGGCTTTGTCGCCACGGGTGCCGATGCCGGCTTGCCAGGTGCGCGATTCATGGCCGTTTTCCGGCAGACCGGGCGGGGTGATCTTCAGGTCGGGCGCGGGGTTCTGGTTGATTGCGCGCAGCAATTCGAAGCTGCGTTGGGAGCGTGCGGTGTCGCGCTCCAGGCCATTGGCGCGGTAGCGGCCCAGGCGATAGGCGGCGTCGATAATCAAGGCCTGGCGCTCGCGGGGCAGGGCTTTGAACGCCGGCTCCTGCAATTGCTTCTGATCGTCGCTGACCTTCAACACCCACTGCTGCTCGTCGCTGTCCAGCGGCTTGGCGCGCTCCAGCAACTCGCGCTCACGCGAGGGGCGGTAGTCGATTTTTTCTACCAGGCCCGCGTCTTTCACGGCTTTGACCGTGTCGGTAGGGATGGCCGTGAGCGGGAATTGTTCGGTCAGGCGCAGGCCGGGGCGCGCCACTTGCAGCAGCTCCAGCAGGCGGTATGAGCAGTTTTCGTCAAAGAAGAAGTAGTCGAACTGGATCTGCTTGAGCTCCCACACGTGCTCGACCATGCGCTTGGTTTCGACTTCGGTGAGGTTCAGGCGGTATTCCCACAGGTCGCGGTTTTCCAGGCTGCGGTATTCCGAGAGTTTTTCCTGGTAGGGCACCAGGGCGAACAGGCCGGGGTAGCCGCCCATCAGGCCTTTCCAGGCGTAGAGGATGCTGTTGTCCGAACCTTCGATATAGGCGCCGAAGTTGATCGCATAGCTGAGCAGGGCGGTGTTGTTGCTTTGGACGTCTGCCTGGTCGATGCGCAACAGGGTGTGGCCGAACATCGACGACGGGCTGTTGAGGTAGGCCGCCGGGAAGATCATCACCGCGCTATGGGGCGCGACGTCCTTGAACCATTGGGTGAATTCTTTGCACTCCAGCGCGGGCAGGTCGGTCAGGTGCAACTGATCCTTGAGCCAGCGGGTGCGTGCGGGGTAAACGCATTGGGCGTGTTGTTCACCCAGGCTGGCCGGCGCGTACAGCGCTTCGACGGTGGCCTTGAGTTCAGCATCCGGGTGATGCGCACCATCGGCTGCGAGAAAGAATTTCTTGTCGCTGACATAGCTGCGCCAGCCGCTGATCTTGCCGGCTTCGTAATGACCGAGCGAAAGCCAGAACGGATCGTTGGCCAATTGCTGCAAACGTTGATCATCGAGATGCGGTGCCGCGTACAGCGGGGCGCAAGCAAAGAGTGCCAGCCAGGCAAAGCGTTTGAGCATAGGGGCAACTTAGTCGAAAAAGGTGAGACCCGAAGGGGAGGGGGTCCAAAAGTCAAAACCCGCGCCCCGAAAGGCGCGGGTGGTCGAGCTTATGCCTGGGTAGCGTATTTCGCCAGACGGGCATCACTTTTCAGTACAGACAGGGTGTTGTTGTGCACGTCGTCAGCGGTCACGTCAGCTTTGCTGAAGATCTGCTGGAAGTGCTCGTGGGTCACGGCCGCGAAGTGCTCGCGATCTTCTGGCGCCACGCCCAGTACCACGGCGTAGGTGGTCAGCGCTTCGCCATTACCCTTGGCCATGTCTTCGGACAGCTCGTTCATCATGCCATTCATGGCAATCCAGGACTTGCCGCCGTAGGTCAGCGCGCTGTTGGTGCTGCAACCGTTGGTGCCCGAGGTCATGCCGAACGTGGCGTTACCCGAGGTACCGTTGGTGGTGGAGGCCAGGAAATGTGCAGGAGTACCGCGTTGGCCTTCGAACAACATGTTGCCCCAACCGCAGTTCGGGCCGCCTGGTGCTTCAGCCATTGCATTGAGGGAGACGACGGTGAAGAGAGTACCGAGAAGGATCCGTTTCATAGCTTTGTTCTCTTTGTGTGCAAACCAATGGACAAGGGTTCAGGCACTTCGTAGCGCCCTAGGGGCCAGTTATTAGTCCAACCCGCGCAGTTTGGAGTTTAGGCATGTTCCAAGGGTTCCGTGTGTTTTTATAAAACAATCAGAGTTCTTGTGATTTTTTTGCAGGGCGCACCCCGCGTCTATGCTTTCCCTACGGCTCGCCTTGCCAGAGCGCGCAAGGGGGAGCCAGAATGCCGTCATCTGCCCCGCCTGATGTAAGGAAGCCCGATGCCTGATCCTGTTGCTGCCAGCTTGCGTCTAGCGCCCGAAGCGCTGACTCGCCCTTTCTCCGCTGAACAGTTCAGCTTCTCGACCACCAATGATTTGGAGCCCTTTCGCGGTGTGCTTGGCCAGGAACGTGCGGTTGAAGCGTTGCAGTTTGGTGTGGCCATGCCACGCCCCGGTTACAACGTGTTTGTCATGGGCGAGCCGGGTACCGGCCGCTTTTCGTTCGTCAAACGCTACCTGAAAGCCGAAGGCAAACGCCTGCAGACCCCGGCGGATTGGGTCTACGTGAATAATTTCGATGAGCCCCGCGAGCCCCGCGCCCTGGAATTGCCGGGCGGCGCTGCGGCGGCGTTCATCAATGACATCAACGGCTTGGTCGACAACCTCGTGGCCACCTTCCCGGCGGTGTTCGAACACCCCACGTACCAACAGCGCAAAAGCGCCATCGACCGTGCCTTCAACCAGCGCTACGACAAGGCCCTGGATGTGATCGAGCGCCTGGCCCTGGAAAAAGACGTGGCGCTCTACCGCGACAGTTCCAACATCGCGTTCACGCCAATGCTGGAGGGCAAGGCGCTGGACGAGGCGGAGTTTTCCCAACTGCCGGAGGCCGACCGCGAGCGGTTCCACACGGATATTTCCGAGCTGGAAGAGCGCCTCAACGAAGAGCTGGCGAGCCTGCCGCAGTGGAAGCGTGAGTCCAACAACCAGCTGCGTCAGTTCAACGAAGAAACCATCACCCTGGCCCTGCAACCTTTGCTCGCGCCGCTGTCGGAAAAGTACGCAGAAAACGCTGCTGTCTGCGGTTACCTGCAGGCCATGCAGGTCTACCTGCTGAAAACCGTGGTCGAGCAACTGGTGGACGACGCGAAAACCGACGCCCAGGCGCGCAAGCTGCTCGAAGAGCAATACTGCCCGAGCCTGGTGGTGGGCCATGCAGTCAACGGCGGCGCGCCGGTGGTATTTGAGCCGCACCCGACCTACGACAACCTGTTCGGCCGCATCGAATACAGCACCGACCAAGGCGCGCTCTACACCACCTACCGCCAACTGCGCCCCGGCGCGTTGCACCGTGCGAATGGCGGTTTCCTGATTCTGGAAGCCGAGAAAATGCTCAGCGAGCCGTTTGTGTGGGACGCGCTCAAGCGTTCCCTGCAATCGCGCAAACTCAAGATGGAATCGCCTTTGGGCGAGCTGGGCCGACTGGCCACCGTGACCCTCAACCCGCAGATGATTCCGTTGCAGGTCAAGGTGATCATCATCGGCTCGCGCCAGCTGTACTACGCGTTGCAGGATGCCGATCCGGACTTCCAGGAGATGTTCCGCGTACTGGTGGACTTCGACGAAGACATCCCAATGGTCGATGAAAGCCTGGAGCAGTTCGCCCAGTTGCTCAAAACCCGTACCTCGGAAGAAGGCATGGCGCCGCTGACCTCCGACGCGGTGGCGCGGCTGGCGACTTACAGCGCACGCTTGGCCGAGCACCAGGGGCGCTTGTCGGCGCGTATTGGCGATCTGTTCCAGTTGGTGAGCGAGGCGGACTTTATCCGTCACCTGGCCGGCGACGAGATGACCGACGCCGGCCACATCGAGCGCGCACTCAAGGCCAAGGCCACGCGCACCGGGCGTGTGTCGGCGCGGATTCTCGACGACATGCTCGCCGGGGTGATCCTGATCGACACCGCGGGCGCGGCGGTCGGCAAGTGCAACGGGCTGACGGTACTGGAGGTCGGCGATTCGGCGTTTGGTGTACCGGCGCGGATTTCCGCCACGGTGTACCCGGGCGGCAGCGGGATTGTCGACATCGAGCGCGAAGTCAACCTCGGCCAGCCGATTCACTCCAAGGGCGTGATGATCCTGACCGGCTACCTGGGCAGCCGCTACGCACAGGAATTCCCGCTGGCGATTTCGGCCAGCATTGCGCTGGAACAGTCCTACGGTTACGTGGACGGTGACAGCGCCTCGCTGGGTGAGGCGTGCACCTTGATCTCGGCGTTGTCGAAAACCCCACTCAAGCAGTGCTTTGCCATTACCGGTTCGATCAACCAGTTTGGCGAAGTGCAGGCGGTGGGCGGGGTCAACGAGAAGATCGAAGGCTTCTTCCGCCTCTGCGAGGCGCGTGGTTTGACCGGTGAGCAGGGGGCGATCATTCCCCAGGCCAACGTCGCTACGCTGATGCTCGATGAGAAGGTGCTGCAAGCCGTGCGCGCTGGGCAGTTCCACATCTATGCGGTGCGCCAGGCGGACGAGGCGCTGAGCCTGCTGGTGGGCGAGGATGCCGGCGAGCCGGACGCCGAGGGGCAGTTCCCGGAAGGCACGGTGAACGCGCGGGTGGTCGAGCGCTTGCGCGCGATTGCCGAGATGATCAGCGAGGAAGACCTGAAGGAGGCTGAGAAGGAGCTGGCGCAACAGGCGTTGGCCGAAGCCAAGCCCACCTGATGGCAAGCCTTTTGTGACAAGCAGCCTTCTGTGACAAGAGGGCTGCAGTGAAAAGAAGGCTGCTGTGAAAAGCTGTGAAAATAGGGCTACTGTGAAAATAAGGCTACTGTGAAAAGAGGGCTACTGTGGCGAGCGGGCTTGCCCGCGTTGGGCTGCGCAGCAGCCCCAGAAAGATTGACGCGGTGTGTCAGAAAATAACCGCTGATCTTTGGGGCTGCTACGCACCCCAACGCGGGCAAGCCCGCTCGCCACATTCGATTTCATACAGCCAAATTAGATTGCATACAGCCACAATTGGATTTCATACAGCCAGATTGGATTTCATGCAGCCACAATTGGGTTGCAGACAGCCACATTGGATTTCATGCAGCCCCATTCGATTGCACACAGCCACAAATTGGATTACCTAGCGCCACGAATTTGACTGGGCTCTGGCGACCAATGCCCGTTGGTCCCTACAACCTTGGTTTGTCGTGTATTTCTTCTATTCTCAGCTCAAGGGATATCCACAGGAGTCGCTGGATAGAAACAGCCTCGCCATCGGCTGAGGTTGAACACCGATCTACCGAGGGTCGCCGCCATGCCGCGCAACCTTTGCCTTACCCGCCAGTGCTTTGGCCTGGTGACCCGTATCGAATGCTCCATTCGCCCTCTTGCGGGGGATTGCGGGCTGTGGACGTTATTGTTTGCCGCTGGAATGTCCGGTGAACAGCCGTCCACCATCAAGTCTCAAGGGCCGTTCCATGGGCCGTTTGCGGCGCAAACCATCCTCGATTCCATCGTGGACAGCCTCACGTTGCACGGCTATGAGCTGGCGGGCGACCCGCAGATCTGGTGCCTGCACATGCAGGCCCATCTGCGCCAGCTCAATGGCAACCATGAGCCGTTGGCGCTGTAGGCGCGGTTATTTGCTCTCGGGTTTGTCCAGTTTGACCTCGAAACCGTATTGCACGGTGCTCAGGTCGGTACGCTGGTAGCTTTCCAGCGCAGTTGGCTGGCCGTAGAAGTAATGCACATCAAACATCGCCGTGCCGTATTCCTCGGCGCGGTGGCTTACGCCAAGAATTTCCTTGAGGTAATTGCCGCTGGCGTCCTTGGCGTAGAAGCGCCAGCTGTCGGCAGGGAATTCTTTCTGGTCGACGATCAGCGCGTTGTCCTTGAGCGATAAGCCCTTGGGCAGCTTGGCCGCATCAATGTCGCCTTTCTCGATAGTCGCCAGGAACAGCGGAATCGAGCCCACCACATACGCCGGGTTTTCCGGGAACAGGTTGAGGTCGTAGGTGAGCGTGCCGCGCGCGGGGTTCAGCTCATAGGCTTCGGTCGGCAATTCGATGGGCTCGCCGCGTTCACCTTTTTCGTTGGCGGTGAAGAACGTCACCGGCGATTCGCTGCTGTTTCGCTCGGCGCCCACCAGGTCGTCATTGAAGGTGAACGGGTGGTCGAACGTGACGTGCGCGGCGCTGGCGTCCTCGACGGACTGGCTGATGGTGACACTGTCTTTCAACTGGTCTTCGGTCAGGGTCGCGTCCTTGAGCCAGCTGGCAGCGCCGTCGTCATACACGGTGACCGGCATCGGCAAGGCTTGCACGGTCTTTTCCAGGCTGTTCTTGTCGAAGCGTTGCACCGGCAGGTCGAGGTCCTTGCGAGTAACCGTGGCGGTGGAGAAATCCAGCACGTTGATTTGCAGGCTGTCGATCACGCCATTGAAATACACCTTGGCGTAATGGCTGCCCTGTTTGTGCTCGAAGGCTTTCTGCTCATCGGTCAGCTGCTTTTCAAACGCGTCGGACCAGGCTTTTTGCTTTTGCATTTCGGCCAATTGCTGCTCGTAGAACGCCACCTGCGCGGCACTTTCATTGATCGAGCCGGAACGGGTCAGAAATTCCCCGGTAGTGTCCCGGGCCTGCACCAGCAAAGGGTTGGGCGATTCGTCGCCGACCTCTGGCGCCAGCGGCTCGCTGTTGGTCAGTTCAAGCTCGGCGTAGTTTTTTTCCAGCAGCACCAGGTTGACGGTGATGTTGCCTTGGGTACGTTTGTGGCCCACGTCGGCTTTCGACAGGTCGAAGGTCAGCACCTTGCCCGGCGCGACCACTTCCACGGTGCCCTTGAGGCTGACGGGCTGCGGCTGGCTTTTGTTTTCCGTTTCGATGCCGTCGATGAACGGGTAGGTCACCGTCAGGTCATCCGGGTTGGTCAGGTTGGAGCTGCTGGGGCTGAGCTGGATGCCGGGGTCGGTTTCCGACCACTCTGGCTGAAACGGCACGACCTTATTGTTGCTCAAGGTAACGGACTGCCATTCCAGGCCATGGGGGAAGGGGAACTGCTCAGGCATATTGAAGTTGAACGGGAAGACCGGCTGCAGATCCGTCAGGTAGTCAGAGTGCGAAGCCCTGCGCAGCACGAACAGCCCGTTGATGTAGGTGTCCACCAGCGCCTGGGGCGTGGGGTAGTGCTTGAGCAGCGCCAGGCTGTCTTCGCCGTATTCGGCCTCGATCGGCTTGGTCGCCAGCTTGATCCGCGCCCGTTCGAGCAACAGCAGCGAGCCGCCCAGGTCGGCAATGGCGTCGCGCAGCTTGGGGTCCTGGATGCTGTCGAGAGATTGCTCGAACTTGGCGGTTTTCTCTTCGAGGGTGGTCTTTTTCTGCTCATCGCTTGGGGAACAGCCGCCCGCCAGCAGCAATGCCGCGCACAGGCCGAGGCTGGCCAAAGGGGATCGCACATCCATCATCTGAGTTTTCCTGTCCGACGTCATCGAGCCGAGTTGATGGGCTCGACACTAGCAGAAAAATTCTCTTACAGATGCCGCCCAGGTCAGTTTTCTCGCGGTTACAGGTGGTTGGTGGCGGCTGGTATACTCGCCGCCATTTCTAGCCACGCTGTGTGAGAACCCATGGAACGCTTTATTGAAAATACGATGTACGCCTCGCGTTGGCTGCTGGCACCGATCTACCTGGGGCTGTCCCTGGGCCTGCTGATCCTGGCGCTGAAATTCTTCCAGGAAATCATTCACGTTATTCCCAACATCTTCACCATGTTGGAAGCCGAAGTGATCCTGCTGCTGCTGTCGCTGATCGACATGGCGCTGGTGGGCGGCCTGCTGGTGATGGTGATGATCTCCGGCTACGAGAACTTCGTTTCCCAGCTGGACATCGATGAAAACAAAGAAAAGCTCAACTGGCTGGGCACCATGGACTCTTCGTCATTGAAGATGAAAGTGGCGGCGTCCATCGTGGCGATTTCCTCGATTCACCTGCTGCGCATCTTCATGGATGCCAAGAACGTCGATCCACAGCACTTGATGTGGTACGTGATCATCCACATGACTTTCGTAGTGTCGGCGTTTGCCATGGGGTATCTGGACAAACTCACCAAGCACTGATGCCCCGCGCCGGCCTTACTGCTCGATGAAGTAGTAAGGCTGGCGATTAATTGCCATTTCCTTGATCACCCTGACCTTGTTGCTCAAGCCGGTGGTGTGGTCCAGCAGCGCAACGTTGCCGGGCTTGGCGGCGAGGTAGTGGTGCAGTTCGGGTTCGCTCTGCAGGATCGGCAGGTAGGCCTGGGTGTAGAACACGCTGGCTCCGGCAATCCTTTCGTTGGGCTGAAACAACACCACGTCCTTGCCTTGGGCTTGCAGTGCCTGGATCTGACTGATCAGCGGCACGAACGACTGGTGCGCGTCGGCTTTGGGGGCGAACCAGAACGCGGCGACCAGGTAGCAGCTCACCGCCAGAGTGAACACGCCGCCCACCAGGGTTTTATGGTGTTGATACAGCGCGGGTTTGTGGGCTTTCAGCCAAGACAGCAGCACCCGCGCATATTCGGCAGCGAGTACGGCGGCGGCCGGTGTGAGGGCCATCAGGTAGACCGTGCGTTTGCTCGACGCCAAGGTCAGCAGGCTGAATTGCGCCACCAGCCATAGGCTGAAAAACAAGCGGTAGCGGTCGCGCACCAGGCTTTTACGGAAATGCCACAGCCCCAGATACACCAGGATGTTCCACGGCAGGAACGCCTCAGGCAGCTTGGCGATGTAGTAATAGAACGGCTCGTAATGCCCGGCCTCGACAAACGAGCCGCTGAACCGCCCGACGCTGTTGGTCCACAGCACTTCGCCCACCGCCTGCATACCGCCGCGCTGATACAGGAAAACCAGCCAGATCATCAGCGGCACCAGCGCCAGCAGGGTGAACGCTGCTGGCCGTAGCCAGTCGCCAATCCGCAGGCGCTTGTCCATCACGCTGGTACAGGCCAGGTACGCGAAGATCACGACCCCCGGCATCGCCAGCCCCAGCACGCCTTTGCTCAAGGTGGCGATCACCATGCCGGCGGTAAACAGCACCCACGTACCTGTGGCACAACCTGGGCGCTCCGCGCGCATAGCCTGGTAGAACGCCAATAGCGCGGTGGTCACGCCCAGGCTGAGCAACGCATCTTCGCCCACACCCCGCACGTTGCTCCAGTAACTGGCCATGGTCGCCAGGATCAGCGCAGCGCTGAACGCCAATGCTTGCGGCCGCCCGAACCTGCGCAACATGACGTAAAGCTGCATCACACTGAACAACCCGGCAAACGCCGAGGCCAAGCGCACGGCAGCGGTGGACGCGCCAAACAGGCGAATCGCCCCGGCGTCGAGCCAAAGGCTCAGGGGAGGCTTTTCCAGGAAGGGCTCACGAAACAGCTGCGGCACCACCCAGTTATTGTCCAAATGCATGGCCATGGCGATCCCGGCCACACGGGCTTCGGTAGAGCCTTGCAGCTCATGGTTACCCAGCGCAAAGAAGAACAACACAGCAGCAAGCAGGAGCAGTAAAGGAGCGGGGCGCTTCATGGGAAATGGCTACCGAGGCAGGTGACCGCTCGGAGGGAGCGGCCGTGGCATTCGGCTAGTATCTGTCGACGTTTCTGAACATATCGTGAACGAGCGCTGGATTTTTCGGGCCTACCTTCATGGCGTCTTCAAGCTGGGCAGAGCGGCTTTACCTTGAGGCGTCAGCAGCGGCTCAAGTTCATCCCAGGTAAAGCTCAACTCGTTGTCACAACCGTCGCCTTGGGCGGGCGTCGACAGCTGCATGCCTTGGGTGTTGAAGCTCAAATCGAAGGTGGTATAGCTGGTGACCGCCGGGCACCCTTCATCCGTAGTGGTTTGCTTGGCCAACCAACTGCTGAACGTAACCGGCAACTTGATGTGGCCGGAGTAGGGGTTGTCCCATTCCTGGCGGCCACCCAGCCATGTCCAAGGATCGACACGTTCGCCGGTTTGCAGATTCCAGCTATGCAGCCCCCAACTGATCCCCCCACGACCGTAACCCGCCGACCAGCGGTAGAACCGCACGGTGATCCACGCTGACGACCAGTAGAACGGCTCCACCGTGATTTCGCTGGTCGCGGTGCTGCCGCTCTGGTCCAGGCTATTGCGCCGCTCACGATAAAACGCTGCCAGGCCCTCCGGAGGTACAGCCATGCGCGCGAGATCCTGATTGATCTTATCGATGCCCGGGCCAGTGCCCTCGAGCTTCAGGGTGACCTGACCCCCTTGGGTCTTCACCTGATAACTGTGATCGCCCATGGTTTTCTTCTCGACTGTTGCCGCAGGGGGCAACGCCTCAAGGGCGTTGTTATAGGCATCGCTGGCGCACCCGTCCGCATCCACGCGTTTCAGCGCCAGCGCCAGGCTTTTGCCGCCCAGGGTTTTACTCCAAGTACCGGTGAGGGCGTCGCCCTGAGGATCATCCAACTGCCAGAAACCGGTCTGCCCCTCTTCGACCCACGGCTCGCTGGCATTGGCTTGGGACAACTGAATGGGAGTCAGAATGCGCTGGTAGTAATAACTGCCATTGGCGCCATGAGCCCCATTAAAACAGGCAGTGATAGCAGATTTACCCAACGTGCCCGTCCAGACGCCCGCCAGGTCGGCGGCGTAAGCAAGCGCAGGG
Source organism: Pseudomonas syringae (assembly GCF_021606685.1). Lineage (GTDB taxonomy): Bacteria > Pseudomonadota > Gammaproteobacteria > Pseudomonadales > Pseudomonadaceae > Aquipseudomonas > Aquipseudomonas syringae_R. The sequence goes on from NZ_WKCB01000063.1 coordinate 33,142, forward strand.
GCAAAGGTGAGGGTGAGAATGGCCAGGGGCTTGAACACGGGGATCGGACTTCCGGTTGTCTGATGTGAGGGGGGCAGGGTAATGGGA
>NZ_WKCB01000064.1 GCF_021606685.1 Pseudomonas syringae
GCAGACAGGTCGCGTTTGAATTCGTGCACGCTCATAGGGTAATGCTCCTATTGGGGTGTTAAGCGTGCGGTGGTCCGCTGGCTGGGATATTCATGACAACACGGGGCTAATGTGGGAGGGGGCTTGCCCCCGATGGTGGTGGTTCAGTTAGAACACCTTTGATTGACCCACCGCTATCGGGGGCAAGCCCCCTCCCACATTGGTTTGGTGTAGGGCAGACAGGTCGCGTTTGAATTCGTGCACGCTCATAGGGTAATGCTCCTATTGGGGTGTTAAGCGTGCGGTGGTCCGCTGGCTGGGATATTCATGACAACACGGGGCTAATGTGGGAGGGGGCTTGCTCCCGATGGCGGTGGTTCAGTTAGAACACCTTTGATTGACCCACCGCTATCGGGGGCAAGCCCCCTCCCTCATTGGTGTTGTGCAGGGCAGACAGGTCGCGGTAACTGGCGCCTGGGTGGTTCGCGCCCAACCGTGCGCCGTCACCAAACAGCTTCTCGCGCAACGTGCCCTGGGCGTATTCGGTCTTGTACACGCCACGCTTCTGCAACTCCGGCACCAGCAGCTCCACGGCGTCGATGAAGGTTTCATGGGTCAATGCGTAGGCCAGGTTGAAGCCGTCCACATCGGTGTCTTCAACCCATTCCTGCAACAAGTCGGCGACGGTTTCCGGGCCGCCGACAAACAGCGGGCCAAAGCCGCCGATGCCCACCCAGTCAGCCAGTTCATGCGGGGTCCAGACCTTGTTCGGGTCCGCCGTGGAGAAGGCTTCCACCGCCGACTGAATCGCGTTGGTGTGCACGTGCTTGAGCGGTTCATCCGGCTTGAACTGGCTGAAGTCGATGCCGGTCCAGCCGGAGATCAGCGCCATCGCGCCTTCGTAGCTCACATAGGATTTGTAGTCGTCGAACTTGGCTTTGGCCTTCGCATCGGTTTCGCCAACGATCACAGTCTGCAAGTTGAAGATCAGGATTTTCCGGGGATCACGCCCGGCCTCGGCGGCACGCCGACGGATGTCGGCGACGGTCTTTTTCAGCAGCACTTTGGACGGTGCGGCGACGAACACACACTCGGCCTGTTCGGCGGCGAACTGCTTGCCACGGCTTGAAGCACCGGCCTGGTAGAGCACCGGCGTGCGTTGCGGCGACGGCTCGCAGAGGTGAATGCCGGGCACCTGGAAGTGTTTGCCGACATGGCGGATCTCGTGGATCTTGCTCGGGTCGCTGAACACCCGACGCTCGCGATCACGCAGCACGGCGCCCTCCTCCCAGCTGCCTTCCCAGAGCTTGTAGCAAACCTGCAGGTATTCCTCGGCGTAGTCGTAACGCGCGTCGTGTTCGGTCTGGGCTTTCTGGCCGAGGTTCTTCGCGCCGCTTTCCAGGTAGGAGGTGACGATATTCCAGCCGACGCGGCCCTTGGTCAGGTGGTCGAGGGTCGAAAGCCGGCGCGCAAACGGGTACGGATGCTCGAACGACAACGACGCCGTGAGGCCAAAGCCCAGGTGCTCGGTGACCAACGCCATGGGCGCGATCAGCGACAGCGGATCGTTGACCGGCACTTGGGTGGCCTGGCGAATCGCCGCGTCGCCGTTGCCGTTGTACACGTCATAGATGCCCAGTACGTCGGCGATAAACAGGCCGTCGAACTTGCCGCGCTCAAGGATTTTCGCCAGGTCGGTCCAGTACTCCAGGTCCTTGTACTGCCACGAGCGATCACGCGGGTGCGCCCACAGGCCAGGCGATTGGTGGCCGACGCAGTTCATGTCGAAGGCATTCAAGCGGATTTCACGGGACATCAAAACACTCCGTTGAGGTGGTAGTTGCCGACAACCTGGTATTTCCAGCGCAACGGGTCGTCCAGGGACGGCGCCAGCGCGGTGCGTTGGCCGGTGAGTTCGAACTCGGTGTTGCTGGCAAAGAGCAAGGCTTCGGCGGCAGCGATCTGCGCTTCGGTGATCGCGACCGGGCTTGGATGGGTGTCGGCGCGCTCCAGCAATGCGGCGGCGACATCGACGCGAATCTGCCAATCGCCGAAGCGGCTGATCACATAGGGGTCATCGCTTTTGGCGACATGGCGCCGGGTGCTTTCGAGCAATTGGCGGGCTTGATTCAGGGCAGTCATGGTCAAGTCTCCTCAGTTCCAGGCGTGGCGCGCAGGCTTCACGCCGTTGAGCACAAAGTTGCCGATCAGGTGGTATTTCCAGCGGGCCGGGTCGTGCAGGGTGTGGGTGCGCGCGTTGCGCCAGAAGCGGTCGAGGTTGTGCTTGCCGGTGACCGAGCGGGTGCCGGCCAGCTCAAAAAGCTTGCTGCTGGCGAGCAAGGCGGTTTCCGCCGACAGCACCTTGGCCTGGGCGACAACCAACGAGGCGTGGGCGACGGTGTCTTCATTCGGCTCGGCCAGCGCGCGGTCCACTGCGAGGCCGGCCTTGGCGAGGATCGCTTGGGTGCCGTGCACGCGCCACTGCAGGTCGCCGATGGCGGCGATGGTGAACGGGTCTTGCCAGCCGTGATCCTGCTGGCTATCGATCCACGGGCGCGCCTGGCGGGCGTGGATCTTCGCCTGCTCGAGGGCGCCGAGGGCGATGCCGGTGTCGACTGCGGCCTGGATAATCTGCGAAATCGGGCCGTTGGCGGTGGGTTGGTCAAACGCCTGGTGGGCGGGGATCACGGCCGACAGCGGCACGCTCACACCGTCGAGGGTCACCCCGCCGCTGGCGGTGGTGCGCTGGCCGAAGCCGTCCCAGCTGTCGATTACGCTGAGACCCGGCGCGTCGCGCTCAACAAAGGCAATAAACGCCTCGCCGTGTTCGTTGTTACCGACCGTGGGCACCAGGTGGGCAAACAGCGCGCCGGTGCAGTAGAACTTCTCGCCGTTGATTTGCGCAGTGTCGCCGTGGAAGCGGATCTGGGTGTCGAAGGTACCGGCGTTTTTGCTTTTGGCTTCGGAGAAGGCATTACCGAAACGGTAGCCGGCCAACACTTTGCCGAAATAGTGCCGCTTTTGTTCCTCGCTGGCGGTTTGCAGCAGGATGTCCACCACGCCGAGGTGGTTCTGTGGGATCTGCCCCAGCGAAGGGTCGGCGGCGGAGATCAACTTGATCACCTCGGCCACCGTCACATAGGACACCTCGGCGCCGCCATAGGCCTTGGGCACGGTGATGCCCCACAGGCCACTGGCGGAAAACTCGTCAAGCTCGGCGACCGGCAGGCGGCGCTCGCGGTCGCGCACGCTGGCATCGACCGCAAAGCGTGCGGCCAGGCGCGTGGCGACCTCGATGGCTTCCGCGTCCGAGCGGATGATATGGGCAGGGTGTTGAGGGTGGGCTGACATGGGCCGACTCCAGGCTCCGAGGGGATACCGGAGTGATTGCAGGAGTCGTGCCTGATTTTAATCGCTAATAAAATCAGGACTTTGCTGCTGATTTAACGGGTTTGACCGCAACTTAAACCAGCAAAGTGTGCATCCACTGTTGCCTGGCAGACACTTAGATGACCACGTTGCGCACAAAGCGCACCGCCACCTCGCCGTCGTTGCGGTAGGCGTGGGCCTGGCCACTGGCGAACATATAGAACTCACCGGCGGCGACGGGTTTTTCTTCATCCCCCACGCGCAGCGTGAGGCAGCCTTCGAACACAAACAGCTGCACGCTCCAGCCGTCCGGGTCGGGGTCCGGGCTGTAGCGATCGCCCGGCTCCAGGCGCATTTCCCACAACTCGACTTCACGCCGTGCGGTGGCCTTGGCCAGCAACACGGCCTTGCTCCCGGCAATATCACCGGCCCAGGCCAACTCGTTGATGCGGCTGTGATCGGGCGCGTCCGGGGCCTGGATCAGGTCACTGAAGGCCACCTCCAGCGCTTCGGCCACGCGGTCGAGGGTGGACAGGCTGACGTTCTTCTCGCCTGCCTCGATGGCCACCAGCATGCGCCGGCTGACCCCGGATTTCTCCGATAGCGCGGTCTGGCTCAAGTCGGCAGCATGCCGCAGACGACGGACATTCTGGCTGACGTGCTGCAGGACCGAGGCCCGTTGTGGATTTTCTTTGTGCACTATATTGCTCAATGAGTAGGTGTGCGCAGTATACTGCCCAGCGTGCGGCGCATTGTGCGGTCCGTACCCTTCCCTTGCAAGACCGAGCCGCCATGACCACCCCGAACGCTTCCTCCCGTTTCAACCGTTTCAGCAAAGCCGAATGCATTCTGGTGGTGATCACCATGATCTGGGGCGGCACGTTTTTGCTGGTGCAGCACGCGATGACCGTCAGCGGGCCGATGTTTTTCGTCGGCCTGCGCTTTGCTGCCGCGGCCATCGTGGTCGGCTTCTTCTCAGTGCGCACGCTGCGGGACCTGACCCTGTTCGAGCTGAAGGCCGGGGTGTTTATCGGCGTGGCGATCATGTTTGGCTACGGCTTGCAGACCATCGGCCTGCAAACCATCCTCAGCAGCCAGTCGGCGTTTATCACCGCGCTTTACGTGCCGTTCGTGCCATTGCTGCAATGGTTGGTGCTGGGCCGTCGCCCGGGGTTGATGCCGAGCATCGGCATCATGCTCGCGTTTGCCGGGTTGATGCTGCTGACCGGGCCCGCCGGCGCTTCGCTGAATTTCAGCCCCGGTGAAATCGCCACCTTGATCGGCGCTGTGGCGATTGCCGCCGAAATCATCCTGATCAGCGCGTTTGCCGGCCAAGTGGATGTGCGCCGGGTGACCGTGGTGCAACTGGCCACGGCGTCGTTGTTGTCGTTCCTGATGGTGGTGCCGATGGGCGAGGCGCTGCCGGGCTTTTCATGGTTGCTGCTGTTCAGCGCGGTGGGCCTGGGCTTGACCAGCGCGGTCATCCAGGTGGCCATGAACTGGGCGCAGCAGAGTGTTTCGCCGACGCGCGCCACATTGATTTATGCCGGTGAGCCGGTGTGGGCGGGCGTGGTGGGGCGAATTGCGGGGGAACGCTTCCCGCCGATTGCGATGCTGGGGGCCGCGTTGATTGTGGCGGCGGTGATTGTCAGCGAGATGAAGACCAAGGGGCAGAAGGCGCTGGCGTTGGAAGCAGAACTGGAGCAAGAGCGACAGGGCTAACCCCCGACGCGGTCAAATGTGGGAGCGGGCTTGCTCGCGAATGCAGGCTGACATTCAACATCGGTGTCGGCTGACCCACTGCTTTCGCGAGCAAGCCCGCTCCCACACGTGGAAAGTGGCGCCTGGAAACAATGCTAAATCAGCCGTTTCGTCCTACCTTGTAGGATCCTGCCACATCTTGCCGTTTGGTGATCGAGAAAGCGGCACGTATGATGCATCCCAAACTCCCGCAGATTAGAAGCCTATGTCCCTGATAGTTCTACTGCTTCTGCCATTCATTGGCAGCTGTCTGGCGGCCCTGCTGCCGCATAACGCACGTAACACCGAATCCCTGCTGGCCGGCCTTGTGGCCCTGGTCGGCACTCTTCAAGTCGCCCTGCTGTACCCCCAGATCGCCCACGGTGGCGTGATCCGCGAAGAATTCATGTGGTTGCCCAGCCTCGGGCTGAACTTCGTGTTGCGTATGGACGGGTTTGCCTGGCTGTTCTCGATGCTGGTGCTGGGCATCGGCACGCTGGTGTCGCTGTACGCGCGTTATTACATGTCGCCGGACGACCCGGTGCCGCGCTTCTTCGCGTTTTTCCTGGCCTTCATGGGCGCCATGCTCGGCCTGGTGATCTCCGGCAACCTGATACAGATCGTGTTCTTCTGGGAGCTGACCAGCCTGTTCTCGTTCCTGCTGATCGGCTACTGGCACCACCGCGCCGACGCACGTCGCGGCGCCTATATGGCGCTGATGGTCACCGGCGCCGGCGGCTTGTGCCTGCTGGCGGGCGTGATGCTGTTGGGGCATATCGTCGGCAGCTATGACCTGGACCTGGTACTGGCGGCGGGCGATCAGATTCGTGCGCATTCGCTGTACCCGGTCATGCTGGCCCTGGTGCTGATCGGCGCCTTGAGCAAAAGCGCACAGTTCCCCTTCCACTTCTGGCTGCCTCACGCCATGGCGGCACCGACCCCGGTTTCAGCCTATCTGCACTCGGCAACGATGGTGAAGGCCGGCGTGTTCCTGCTGGCCCGCTTGTGGCCGTCGCTGTCCGGCAGCGAAGAATGGTTCTGGATCGTCGGCGGTGCCGGCGCCCTGACCCTCCTCCTCGGCGCTTACTGCGCCATGTTCCAGAACGATCTCAAGGGCCTGCTGGCCTACTCCACCATCAGCCACTTGGGGCTGATCACACTGCTGTTGGGCCTCAACAGCCCGCTGGCCGCCGTCGCAGCGGTGTTCCACATTCTCAACCACGCCACGTTCAAGGCCTCGCTGTTCATGGCGGCGGGCATCATCGACCACGAAAGCGGCACGCGGGATATCCGCAAGCTCAGCGGGTTGGTGCGCCTTATCCCGTTTACCGCGACGCTGGCGATGGTGGCCAGTGCGTCGATGGCGGGCGTGCCGTTGCTCAATGGCTTCCTGTCCAAAGAGATGTTCTTCGCCGAAACCGTGTTTATCTCGTCGACCCAATGGGTGGAGATCGCCCTGCCGCTGATCGCGACCATTGCAGGCACCTTCAGCGTGGCGTATGCACTGCGCTTTACCGTGGATGTGTTCTTCGGCCCACCCGCCACCAACCTGCCGCACACGCCTCACGAACCGCCGCGCTGGATGCGCGCCCCGGTGGAGTTGTTGGTGTTCACCTGCCTGCTGGTGGGTATCTTCCCGGCCCAGGTGGTCGGCTCGATCCTCGCCGCCGCCGCCCTGCCGGTGGTAGGCGGCGTGCTGCCGGAGTACAGCCTGGCGATCTGGCACGGCTGGAACGCGCCGATGATCATGAGCCTGGTGGCCATGTCCGGCGGTGTGGTGCTCTACCTGTTGCTGCGCAAGCAGCTCAAGCGCGGCCGCTTCAAGTACCCGCCGGTTATCAGCTACTTCAATGGCAAACGCGGTTTCGAGCGCAGCCTGGTAGTGATGATGCGCGGCGTGCGCAAGATCGAGAAACGCATCAGCACCAAACGCCTGCAGACCCAGCTGTTCCTGCTGGTGCTGGCGGCGGTGATCGCGGGCATGATCCCGATGCTCAACAGCGGCCTCAGTTGGGGCGACCGCCCGAAAATCCCCGGTTCCATCGTGTTCGTCACCCTGTGGCTGCTGGCGATTGCCTGCGCACTCGGCGCCGCCTGGCAGGCCAAGTACCACCGGCTGGCGGCCCTGACCATGGTCAGCGTGTGCGGTCTGATGACCTGCGTGACCTTTGTGTGGTTCTCGGCGCCGGACCTGGCGCTGACGCAACTGGTCGTAGAAGTCGTCACCACGGTGCTGATTTTGCTCGGCCTGCGCTGGCTGCCACGGCGGATCGAAGAGGTGTCGCCACTGCCGAGTTCGCTGCGCAAGGCGCGCATCCGCCGCCTGCGTGACTTCCTGCTGTCCACCGTGGTGGGCGGCGGCATGGCGCTGCTGTCCTACGCGATGCTGACCCGCCAGACGCCCAACGATATCTCCTCGTTCTACCTCAGCCGCGCCCTGCCCGAAGGCGGCGGCAGCAATGTGGTGAACGTGATGCTGGTGGACTTCCGTGGCTTCGATACCCTGGGTGAAATCACCGTACTCGGCGCGGTGGCGCTGACGGTGTACGCCCTGCTGCGGCGCTTCCGCCCGTCCAAAGAAAGCATGCAACTGCCCGCACAACAACGCCAGTTGGCACCGGACGTGGCCACCGATCTGGTCAACCCACGCCAAGCCAGCGACACCGCCCTGGGCTTCATGATGGTGCCGGCGGTGCTGGTGCGCCTGTTGCTGCCGATTGCGCTGGTGGTGTCGTTCTACCTGTTCATGCGCGGCCACAATCAGCCGGGCGGCGGGTTTGTCGCCGGGCTGGTGATGTCGGTGGCGTTTATCCTGCAGTACATGGTCGCGGGTACGCAGTGGGTCGAGGCACAGATGAGCCTGCGGCCGATGCGCTGGATGGGCTTCGGGTTGTTCTCGGCGACGCTGACCGGGCTCGGCGCCTTGTTTGCCGGGTACCCGTTCCTCACCACCCACACCTGGCATTTGAGCCTGCCGCTGTTGGGCGACATTCACATCGCCAGCGCCTTGTTCTTCGACGTCGGCGTGTACGCCATGGTCGTCGGCTCGACGCTGCTGATGCTCACCGCCCTCGGTCACCAATCCGTGCGCGCGCACAAACCGAGCAACCAGGCCAAAGTGGTTGCCGCAACGGAAGGAGCCGCCTGATGGAAGAAGTCATTGCAATTGCCATTGGGGTCCTGGCGGCCTCCGGCGTCTGGTTGATCCTGCGGCCACGGACGTTCCAGGTGGTGATGGGCCTGTGCCTGCTGTCGTATGGGGTCAACCTGTTCATTTTCAGCATGGGCAGCCTGTTTATCGGCAAGGAGCCGATCATCAAGGACGGCGTGCCGCAAGACCTGCTCAACTACACCGACCCGCTCCCCCAGGCCCTGGTGCTGACGGCCATCGTGATCAGCTTCGCGATGACCGCCCTGTTTCTGGTGGTGCTGCTGGCGTCACGGGGCCTGACCGGCACCGACCATGTTGACGGCCGGGAGCCCAAGGAATGAATTGGGTGAATCAACTGATCGTCGCGCCGATCCTGCTGCCGTTGCTCACCGCCGCATTGATGCTGATGCTCGGGGAAAAACGCCGCCCGCTGAAGGCCAAGATCAATCTGTTTTCCAGCGCCATCGGCCTGGGCATCGCGATCCTGCTGCTGTACTGGACGCAAAAAGGCGGCCCCGGCTCGATTGGGGTGTACCTGCCGGGCAACTGGCAGGTGCCGTTCGGCATCGTGCTGGTGGTCGACCAGCTTTCGGCACTGATGCTGGTGCTGACCGGGATCATCGGCGTCAGTGCGCTGCTGTTCGCCATGGCCCGTTGGGACCGCGCCGGCACCAGCTTCCACGCGCTGTTCCAGGTGCAGATGATGGGCTTGTACGGCGCGTTCCTGACCGCCGACCTGTTCAACCTGTTCGTATTCTTCGAGGTGCTGCTGGCCGCCTCCTACGGCCTGATGCTGCACGGCTCGGGCCGTGCGCGGGTGTCCTCGGGGCTGCATTACATTGCGATCAACCTGCTGGCGTCGTCGCTGTTCCTGATCGGCGCCGCGATGATCTACGGCGTCACCGGCACGCTGAACTTCGCCGACCTGGCGCTGAAAATCCCGCTGGTGCCAGAGGCCGATCGCGGCCTGCTGCACGCCGGTGCAGCGATCCTCGCCACCGCATTCCTGGCCAAGGCCGGCATGTGGCCGCTGAACTTCTGGCTGGCGCCCGCCTACTCCTCGGCCAGTGCGCCGGTGGCGGCGATGTTTGCGATCATGACCAAGGTCGGCGTGTACACCGTATTGCGCCTGTGGACCCTGCTGTTCTCCGGCCAGGCCGGTGCCTCGGCACTGTTTGGCGGCGACTGGCTGGTGTATGGCGGCATGGCGACCATCATCTGCGCGGCGCTGGCGATGGTGGCGGCGCAACGCCTGGAACGTATGGCGAGCTTGAGCATTCTGGTGTCGGCCGGGATCTTGCTGTCGGCGGTGGGGTTTGCCCAACCGAGCCTGACCGCCGGGGCGCTGTTCTATCTGGTCAGCTCTACCCTGGCATTGAGTGCGCTGTTCCTGCTGGCCGAGCTGATCGAGCGTTCGCGCTCGGCCAACGACCTGCCGCTGGATGAGGAAATCGACGCACTGCCCAAAGCCATGGAGTCCCTGCACCCACGTCCGGGGGTGAACCTGGATGACGAGCAAAAAGCCGTGGTCGGCCAGGTGATCCCCTGGACCATGGCGTTCCTGGGCTTGAGCTTTGTCGCCTGTGCGCTGCTGATTATCGGGATGCCGCCGCTGTCCGGGTTTATCGGCAAGCTCAGCCTGTTGAGCGCGCTGGTCAACCCGCTGGGCTTGGGCAACGCTGTCGATGAACCGATCCGCCCGGCCGCCTGGGGCCTGGTGGCGCTGCTGATCCTGTCCGGGCTGGCCTCGCTGATCGCCTTCGCCCGCCTCGGCATCCAGCGTTTCTGGACCCCGGAAGAACGCCCATCGCCGTTGTTGCGGCGCTATGAGTGTGTACCGATCTTCTTCCTGCTGGGCCTGAGTATCGCCCTGACCTTCAAGGCCGAGCCGTTGATGCGTTACACCCTGGCCACCGCCAAGAGCCTGAACAACCCCGAAAGCTACGTGATGGCGGTGATGGCCACGCGCCCGGTGCCCAGCCCTGAAGCCAAGGTGACCGCGCAGGAGGTGCAACCATGAAGCGCGTGTTCCCTGCCCCGTGGTTGTCCCTCGCGTTGTGGATGTTGTGGCTGGTGCTGAACCTGTCAGTGAGCCCGGGCAACCTGTTGCTTGGCGCGCTGCTGGGCTTTCTCGCGCCGCTGTTGATGGCGCCGTTGCGCCCCTTGCCGATCCGCATCCGTCGCCCCGGCGTGATCATCCGCCTGTTTTTCCTGGTGGGCCGCGATGTGATCGTCTCCAACCTGCAAGTGGCTTGGGGCGTGCTGACCTGCGGCTCGCGCCCGCCGCGTTCGTGCTTTATCAAAATCCCCCTGGACCTGCGCGACGCCAACGGTCTGGCCGCACTGTCGATGATCACCACCGTGGTGCCCGGCACCATCTGGTCGGAACTGGCGCTGGACCGCAGCATCCTGTTGTTGCACGTGTTCGACCTGGAAGATGAGGCGGCGTTTATCGAGCACTTCAAAACCGCCTACGAGCGGCCCCTGATGGAGATCTTCGAATGAGCGCCCTGCTCTCCAATGCGATCCTGTTCAGCCTGTTCCTGTTTTCCCTGGCCATGGTGCTGACGCTGGTCCGCCTGTTCAAAGGCCCGTCAGCCCAGGACCGGGTCCTGGCGCTGGACTACCTGTACATCCTGGCGATGCTGATGATGCTGGTACTCGGCATTCGTTATGCCAGTGACACCTACTTTGAAGCGGCGCTGCTGATTGCGCTGTTCGGCTTCGTCGGCTCGTTTGCCCTGGCGAAATTCCTGCTGCGTGGGGAGGTGATTGAATGATGCCGTTATGGATGGAAATCGTCGTCGCGGTGCTGCTGGTGTTGAGCAGCGTGTTTGCCTTGATTGGCGCGATCGGCTTGCTGCGCATGAAGGACTTCTTCCAGCGCATGCACCCGCCAGCACTCGCCTCGACGCTGGGCGCGTGGTGCGTGGCACTGGCGTCGATCATCTATTTTTCGGTGCTCAAGTCCGGCCCGGTACTGCACGGGTGGTTGATTCCGATTTTGCTGTCGATCACCGTGCCGGTGACCACCTTGCTGCTGGCGCGCACGGCGTTGTTCCGCAAGCGCATGGCCGGTGATGACGTACCGGCTGAGGTCAGCAGCCGCCGCTGAGCCCTTGAGAGGCTTCGATAAAAACGGTGGGGCTTGCCTGCGATGATGCTGGCCGTCCTCCCGTGAGCCTACCCAGGGCAGTTGTGGCGGGAATGGCCGATAAACGCTGAAACCGCTTCGCCACTGCCCACGCCACTCGCTTCGCCTGTTTGCACGCTTTCGCGCACGAGCAGGTGAAAAGCCCTATCGAACCGCCAGATACGCCTTGCATTCCTTTCCCACTCTCTTCTGCAGAGTTGTCGATGCAGCGCCCTGCGTAGCGCCGGTCAATCACTCACGGGTGCTGACGGCATTTTTTGCAGTCTGCTGAAAAATGCTACGCAGCAACTTCTCCTTGCGCCAGGTAGCCCATCGATGAAAGCCCATTCAGTCCAATACAGCATAGTGCTCAACCCCCCGTCATTTGAGCCCCCGTCCTCTGCACCGATGCAACAAGAACCGACCGTGGCCTCAAGGTCCGAGCCGTTCTCTGCACAGCGCCGCAACCCGCCCTACAGCCGTCTGGCTAACCCCCTACCCCCTGCGCACGTGCCCGGCACAGTGGCCTTGCAGGCCTATAAGCAGCTGTCGAAGGATCTGGCAAAAGACTATCCAGACGTTTACACAGAAGCAAAACGATGGGCCGATGGCGAACTCAAGAAGCTCACTGGCCAGGAGGTCGACTCCAGCAGCATCTATTTGAATCGATTCAAGAGCGGCCAGTCGGGGCCAGACACCCATACACAAACCGGCTGGGATCATCTCGACGAAGAGCCCTATCGTTCGCAAACCGTCGCCCAAGCGCTGTTGAGCAACTTCGGCGAACATGACTGGAACCCCGGAGAACTCGACTCAAGGGCCGGCCTGTACACCCAAGGCGCAGGTCTGGGTACTAAAGGCGGTTATGGCGCCCACAATGAATTCCCGCTGGCACCGTCGAAGCTGATGCATTCGGCCTGGAAAACCGACTTCCAGGGGGCCTTCACCCAAAAAATGGAGGCTTTCTGGCAGAAACATGGAAAGGACTACCGCACCGTTGCGAAAGGCCAATTTATCGCCCTGGCGCGCCAGCAACTCATCACCTGCGAAAACGCAACGCCCACCCAGCGACAGGGGATGCCTGAAGAGCAGCGCTTGACCCGCGATGACTATCGAATCCTCATGAAAGCGGTCTCCAACATTCCCGTCGACGAAAAAGCGCCCCTGTCGCTGGCCCAGCTGGAGACCCAGACGCCCGCTAAAGGACAGGTTCGCGCGCATGCCCTGGACATCAATGGCTGGGGCGCGAGCGACATCATTCGGTTCACGGCCCAGGACGATGGCCAATACCTTTTTAGCAATGGCCGCCGCGATGGCATCCAGATCCTCTATATACCCGGCGCATCACCGGCGTTCCTGCGCTTTTCATCGCTGGAAAGAATGGACGACTGGATCGTTGAGCAGTCCAGGGATCCGGAAAAGCGTAAAGCCCTGGCCTCGCATTTTTCCCTGTATAACCGGCAAGATGGCGGCGCGTTCGGCAAATATGGCGTCGAATCCGCGCTCGAGCATTTGGGTAACGGAGGCTGGGACAACGAGGAAGGCATCACCATTGATCGCGCCAATATCAGCATCCACGGCGATGTCTTTACCTATATTCGCGACCAGACCCGGCAGCGCATGAGCAGCGACGCCGATATCGCAATCAAATCCAACAGCGAAGTCACGCGCGATACCTGGTTGAATGATATTTCTGCCGGCGTGCGAATTGCCGCCGGGCTCGCGCCGCTCGGCGCACCTGCTGCAATAGCGACAGGTATAGGTGCCGTCGCTCAAGCCACGCTCGGAACGCAAAAAGCCCTCGAGGGCGACAATCGCGCAGAGCGCAGTGACGGCAGCTCAGAAGCCTTTGAGGGTGTTCTCACGACCCTGTTCTCTGCGGCGGCCGGTGCCGGCGCAGAGGTCGAGGATTCATTTGCTCCACCAGAACTGGAACCTCTCAGCAACGAAATTTCCCCCGTCCTGTCGGCAGGTCCGAACATTCGCCTGGAACGGTCGGGCGCAAAAACAATCAACTTCAATGGAAAAAAATATTTCGTAGCTCGCGTGCCGGACGCCGGTGATGGGCAACACTTTGTCTTGAGAATACCCGACCCTGAGGACCCCACCCAACTGGTCAGCAGCGGCAAAATCGCCCGCCCGGACGAGAGCGGTGTATGGCGCTTGAGGGGCGTCAAAGGCGGCAACCCCCAAGTGGAGGAGGTAGCAGACGTCACATTGGGAGACCCCGTCGGGTTCGGCTCTCGAGCAATCGTTTACACCGACGCGAGTGATCCCGCCTACGTAATCAAAGCGAGCTATCCACTGCCAGCGGCGCAACGAGTTCCCGCCATGAAGTTGGAGGTGAAGCTATTCAACCAGTACTACGGATCAGACGCTGCGACGTTCCTGGGTAACAATACCGATAACACCATTTCCTATATACGCATGCCCAACATTCCAGGGGCAACCTTGGAGGACCTGCTGCAATCCCCCGCTCCCCTGCCATCAGGGTTGAACGACAGTCTTTTGAAAATGTTGGCCAAACTGGAGAAGAGCGGCATTGCACATAACGATCTGGAAAGTCGCAACATTCACTACGACGCGGCCACCAACACCGCTTATCCGGTTGACTTTGGCTCAGCAAAATACGTGGGTACCGACCCGATACGATCAAATGATCGCTACAACATTTTTGATCTGCGGCACGAAATCAGCGGGGCACGGGAAACGCTGGAGGCTATGGCCGCAAAACTCGAACAGTTGAAGGCGTAGCAGGCACATAACATTGAATCCATAACCCGAGCAAAAAAAAAAACGCCCCGAACCAGTCGGGGCGTTTTTCATTCAGCGTTTACCGATCAAGCCTGATCAGCCAACCGCCACGTCGTCCCACCCTTCCCGTCTTCCAACACCACACCCATCGCGGTCAGTTGGTCACGGATACGGTCAGATTCCGCCCAGTCCTTGTTGGTACGCGCTGCCAGACGCGCCTGAATCAGCGCATCCACTTGCGCCGCATCCACACGCCCTTCGGCGCCGGCTTGCAGGAAGTCATCGGCTTCCATCTGCAATACACCCAGCACGCTGGCCAGTTCTTTCAAGCGTGCCGCGAGGCCTGCCGCCGCGTCGAGATCGCTCTCACGCAGGCGGTTGATCTCGCGCACCATCTCGAACAGCACCGCGCACGCTTCCGGTGTACCAAAGTCGTCGTTCATCACTTCGGTAAAGCGTGCCACGAACGCTTCACCGCCAGCAGGCGCCACGGCCGGCAGGCCTTTCAACGCGTGGTAGAAACGCTCCAGGGCGCCCTTGGCGTCCTTGAGGTTGTCTTCCGAGTAGTTGATTGCGCTGCGGTAATGGCTGGACACCAGCAGGTAACGCACGACTTCCGGGTGATACTTTGCCAGCACGTCGCGGATGGTGAAGAAGTTGTTCAAGGACTTGGACATCTTCTCGCCATTGATGCGGATCATGCCGCAGTGCATCCAGGCGTTGGCGTAGGTCTTGCCGGTGGCGGCTTCGCTCTGGGCGATTTCGTTTTCGTGGTGCGGGAACTCGAGGTCGCTGCCGCCGCCATGAATGTCGAAGGTGTCGCCCAGGCAGCAGGTGGACATCACCGAGCATTCGATGTGCCAGCCCGGGCGCCCGGCGCCCCAGGGCGACTCCCAGCTCGGCTCGCCCGGCTTGGTGCCTTTCCACAGCACGAAGTCGAGCGGGTCCTGCTTGGCTTCGTCGACTTCGATACGCGCGCCGATGCGCAGGTCTTCGATTTTCTTGCGCGACAGCTTGCCGTAGCCCATGAACTTGGCGACGCGGTAGTACACGTCGCCATTGCCCGGGGCGTAGGCGTAACCCTTGTCGATCAGGGTCTGGATCATTGCGTGCATGCCAGGGATGTGGTCCGTGGCACGCGGCTCCATGTCCGGCTTGAGGATGTTGAGGCGGGCCTCATCCTCGTGCATCGCGGCGATCATGCGCTCGGTCAGCGCGTCGAACGACTCGCCGTTTTCGTTGGCGCGGTTGATGATCTTGTCGTCGATGTCGGTGATGTTGCGCACATAGGTCAAGTCATAGCCGCTGAAACGCAACCAGCGGGTCACCAGGTCGAAGGCAACCATGCTGCGGCCGTGGCCGATGTGGCAGTAGTCGTACACGGTCATGCCGCACACGTACATGCGCACCTTGTTGCCATCCAGCGGCTTGAAGACTTCTTTGGTCTTGCTGAGTGTGTTGTAGATCGTTAGCACAACGGCTTCCTTAGAGAATCACTGGCCCCACGAATCACGCAAGGTCACGGTACGGTTGAATACCGGATGACCAGGTTTGGAGTCCTTGATATCCGCGCAGAAGTAACCTTCGCGCTCGAACTGGAAACGGTCTTCCGGCTGTGCGTCGCCAAGCGATGGCTCGGCACGACAACCAGTGAGTACTTGCAGGGAGTCAGGGTTGATGTTGTCGAGGAAACTGGCGCTGTCTTCAGCCTTCTCTGGGTTCGGCGAGCGGAACAGACGATCGTACAGGCGCACTTCGCACTCGATGCTGGCCGCGGCCGGCACCCAGTGGATCACGCCTTTGACCTTGCGGCCTTCAGGGTTCTTGCCGAGGGTCTCCGGGTCGTAGGAGCAACGCAGTTCGACGATATTGCCATCGGCGTCCTTGATCGCTTCGTCGGCACGGATCACGTAGCTGCCGCGCAGGCGTACTTCGCCGTTCGGTTCCAGACGCTTGTAGCCTTTTGGCGGCTCTTCCATGAAGTCATCACGGTCGATGTAGATTTCACGCGCGAACGGCAGCTTGCGCACGCCGAGTGCTTCGTTCTGCGGATGACGCGGCAGCTCGAGGTTGTCGACCTTGTCTTCCGGATAGTTGGTAATCACGACCTTCAGCGGGCGCAACACGCACATGGCGCGCGGGGCGTTGGCGTCGAGGTCCTGGCGGATGCTGAACTCGAGCATGCCGAAATCGACCACGCCGTCGGAACGGTTGGTGCCGACCATGTCGCAGAAGTTACGGATCGACGCCGGGGTGTAGCCGCGACGGCGGAAGCCCGACAGGGTGGACATGCGCGGGTCATCCCAGCCCTGCACGTGCTTTTCATCGACCAGTTGCTTGAGTTTGCGCTTGCTGGTGATGGTGTAGTTCAGGTTCAGGCGGCTGAACTCGTACTGACGCGGGTGCGCCGGTACCGGCAGGCTGTCGAGGAACCATTCGTACAGCGGGCGATGGCTTTCGAACTCCAGGGTGCAAATGGAGTGAGTGATGCCTTCGATGGCGTCCGACTGACCATGGGTGAAGTCGTAATTCGGGTAGATGCACCACTTGTCACCGGTCTGGTGGTGATGGGCGTGGCGGATGCGGTACATGATCGGGTCGCGCAGGTTCATGTTCGGCGAGGCCATGTCGATCTTGGCGCGCAGCACGCGGGCGCCGTCCGGGAACTCACCGGCGCGCATGCGGGCGAACCAGTCGAGGTTCTCTTCGACCGAACGGTCGCGGAACGGGCTGTTCTTGCCCGGCTCGGTCAGCGTGCCACGGTATTCCTTGGCCTGTTCCGGGCTCAGGTCATCAACGTAGGCCTTGCCGGCCTTGATCAGCTCGACCGCCCAGTCGAACAACTGGTCGAAATACTTGGAGGCATAGCGCACTTCACCGGACCATTCAAAGCCCAGCCACTTGATGTCGCTTTCGATGGCGTCGATGTATTCCTGGTCTTCCTTGGCCGGGTTGGTGTCGTCGAAACGCAGGTGCGTGACGCCACCGAACTCCTGGGCCAGGCCGAAGTTCACACAGATCGACTTGGCGTGACCGATGTGCAGGTAGCCGTTGGGCTCTGGCGGGAAGCGGGTGACGATCTGCGTGTGCTTGCCCGAATCCAGGTCCGCCTGGATGATCGGGCGCAGGAAATTGACCGGGACGGCAGGTCCGGCCTTGGAATTCGAGGTAGGGTCGACAGTGGGCTTGCTCATAGGATCCTTGAACAGACAGGTTCGTGGCCGGGTGGGGCCAGATAAAACAAAGGGCTCATAATAGCCGAAGCAGTCAAGACACTGACAGGCTACGACCAAAAACTGCTGCTTTAATTACTGCTTTAATGACGAGCGCGGTAAAAAACCACCTCGAAATTCCTGCCGGGCACGCTAAACTGCGCGCCCTGGCCGCCGTTTAGCCAGACAGGTAAGGCGCCCCGGGCGTCCAAACCCACGAATTCCCTGAAAAGAGTAGTGAACATGACTCAAGTCAAACTGACCACCAACCACGGTGACATCGTCATCGAGCTGAACGCCGAGAAAGCGCCGATCACCGTCGCCAACTTCATCGAGTACGTGAACGCCGGCCACTACGAAAACACCGTTTTCCACCGTGTCATCGGCAACTTCATGGTCCAGGGCGGCGGTTTCGAGCCTGGCATGAAAGAAAAGAAAGACAAGCGCCCAAGCATCCAGAACGAAGCGGACAACGGCCTTTCCAACGACAAGTACACCGTCGCCATGGCCCGTACCATGGAGCCGCATTCGGCCTCCGCGCAGTTCTTCATCAACGTCGCCGACAACGCCTTCCTGAACCACAGCGGCAAGAACGTGCAGGGTTGGGGCTACGCGGTATTCGGTAAAGTCACCGAAGGCCAGGACGTCGTCGACAAGATCAAAGGCGTGCAGACCACCAGCAAAGCAGGCCACCAGGACGTACCGGCAGAAGACGTTATCGTCGAAAAAGCCGAGATCGTTGGGTGATATTGCTGATTTCAGATTTGCATCTGGAAGAGGAGCGCCCGGACATTACCCGGGCGTTTCTGGATCTGCTCCACGGTCGCGCCCGAGGCGCCCAGGCGTTGTACATTCTGGGGGACTTCTTTGAAGCCTGGATTGGCGACGATGGGATGACGCCCTTCCAGCGCTCCATTGGCGAGGCTCTGCGTGAGCTGAGCGACAGCGGCACCGCGATTTTCATCATGCACGGCAACCGGGATTTCCTGATCGGCAAGGCGTTCTGCAAAGCGGCAGGTGCCACCTTGCTCAAGGACCCGAGTGTCGTGCAGTTGCAGGGCGAGCCCGTGCTATTGATGCACGGCGACAGCCTCTGCACCCGCGACCTTGGCTATATGAAGCTGCGGCGCATCCTGCGTAACCCGATGGTGCTGTTCATCCTGCGGCACCTGCCGTTGCGCACCCGGCACGCGCTGGCGCGCAAGCTGCGCAGTGAAAGCCGCGCGCAAACCCGCATGAAAGCCAACGACATTGTCGATGTGACGCCCGAGGAAGTACCGCGGGTGATGCAGCAATTCGGCGTGCGCACCCTGGTTCACGGCCATACGCACCGCCCGGCGATCCACAAGTTGCAGATCGGCGACCTGGCGGCCAAGCGCATTGTGCTGGGGGATTGGGACAAACAGGGCTGGGCGCTGCAGGTGGATGAGCAAGGGTTTCAGTTGGCGGCGTTTGACTTCGTCAATCCGCAGTTGGCGTTGCCTGGCGCCTAAGACCAGACAACACATATCAACTGTGGGAGGGGGCTTGCTCCCGATAGCAGTTTGTCAGTCACTTAATCGGTAACTGACAGATTGCCATCGGGAGCAAGCCCCCTCCCACAGTTTGATTGCATTTCAGCCTTTGGCTATCAGTGACCTGAGGCCGCAGGCCCCGCTTTCGCGGTAAATGGCGGTTTGGCCAGCCACACCAGCAACATCAGCCCCATGAACATCCACCCCAGCAACGTGAAGTAATCCACGGTGGACATCATGTACGCCTGGCTGGTGAGGATCTGGTCCAGCTGCGTGTAGGCCTTCTGCCCTGCCCCACCCAGCGCCTGCAACGCATCGCGGGTCGCCGAATCGTAGGTGGTCATGTTCTCGCTCATGTACGCATGGTGCTGGTCCGCGCGGCGAATCCAGATCCAGGTGGTCAGCGAGGCGGCAAAGCTGCCGCCCAGGGTCCGCAGGAACGTGGCCAGGCCCGCGCCGTCTGCAATCTGATGCGGCGGCAGGTCGGACATCAGGATGCTCAAGGTCGGCATGAAGAACAGCGCGACACCGATGCCCATGAACAGCTGCACCAGGGCAATGTGGGTGAAGTCCACCTCATTGGTGAAGCCTGCGCGCATAAAGCAGCTCAAGCCAATTGCCAGGAACGCCAGGCCCGCCAGCAGGCGCAGGTCGAACTTGTGCGCGTACTTGCCGACAAACGGCGACATCAGCACCGGCAGGATCCCGATCGGCGCCACGGCCAGCCCAGCCCAGGTGGCGGTGTAGCCCATCTGGGTTTGCAGCCATTGCGGCAGGATCAGGTTGATGCCAAAGAAGCCCGCGTAGCCGAGGATCAACACAATGGTGCCGATCCGAAAGTTGCGGTAGGCGAACAGCCGCAGGTTGACCACCGGGTGTTTGTCGGTCATTTCCCAGATGATGAACACCGCCAGTGCAATCACCGAAATCGCCGCCCCGATGATGATGAAGTTGGATTCGAACCAGTCCAGGTCATTGCCCTTGTCGAGGATGATCTGCAACGCGCCAACACCGACGATCAGGCTCAGCAGCCCGACGTAGTCCATCGGCTGGTAACTGGTGACCACCGGGCGTTTCTTGAGCTGTGAACGCACCACCATCACCGCAAAGATGCCGATGGGCACGTTGATGAAGAAGATCCACGGCCAGCTGTAGCTGTCGGTGATCCAGCCGCCGAGAATCGGCCCGGCAATCGGCGCCACCACGGTGACCATCGCCAGCAGCGCCAGGGCCATGCCGCGCTTCGCCGGCGGGTAGACCGCGATCAGCAATGTCTGGGTCATCGGGTACAACGGCCCCGCAACCAAGCCTTGCAGCACCCGAAAACCGATCAGCTCGGGCATCGAGGTGGAAATACCGCACAGAAACGACGCCAGCACAAACAGCATGGTCGCCCACAGAAACAGCTTCACCTCGCCAAAGCGGCGGCTCAACCAGCCGGTCAGTGGCAGGGCGATGGCGTTGCTCACCGCAAACGAGGTGATCACCCAGGTGCCCTGCTCCGAACTGACGCCGAGGTTGCCGGAAATGGTCGGCAACGCCACGTTGGCGATGGTGGTGTCGAGCACCTGCATAAAAGTCGCCAGCGACAGGCCAATAGTGGCCATCAACAGGCTGGGTGGCGTGAAGGAGGCGTTATTGCTCATCAGCGTTGCACAGCCTTGGGTGCGGCGATGCTGTTGTCATGGATCAACTGGTTGATCATGGCGTCAGCCTCGGCCAATTGGCGGTCGTAGACGTTGGTGGTGAACGAGGCCTTTTGCGGCGCCTGTTGCGCCAATACCGGGCCGCTCTGGTCGTGCAGGTCCACGTTGACCACGGTGGAAAGGCCCACGCGCAGCGGGTGCTTGGCCAGCTCATCGGCATTGATATGGATGCGCACCGGCACGCGCTGCACGATCTTGATCCAGTTACCGGTGGCGTTCTGCGCCGGCAGCAGGGCAAACGCGCTGCCGGTACCGGCGCCCAGGCTGTCGACGGTGCCGCTGTACTTCACGTCACTGCCGTAGATGTCCGACTCAATGTCCACCGGCTGACCAATGCGCATATCGCGCAGTTGGGTTTCCTTGAAGTTGGCGTCGATCCACAGCTGGTTCAACGGGATCACCGCCATCAGCGCGGTCCCTGGCTGGACACGCTGGCCCAGCTGCACGGTGCGCTTGGCCACATAGCCGGTGACCGGTGCGATCAAGGTGCTGCGCGCATTGGTCAGGTAGGCCTGGCGCAGCTGTGCGGCGGCGGCCTGCACATCCGGGTGGGAGCTGATCACGGTGTCGTCGACCAGCGCATTGCTGGTTTTGAGTTGCTGCTCAAGGTTGGTCAGGGCGTTCTTTGCCGCTGTCAGGCTGTCACGGGCATGGGACAGCTCCTCCTGGGAAATCGCCCCGCCGGCCGCCAGGGTTTTACGCCGGTTGAAGTTGTCCTGGGCGGTTTGTACGTCGGCTTTCTGCGCATTGACCTGGGCCTTCATGCCATCGACATTGCTGTACAAACCACGCACCTGGCGCACCGTCCGGGCCAGGTTGGCCTGGGCACTTTGCAGCCCGACGGCGGCGTCGTTCGGGTCGAAGTTGACCAGCACCTGGCCTTCGTGGACCAGGTCGCCATCGTCGGCGCCGATGCTGACCACGGTGCCGGTGACCAGCGGGGTGATTTCCACCACGTTGCCGTTCACGTAGGCGTCGTCGGTGCTTTCATTGAAGCGCCCGTAGAGTTCATACCAGCCCCACACGCCGACCACGCCAAGGATGACAATCAGCGCCAGGCCGATCAGCATCACTTTGCGTTTGCGTGGGTTGTTGTCTTGCTTGGGTTGTTCGTTTGCTTGGGTGTTTTCGGCAGTGGCCATGACAAATACCTCAAATTATTCCGTGCGTGTGGCTGGGGTGGTCGCTGCCACGTTGTCGGCGCTGTAGCCGCCGCCCAGGGCCTGCATCAATTGAATCGACAGATCGATCTGCGCCGCATTCAAGGTCGCCAGCTGGCGCTGGGCCTGCAGCAATTGCTGCTCGATGCTGAGCACATCCAGGTAGTTACCGATCCCGGAGCTGTAGCGCTGCACGCCGGTGTCGTAAGACTGCTGGGCAATGTCCGCGGCATGCTGCTGGGCCTGGATCTGCCGACCGGTTTCGCGCAGTTGTGAAAGGGTGTTGCCGATATCCCCGAGGGCTTGCACCAGGGTCTTGTTGTACTGCGCCACAGCCAGGTCGTAGTCAGCGTCGCGGGCGTCGAGGTCGGCGCGCAAGCGGCCACCGTCGAAAATCGGCAGCGAAATCGTCGGCGCAATATTGAAGAAGCGGCTGGCCGACCCGAACATCGCATCCCCCAGTAACGACTCGGCCCCGGCGCTGGCGCTCAGGTTGAGGTTGGGGTAGAAACGGGTCTTGCTGGCGACGATATCTTTACTCGCGGCCTCGACTCTCCAGCGCGCGGCGATCAGGTCCGGGCGGCGGCCCACCAGCTCGGCGGGCAACACCGAAGGCACCGCGACGGCGGCCGGTTTCAGCACGTTGGGACGCGCCAGTTCATTGCCGCGGTCCGGGCCTTTGCCGAGCAATACCGCCAGGGCGATCTTGGCGCTCTGCAGTTGCTTTTCGGCGTCGATGAGCTGCGATTGGGCGCTGGCCTCCAGGCTTTCGGTCTGCTGGAACTGGTAGTGGCTGTCGATGCCCGAGTTCAGGCGACGCTGGCTCAGGTCGAGCATTTGCCGGGTGCGCTTGAGGTCATCATTGGCCAGGTCACGCACGATATGCGCCTGGCCCAAATCGCTGTAGGCCTTGGCCACGTCGGCGGCAAGGGTCAGGCGCGCGGCCTGCTGGTCGACCTCGGCGGCACGGGCCTGGCCCAACGCCGCTTCCCAGGCGGCGCGCTGGCCACCCCAGAGGTCGAAGTTGTAATTGAAGCTGGCGCCGATATTGCGCACGGTCGAGTACGCATCGCCCTGCCCCAGCGGGTCCTGATCCCTGGCCAGGCGGGAACGGGTCACACCGGCGCTGGCGTCCAGGGTCGGCATGCGCGCGGCATTCGCCGCATAGGCCGCCGCTTGCGCCTGATGGGCACGGGCGCTGGCAACTTGCATGTCGGGGCTGTTTTGCAGGGCCTCATGGATCAGGCCGTCGAGCTGGGGGTCGCCAAGGCTTTTCCACCAGTCGGCGGCAGGCCAGGCCGCGCTCGACAGGGTCACACCGCTCAACGACTTGCCGGTTTGCAGGGTGTTGGCGTCAAGGCGCTGGCCCTGGGTGTCGAGGCCACTGAAGTTGGCGCAACCGGCCATGCTCATGGCAATCAGCACCAGGCTGAGGGCACGTATGTTCATGCTTTACCTACCCGCTGCAGGGTGATGGGATCACCGGCAGCAATCAGAATTTTCTTGAGGATTTTTTCCAGGGTTTCCAGCTCACCGGGCTCCAGCGCGCCAGCCAGCTGGTTCAGCGCTTGCGCGCCGATGTACGGCAGCATGTCCGCCAGGCGCTGGCCTTCCGGCGTGAGCACAAGCTGCACTTGTCGACGGTCCTGCTCGGAGCGTTTGCGGTCCAGCAGGCCCTTCTGCTCCAGGCGGTCGAGCATCCGCGTCATCGAGCCGCTGTCCAGGGACAGGTTGCGGCACAGCTCCGCCGGGGTGTCGACGCCAAATTGCGCCATGATGATCAACACCTTGAACTGCGCGGCGGTGACGCCGTGGGGCTCCATATGGGTGTCGATAATCTTGTCTTTGAGGATTGCTGCGCGGCCCAACAACAGCCCGAGATGGCAGTTGTGGAAGTTCTCAGGGGTGAAGTGCTTCATCGAAAGTCACCTTATTACTGCCTAGGCAGTGAATGTATGACGAGATGTTACTGCTTAGGCAGCGAATGTCAAATGGAATAATTAGCTTGCTTGGTAGTTTCACGACAGGTGGGGGGGAATGCAGACAAAAAGTGGGAGGGGGCTTGCTCCCGATTGCGCTGGGTCAGTCAAGTAGTAGTCGACTGAAACACCGAGATCGGGAGCAAGCCCCCTCCCACATTTACTTTTTCCAATTGGGATCTAGAAATCCCGTTTGTAGAAGATATCCAATGAACTGGCCACGCCACTCGCCACTTCCAGGTACACCTTTTTGCTCAGCAGGTAGCGCAAGGCAATCGTGCTGGCCGGCTCGAACACCCCGACCCCGTAACGCAGGCTGAGCTTCTCGGTGATCTTGCCGCTGGCGACCACGGCGGTGTTATTGCCGCTGCCTTGGGTATCGAGGTCGAAATCCTGGATGCCCAGGTTCTTGGCAATGTCCGAAGTGACCCCGGCGCTGCCCATCAAACCGAGGCCCAGGGCGGCCTCGGCGAGCATGTTGTTGTCTTCGCCGGTGGTCGTGCGCGAGCGCCCCAACACCAGGTAGGACAGCGCGTCTTCCTGGGCCATCGCCGGCTCGGAGAATATCTGCGTGGTAGGTTGCTCGGCGCTGCCGCTCAGGCGGATCCCGGCAGTCACGGTCCTGGACGGCTCGGTGGTCACCCTCACCGCTTCGATATCCAGGAACGGCTGATCGAGCGGCCCCGCGAACAACAGGCGTGCGCGGCGCACATTCAGCCGCTGCCCGTAGGCGCGGTAGCGCCCATCGTTGAGCCACAGCTCGCCACGGGTGTCCATGTTGTCCCCGATGTGCACATGCCCCTGCACCTTGGCGGTGAGGCCAAAGCCCGAGAAGTTGAGCTGGTCTTCGCCCACCGCCACGTCGATATCCATGGCCATCGCCATCGGCGGCTTGCCCTCCTCGGTCTGGCTGCCGACGATCACCGTGTCATCCGACACCTTGACCGTCGACGGCGGCAGTTCACGCACGGTGATGTCGCCCCGTGGAATCTTGACCTTGCCGGCAATCGCCAGCTTGTCGTTCTTCAGGCTGATCTTGAGGTCGGGCGCCACTTCCAGCGTGGCGTAAGGCTCCACCGTCACCGGCAGTTGCGAGCCTTGCAGGCTGAGGTCCACCACCAGGGCCTGGCCCCAGTCGATCTGGCCCTTGAGGCTGCCCTGCCCGGCCTTGCCACTGCGCCAGCCACCGTTGAGCTGCACGCTTTCACCGGCAATCAACGCCTGCACGTTCAAGCCTTCGAGGCTGACAGGCAGCTCCGGTCCGGAAATTTCGCCCCCCACCAGGTTCACGTTGCCGTTGACCAGCGGCGCCAGCAGCCCGCCGGAAATCCGCCCGCTGCCATTTAGCTTGCCGTTGAGCGTTTCCACCATCGGCACAAACGGCCGCGCCACCGCGAGGTCGAGGCCGGTGAGGCTGAAGTTGCCGGTGATCGGCTTGTTCTTGGGCAACGGGTTGATCTGCGCCTGCACCAGCAACTCGCCGAGCTTGCCGCCACGGAAGTTCAGCTGGGTGTCGATGCGCTTGGGGTTGAGGGTGGTTTCCAGCTTCAAGGTGTCGTAGGGGAAATCCAGCCACTGGTCCTTATCCTTGACGCGCAAGGTGCCGCCGCTGGCATCCACCGAAATCACGCCCTTGGGGCCACTGTCGGGCAGGTCGAGCTGTACGTCGGCGTTGAGCTTGCCCTGCCACGCGAAGTCTTTCGGCAAAAACGCCGCCAGGCTGTCGATGGGAAACTGCTTGAGGTGGTAGCGCAGCTTGGGCTCGGGCATCAGGCGCTGGTCTTCGCCGCACAGGCTCGCAGGGCCGGAGACCCAGCAGTGCGCCGCAAAGGTCAGCTTGCCGTCGGCCAGACGCTCGATTTTCGCCGGGGCCTGAAGCTTCCAGTCCTGCCCGCCGGCTTGTACATCGCCGCTGGCCAGACGCCCGCGCCAATTGCCTTTGTCGAGATTGCCATCCAGGGCCAGCGCCAGTTTGACCAACGGGCCGGCCAGGTCCAACTGGACGTTCTGGCGCTTGATATCGCCCTGGGCACTGGCGGTCAGGGTACCGACCTGAGTCTCACCGCTCTGAATGCCACTGCCCTTGAGGTCGATCCTGGCGCGCTGGGCGCTGTCCAGCTTGGCGTCGAGGGTGAGGCTTTGCAGGCGATTGTCGGCAAACGCCAATTGCTGCCCCTTGAGGCCGAGCGTGCCTTGAGGTGCCTGCAGGCTGCCGGCCACGTCGAGGCGGCCATTGACCTGCCCACGCAACTGCGGCCACAGCTGGGCGAGGCGCGTCAGCTTGATGTCGATCTGCCCAGCGAGGCGTTGCTGCAGGCTGCCGCTGCCGTTGATGCGGTTGTCACCCAGACGGATATCGAGGTTCGCCAGGGTCCATTGCTCGCCCGCGCCCTCTGCCTTGGCCGCCAACACGGCGGTTTGCCCGCGCAGGCGGCCCTTGAGGTCGAGGTCGGCATTCAGCTTGAGCTGTTCATTTTTGAACTCACCCTTGCTGCGTAACGGCCCGGCCAACGTGCCTGGCAATTCAGCCACCCAATACGCCGGGTTCAGTGCCGACAGGTCCAGCGCCGTGTCCCACGCAATGCCGTCGGCAAATTGCAGGTTCAAATGCCCCTCGGCCTTGCCCTGGCCGGCGGTCAGTTTCAGTTCGGGCAGGAACACTTGCTTGAGGTCGCCGCTGAACGGCGTGACCACCTTGAACGCGCCGGCAGGGCCGTCGAGGTCGGCGTTGAGGTTGCCGAGGTAATTGCCGTCCTTGTAGGAGATTTCGCCATTGAAGGTACGCAACACCACCTGCGGTTCGTCGATCACCGGATAGAGGCGATGCCACGGGAAGTCCAGCCAGGCAATCTTCGCCTCGGCGCTGAAGCCTTGTTGCCAATCCAGCTGGGCACTGAGCTTGAGGCTTTGTTGCTCGCCTGCATTCAGGTCGAGGCCGGCGATCTGCGCGCCTTTGGCGTCGACCTTGCCTTGCAACAGCAGGTCCACCGGGCCTTTTTCCGCAGGTAGCACAGCCTTGCCGAGTAACTGGTAGCCGTCTTTCAGGTTGCCCTTGGCGGTCAGGTCCAGTTGGTTGAGTCGCAGGGTATCGGGTAGGTCGGCGCTGGGTTTAAAGCCGTCGGCAGTGAGGTGCAACTGCGCGGGCAGGTTTTCCGCCAGGGGTTGCAGCTCGCCGCTGAGTTTGGCCGGCAGGTAACCACTGCTGTCAGCCTCGAGCTTGAGGGTCTTGAGCAAATCACCCTCGATGTTCAACGCCACCTGCCACGGCGCACCGCCCGGCGCGTAAGGCAGGCTCAGGTTGCCACTGGCGCTGAGCCGCCAGTCTCCGGTGGGCAGCAAAAACCCCGCCAGGTCCAGCACTAGGCCATCGCGCTGCAGGTGCACCGAGTCGATGCGCATCCCAGCGGCAGTCCAATGCGCCACCAGCTGCAGGCCCTTGAGTTGTTCGCTGCCGTTGAACAACAGGCTGCCGACGCGAACATCGCCCAACTGGAGGGCGACGGGCAGTTTCAGATCGGGCAATTGAATCGGCCCGCTGCTCTCGTCCGTGCCAGGCGGGAATTGCAGACTGACCTGCTCCACCTCCAACCGGTCGATACACAAGGTCATGCGCAACAGGCACGCCGGCGACCAATCGAACGTTGGCGCCGTGAGTTCGACGCGGCTGCTGTCCTGCTGCCACAGCAGATGGTCGGCGCTCCACTGGCCGCCCAAATGCCCCCGAAAATTCTCCACGCTCAAACCCGGTACGCGCCCCAGAGCCCAGCGGCTGCCCGCCTGGCTGCCGAGTACCGCCCACAGTGCCAGCAACAGCACGGCGAGGACGGCCACCATGGCCAGCCCCGCTATTTTCACACCACGCATCACAGCTCAGGCCCCATGGAAAAGTGCAATCGAATGCCGCCCGGGTCTTCCAGGGCATGGGCCAGGTCGAGACGGATCGGCCCAACGGGCGACACCCAGCGGATGCCCACGCCGACGCCGGTTTTCAGGCTGGGCAATTCCAGGGTATTGAAGGAGTTGCCCTGGTCGATAAAGGTCGCGATCCGCCATTTTTCGGCGATGGAATATTGATACTCGGCGCTCAGGGCGACCATGTAGCGGCCACCGATACGGTCACCACGGTCGTTCTCCGGCGACAGCGTCTGGTACTCGTAGCCGCGCACACTCTGGTCGCCACCGGCAAAGAAGCGCAGCGACGGCGGCACCGACTGGTAGCCGTTGGTGGCGCTGCCGCCCACCTGCGCCCGGGCCAGGAACCGATGGTTGTCCCACAAAGTAGTGAGGCCTTTGACCATGGCCGTGCCGTACAGCAGGTTGGTGTCGGAGCCCAGGCCCTCTTTGGCCACCTTGGTGTCGAATTGCAGGCGGTAGCCGTTGTGCGGGTCGATGCGGTTATCGCTGCGCAGATAGGAATAGCTGACCCCCGGCATCACCAGGTTGCTGAGGCCCGAGTCGTTGCCCAGGCGATATTCTTCACGCTGGTATTTCAGCGAGATCACGCGGGTCCAGCCACTGGGCAACTTGCTGTGCCATTCGGGGCCGACGGTGAGCAATTTACTCAAGGTGTCGGTGTTGGCGAGTTCTTCGTTCTGATAGCCGCCGGCGAAGCGCAGTTTATCCGTGAGCGGTGGGTCCAGTGGGATGTCGTACCACAGGCCGACGTTCTGCCGTGGCGCCGACAGCTCAGCTTCCCAGCCGTAACTATGGCCCTGCGGGTTGACCCAGTGACGCGTCCAGTTGGCCTTGCCGCGTGGGCCGACGTCAGTCGAAAAGCCCAGACCCAGGCCCATGGTGCGCGGCTTGCGGGTGTCGAGGTTGACCGCCACCGGAATCACGTCATTGGTTGACGCGGCCGGGGCGGCGTCCACGCGCACGCTTTCGAAAAAGCCGCTGGCTTGCAGGTTCTGGTTGAGTTCGGCGATGAGTTCGGAATCGTAGGGTGCGCCACTTTTGAAGGGCACCATGCGTTGCAGCAGCTCTTCGTCAAACGGCGTATCGCCGGCAAAGCTGACCTTGCCCAAGGTATAGCGCGGGCCGCTGTCATAAATGAGTTCGATATCGGCGACGCCGGCTTGCGGGTCTACCGAGAGTGTCTGGCGAGTAAAACGCCCGCTGAAAAAGCCGTAGCGCGAGGCCTGGTTCTGGATCAGACGCTTGGCGTCTTCGTAGTGGCCGTGGTTGAGCACGGCGCCGGGTTTGAGATCGTCGCTGGCAGGCACGCGAAACGCCTTGAGGTTCGCAGCCTCGCCGTCGACCCGCAGGGTCACGTTGCGCAAATGCACCGGTTCGCCGGGGTCGACGGTGAGGGTCAGGCGCGGGTTCTTGCCGCCCTTCACCGCACTCTCGATGCGTGGTTGATAAAAGCCCAGAGCCTGGGCCGCTTTACGCGCCTGCTCCTCGGCGCCACGGCTGAACCGCAGCAAGGCTTCTTCATCACGATCGCCCACCCCGCCGATGTAGCCTTCGATGTTGGCTTTCAACGCGTCGTTTGCCGGTTTGATCCGCACGTCCAATTCGCTTTGCGCGAATACGCCGCAGCTAGTGAACAGCAGAACCAAGCCGCTGGTAATTCTTCCTGGAAACTTCATAGGCGCGGATGCTACACGAGCTGGGGAGTGTCTTAGAACTCAGACGATTCTGAAAAATTCTGCGTTAAGTCGTTACGGCCTGTAAGACCTGGGGATTGGGGTGGAAAAAAACATGTTCCAGAATAGGTCCTACGGCGACTTCGCCAATTTCCTCGTAACCCTGGCGCTTATAGAACTCCAGGTAGCGTGAGTTGCCCGTGTCGAGTACCACGCCGGATGAATGCGGGTCTTCCGCGCACCAGTTGTGAACCGCTTCCAGCAGTTGCTCGCCGTAGTGTTTGCCCTGGAACTGCGGGTGAATGCCCAACAGCGGCAACACGTGCACCGACTCGCTTGGCAGGCAGGCCATGACCGCATGGTGATAATCAAGATACCGCCGCGTACCGCGCACACCAGTGCTCAGCCACATGCGCAGTTGCCAGGCCCAGCTCTCGGTAATCCCCAGGCGCCGTTGCGGGGGAGCAATGAGGGCGATACCGATCAGCCGATCCTCGACGAACAGACCAATGGCGGGAAGCTTCTGAAAGAAGTGCTGCTTCACCAGTTCACGCACGGTGGCGCGAACACGCTGTTCATAGCCTGGCCGTTCCGCTTCAAAAATATACGCGAACGTCGGCTCATGCCGATAAGCCTGATACAGCAGGGACCGGGCCTCGCGGGAATAGCCGCTGTTGAGCAGACGGATTTGGGCAATGGCAGTCGAGGTTTCAGGCATACGGTGAATCTCCCTGGGCGCCACTCAAAGGATGGCGTTCTTATGAGTACGAACCTGTGCGGCACCAGTCGTTCCCAGACAGTAGCAGCGCATCTGCCCGACCGCCACGCTGGCCCCCGCCCGACTTGTCGGCTAGCATCGCCCTTTTGCCAGGACTGGACTGCCGACCATGAAAATTGTGTCTTTCAATATCAACGGGCTGCGCGCCCGCCCTCATCAGCTGGCGGCGCTGATTGAAAAGCATCAACCCGACGTGATCGGCCTGCAGGAAACCAAGGTTCACGATGACCAGTTCCCCCTGGCCGAAGTGCAGGCGCTGGGCTATCACGTGTATTACCACGGCCAGAAAGGTCACTACGGCGTGGCGCTGCTGTCGCGTAAAGAAGCCCTGAGTATGCACAAAGGCTTTGCCAGCGATGAAGAAGACGCCCAGCGCCGCTTTATCTGGGGCACCTTCGCCGATGAAAACGGCCACCCGGTGACCATCATGAACGGCTACTTCCCCCAGGGCGAAAGCCGCGACCACCCGACCAAGTTCCCGGCCAAGCAACGCTTCTACGAAGACTTGCAGCAATTGCTGGAGAGCCAGTTCAGCAATGACCAGGCCCTGGTGGTGATGGGTGATGTGAATATTTCCCCGCAAGACTGCGACATCGGCATCGGCGCCGACAACGCCAAGCGTTGGCTGAAAACCGGCAAGTGCAGCTTCCTGCCCGAAGAACGCGAGTGGATGGCACGCCTCAAGAACTGGGGCCTGGTGGACAGTTTTCGTCACCTGAACCCCGACGTGACCGACCGTTTCAGTTGGTTCGACTACCGCAGCCGTGGCTTCGAAGATGAGCCCAAGCGCGGCCTGCGGATTGACGTGATCATGGCGTCCAACGGCTTGCTGTCGCGGGTCAAGGATGCGGGCGTGGATTACGAGCTGCGCGGTTTGGAAAAACCCTCGGACCATGCGCCGATCTGGCTTGAATTGAGCTGAAATCGAGGCGAATGAAGATCAAAATGTGGGAGCGGGCTTGCGCGCGAATGCGGTGTATCAGGACCCGATGTGCTGACTGAACCACCGCATTCGCGGGCAAGCCAGCTCCCGCATTCAGGCTTCCGGTGTGCCAGTCACATGATTGCAACCCAACTGACTTAATCTCGCGGCACTCCCTTTGGCTTGAGAAGGTGCCGGCATGATGCTGCGCGTTCTGTTCCTGTGTTGCGCAATCGCCCTCCCCGCCGTGGCTGCGCCGCTGCCCATTCCTGACCAAGGCCCCGCGTTACGCATCAAGGGTTCGAACACCATTGGCGCCGCGCTCGGCCCCGCGCTAGTCAAGGGGCTGATGGAGCAGCAGGGGTTGCAGGGCGTGCACAGCGAACCCGCCGAGGGCGCCAACGAGCAGCGCGTACTCGGCAAGACGCGCCAGGGCAAGACCGTGACCATTGAGGTTGCGGCCCATGGTTCCAGCACCGGGTTCACTGCGCTGAAAAAAACCACGGCGGACCTGGCCGCCGCGTCCCGCCCGATCAAGGACAGTGAGTTGGTGGACCTCGAGCCGCTTGGCGACCTGAAAAGCCCCGGCGCCGAACAGGTGATCGCCATCGACGGCCTGGCGATCATTGTCCACCCGCAAAATCCGTTGAATACGCTGAATACCGAGCAATTGGCGCAGCTCTTCAACGGTGAAATCAGCACGTGGGAGGCACTGGGCGGCAGTGGCGGACCGATTCATTTGTATGCGCGCGATGACCAATCCGGCACCTACGACACCTTCAAGGAATTGGTGCTCAACCGGCGCGGCAAACCCCTGGCGCCCGCCCAGCGTTTTGAATCCAGCGAGCAATTGTCCGATGCCGTGAGCCAGGACCCGCAGGGCATTGGTTTTATCGGCCTGCCATATGTGCGCCAGGCCAAGGCAGTGGCGATTGCAGATGGCGACTCGCAACCAATGTTGGCGCTTAACAGCCTGATTGCCACCGAAGATTATCCGCTGTCACGCCGCTTGTTCTTTTACCTGCCACCGTCGACGCACAACCCGTGGGCCAAGGCGCTGGTGGACTTTACCCAGAGCAGCAAAGGCCAGGCGATTGTGGCCGCGAATGGGTTTATCGCGCAGCAGGTGCAGGCGATGGTCGTGGCGCCGCGCCCGTCGATGCCTGAGGACTACCAGGCCATTGCGCGTGACGCCCAGCGCTTGACCGTGAATTTTCGTTTCGAGGAAGGCAGCGCCAGCCTCGACAACAAAGCCCGCCAGGATTTGCAGCGCGTGGCGGCGTATTTGAAAAGCCACGACAAGCTGGATAAGCAGGTGACGCTGGTGGGGTTTGGCGATGCCAAGAACGACCCGCAACGGGCCGCGCTGCTCTCCAAACTGCGGGCGATGGCGGTGCGTCGCGAGCTGGTGAAGAGCGGCGTGGTGCTAAGGGATATTCGTGGGTTCGGCGCGCAAATGCCGGTGGCGGCGAATACGGCGGATGAGGGGCGGATCAAGAATCGGCGGGTGGAGGTTTGGGTTTACTGACAAGGCAGGCGAGCGTGCTCGTGTGGCCTGTTGGCTCTTTTAAACATCTCCGAGCCCACCGGACGACGGGAGTTATCTTGTCTGGCGGCTTTTTCTTTGAAAAAAAAAAAAGAGATGGACAGTGGGCTTGGTTGGTCTGCTGCACTTG